>NZ_JBCIYV010000009.1:0-726 GCF_050455525.1 Rhizobium sp. 0TCS1.26 | reverse complement strand
AATGGCAAAGAGCAAGTTTGAGCGCAACAAGCCTCACGTCAACATCGGCACGATCGGTCACGTTGACCACGGCAAGACGTCGTTGACGGCAGCGATCACGAAGTACTTCGGTGAATTCAAGGCGTATGACCAGATCGACGCTGCACCGGAAGAAAAGGCGCGCGGCATCACGATCTCGACGGCTCACGTCGAATACGAGACGCCTGCCCGTCACTATGCGCACGTCGACTGCCCCGGCCACGCCGACTACGTCAAGAACATGATCACCGGTGCAGCGCAGATGGACGGCGCGATCCTGGTGTGCTCGGCCGCCGACGGCCCGATGCCGCAGACCCGCGAGCACATCCTGCTTGCCCGTCAGGTTGGCGTTCCGGCGATCGTCGTGTTCCTCAACAAGGTCGACCAGGTCGACGACGCCGAACTCCTCGAGCTCGTCGAGCTGGAAGTGCGCGAGCTTCTGTCGTCCTACGACTTCCCGGGCGACGACATCCCGATCGTCAAGGGTTCGGCTCTGGCCGCTCTTGAAGATTCGGACAAGAAGATCGGCGAAGACGCGATCCGCGAGCTGATGGCTCAGGTCGACGCCTACATCCCGACGCCTGAGCGTCCGATCAACCTGCCGTTCCTGATGCCGATCGAAGACGTGTTCTCGATCTCGGGTCGCGGCACGGTCGTGACCGGCCGCGTCGAGCGTGGCATCGTCAAGGTTGGTGAAGAAGTCGAGAT
>NZ_JBCIYV010000008.1:0-4230 GCF_050455525.1 Rhizobium sp. 0TCS1.26 | reverse complement strand
TAGGTCACGATCGCAAACGAAATACGCCGATGCCGGCCTGTTCATTCAGGCCACATGGTATCGGTATGGCGAGATCCGCCGACCACGTTTCTCTTTCTTCATGAAGACAAAAAACCGCACGACCGGTTTGACTGAATGGGCCCGTAGCTCAGTTGGTTAGAGCACACGCTTGATAAGCGTGGGGTCGGTAGTTCGAGTCTACCCGGGCCCACCATTTGCTTAGCAGCAAACGGTTGTTTGCGTTCACGTGCTGTTCGGACCTTTGGTCCTGCACTCCACGAGGGCGCCAAACGCTTGGCGACGGCTCTCTGAGCCTGTATGGGTGGCGCATTCAATGTTGAATACGATCGTGTGGATTATGGTGTTGATGGACGGGCTTTGTTGCTGATGCCAATTGGCTACTGCCTATTCCCTGACGAGATTGGGGCTTTAGCTCAGCTGGGAGAGCACCTGCTTTGCAAGCAGGGGGTCAACGGTTCGATCCCGTTAAGCTCCACCATATTTGGTCCTCACGGCGAGCGCAGCCTTTGGCTGCTGCCTGCGGACGGCGCGCCGAACGGTCGGCGACGGCCTCACGGCCTGTACTGGTGGTCTGCTCACGATTGAGCGTGGCAGCCATACAGCGCGGTAGCGCGTCGCCAGGATCTGGCGCCCCTGCGGAGCGCCTTTGGCGCGTGAGCACAAGAATTGTCTTCTGAAGAAAAACAAGTTTGCACAGAGCGTATGCTTTGTGCCTGTTCTGCAAAAATCGTGAAGAGAAGATTGATCTGGAGGCTTCCAGGTATGTGTTTTGCCGCAAGGCAGGGCATGTGTCCGATGCCGGTTCCAATGATGTCGTTGATGGCCTAGCCGGCCGGATACGAAGGAGGGACCGGAGAAGGTAGGAAGTTTGTCACTCTGGTCGTCTGTTGTTGGTGTTCTAAGGCATTCGTGCCGAATGGCACCTCTGATGGATTACTGATGACCGTTGCCTGACCGCGCGGTCCCGGATTTGATCTCGAGAAGCTGGTCTTAAGACAGGCTGCAAGCGAGCTGCTCGGCGTAGCTCCAATAAAGCAGACCTGTCGAACACGTCGATGGCATCTGACAGGTCCGATTGTAAAAGGTAATCGGATATCTGCGAGGCAGTAGGGAATAGGCAGTCGGCATTAGGGTTTTCCCTGATGGCTATTGCCTTATGCCTTTTGCCTCCAGGTTGGGATGAGCATTGGCAATGAGAACGATTAAGTGTCGTAAGGGCATTTGGTGGATGCCTTGGCATGCACAGGCGAAGAAGGACGTGATACGCTGCGAAAAGCCGTGGGGAGCTGCGAATGAGCTTTGATCCATGGATATCCGAATGGGGAAACCCACCTTAGACATCTAGAAAATCATTTTGGTTGTCGGGTTTTTGACCCGACGTTACGGCGAACGATCGCCGACGGCCTATCGGCCTGTACTGGTGGCATGCTCGATGTTCGAGTGTGGCAGCTTGCAGCGCGGTAGCGCGTCGCCGGTCGTCCGGCGCGCCCACGCAGCGCCGCACGGGAACGTGCGGAACAAGCGTGAGTGAGAACCGAAATGGTTTCTAGATGTCGCGATAAGGTATCTAGCTCTGAATACATAGGGGTTAGAAGCGAACTCGGGGAACTGAAACATCTAAGTACCCGAAGGAAAGGACATCAACCGAGACTCCGTAAGTAGTGGCGAGCGAACGCGGACCAGGCCAGTGGCAATCAGGAATAAAGCTGAACAGGTTGGAAAACCTGGCGAGAATGGGTGATAGCCCCGTAAGCGTAGAACACTGATTGTCCTTGAGTAGGGCGGGACACGAGAAATCCTGTCTGAACATGGGGAGACCACTCTCCAAGCCTAAGTACTCGTGCATGACCGATAGCGAACAAGTACCGTGAGGGAAAGGTGAAAAGCACCCCGACAAGGGGAGTGAAATAGAACCTGAAACCGGATGCCTACAAACAGTAGGAGGCCGCAAGGCTGACTGCGTACCTTTTGTATAATGGGTCAACGACTTAGTGTATCTAGCAAGCTTAAGCCGGTAGGTGTAGGCGCAGCGAAAGCGAGTCTGAATAGGGCGATTTAGTTAGATGCATTAGACCCGAAACCGAGTGATCTAGCCATGAGCAGGCTGAAGGTTGGGTAACACCAACTGGAGGGCCGAACCCGCATCTGTTGCAATAGATTGGGATGACTTGTGGCTAGGGGTGAAAGGCCAATCAAACTCGGAAATAGCTGGTTCTCCGCGAAATCTATTTAGGTAGAGCGTCGACCGAATACCCTCGGGGGTAGAGCACTGGATGGGCTATGGGGACTCACCGTCTTACTGATCCTAACCAAACTCCGAATACCGAGGAGTACTAGTCGGCAGACACACGGCGGGTGCTAACGTCCGTCGTGAAGAGGGCAACAACCCTGACCTCCAGCTAAGGTCCCCAAGTCATGGCTAAGTGGGAAAGGATGTGAGGATCCCAAAACAACCAGGATGTTGGCTTAGAAGCAGCCATCATTTAAAGAAAGCGTAACAGCTCACTGGTCTAAATAAGGGTCTTTGCGCCGAAAATGTAACGGGGCTGAAGCCATGCACCGAAGCTGAGGATGTGGATTTATCCACGTGGTAGCGGAGCGTTCCGTAAGCCAGTGAAGGAGGACCCGTGAGGGCCTCTGGAGGTATCGGAAGTGCGAATGTTGACATGAGTAACGATAAAGGGGGTGAGAGACCCCCTCGCCGAAAGACCAAGGGTTCCTGCTTAAAGTTAATCTGAGCAGGGTTAGCCGGCCCCTAAGGCGAGGCGGAAACGCGTAGTCGATGGGAACCACGTTAATATTCGTGGGCCTGGTGGTAGTGACGGATTGCGTAACTTGTTCACTCTTATTGGATTGAGTGGGCGGGGAAGCGGTTCCAGGAAATAGCTCCATCATTATAGACCGTACCCGAAACCGACACAGGTGGTCAGGTAGAGTATACCAAGGCGCTTGAGAGAACTATGTTGAAGGAACTCGGCAAATTGCACGCGTAACTTCGGAAGAAGCGTGACCCCTTTTTACGCAAGTATGAAGGGGTGGCACAGACCAGGGGGTAGCGACTGTTTATCAAAAACACAGGGCTCTGCGAAGTCTTTAAGACGACGTATAGGGTCTGACGCCTGCCCGGTGCTGGAAGGTTAAGAGGAGGGGTGCAAGCTCTGAATCGAAGCCCCAGTAAACGGCGGCCGTAACTATAACGGTCCTAAGGTAGCGAAATTCCTTGTCGGGTAAGTTCCGACCTGCACGAATGGCGTAACGACTTCCCCGCTGTCTCCAACATAGACTCAGTGAAATTGAATTCCCCGTGAAGATGCGGGGTTCCTGCGGTCAGACGGAAAGACCCCGTGCACCTTTACTATAGCTTTACACTGGCATTCGTGTCGGCATGTGTAGGATAGGTGGTAGGCTTTGAAGCGGGGACGCCAGTTCTCGTGGAGCCATCCTTGAAATACCACCCTTATCGTCATGGATGTCTAACCGCGGTCCGTCATCCGGATCCGGGACAGTGTATGGTGGGTAGTTTGACTGGGGCGGTCGCCTCCGAAAGAGTAACGGAGGCGCGCGATGGTGGGCTCAGACCGGTCGGAAATCGGTCGTCGAGTGCAATGGCATAAGCCCGCCTGACTGCGAGACTGACAAGTCGAGCAGAGACGAAAGTCGGTCATAGTGATCCGGTGGTCCCGCGTGGAAGGGCCATCGCTCAACGGATAAAAGGTACGCCGGGGATAACAGGCTGATGACCCCCAAGAGTCCATATCGACGGGGTTGTTTGGCACCTCGATGTCGGCTCATCGCATCCTGGGGCTGGAGCAGGTCCCAAGGGTTTGGCTGTTCGCCAATTAAAGCGGTACGTGAGCTGGGTTCAGAACGTCGTGAGACAGTTCGGTCCCTATCTGCCGTGGGTGTAGGAATATTGACAGGATCTGTCCCTAGTACGAGAGGACCGGGATGGACATATCTCTGGTGGACCTGTTGTCCTGCCAAGGGCATAGCAGGGTAGCTATATATGGAAGGGATAACCGCTGAAGGCATCTAAGCGGGAAACCCACCTGAAAACGAGTATTCCCTATCAGGGCCGTGGAAGACGACCACGTTGATAGGAGGCGTGTGGACGTGCAGCAATGCATGAAGCTTAGCCTTACTAATCGCCCGATTGGCTTGATCGTTCTCATTGACCATGCTCATCTGACAAAGTCAGATGAGCCATCT
>NZ_JBCIYV010000007.1:0-17320 GCF_050455525.1 Rhizobium sp. 0TCS1.26 | reverse complement strand
AAGCTGCGCTTCGCTATCCGCGAAGGCGGCCGTACCGTCGGCGCCGGCATCGTCGCCTCGATCATCGAGTAATCTGGTTCCCGCAAGGGATCCCGATGAACGCCCTGCCGGAAACGGCGGGGCGTTTTTTTTTGTGTCAGGCTGGTGAGCCTGATCTGCATGCCGACGACAGGCGCTCAAGTGTGGGCAGGGATGTGACGGGAAAGGTTTTGGCGTGGAGACTTCCGTAGCCCGGCGACGGTGGGACGCGACCGCCGCGATCATGCTGATTCTCCCGGCGATTCTTTTTACCGGTATGCCGGTGCATGCCGCATGTCCCGACCGGCCGGCCTGTCGCGGATGCGGTTGCAAGGGCGGCCCCGGTTACCGCGGGCCGGATGGACGCTGCGTCGGCTTCTCGTCGCTCGACAAGATCTGCGGGCGCCCGCCAGAGACCCGCTGCACCTTCGAGAACGCGCCGGGGACCGGCGCCAACCGCGACTGCGCGACAGGTTCCAGACGGGCGAGGGGAGGCGGTTGATCTCCTCCACAGACAAGTGGGCGCCGACCGAGAGAAAGTGAAGCGAACCCGATAAACCCACTTGCCAATAGGTCATTCGCGTTTTAAAGCAGCGCCATGCTTGCGAAGGGCAACTTTCGAAAGACACCTAGGGGTATAGCTCAGTTGGTAGAGCGGCGGTCTCCAAAACCGCAGGTCGTCGGTTCAAGCCCGGCTGCCCCTGCCAGTCCTCCGCGGCGACGGGAATGGTCTCGTTGATTGGTGGGAGGAAGGACGGCCGAACCCAATTCGGCAAATTGTGCCAAACATTGCTTTTCCTCTTGTGAAAGGGGAATGCGGTGTTTATGTAGGGTGAAAACAGACACGCGGTGCGTGGGGCTGAACTATTTCAGCTTTACGTGCCGTAATTGCGTGGGCAGATATGGCATCCAAAACCAATCCATTTACGTTTCTGCAGCAGGTGCGCGCTGAAACGTCGAAAGTTACCTGGCCTTCTCGTCGCGAGACGATGATCTCCACGGCTATGGTGCTGGTGATGGTGATTTTCGCTGCGTTGTTCTTCTTTGCCGCGGACCAGCTGATCGGCTGGCTGATCGGCCTCGTGCTGAATTTCAGCATTTGATTTTGTGGAGATGAAGATGGCGGCACGTTGGTACATCGTCCACGCATATTCGAATTTCGAGAAGAAGGTCGCCGAGGACATCGAGCACAAGGCTCGACAGAAGGGCCTCGACCATCTGTTCGAAAAGATCCTTGTGCCGACCGAGAAGGTCGTCGAGGTGCGCCGCGGCCGCAAGGTCGATACCGAGCGCAAGTTCTTCCCGGGTTACGTGCTGGTGCGCGCCAACCTGACGGATGAGGCCTACCACCTCATCAAGAATACGCCGAAGGTCACGGGCTTCCTCGGTTCCGACAACAAGCCGGTTCCGATCCCTGATTTCGAAGCCGATCGCATCCTCGGTCAGGTCCAGGAGGGCGTCGAGCGTCCGAAGTCGTCCATCTCGTTCGAGATTGGCGAGCAGGTCCGGGTCTCGGATGGTCCCTTCGCTTCGTTCAACGGCACCGTTCAGGATGTCGACGAAGAACGGTCGCGCCTCAAGGTCGAGGTGTCGATCTTCGGCCGCGCGACCCCGGTCGAACTCGAATACGGTCAGGTCGAAAAGGTCTGATCCATCGGTTGCCTCAGGCATCCGATCCCGCGTGGGAGGATGGCGTTCGTTAGCCGCGCGCCCTCTCCGAACCACGCAACCGCAGCCGCCGGATGAAACCGGCAAGACGGGCCGGGTAACCGGTCGCAACGAAAGGCAGAGAAATGGCTAAGAAAGTCGCAGGCCAGCTCAAGCTTCAGGTCAAGGCAGGATCGGCAAACCCGTCCCCGCCGATCGGCCCGGCGCTTGGTCAGCGTGGCATCAACATCATGGAATTCTGTAAGGCGTTCAATGCCGCCACGCAGGAAATGGAAAAGGGTATGCCGATCCCGGTCGTCATCACCTATTACCAGGACAAGTCCTTCACCTTCGCAATGAAGCAGCCGCCGGTTACCTACTGGCTGAAGAAGGAAGCAAAGATCACCTCCGGTTCGAAGACCCCGGGCAAGGGTGCCAAGGTGGGTACCATCACCAAGGCTCAGGTCCGTGCGATCGCCGAAGGTAAGATGAAGGATCTGAACGCCGCCGACGTCGAAGGCGCAATGCTGATGGTCGAGGGCTCTGCCCGCTCCATGGGCCTGGAAGTGGTGGCTTAATCATGGTCAAGATTGCAAAGCGCGTCCAGAAGTCCCGCGAAGGCATCGATCCGACCAAGCTGATTGCTCTCACCGACGCAATCTCGCTCGTCAAGGAACGCGCCACCGCGAAGTTCGACGAAACCGTTGAAATCGCCATGAACCTCGGCGTCGACCCGCGTCACGCCGACCAGATGGTCCGTGGCGTCGTCAATCTGCCGAACGGCACCGGCCGCGACGTTCGCGTCGCCGTCTTCGCACGCGGTGCCAAGGCTGACGAAGCCAAGGCTGCCGGTGCAGACATCGTCGGCGCCGAAGACCTGGTCGAGATTGTCCAGGGCGGCAAGATCGACTTCGACCGTTGCATCGCAACGCCGGACATGATGCCGCTCGTCGGCCGTCTCGGCAAGGTGCTCGGCCCGCGTGGCATGATGCCGAACCCGAAGGTGGGTACGGTCACCATGGACGTTGCCGGTGCGGTCAAGGCATCCAAGGGCGGTGCTGTCGAATTCCGCGTCGAGAAGGCTGGTATCATCCATGCCGGTATCGGCAAGGCTTCGTTCGACGCCAAGGCTCTGGAAGAAAACATCAAGGCATTCGCCGATGCGGTCGTCAAGGCCAAGCCGGCTGGCGCCAAGGGCAACTACGTCAAGCGCGTCGCGCTGTCCTCGACCATGGGTCCGGGCGTGCGCATCGAGCCGTCGACGGTCATCGCCTGATCAGTTTCCGGAGCCTTCGGGTTCCGGTTGAAAAGAATTTCCGGGCCTTCGGGTCCGGAAATCCGGAGAAATCCGGAATTCCTGTCCGAGATTGTGGGTGGTTAAGTCCTTAATCGCTTTGCCTGCATGAGACGGGTAAGACCAGAATTGTCCAGGGTGCCGCAAGGCGCTGCTGAAGGTTCCGGTTCGAACCTGGTGTGCCTTGTGCCTTAAGCCGTTGCGGCTCAAGTGCGGGGGGACAGGATCCTCGAGCGCCGCTCGGGTATCTTGATGACAAGATCCCTTGGGGCAGAAGGCAACCCGGCAGGGTCCGATTTCGGTCGGTCCTGTCAACTGGAGACAGACAGTGGAAAGAGCGGAAAAACGCGAATTCGTCACGGAGCTGAACGAAGTCTTCAAGGCTTCTGGTTCGGTTGTCGTGGCCCACTATGCTGGCGTCACAGTCGCACAGATGAACGATTTTCGTTCGAAGATGCGCGCTGCTGGCGGTAGCGTCAAAGTCGCGAAGAACCGCCTGGCCAAAATCGCTCTTCAGGGCACGGAGTCGGAAGGGATGATCGATCTCTTCCAGGGTCAGACGCTTATCGCATATAGCCAAGACCCGATCACGGCTCCCAAGGTCCTCATGGACTTCGCCAAGACCAACGACAAGCTCGTTGTTCTGGGTGGTTCCATGGGCGCAACAACCCTTTCCGCCGATGCAGTCAAGTCGCTCGCGACCCTGCCGTCGCTGGACGAACTGCGTGCAAAGCTGCTGGGCATGATCCAGACGCCGGCCACGCGCATCGCAGGGGTTGTTCAGGCACCGGCAGCTCAGCTGGCCCGCGTGTTTGCAGCCTACGCCAAGAAGGACGAAGCCGCTTAAGGCGGTTTTTCACGCTGTACCGAATTAAACCAGTTCGAACTGAACAAAAGGAATATGACTATGGCTGATCTCGCAAAGATCGTTGACGACCTCTCCTCGCTGACCGTTCTGGAAGCTGCTGAGCTTTCCAAGCTGCTCGAAGAGAAGTGGGGCGTTTCGGCTGCCGCTCCGGTAGCTGTTGCTGCTGCTGGCGGCGCTGGCGCTGCTGCTCCGGCTGAAGAAGAAAAGACCGAGTTCGACGTCATCCTCACGGATGCCGGCGCGAACAAGATCAACGTCATCAAGGAAGTCCGCGCCATCACCGGTCTCGGCCTCAAGGAAGCCAAGGACCTCGTCGAAGGCGCTCCGAAGGCTGTCAAGGAAGCCGTTTCCAAGGGCGAAGCTGCCGACCTCAAGAAGAAGCTTGAAGACGCTGGCGCCAAGGTTGACGTCAAGTAATATCGGAATGCGACGGGGGAGGGCACAAATGCCCTCTCCCGTTGTTCTATTCCTGCGAACTGATTACCCAAAAGCCCTTGAAACGGCTTTTGGGTAATGGGTTCTTCAAGAGGATGGTTTCTCCTTTGGCCCCCCGGCAATCCGGCCGGCGGCTCGAGCGTAGGAACGAGATTGAACCACCCATTGATCGACGGGGGCGACTGGCCAGCGTATCCCGTCCGTTGCAGGCCCGGATGCAATTTTTGAAGGAGCGACGATGGCTCAGACCCTTTCGTTCAACGGTCGCAGGCGCGTACGCAAGTTTTTCGGAAAGATCCCCGAAGTTACCGAGATGCCGAACCTCATCGAGGTTCAGAAGGCATCTTACGATCAGTTCCTGATGGTCGAGGAGCCGGAAGGCGGCCGCCCCGACGAGGGGCTTAACGCCGTTTTCCGGTCCGTGTTCCCGATCACCGACTTCTCCGGCGCTTCGATGCTGGAATTCGTGTCCTACGAATTCGAGCCGCCGAAGTTCGACGTCGAGGAATGCCGTCAGCGCGACCTGACCTATGCGGCACCGCTCAAGGTGACGCTGCGCCTCATCGTGTTCGATATCGACGAGGATACGGGCGCCAAGTCCATCAAGGACATCAAGGAACAGTCCGTCTACATGGGCGACATGCCGCTGATGACCGATAACGGGACGTTCATCGTGAACGGCACCGAACGCGTTATCGTGTCGCAGATGCACCGTTCGCCGGGCGTGTTCTTCGACCACGACAAGGGCAAGAGCCACTCGTCCGGCAAGCTGCTGTTTGCCGCCCGCGTCATCCCTTATCGCGGTTCCTGGCTGGACATCGAGTTCGACGCCAAGGACATCGTCTACGCGCGTATCGACCGTCGCCGCAAGATCCCTGCGACCTCGCTGCTGATGGCGCTGGGCATGGATGGCGAAGAAATCCTGTCGACGTTCTACACCAAGTCGATCTACCAGCGCGACGGTCAGGGCTGGCGTATTCCCTTCCAGCCGGAAACGCTGAAGGGTGCAAAGACGCTGTCCGACATGATCGACGCCGATACCGGCGAAGTGGTCGTCGAATCCGGCAAGAAGCTGACCCCGCGCCTGCTCCGCCAGCTGACCGACAAGGGCCTGAAGGCCCTGCGCGCCAGCGATGAGGATCTGGTCGGCAACTTCGTCGCCGAGGATATCGTCAACCCGGAAACCGGCGAAGTCTACCTGGAAGCCGGCGAAGAACTGGAAATGGCGCTGGACGCCAAGTCCGGCGAACGCAAGGGCAACCTCGTCGAACTGATGAAGCTCGGTTTCGACGAGATCCCGATCCTCGATATCGACCACATCAATGTCGGCGCCTATATCCGCAACACGCTTGTTGCCGATAAGAACGAGAGCCGCCAGGAAGCCCTGTTCGACATCTACCGCGTCATGCGTCCCGGCGAGCCGCCGACCATGGAATCGGCAGAAGCGATGTTCAACTCGCTGTTCTTCGACGCCGAGCGCTACGACCTGTCGGCCGTCGGTCGCGTCAAGATGAACATGCGCCTCGACGTCGATGCGCCGGACACCATGCGCGTTCTGCGCAAGGAAGACATCCTGGCCGTGGTCCGGATGCTCGTCGAACTGCGCGACGGCAAGGGCGAGATCGACGATATCGACAACCTCGGCAACCGTCGCGTCCGTTCGGTCGGCGAGCTGATGGAAAATCAGTACCGTCTCGGCCTGCTACGCATGGAGCGCGCCATCAAGGAGCGCATGTCGTCGATCGAGATCGACACCGTCATGCCGCAGGACCTGATCAACGCGAAGCCGGCGGCTGCCGCGGTGCGTGAATTCTTCGGCTCCTCGCAGCTGTCGCAGTTCATGGACCAGGTGAACCCGCTGTCGGAAATCACCCACAAGCGCCGTCTTTCGGCACTTGGCCCGGGTGGTCTGACGCGTGAACGCGCCGGCTTCGAAGTCCGCGACGTTCATCCGACGCATTACGGCCGTATCTGCCCGATTGAAACGCCGGAAGGCCCGAATATCGGTCTGATCAACTCGCTTGCCACCTTCGCCCGGGTCAACAAGTACGGCTTCATCGAAAGCCCGTACCGCAAGATCATCGACGGCAAGGTGACCAACGAAGTGCTCTACCTCTCCGCCATGGAAGAGGCGAAGTACTACGTTGCCCAGGCCAATGCCGAGCTGGACGCCGAAGGCCAGTTCACCGAAGAGTTCGTGGTTTGCCGTCATGCCGGCGAAGTCATGCTGTCGCCGCGCGATACCATCAACCTGATGGACGTCTCGCCGAAGCAGCTGGTTTCGGTCGCAGCCGCGCTGATCCCGTTCCTCGAAAACGACGACGCCAACCGCGCTCTGATGGGCTCGAACATGCAGCGTCAGGCCGTGCCTCTGGTACGCGCCGAAGCGCCGTTCGTCGGAACCGGCATGGAGCCGGTGGTTGCCCGTGACTCGGGTGCCGCCATCGCTGCACGCCGCAGCGGCGTTGTCGATCAGGTCGACGCGACGCGTATCGTTCTGCGCGCCACGGAAGATCTGGATGCCGGCAAGTCGGGCGTCGACATCTACCGTCTGCAGAAGTTCCAGCGTTCGAACCAGAACACCTGCGTCAACCAGCGTCCGCTGGTGGCAGTCGGCGATATCATCTCCAAGGGTGACATCATCGCCGACGGTCCGTCGACGGATCTCGGTGACCTGGCGCTCGGCCGCAACGCGCTCGTCGCGTTCATGCCGTGGAACGGCTACAACTACGAAGACTCGATCCTGCTCTCCGAGCGCATCGTGTCGGACGACGTGTTCACCTCCATCCACATCGAAGAATTCGAAGTGATGGCGCGTGACACCAAGCTTGGTCCGGAAGAAATCACCCGCGACATTCCGAACGTTTCGGAAGAAGCGCTGAGGAACCTCGACGAAGCGGGCATCGTCTACATCGGCGCCGAAGTTCAGCCGGGCGACATTCTCGTCGGCAAGATCACCCCGAAGGGCGAAAGCCCGATGACGCCGGAAGAAAAGCTTCTGCGCGCCATCTTCGGTGAAAAGGCTTCGGACGTCCGCGACACGTCGATGCGCATGCCTCCGGGCACGTTCGGCACCGTCGTTGAAGTCCGCGTCTTCAACCGTCACGGCGTCGAAAAGGACGAACGTGCGATGGCGATCGAGCGTGAAGAGATCGAACGCCTGGCCAAGGACCGCGACGACGAACAGGCGATCCTCGATCGCAACGTCTACGGCCGTCTTCTGGACATGCTGCGCGGTCAGGTTTCGGTTGCCGGTCCCAAGGGCTTCAAGAAGGGCGTCGAGCTCGCCAACGCTGTCGTGTCGGAGTATCCGCGCTCTCAGTGGTGGATGTTCGCCGTCGAGGACGAAAAGGTCCAGGGCGAGATCGAAGCTCTGCGTGGCCAGTACGACGAATCCAAGTCGCGCCTTGAACAGCGCTTCATGGACAAGGTCGAAAAGGTTCAGCGCGGCGACGAAATGCCTCCGGGCGTCATGAAGATGGTCAAGGTCTTCGTCGCTGTGAAGCGCAAGATCCAGCCGGGCGACAAGATGGCCGGCCGTCACGGCAACAAGGGCGTCGTGTCGCGCATCGTACCGGTCGAGGACATGCCGTTCCTCGAAGATGGCACGCATGTCGACATCGTTCTGAACCCGCTCGGCGTGCCGTCGCGCATGAACGTCGGCCAGATCCTCGAAACCCATCTGGCCTGGGCTTGCGCCGGCATGGGTCGTCGGATCGGTGAGATGCTGGAGGAGTACAAGCGCTCCAGCGACATCGCCGAGCTGAAGCAGGAACTGACCGAGATCTACGCGTCGGAGTCGCATAACGAAGTGGCGAGCTTCGACGACGAGTCGCTCGTGCGTCTGGCTGAAGAGGCAAAGCGTGGCGTGTCCATCGCGACGCCGGTCTTCGACGGTGCGCATGAGCCGGACGTTGCGGCGATGCTGACGAAGGCGGGTCTCGATCCGTCGGGTCAGTCGGTTCTGTACGATGGTCGTACCGGTGAAGCCTTCGACCGCAAGGTCACCGTCGGCTACATGTACATGATCAAGCTGAACCACCTTGTCGACGACAAGATCCATGCTCGTTCGATCGGTCCTTACTCGCTCGTCACCCAGCAGCCGCTCGGTGGTAAGGCGCAGTTCGGCGGTCAGCGCTTCGGGGAAATGGAAGTCTGGGCTCTGGAAGCCTACGGCGCCGCCTACACCCTGCAGGAAATGCTGACGGTGAAGTCGGACGACGTGGCCGGTCGTACCAAGGTCTATGAAGCCATTGTCCGCGGCGATGACACCTTCGAGGCCGGCATTCCGGAGAGCTTCAACGTTCTCGTCAAGGAAATGCGCTCGCTGGGTCTGTCGGTCGAGCTGGAGAATTCCAAGCTCGACGCCGTCGACGGTTCGGGACAGCTTCCCGACGCGGCAGAATAAGAAACGAGAGGCGCGCGCCCCACGGCGCGCGCCGTCCCCGCCTGTTGCCTCAGGTTGCACGGCAGGGGAATTTCGCCGCATTTCGCGGCTAAGACCGTTTTAGGCGGCGGACCAGCCCTCCGGGTCATCGGGCAGGTTACGCACGCAAGCTGAGGGCTCAAGGCCCCACAAGGAGATAGGCATGAACCAAGAGGTCATGAATCTTTTCAACCCGCAGGTCCCTGCGCAACACTTCGACTCGATCCGGATATCGATCGCGTCTCCTGAGAAGATTCTCTCCTGGTCCTACGGCGAAATCAAAAAGCCGGAGACCATCAACTATCGTACGTTCAAGCCGGAACGCGACGGCCTGTTCTGCGCGCGCATCTTTGGCCCGATCAAGGACTACGAGTGCCTGTGCGGCAAGTACAAGCGCATGAAGTACAAGGGCATCATCTGCGAAAAGTGCGGCGTCGAAGTCACGCTGTCGCGCGTTCGCCGCGAGCGCATGGGCCACATCGAGCTCGCCGCTCCGGTTGCCCATATCTGGTTCCTGAAGTCGCTTCCTTCGCGCATCTCGACGCTGCTCGACATGACGCTGAAGGATGTCGAACGCGTTCTCTACTTCGAAAACTACATCGTCACGGAACCGGGCCTGACCGCGCTCAAGGAAAACCAGCTGCTCTCCGAAGAGGAGTACATGCTGGCGATCGACGAGTACGGCGAAGACCAGTTCACCGCGATGATCGGTGCTGAAGCCATCTATGAGATGCTGGCTTCGATGAACCTGGAAAAGCTCGCCGGCGACCTGCGCTCGGATCTGGCCGACACCACGTCGGATCTGAAGCAGAAGAAGCTGATGAAGCGTCTGAAGATCGTCGAGAACTTCATCGAATCCGGCAACAAGCCGGAATGGATGATCATGAAGGTCGTTCCTGTCATCCCGCCGGACCTGCGCCCGCTGGTTCCGCTGGACGGCGGCCGCTTTGCGACGTCCGACCTCAACGACCTCTACCGTCGCGTGATCAACCGTAACAACCGTCTGAAGCGTCTGATCGAACTGCGCGCTCCGGGCATCATCATCCGCAACGAAAAGCGCATGCTGCAGGAATCAGTGGACGCGCTGTTCGACAACGGCCGCCGTGGCCGCGTCATCACCGGCGCCAACAAGCGTCCGCTGAAGTCGCTGTCCGACATGCTGAAGGGCAAGCAGGGCCGCTTCCGTCAGAACCTGCTCGGCAAGCGCGTCGACTATTCCGGTCGTTCGGTCATCGTGACCGGTCCGGAACTGAAGCTGCACCAGTGCGGCCTGCCGAAGAAGATGGCGCTCGAACTGTTCAAGCCGTTCATCTACGCCCGCCTCGATGCCAAGGGTTACTCCTCGACCGTCAAGCAGGCCAAGAAGCTGGTCGAGAAGGAAAAGCCGGAAGTCTGGGATATCCTCGACGAAGTCATCCGCGAACATCCGGTTTTGCTGAACCGCGCACCGACGCTGCACCGCCTGGGTATCCAGGCCTTCGAACCGATCCTGGTCGAAGGCAAGGCCATCCAGCTGCACCCGCTCGTCTGCACGGCGTTCAACGCCGACTTCGACGGCGACCAGATGGCTGTCCACGTACCGCTTTCGCTGGAAGCCCAGCTTGAAGCCCGCGTGCTGATGATGTCGACGAACAACATCCTGCATCCGGCAAACGGTGCTCCGATCATCGTTCCGTCGCAGGACATGGTTCTCGGCCTGTACTACCTGTCGATCATGAACGAGAACGAGCCGGGCCAGGGCATGGTCTTCTCCGACATGGGCGAACTGCACCATGCGCTCGAGAACAAGGTCGTTACCCTGCATGCCAAGATCCGCGGCCGCTTCAAGACGGTCGACGAGGACGGCAAGCCGGTTTCCAAGATCCATGACACGACGCCGGGCCGGATGATCATCGGCGAGCTTCTGCCGAAGAACTTCAAGGTGCCGTTCGAGACCTGCAACCAGGAAATGACCAAGAAGAACATCTCCAAGATGATCGACACGGTCTACCGTCACTGCGGTCAGAAGGACACGGTGATCTTCTGCGACCGGATCATGCAGCTGGGCTTCACCCACGCCTGCAAGGCCGGCATTTCGTTCGGCAAGGACGACATGATCATCCCGGAAACCAAGGCGAAGATCGTCGGGGACACCGAAACGCTGGTCAAGGAATACGAGCAGCAGTACAACGACGGCCTGATCACTCAGGGCGAGAAGTACAACAAGGTCGTCGACGCCTGGGGCAAGGCAACCGAAAAGGTCGCCGAGGACATGATGGCCCGCATTAAGGCCGTCGAGTTCGACCCGGAGACCGGTCGCCAGAAGCAGATGAACGCCATCTACATGATGTCACACTCCGGTGCGCGTGGTTCTCCGAACCAGATGCGTCAGCTAGGCGGCATGCGCGGCCTGATGGCCAAGCCGTCGGGTGAAATCATCGAGACGCCGATCATCTCGAACTTCAAGGAAGGTCTGACCGTTAACGAGTACTTCAACTCGACCCACGGCGCCCGTAAGGGCCTTGCAGACACGGCTCTGAAGACCGCCAACTCGGGCTACCTGACGCGTCGTCTCGTCGACGTGGCGCAGGACTGCATCGTGAACCTCGTCGACTGCGGCACTGAAAAGGGCCTCACGATGACGGCGATCGTCGATGCCGGCCAGGTTGTGGCTTCCATCGGCGCCCGCGTTCTGGGCCGTACGGCACTTGACGATATCGATCATCCGGTCACGGGTGAGCGGATCGTTGATGCCGGCCGGATGATCCTCGAGCCGGACGTCATCGAGATCGAAAAGGCGGGCATCCAGTCCATCCGCATCCGTTCGGCTCTGACCTGCGAAGTTCAGACCGGCGTCTGCTCGGTGTGCTATGGTCGCGACCTTGCACGCGGTACCCCGGTCAACATGGGCGAAGCCGTCGGTGTCATCGCGGCTCAGTCGATCGGTGAGCCGGGTACCCAGCTCACCATGCGTACCTTCCACTTGGGCGGTACGGCAAACGTGGTCGACCAGTCGTTCCTGGAAGCCTCCTACGAGGGCACGATCCAGATCAAGAACCGTAACCTGCTGCGGAACTCCGAAGGCAACCTGATTGCCATGGGCCGCAACCTGGCGGTGACGATCCTGGACGAACGCGGCGTGGAACGGTCCTCGCAGCGTGTTGCCTACGGTTCGAAGGTGTTCGTTGACGACAACGACACGGTCAAGCGTGGCCAGCGTCTGGCAGAGTGGGACCCCTACACCCGCCCGATGCTGACGGAAGTCGCCGGTGTGGTTTCGTTCGAAGACGTGGTCGACTCGATCTCGGTTTCGGAATCCACCGACGAATCCACCGGCATCACCAAGCGTCAGGTCATCGACTGGCGTTCGACGCCGCGCGGTACCGACCTGAAGCCGGCGGTCGTCGTCAAGGACGCCAGCGGCAACATCCTGAAGCTCGCTCGCGGTGGTGATGCGCGTTACATGCTGTCCGTCGACGCCATCCTGTCGGTCGAGCCGGGTCAGAAGGTCAGCCAGGGCGACGTCCTTGCGCGTGTTCCGATGGAAAGCGCCAAGACCAAGGACATCACCGGTGGTCTGCCGCGCGTCGCCGAACTGTTCGAAGCTCGTCGTCCGAAGGACCATGCCATCATCGCTGAGATCGATGGTACGATCCGCCTCGGCCGCGACTACAAGAACAAGCGTCGCGTCATGATCGAACCCGCCGAAGACGGTGTGGAAGCTGTCGAATACCTGATCCCGAAGGGCAAGCCCTTCCACCTTCAGGACGGCGACTACATCGAAAAGGGCGATTACATCCTCGACGGCAATCCTGCGCCGCACGACATCCTGGCGATCAAGGGCGTGGAAGCACTCG
Source organism: Rhizobium sp. 0TCS1.26 (assembly GCF_050455525.1). Lineage (NCBI taxonomy): Bacteria > Pseudomonadati > Pseudomonadota > Alphaproteobacteria > Hyphomicrobiales > Rhizobiaceae > Rhizobium > Rhizobium sp. 0TCS1.26. The sequence continues at coordinate 4,796 of NZ_JBCIYV010000007.1, read as the reverse complement.
CTTCCTACCTGGTCAACGAAATCCAGGAAGTCTACCGACTGCAGGGCGTTGTGATCAACGACAAGCACATCGAGGTGATCGTTCGCCAGATGCTGCAGAAGGTCGAGATCACCGACTCGGGCGACAGCCAGTACATCGTTGGCGACAACGTGGACCGGATCGAGCTCGAAGATGCCAACGACCGCCTGGTCGAGGAAGGCAAGAAGCCGGCTTACGGTGATCCGGTTCTGCTCGGCATCACCAAGGCTTCGCTGCAGACGCCGTCGTTCATCTCGGCTGCATCCTTCCAGGAGACCACAAAGGTTCTCACGGAAGCTGCAATTGCCGGCAAGACCGACACGCTGCAAGGCCTGAAGGAAAACGTCATCGTCGGCCGCCTGATCCCGGCCGGTACCGGTGGTACCATGACGCAGATCCGCCGCATCGCCACTTCGCGCGACGAGATGATCCTCGACGAGCGGAAGAAGGGGTCGGGCGCCGGCTCTGCCACGCCGATGCTGCAGGACATGGCTGGCGAGAACACGCCGGCAGAATAAGACGGACCGGCTGCGCACTGCCGCAGCCGTCACCGCCCTGCGAAAAGCAAAACGCCCGGAGCGATCCGGGCGTTTTCTGTTTCTACTGATGTCTACAGGTTCCGAGCGTCATGGTGCTCCGGGCCGCACCCTCTCAGGTTTCCGATGTTGCCCTCACGTCCTCAGTGTTGCCCTGCGGCTCCCGAGTGCGGATCTGCATCAGCTACCGTCGAGGCGAGTAAAAGCGGCGAGGGGAGGCGTGACGGGCAGGAGAGGCCGGCCGATCCGCCTCAACCCAGGAGCCGGATTATCCTCAGCCGAAGCGGACGATCGATACTTCGCCCTCGAGTGCCCCCTGGTAGGCGGCAGCGTAGGGTTCGTCGACCGGCTCCTCGGTCATGACGCCGATCTGGTCGAGGTCCGCTTCAAGGAAGCCTTCCTCGGAGAGAGCGTTCAGCGCATCACGCACCGCGGTGTCATCATCGGGCGCGCGCAGCAGGATGTGCAGTTCGACGCCTTCGCTGTCCTTGGTCAGATAGCCTTTGCCGATGATGATGAAGATCATCGGCTGATCCAGGTTGTTGTCGTTGTCAGGGTCGGTGATCATGGCGATGGATTCCGGTTCGAGAAGCAGGGCCGACTCAGGCGGCGACGGTTGGCGGGATATTTAGCGGCTTGCCAGGCAATGCCCAGTGGTTAATGATTGCCTGCAGGAAATTCAAGCATTCGGGTGCCGGTCCCTGTCCCGAAAAGCCCGGAAGACAGGCACTTCGGGGACTAATTTCGTTTCGGGCCTTGACGCGAGGGGCTCGAAACAGTAAACGCCCGGCATCGGATGCGATGTGAGGCTACTCCGTTCGGAACGTCTAGTTCCTGACTTTGCCTCAAACAAGCTTCCAAAGCGCACGTTGAAGACAAGAATGCTGCACGCATGACGCAGGTGATGCGTCCTCTGCTTTAGGTGGTCCATCCGGAATTCGGGTAGGCCACGTTTTGCGTATGTTGATATGTGTGTCGAGGCCGGAGACGGCGAAACACTGGCCCGAAAGGGTTCTGAGACAAGATTTTACAAGGGATGGGTATATGCCTACCGTAAACCAGCTGATCCGCAAGCCGCGCCAGGCACAGGTAAAGCGCAACAAGGTGCCTGCTCTGCAGGAGAACCCGCAGAAGCGCGGTGTTTGCACCCGCGTCTACACGACGACCCCGAAGAAGCCGAACTCGGCTCTGCGTAAGGTTGCCAAGATTCGCCTGACCAACGGCTTCGAAGTCATCGGTTACATCCCGGGTGAAGGCCACAACCTTCAGGAACACTCCGTCGTGATGATCCGCGGCGGCCGCGTCAAGGACTTGCCGGGTGTGCGTTATCACATCATCCGCGGCGTCCTCGATACCCAGGGTGTCAAGAACCGCAAGCAGCGCCGCTCCAAGTACGGTGCCAAGCGTCCGAAGTAATCCACCAGATCCGGCGCCGCGCGAGGTCCTCCGCGTGATAAGGCGCCTCTACACTTTTTGAAGAGACGGAACGTATGTCCAGACGTCACAAGGCTGAAAAGCGCGAAATCAACCCGGATCCGAAGTTCGGTGACCTGATCGTCACGAAGTTCATGAACGCCATCATGCTGCACGGCAAGAAGTCGGTTGCGGAAAGCATCGTATACGGCGCGTTCGACGCCGTTCAGGGCAAAGCCAAGGGCGAGCCCCTGCCGATCTTCCACCAGGCGCTCGAGAATGTTGCTCCCCACGTCGAAGTGCGTTCGCGCCGCGTCGGTGGTGCGACCTACCAGGTTCCGGTCGATGTCCGCCCAGAGCGCCGCCAGGCACTCGCCATCCGCTGGCTGATCGCCGCTGCGCGCAAGCGCAACGAGACCACCATGGTCGATCGCCTGTCGGGCGAACTGATGGACGCCGCAAACAACCGCGGCAGCGCTGTGAAGAAGCGCGAAGACACACACAAGATGGCAGACGCGAACCGCGCGTTCTCGCATTACCGCTGGTAATCGTCATCCGATCGACTTTCGAAAGGCAGTCCTATGGCTCGCGAATATAAAATCGAAGACTACCGTAATTTCGGTATCATGGCGCACATCGACGCCGGCAAGACGACGACCACCGAGCGTATCCTTTACTACACCGGTAAGTCGCACAAGATCGGCGAAGTCCATGACGGCGCCGCGACCATGGACTGGATGGAGCAGGAGCAGGAACGTGGTATCACCATCACGTCCGCTGCCACCACGACCTACTGGAAGGGTCGCGACGGCACCATGCGTCGCTTCAACATCATCGACACCCCCGGCCACGTCGACTTCACCATTGAAGTCGAGCGTTCGCTGCGCGTGCTCGACGGTGCCATCGCACTTCTCGACGCCAACGCCGGCGTAGAGCCGCAGACGGAAACCGTCTGGCGCCAGGCTGAGAAGTACAATGTCCCGCGGATGATCTTCTGCAACAAGATGGACAAGACCGGCGCTGACTTCTACCGCTCGGTCGAGATGATCAAGACCCGCCTGGGTGCCATCGCTGTCGTCATGCAGCTGCCGATTGGCGCCGAGACCGAGTTCAAGGGCGTCGTCGACCTGATCGAGATGAATGCCCTGGTCTGGCGCGACGAGTCGCTCGGCGCTGCCTGGGATGTCGTCGAGATCCCGGACGACCTGAAGGAAAAGGCTGCCGAGTATCGCGAAAAGATGATCGAACAGATCGTCGAAGTCGACGAGCAGGCAATGGAAGACTATCTGAACGGCATCATGCCGGACAACGACAAGATCCGCGCCCTGGTTCGCCGCGGCACGATCGACGTCAAGTTCCACCCGATGTTCTGCGGCACTGCCTTCAAGAACAAGGGCGTTCAGCCGCTCCTCGACGCCGTTGTCGAATACCTGCCGTCGCCGCTCGACATCCCGGCGATCAAGGGCATCGACGTCAAGACGGAAGCCGAGATCGAGCGTCACGCTGACGACAGCGAACCGCTGTCGATGCTGGCCTTCAAGATCATGAACGACCCCTTCGTCGGTTCGCTCACCTTCTGCCGCATCTATTCGGGCAAGCTCGAAAAGGGCGCATCCGTCATGAACACGGTCAAGGACAAGCGCGAGCGCGTCGGCCGTATGCTGCAGATGCACTCCAACAGCCGTGAAGACATCGAAGAAGCCTTCGCCGGCGACATCGTTGCTCTCGCAGGCCTCAAGGAATCGACGACGGGCGATACGCTCTGCGATCCGCTGAAGCCGGTTATCCTGGAACGCATGGAATTCCCCGAACCGGTCATCCAGATCGCCATCGAGCCGAAGTCCAAGGGCGACCAGGAAAAGATGGGCCTCGCGCTCAACCGCCTGGCTGCAGAAGATCCGTCGTTCCGCGTCAAGACCGACCAGGAATCCGGCCAGACGATCATTGCCGGCATGGGCGAACTTCACCTCGACATCATCGTCGACCGCATGCGTCGCGAGTTCAAGGTTGAAGCCACCGTCGGTGCTCCGCAGGTTGCCTACCGCGAAACCATCACGCGTCAGCACGAAGAAGACTACACGCACAAGAAGCAGTCCGGTGGTACCGGTCAGTTCGCCCGCGTCAAGATCGTCTTCGAACCGAACCCGGATGGCGAAGAGTTCAAGTTCGAGTCGAAGATCGTCGGTGGTGCTGTTCCGAAGGAATACATCCCGGGCGTCCAGAAGGGCATCGAAAGCGTTCTGTCGTCGGGCCCGCTGGCTGGCTTCCCGATGCTGGGCGTCAAGGCGACCCTCATCGACGGTGCCTTCCACGATGTCGACTCGTCGGTTCTCGCCTTCGAAATCGCCTCGCGTGCCTGCTTCCGTGAAGCAGCCAAGAAGGCTGGCGCACAGCTGCTCGAGCCGATGATGAAGGTGGAAGTCGTCACTCCGGAAGATTACGTCGGCGATGTCATCGGCGACCTGAACTCCCGTCGTGGCCAGATCCAGGGCCAGGAAAGCCGCGGTATCGCCGTGGTGATCAACGCCCACGTTCCGCTGGCGAACATGTTCAAGTACGTCGACAACCTGCGCTCGATGAGCCAGGGCCGCGCGCAGTATTCGATGGTCTTCGATCACTACGCACCGGTTCCGTCGAACGTCGCGCAGGAAATTCAGGCGAAGTACTCCGGTCAGAAGTGACCGGAGCCACTCAAGACAGATGAACTAGGAATTGCTCCGCTTCGTGCGGGGAAGTAGATTGGAGAGCCTGAAATGGCAAAGAGCAAGTTTGAGCGCAACAAGCCTCACGTCAACATCGGCACGATCGGTCACGTTGACCACGGCAAGA
>NZ_JBCIYV010000006.1:0-129327 GCF_050455525.1 Rhizobium sp. 0TCS1.26 | reverse complement strand
CGCGCCCTTCGTCTATCGGTTAGGACACCAGATTTTCATTCTGGGAAGAGGGGTTCGACTCCCCTAGGGCGTGCCACCCTCTCCCCTTACATGATCGCGCGACCGCGGATTGCTCTGACCGAAGCAGTCCGCCACGGGCGTTTGCCTGCAGCGCATCCGTGCGTCGCATACCCTGCGATTCCGCCCCGGCAGCGGCTTACAACGCCCGAGCAGCATCCAGAATCCGCAGTTGCACGCGGCGGCTGCCCTGCCAGTGATCGGCGCTCAGACAGCCCGCGACGTGCACCTGGCTGCCGCGCGACGACAGCAGCATCTGGCCGAGCGGTGTATCGGCGGCGCGGAAGGCGATCGCCTCCAGCCGCGTGCCATCCATCGATTGCAGCGTTGCCTTCACATGCGCGGTCCCGATCAACCGCGAATCGACAATCCGGTGGGACGGCACTGCGAAGATCGGCTGGCTGTGGCCCGATCCATACGGCCCTGCCTGTTCCAGGAGGTCGATGAGTGCGATCGTTGCGCCGGATGCCGACAGTGCACCGTCGATCTTCAGCACGTGGTTGCCGACGAGCCCCGGCACGACGGTTTCGGCCAAAGCTTCGAAGCTGGCGCGCAGCCGGCCGAGATTGGCGCGCTCGACCGTCAGGCCCGCCGCCATCGCATGGCCGCCGCCCTTGACCAGCAGCCCCTCCTCGACGCCGGCACGCACCATACGGCCGAGATCAAAGCCGGGGATCGAGCGGCCGGAGCCGGTGCCGCGGCCCGACGAATCGAAGGCGATGGCAAAGGCCGGCCGCTTGAACTTTTCCTTCAGCCGCGCTGCCAGCAGGCCGACGATGCCGGGATGCCAGTTGTCGCGGGCGGTGATGATCACCGAGGCGTTCTCGCCATCGCCGTATTCGGCGATGACCTCGGCCTCGGCTTCGGCGAGCATCGCCGCCTCCATCGCCTGCCGTTCGCGGTTGAGCTCATCCAGCCGCTCGGCGATGACGTCCGCCTCGGTCGGATCGTCGAGCGTCAGAAGCCGGCTGCCAAGCGCTGCATCACCGATTCGGCCGCCGGCATTGATGCGAGGGCCGACGAGAAATCCCAGATGATACGGCGTCACCGGGCCGCCAAGCCCGGCCTTGCGAAACAGCGCGGCAAGCCCGGCATTGCCCATGTGCCGGGCGGTCATCAGGCCCTTGACCACATAGGCCCGGTTGAGACCCTTCAGCGGCACCACGTCGCAGACGGTGGCCAGCGCCACAAGGTCCAGCCAGCCGAGAAGATCGAGCGTGCGCGCCCGCGGGTCGCCCTGCTCGCGCAGCAGCCTGGCGGTCGCCACCAGCACCATGAACACGACGCCGGCGGCACACAGATGCCCCTGCCCCGACAGATCGTCCTGACGGTTCGGGTTGACGAGCGCCACCGATGGCGGCAGCTCGTGCCCCATCTGGTGGTGGTCGATGACTACAACGTCGCAGTTTTCCACCGCCGCCGCCTGCAGCGCCTCGTGACTCGTCGATCCGCAGTCTACGGTGACGATCAGTTGCGCGCCGCCGGCAATCAGCTGGCGGATGGCATTCGGGTTGGGGCCATAGCCCTCGAAGATGCGGTCGGGAATATAGATCTCCGACTGCACCTCGAAATGCGTCAGAAAGCGCGACATCAGTGCGGAGGACGCGGCACCGTCGACGTCGTAATCGCCAAAGATCGCCACCCGCTGGCGCTTGCCGATTGCCTCCGCGAGCCGAGCTGCGGCCTTGTCGCAATCGATCAGGGTATGCGGATCCGGCATCAGCGAACGGATGGTCGGGTCCAGGAAGGCTGGCGCATCGTCGACGGCAACCCCGCGCCCTGCAAGAACCCGCGAGATCAGCTCCGGCAGGCCGTGCACCTGCGTCATCGCCAGGGCTCGATTCTGCGCCGCCTGATCGAGCCTCGACACCCACCGCTGGCCACTGGTGGAGTTCTCGACGCCGAGAAAGGCGCGGGAGACGGGGTCAACCGGTTCTGTCATGGGGCTCTTGTCTGATGGCGGGCGGCATGCACCGCTTCTAGAGCCTTTCGCAAGCCGATGGAAGCGTCTCGGGCGTCCGCCCGTCCACAGCCGTGACGATGCGCGAGCCCTGGAGCGTACGGTCGGGGGCAAGCGCCGGAGTGAGGGCTGGAGGCTCAGAAGGCCTTGGGGCGCTCGATGCGGATCACCTGGGGCTCGCTGGCAAGATAGTTCTCGCCCTTGATGCCGGAGACGGCCTTGCGGATCGAATCCTCTGTCGTCGCATGGGTGACGAGGATGATGGTCTTTGCCTCGCTCGCCGCGGCGCCGTTTGCCCGCTGGACGATGGATTCCAGCGAGATGCCGTTCTGCGCCATCTGGGTCGCGACATTGGCAAACACGCCAGCGCGGTCGAGCACGGTCAGGCGGATGAAATAGCCGCCCTCATGGCTCTGGATCTGCGCCTTGCGGTACGGCGACAGCGACGCTGCCGGCGTACCAAGTACCGGCACCCGCTGTTCGCCGGGACGGCTCTTGGCAATGTCGGCGATATCGCCGAGCACGGCGGACGCCGTGGCATTGCCGCCGGCACCCGGACCGACCATCAGCAGCTCGCCGAGGATGTCGGACTCGATCGCCACGGCGTTGGTGACGCCATCGACCTGGGCGATGACCGAGTCATGCGGCACCATGGTCGGATGGACGCGCTGCTCGATGCCGCTGTCGGTTCTCTGCGCGACGCCGAGCAGCTTGATCCGGTAGCCGAGATCGGCAGCGGCATGGATGTCGTCGATCGAGATGTTGGATATGCCCTCTAGATAGATCTCGTCAGCGGCAATCTGCGTGCCGAAGGCGAGCGTCGTCAGGATCGCCAGCTTGTGCGCCGTGTCGTTGCCCTCGATGTCGAAGGTCGGATCGGCTTCCGCATAGCCCAGCCGCTGGGCCTCCTTCAGGCAGGCCTCGAAGGTCAGCCCCTCCTTCTCCATGCGCGTCAGGATGTAATTGCAGGTGCCGTTCATGATGCCGTAGATGCGGCTGACGGTGTTGCCCGTCAGCGATTCCCGCAGCGCCTTGATCACCGGAATGCCGCCGGCGACGGCCGCCTCGAAGTTGAGAAGGACGCCCTTCTGTTCGGCAAGCCGGGCAAACTCCACCCCGTGGCGGGCAAGCAGCGCTTTGTTGGCGGTGACGACGTGCAGGCCGCGGGCAAGCGCTGCCCGCACCGACCGGTCGGCCGCACCCTCCGCGCCGCCGATCAGCTCGACAAGCACGTCGATGTCGCCGCGCTCGGCCATGGCTTCCGGCGTCTCGAACCATTCCGCCGTCGAAAGATCGATGCCGCGGTCGCGTGTCCGGTCGCGGGCGCTGACGGCGGTGATCTCGATCGGCCGGCCGCAGGTGATTGCCAGTTCGCTTGCCCGCATCTGCAGAATACGCGCCAGCGACGCGCCAACGGTTCCCAGACCCGCAAGACCGATTTTGAGGGCGTCTGCCATAGATACTATCCTGATCGAGATGATGCGGGCGGCGCCGGAGGCCGCCCATCGAAGGTGGGCACGAAAGCTGGAAGGTTCAGCGGTGGGCGTTCAGCGAGATGACGTTGTGCATCGTCTCGTCCGCCGTCGACAGGAACTTCTTGATGTTGCGCGCCGCCTGGCGGATGCGGTGCTCGTTCTCGACCAGTGCCAGACGCACGTAGTCGTCGCCCATCTCGCCGAAGCCGATCCCCGGCGCAACCGCGACGTCGGCCTTCTCGACCAGCAGCTTGGAGAATTCCAGCGAGCCGAGATGGCGGAACTTTTCCGGGATCTTGGCCCAGGCGAACATCGTCGCGGCCGGCGGCGGCACGTCGAAGCCGGCCTTGGCGAAGCTGTCGACCATCACGTCGCGACGCCGCTTGTAGACGTTGCGGACCTCGGCGATATCCGACCCGTCACCGTTCAGCGCATGGGTCGCGGCCACCTGGATCGGCGTGAAGGCACCGTAGTCGAGGTAGGATTTGACCCGCGTCAGGGCGGCGATCAGCCGCTCGTTGCCGACCGCAAAGCCGATGCGCCAGCCGGGCATGGAGAAGGTCTTCGACATGGAGGTGAACTCGACCGCGACATCCATGGCGCCGGGCACCTGCAGCACCGATGGCGGCGGATTGTTGTCGTCGAAGTAGATCTCCGAATAGGCAAGGTCCGACAGCACGATGATCTCGTGCTTCTTGGCGAACTCCACGACCTGCGTGTAGAAGTCCAGCGAGGCGACATGCGCCGTCGGGTTGGACGGATAGTTGATGATCAGCGCCAGCGGCTTGGGGATCGAATGCTTCACAGCGCGCTCCAGCGGCGCAAAGAAGCTGTCGTCCGGCTCGACCTGCATGGAGCGGATCACGCCACCGGCCATCAGGAAGCCGAAGGCGTGGATGGGATAGGTCGGGTTGGGGCACAGGATCACGTCGCCCGGCGCGGTGATCGCCTGCGCCATGTTGGCAAACCCCTCCTTGGAACCGAGCGTCGCGACGATCTGCGTTTCCGGATTGAGCTTCACGCCAAAGCGCCGTGCGTAATAGGCCGCCTGCGCGCGACGCAGCCCGGGAATGCCCTTCGACGAGGAATAGCGGTGGGTGCGTGGATCCTGGACCACTTCGCACAGCTTGTCGACGATGGCCTTCGGCGTCGGAAGATCGGGATTGCCCATGCCGAGGTCGATGATGTCCGCGCCGCCGGCTCGCGCGCTTGCCTTCAAACGGTTGACCTGTTCGAAAACGTAGGGCGGCAGTCTGCGGACCTTATGGAACTCTTCCATCGCGAACCTCTTCAGGGCATTGAACGCAAGGCCGCGGACCCATCTCGCAGAGCGCGGCACGGCAGTTGATTTGCGGCCAAATCTGCTTTGACGCAAGCCTTAATTGGCGATCTGCTTCTCGGCGTCGGCAGCGTGCTCGGCGGCCAGGCGCCGCAGTTCGGCAACACGACGCTCGTACTCGGCTTCGGTCACCGCACCCGAGGCGCGCGCCGATGCAAGCGCGGAGAGCTGCGCCTCGCTGGTGGTCGCCTCGGCATCCTCGATCTGCGTGTTGGCGGCGGTCATCGGCTTGCCGAATGTCGGATAGGTGCCGCTGTTCTGCTTGGTCAGAGCCATAGGCCGGGGTGCCGCGCGCGAACCGACGACGATCGCAGGCGGGGCCGTGTTGGGGATCCCGTCATCGAGCGCGAACGTGGAGCTCGAGCAGGCGCCAAGCTGGGAGGCGGCCGCAAGGATGCCGACAACCACGAGCCCACGCACCGAACGGGACGTCCGATCAACCATTTTCACAACCTACCCCTGCTACCGAATGCGCCCCTCCGGGCGGCTATCGCTGGAACTTGTATTCGTTTTCGGGCACAATGTAAAAACCAAAACAAGCATGGACCGGAGCGTCTCCGGCAACCGGGAGCGGAACCTACATGGGCGGCAAGGACCAGTCGAGCCGTGCCGGTGACGAGTTCACCGGATTCGATCCGGCGGCTTTCGAAGCCTACCTCGTCAAGGACCCGCAGACGCTGGCGATGAACATCGCGCGGGCGGCGGAAAACCTCGGCAAGGCGGCGACGGAATGGCTCGGCCCGCGCGAGCGCGGCGAAGTCGTCGACGTGGTCGATCCGCTCACCGACATGGTCAAGACCCTCTCCAAGGTCATCGAGTACTGGATGACCGAGCCGCAGCGAACGCTGGAGGCGCAATCGCTGCTGATGTCCTCCTACATGGGCATCTGGATGAACACGCTCAGCCGGCTGTCGGGTGAGCAGGTGGTAGGCGAGCCGGACAGCCTGCCGAAGGACAAGCGATTCGCCGACGAGGACTGGCGCAGCAACCCGTTCTTCGCGCTGATGCGGCAGGTCTACCTGGTCACCGCCACCTGGGCCGAAAAGCTGGTCGAGCGCTCCGGCGGGCTCGACGAGCATACGCGCCACAAGGCGGCCTTCTACGTGAAGCAGATGACGGCAGCGCTGTCGCCGGCCAATTTCGCGCTGACCAATCCGGAGGTCTACCGGCAGATGGTGGCCACCAACGGCGCCAACCTCGTCGCCGGCATGCAGAAGCTGGCCGAAGATGTCGCGGCCGGCGGCGGCGAACTGCGGCTGCGGCAGACGGATGCCCGGAACTTCCAGCTCGGCACCAATATCGCCGTGACCCCCGGCAAGGTGGTGGCGCGCAACCCGCTCTGCGAGATCATCCAGTACCAGCCGTCGACCGAGACGGTCTTCAAGCGGCCGCTGCTGATCGTCCCGCCATGGATCAACAAATACTACATTCTCGACCTTGGGCCGCAGAAGAGCTTCATCAAGTGGTGCGTCGACCAGGGCCACACGGTATTCGTCGTGTCCTGGGTCAATCCGGACGAAAGCCATGCGACGATGGCTTGGGAAGAATATGTGCGCGACGGCATCGATTTCGCGCTGCAGACGATCGAGACGGCGACTGGCGAAAAGCAGGTCAACGCCATCGGCTACTGCGTCGGCGGCACGCTACTTGCTGCCGCCCTCGCCTATCATGCCAAGAGCCGCAACCGACGCATCCGCTCCGCCACCTTTTTCACCACGCAGGTGGATTTCGTCCATGCGGGCGATCTGAAGGTGTTCGTCGACGAGGAGCAGATCGCCGCGATCGAGCGGCAGATGAGCATGACCGGCTATCTCGCCGGCTCGAAGATGGCGAGCGCCTTCAACATGCTGCGGGCATCCGAGCTGATCTGGCCTTACGTGGTGACCAACTATCTGAAGGGACAGGAGCCGATGGCCTTCGACCTGCTGTACTGGAACTCGGATTCCACCCGAATGACGGCGGCGAACCACGCTTTCTACCTGCGCAACTGCTACCTGCAGAACAAGCTGTCGCAGGACGAGATGCAGCTGTTCGGCAAGACGGTTTCGCTGACGGACGTAACGATCCCGATCTACAGCCTGGCGACGCGCGAGGACCATATCGCGCCGGCGCGGTCGGTGTTTCTCGGCAGCCAGCATTTCGGCAGCGACCCGACCTTCGTGCTCAGCGGTTCCGGGCATATCGCCGGCGTCGTCAATCCGCCGGAGAGGAACAAGTATCAGTACTGGACCAGCGACAAGATTGCCGGTTCGTTCGACGACTGGCTGGCTGCGGCGACGGAAACGCCCGGCTCCTGGTGGCCGCACTGGCAGGCCTGGATGGAAAGACAGAGCGACAAGCGGGTGGCGGCGCGCCAGCCCGGCGGCACGGCCCTGACGCCGCTCTGCGATGCGCCCGGGACCTATGTCATGGTCCGCAGCTGATCGGACGCAGAGACAGCCATGCAGTTTGATCAGCCTTTGGTGCCGGCACGGCTCGTCAGCCGCTACAAGCGCTTCCTGTTCGACGCCATCCTCGACGACGGGACGGCGATTACCGGCTCCTGTCCCAACACCGGTTCGATGCGCGGGCTGACGACGCCGGGGTCGCGGATCTGGCTGTCGCAGCACGACAGTCCGACACGCAAATATCGCCACATGTTCGAGATGGTCGAGGCAGACGGCACGCTCGTCGGGATCAACACCGGCATGCCCAACCGGCTGGCCGAGGAGGCGCTGAGGATGGGGATGGTGAGCGAGCTTCTGGGCTATGCCGAGCTGAAGCGCGAGCAGCGCTACGGACGCAATTCGCGGATCGACATGCTGCTTCTCGATCCGGCCCGGCCGCCTGCCTATATAGAGGTCAAGAACGTGCATTTCACCCGCACGCCCAGGCTTGCTGAGTTTCCCGATTCCATCACCACGCGCGGCGCCAAGCATCTCGAGGAGTTGGGCGACATGGTGGAGGCCGGTTCCCGTGCGGCGATGCTCTACGTGGTGCAGCGCGACGACTGCGACCGTCTGTCTATCTGTTCGGAACTCGATCCCGCCTACGGCCGGGCTTTCGAGCGGGCGCGCAGCCGGGGCGTCGAGGCCTATGCCATCGCCTGCCGCGTGACGCCGGAGGGAATTTCGGCGAGCCGGCCGATCCCGATAGACGAACGCGGACCCGCTGGTTAAAACCGACGAGAGACAAGACAGAAGTGTGATATCATGGTGACCTATATCGAGGCTGCGACTGCGCCGAAAAAGAACACGGGAGCCATTCGGCTCTACACCCAGGAGGATTTTGCCGGCATGCGCGCTGCCTGCCAGCTGACCTCCCGCTGCCTCGACGAGCTTGCGGCGATCGTCCAGCCGGGCGTTCTGACGAGTGCGATCGATCGCTTCGTGTTCGAGTTCGGCATGGACCACGGGGCACTTCCCGCCACCCTCAACTATCGCGGCTACAAGTACTCCGTCTGCACCTCCATCAACCATGTTGTCTGCCACGGCATGCCGGATGACAAGCCGCTGCGCGAAGGCGACATCGTCAACATCGACGTCACCTACCTGCTCGGCGGCTGGCACGGCGATTCCAGCCGCATGTATCCGGTCGGCCAGGTCAAGCGGGCCGCCGAGCGGCTGATGGAAGTCACCTACGAATGCCTGCTGCGCGGAATTGCAGCCGTCCGGCCCGGCGCCCGCACCGGTGCCATTGGCGAGGCCATCCAGGCTTATGCGGAAGCAGAGCGCTGCTCGGTCGTGCGCGATTTCTGCGGACATGGCGTCGGGCGGCTGTTCCACGACAGCCCGAACATCCTGCACTACGGCCGTGCCGACGAAGGTCCGGAACTGCGCGAAGGGATGATCTTCACCATCGAGCCGATGATCAATCTCGGCAAGCCGCACGTAAAGGTACTCGCCGACGGCTGGACGGCGGTCACCCGCGACAGATCGCTGTCAGCCCAGTACGAGCATGCCGTCGGCGTGACGGCGACCGGCTGCGAAATCTTCACGCTGTCTCCGGGCGGCCTCGACCGCCCCGGCCTTCCTCCTCTCAACGGGTGATCGATGTCATCTCCTCCGGTTCCTCCGTCCACGACGCCAGACGCTGATGACGAGCCGGAGGACCGGATGGAGCTGTTTCCGGACGAGCGAGGCTATTTTTCCGAGCAGCCGGCGAAGGCCACGCCGGCCAAGAGGGATCTGTCGCTTGGCAAGAGCGACGACAAGGCCGCCCACTATCATGGCCACCGCGAGCGGCTGCGGGCCCGCTACCGCGAGCATGGCGACACGGCGCTCGCCGATTACGAAATCCTCGAACTCATCCTCTTCCGGCTGATCCCGCGCCGCGACACCAAGCCGATCGCCAAGGCGCTGATCGAGCGCTTCGGCAATCTTGCCGGCGTGTTCGGGGCGCCGGCGGCACTGCTGCAGGAGGTGAGCGGGGTGGGCGACACTGTCGCACTGGATCTGAAGCTGATCGCCAGCGTCGGGCCGCGCGTGCTGAAGAGCGAGCTGCGCGGCAAGCAGGTGCTGGCCTCATGGTCGGCGGTGATCGACTATTGTCACGCCGCGATGGCCTTCGAGGCGCGCGAGCAGTTCCGCATCCTGTTCCTCGACAAGCGCAATGCGCTGATCGCCGACGAGGTGCAGGGTCGCGGCACCGTCGATCACACGCCGGTCTATCCCCGCGAAGTGGTGCGCCGGGCGCTGGAGCTTTCGGCGACCGCGCTCATTCTCGTCCATAACCATCCGAGTGGCGATCCGACACCGTCGCGCGCCGATATCGACATGACGCGAACCATCGTCGACACGGCAAAGCCGCTCGGCATCACCGTCCACGATCACATCATCATCGGCAAGGACGGCCATGCGAGCCTGAAGGGCCTCAGGCTGATCTGACCGCCTTTCGAGTTCTGCTAGCCGACCTGCACCATGTGACCCGCAGACACTTCGCGGTACTGGCGGACCGGAGGCTCGTAGCCGACCGGCCGCACCGGGCTCTTCAGCTCGTCGTCCGAAATGCCGCGACGGATACCGCGACGCGCCGGATCCGGCACCGGCACCGCCGCCATCAGCTTTTTCGTATAGGGATGTTGCGGGTTGCCGAAGACGGCGGCGCGCGGTCCGATCTCGACGATTTCCCCCAGATACATGACGGCGACCCGGTGGCTGACCCGCTCTACGACGGCCATATCGTGGCTGATGAACAGGAAGGCGAGATCGAGGCTCTCCTGCAGATCGAGCAGCAGGTTGCAGACCTGCGCCTTGATCGACACATCGAGCGCCGAGACGCTTTCGTCGGCGACGATGACCTTGGGATCGAGCGACAGCGCCCTGGCGATGGCGATGCGCTGGCGCTGGCCGCCCGAAAATTCGTGGGGGAAACGCCGCATCAGATCCGGCGACAGCCCGACACGCTTCAACAGATACGCCGTCTTTTCAGTTGCTTCCGCCTTGTTTCCGAGACGGTGCTTGAGGAATGGCTCGGAGATGGCCTGGCCGACGGACATCCGCGGATTGAGGCTGGAGAAAGGATCCTGGAAGATCATCTGTATGCTCTTGCGCATCCGCTGCAGTTCCAGCGTCCCGAGCCCGTTGACTTTGTAGCCGTCGAGCTGGATGTCGCCGGCCGTCGGCTCGATGAGCCGCATGATGGAGCGACCTGTGGTCGACTTGCCGCAGCCGCTTTCGCCGACCAGTGACAGGGTCTCGCCCTGGCGCAGATCGAAGGAAACGTTCTCCACCGCATGAATGGCACCGGTCTGCCGCGAGAACAGGCCGGAGCGCACCGGGAAGCGGGTCACCAGGTTCCTCACCTCGAGAATCGGCTGGCGGTGACCGGGACGTGTCACTGTCGGCTGTGGTTCGGTGGTGACGCCGGTCACCGTGTCGACGACGGGGAAGCGCAGCGGCTGAGCCTGCCCTTCCATAGAGCCGAGTTTCGGCACGGCCGACAGCAGCGCCCGCGTATAGGGATGCCGGCCGCGGTGGAAGATTTCTTCCGTCGGACCCGTCTCCACCGCATCGCCGCGGAACATCACCACGGTGCGGTCGGCGATCTCGGCCACGACGCCCATGTCGTGGGTGATGAAGAGGACGGACATGCCCTCCTCCTCCTGCAGCGTCTTGATGAGGTCGAGGATCTGGCCCTGGATCGTCACGTCGAGTGCCGTGGTCGGCTCATCGGCGATCAGCAGCTTCGGGCGCGAGGCGAGCGCCATGGCGATCATTACGCGCTGGCGCATGCCGCCGGAGAACTGGTGCGGGTATTCGTCGAAGCGCGTGCCGGCGTTCGGTATGCGCACCTTTTCCAGCATGCGGATGGTTTCTGCCCGAGCTTGCGCCTGGTTCATGCCCTTGTGCCGCGTCAGCACCTCGGAGATCTGCCGGCCGATGGTGAAGATCGGATTGAGGCTGGTCATCGGCTCCTGGAAGATCATCGAGACCTCGTTGCCGCGCACCGCCCGCATCTCCTTTTCGGACAGCGCCAGGAGGTCGCGACCGTTGAGGAACACCTCCCCCTCGATGCGGCTGACGTTCTTGGCCAGCAGTTGCATGATCGACAGCGAAGTGACGCTCTTGCCTGAGCCGCTCTCGCCGACGATCGCCAGCGTCTCGCCGGCCGCCACGTCGAAGGAAACGTCGCGGACCACCGATTTCCAGCCGCTGTCGGTGCGGAAGGATGTCGTCAGGTTGCGGACGGACAGGATGGGCTGCGGGGTCATATCTACTGTCATGTGGGTGTCCATGGCGTGGCGAAAGATGCCGACTGGCGGCCTTCGGCTGCCCGCTGGGCCTCCAAGCCGGCGATCTTTCTGTCGATTTCGGTTCGGTCGATCATGCCGTGCGGATTGTCGCGGGTCGGCATGGTCTCGGCCACGTGCAGGTAGCGCTCCTGCGCCACGGCATAGAGGCGGCGCAGTTCGGCCAGGGGATCGGTATGATCGTCGGCGCGGATGTTCAGCCAGGCGTGGTCCTGATCGCGATAGATGACGAGCGCCGCCGACTGCCGGCCGCGCTTGTCACCGCCGGCCGCCTCGCCGGCATCCATGGCCGACAGGAGTCGGTCGGCAAACGGCAGCGACGCATGCTGCCGGTAGGTCTCCAGCGTCCGGTCGAGCACCTGTGGCCCGGCCAGCATGTTGCCGGCCACGGACACATTGTCCTCGACGATATGTCCCGCCCAGTCGATGCACTTTGTGCCGGTGAAGGCGGCATTGCGACCGCCGGCATCGATCAGATGAAGCTGCCGCTGCTGCGCGCCGTCGTCGCGGCCGGTCAGGTGATCGATGATCTCCCGCGGGCTGCGGCCTTCGCCCAACATCGCCAGTCCCTCGGTCCCGTAGAGCGGGCTGACGAAGGCCTGCGTCGCCACGGCACCGATGCCGCCGCGCATATAGGGTACGGCGGCACCGACCGCGAAGAAGCGGCTGGCGACGGCGATGCCGAAATGGCCGGTCTCTGGGTCACGGGCGACGATCGACCAGGTCATGGCTCAGCGTCCCACCGCATAGGCTTGCATCAGGCGCGGCGTCGCCGCCGCCCGAAGCAGTCCGTCGGCATCGCGGCGGGCCGCCGTCAGGCGTCCCACAGTCCAGTTGTCGGCCACCGTCACCTGGTGTCCGCGGCGGCGCAGTTCGGCGATCGTCGCCTCACCAAAGCCGGCTTCGACCATGATGTGGCCGGGCTGCGAGGTGCGCGGATAGAAGGAACCGGGAAAATGCGTCGTGTGGAACAGCGGCGCATCGATCGACGCCTGGAGGTTCTTGCCGTGATGGACATAGCGCAGGAAGAACGGCAGCTGCCACTGATCCTGCTGGTCGCCGCCCGGCGTGCCGAAGGCGAGCGTCGGGCGACCCTGATGCAGGGCGAGCGACGGCGTCAGCGTCGTGCGCGGGCGTTTTCCGGGCGCCAGCGACGTCGGCAGGCCGTCTTTCAGCCAGAACATCTGGGCCCGCGAATTCAGCGCAAAGCCGAGGCCCGGGACGATCGGCGAGGACTGCAGCCAGCCGCCCGACGGCGTCGTCGAAACCATGTTTCCCCAGCGGTCGATGACGTCGATATGAACGGTGTCGCCCTTCTTCTCGGTCAGGTGCGACATGGTCGGTTCGTAGACGGCGCCCTTGCCTGAGAACTCGGCGAGCATCGCCATCGTCGCGTCGCGCTGGCGCTCGTAGCCGGGCACGGTTCCGGGACGCAGCTCCATCGACGCTTCCGCGCCGATCAGCTTGCGCCGCTCGTCATTGTAGCTGTCCGCCAGCAGTGACTGGGTCGGGATCTGGCCGAATTCCGGATCGCCGTAATAGACCTCGCGGTCGGCATAGGCGAGCTTCATCGCCTCCACCACATGGTGGACGAAGTCCGGTCCGGACGGATCCATCGCTCCGACGTCAAAGCCCTTCAGCAGCGCCAGCGACTGCAGCAGCACCGGTCCCTGCCCCCAGGCCGGTGTCTTGGCAACCGTCCAGTCGTGATAGTCGAAGGTCTGCGGCGCCTCAATCGTAGCGCTCCAGCCGGCCATGTCGTCGGCGGTCAGCACGCCCTTGTGGCGAATGCCGCTGGCATCCATCACTTCGGCGGTCTTCAGGTAGGTGTCGATCGCCTCGGCGACGAAGCCGCGGTAGAAGGCATCGCGGGCAGCCTGCACCTGTTCCTCGCGCCCGGACTTTGCCTCCGATTCGGCGATGATCCGCTTCCAGGTCTCGGCGAGCACCGGATTCCTGAAGTTCGAGTGTGGCTCGGGAGCCGAGCCACCCGGCAGCCATGTCTCGTGGGACGTCGGCCATTCCTTGGCGAAGAAATCGGCAAGCCCGGCGATGGTTGCGGAGACCCGCGGCAGCACCGGATGGCCGTGCTCGGCGTAATAGATAGCCGGCTCCAGAACCTCGCGGACGCTCATCGTGCCATAATCGCGCAGCATCAGCATCCAGCCGTCGAAGGCGCCGGGAATGACCGTCGACAGAAGGCCGTCGCCGGGGATGAGCTTCAGGCCCTCGGCGGTGTAATGCTCGATGGTGGCGCCCGCCGGTGCCGGGCCCTGGGCGCAGATCACCTCCACCTTGTCGGTCTTCTTCGAGTAGATGATTGCCGGCATGTCGCCGCCCGGGCCGCACAGGTGCGGCTCGACGATCTGCAGGACGAAGCCCGTTGCGACAGCGGCGTCGAAGGCGTTGCCGCCCTTCTCCAGGATGCTCATGCCGACGGCCGAGGCGATCCAGTGGGTCGAGGTGACCACGCCGAAGGTGCCGAGGATTTCCGGCCGTGTGGTGAAATCAGTCATGCGTCATGCCTTTTCAAGATCAGTGTTCGCGCGGGTCGAGCGCATCGCGCAGGCCGTCGCCGAGAAGATTGAAGCCGATCACCACCAGGAAGATCGCGATGCCGGGCCACATGGCCATCCACGGCGCCTGGCTGAGGAAGTTTTTGGCGATGTTGAGCATCGAGCCCCAGCTCGGTGCCGGCGCCTGCTGGCCGAGACCGAGGAAGGACAGGCTCGCCTCGGCGATGATGGCGGTGGCGACGGTCAGCGTCGCCTGGACGATGATCGGCGCAAAGACGTTGGGGAGGATGTAGCGGGTCATGATGTCGACATGGCCGAGACCGACGGAACGGGCGCCCTCGACATAATCCTCGGTCTTCACCGCCAGCACCTGGCCGCGGGTCAGCCGCACGAAGATCGGCATGGCGGAAAGCCCGATGGCGATCATCGCATTGGTAAGGCTCGGGCCGAGGAAAGCGGCAAGCGCGATGGCGGTGATCAGGAACGGCATGGCGAGCAGCGCCTCGGTCACCCGCTGGATGATCTGGTCGGTCCAGCCGCCGAAATAGCCGGACAGGATGCCGAAGGGCACGCCGATGACGACGGCGATGGCAACCGAGATGACGCCCGCCATCAGCGAAGCGCGGGCGCCCCAGATCATCCGCGAGAGGATGTCGCGGCCAAGATCGTCGGTGCCGAGCCAGTGGGCGGCCGACGGTGCCTTGCGGATCGCGCCCCAGCTGGTGGCTATCGGATCGGGGATGGGCAGGATCGGCGCTGCCAGCGCCAGGATGGCGAAGAACAGGATGATGACCATGCCGACCATCGAGCCGCGGTTTGCCCGCATCTTGCGCCAGGCGCGGCTCTTCTCGCGCGGCTGGGGAATGGGAGCCGTCTGTTCGATGACCGTCATAGGGTTGCCCTCAGGCGCGGGTTGAGGAGAACGTAGAGCACGTCGGCGATCAGGTTCATGAGAATGAAGCCGATGGCGGTGCACATGACGATGCCCTGCACCACGGCGTAGTCGCGGGTGAACACGGCATCGACGGTCAGCTTGCCGAAGCCTGGAATGGTGAAGATCTGCTCGGTCAGCACGGCGCCCGCCAGCAGTTCGCCGAACAGCAGAGCCGACAGGGTGACGATCGGCAGCAGCGCGTTGCGGAAGGTGTGGCTGAGGATGATCTCGCGCGGCGACAGGCCTTTGGCACGGGCGGTGCGGATGTAGTCGGAGCTGAGGACGCCGAGCATTGCCGAGCGGGTGTGCCGCATCAGCTGTCCTGCGAGCGCCGTCGACAGCACGAAGGCGGGCATGATCATGGTCTTGATGGAGCGCACGGGGTCGACGAAGATCGATTCGTAGCCGGAGGCCGGCAGCCAGCCAAGGTTCACCGAAACCAGCAGGATCAGCATGATCCCGAGCCAGAAGTTGGGGACCGAAAGACCCGACAGCGCCACCAGGTTGGCGATGTAATCCAGCGCCCGGTTCTTGTAGACGGCCGCCAGGATGCCCGTCGGGATACCGATCACCAAAGCGAGGATCATCGACATCACGGCAAGCTGGATGGTTACCGGCAGCTTCTGGCCGATCAGCTCCAGCACCGGCTGGTTGGTGCGCAGCGAGATGCCGAAATCGCCGACCAGGATGCCGCCGACCCAGGAGAAGTACTGAACGATCACCGGATCGTTGAGGTGGTATTTCTCGCGCAGGAACTCGATCGTTGCCGGATCGCGCTCTTCGCCGGCCATGGCCAGCACCGGATCGCCGGGCAGGAGTTTCTGCAGCGAGAACACGAAGATCGAGATGATCAACAGCGTCGGGATCGCGACCAGCAGCCGCTTGCCGATATAGACAGGCATGACATCGCCCTCTTGGATTTCAGGTGGCCGCGCGGGAATGTTGTCCCCGCGCGACGGTCTTGTTCGGAGCTTACTTCTTGCTGACGCCCAGCAGGCGCATCATGCCGTCCGGCGACGGTGCAAAACCCTCGACCTTCTTGGAGATGGCGTAGGCGTAGGGCTGGTGGCCGAGATAGATGATCGGCATGTCCTCGTTGAGGATCGCGGTTGCCGCATCATACTTCTCCTTGCGCACCGCATCGTCCGGCGAGGTGCGGGCTTCGTTGAGGAGCTTGTCGACTTCCGGGTTGCAGTACTTCACGTCGTTGATGCCGCCCTTGCAGGTGACGAACTGGTGGAGATTGCCGTCCGGATCGATGCGCCCGGACCAGTCGGAACGGCTCAGCTGGTAGTTGCCGGCCGTCTGTTCCGACAGCAGCGTGGCAAACTCGGTTGCCTTCAGCGTGACGTTGAAGCCGGCTTCGGCGACCATCGACTGGATGACCTGCATCATCTGAGTCTGCGTCGTGTTGTTGGCGTGCTGCAGCTCGATGTCGAGGGTTTCGTAACCCGCTTCCTTCATCAGCTGCTTGGCCTTTTCGATGTCACGCGCCGGCACCGGCAGGTTCTTGTTGAACCAAGGGCTCGACGGCGGGAACGGCTGGTTGCCGGCCATCGAGGTGCCTTCAAAGACGATCTGGCCGATCGCCTCGCGGTCGATCGCCAGCGAAAAGGCCTGGCGCAGGCGCTTGTCCTTGCCGAGCGGATTGTCGGCACGCGCGCCGTTTCCGACATTCGCATACATTGCCATGTAGCCCGGGCCGATGATGTCGGCATAGGTGAGGTTCGGGTCGTTCTTCACCGATTCAGCGTCGGAGGCCGAGATGCGCTCGGCGATATCGAGATCGCCGGAGCGCAGGTTGGCGAGCTTGACCGTCGTATCGGGGATCGGCAGGTAGGTGATCTTGTCGACGAGGATCTTGTCCTTGTCCCAGTAGTCGGCAAACTTCTCCAGCACGATACGGTCCTGCTGAATGCGCTCGACGAACTTGAACGGGCCGGCGCAGACCGGCTTGGAGCCGAAGTTGGCGCCGAGTTCCTTGGCAGCCTTCGGCGCGACGATCATCCCGGCGCGGTCCGACAGCTGGGCAAGCAGCGTCACGTCCGCGGTCTTCAGGGTGAACTTGACTTCCAGCGGGCCGGACGCCTCGACCTTGGCGACCGATGCCAGCTCGCTCTTGCGGCGCGATTCCGGCAGGGTCATATTGCGTTCGATGGTGGCGACGACGGCTGCCGCGTCGAGCGGTTCGCCGTCATGGAACTTGACGCCGTCACGGATCTTCATGGTCAGCACCTTGCCCTCTTCGGACCAGGCCCACTCGGTGGCAAGCTGCGGGACGATCTTCATGTTCTGATCGATGTCGACCAGCTTGTCGCACATCGCGGTATAGACGATGCGGCCGACGAAGGTGCGCGACTGGGCCGGATCCAGTACGTCGGCATCGTCGTTGAGGCCGATCTTCAGTTCGGAAGCGGCGGCGGGAAGCGCCGACAGGGCGCCGAAAGCGAGCGCCGTGGTGAGACGCAGGAAACGAGACATGGTCATTCTCCTCTGATCCATAGGTCGATTGCATTCCTGGTGCCGGCTTGTGACCTCCGGCTTCCCGTTCTGCCGGGCCTGCCGGCCCGGCGAATTCTCATGAGGCGAGGGCCTCGTCGCTTGCCGACAGCGGCAGATCGTGATCCAGCGAGGTTTCGCGGATCAGCCGTTCCTGCAGCATCAGCAGGTGCTGGCGCATCGCCTCGCCGGCCCGCGCCGGATCGCGCTTGGCAATCGCATCAATGATGTCCTCGTGCTGCGCATAGGCAATCGTCACGCCGTTGTTGGAGCGCGCCCGTTCGCGGATCTTCTGCCAGGCCTCGTTCTGCCGGACGTGATTGATGACGTCGAAGACGGTGAGGAACAGCTGGTTGCGGGCGCTCTGGGCGATCTGCCGGTGAAGCGCACCGTCCCAAAGCTCGCGCGCATCAGCGTCATCGCTCTTGGTGATCTTCTGCGCCAATTCGTGCATGCGCGTCACCTCGGCAGGCTTGGCGCGCAACGCCGCCAGCTGTGCCAGCTGCGGCTCGATGCGCAGGCGTACCTCCATGATTTCCATGAAGTCCGTCCCGGCGACGATGGCGCCGACATCGTTGGAGAGGGCGCCGGGGTTCTGGCCGAGGAACGTTCCAGACCCTTGACGCCGCCAGACTTCACCTTCCGCCTCGAGCACTTCGAGCGCCTGGCGCACCGCCCGGCGACCGATGCCAAGCATTTCGGACAGTGCCCGCTCGGTTGGCAACTTGCCGTCGGCGCCGGTCGTGCCGCGGCGCAGCAGGTCGCGCAGCTTCTCAAGCGCATAATTGGCATTGTCGGGCGGTGTCTGCGGCTGGACCATTTGCTGAACCAATTCGATATTGGTTCATCCTCCTGTCACAATCGGTCCGTGTCAAGCCATAAATCTAGGCACTTTGATTGGTGCAAATCTTTTGTGCATCTGCACACAGGCTTGAATGCAGAAGTTTCTAGGGAACTCCGGGCGGCGTGGAGAAATTGGTCAGGATTGATGGTTACGATTGACCAACAGCAGTTGTTGCGCTGCAATAGAAGCGCATCCCAGACGAGGCACCTTCATGTACACTTATGATCTCATCGTCATCGGCAGCGGGCCGGCCGGACGTCGCGCAGCCATCCAGGCGGCCAAGCTCGAGAAGAAGGTTCTCGTCGTCGAGCAGGGTCGCCGCGTCGGCGGCGTCTCGGTTCATACCGGCACCATCCCGTCGAAGACGCTGCGCGAGACGGCACTCAACCTCACCGGCTGGCGCGAGCGCGGCTTCTACGGCCGCTCCTACCGGGTGAAGCAGGAAATCAGCGCCGATGACCTGCGCCGGCGCCTGCTAATCACGCTTGACCATGAGGTCGAGGTGCTGGAGCACCAGTTCGCCCGCAACCGGGTGCAGCAGGTGCGCGGCCGCGCAACGTTCATCGATGCGAACACGCTGGAGATCGCCAAGTCGGACGGCGAGACGCTGCGGGTGACAGCTGCGTCGGTGCTGCTGGCCGTTGGAACCCGGCCCTACAGGCCGGCGCACATCCCCTTCGACGGCCGCTACGTCATCGACAGCGACGAACTCCTGGAGATGAAGGAAGTACCCCGCTCGCTCGTCGTCGTCGGTGCCGGCGTCATCGGCATCGAGTATGCGACGATCTTCAGCGCTCTGGACACACAGGTCACCGTGGTCGAGCCGCGCGAAACGATGCTCGACTTCATCGACAAGGAGATCGTCGAGGATTTTGCCTACCAGTTGCGCGACCGGAACATGAAGCTGATCTTCGGCCAGACGGTCGAGACAGTCGAGCGCGACGCACAGGCCGGCAAATGCCGCGTGACACTGAAGAGCGGCCGGATCCTGCAGGCCGAGATGGTGCTGTTTGCCGCCGGCCGGGTCGGCGCGACGGACACGCTGAACCTTGCGGCGGCGGGGCTGGAGGCAGACAGCCGCGGACGGCTGAAGGTCGATCCGGAGACGTTCCAGACTGCCGTGCCGCACATCTATGCGGCCGGTGACGTGATCGGCTTCCCGAGCCTTGCCTCGACATCGATGGAACAGGGACGGATCGCGGCAAGACATGCGGTCGGCGTACCGGCCAGCGAGCCGCCGCAATTCTTCCCCTACGGCATCTACGCCGTCCCGGAGATTTCCACCTGCGGCCTGACCGAAGAAGAGGTCATCCAGCGCAGCATTCCCTACGAGACAGGCATTGCGCATTTCCGCGAGACCTCGCGCGGCCACATCATGGGGCTCGACACCGGCCTCCTGAAGATGATCTTCTCCTTGAAGACGCGCCGGCTGCTCGGCGTCCACATCGTCGGCGAAGGGGCAACCGAGCTTGTGCATATCGGCCAGGCGGTCCTGAACCTCAAAGGCACCGTTGAGTATTTCGTCGAGAACACCTTCAACTACCCGACGCTGGCGGAAGCCTACAAGATCGCCGGACTGGATGCCTGGAACCGGATGGGCGAAGGGCCGAAGGAGGCGCCGGTTGCCACGTCGCAGCCGCTCGACAAGACGCCGGGGCCGGCACCTGCGGAGACTGAGGCGGCACCGGAAGCCCGCAAGGCCGCCAACATCTGATCTCACAGAAGCCGGAGGCCTAGGCCTCCGGTTTCGCCTGCCCTCTCTAAAACACTGGGCTGCGGCCATGAAAAAAGCCGCCTCGGCGTTGACCGGGCGGCTCTTCCAGCATTGCTGCAGGATGAGGCCCCGTTGCCGGGGCCAGATCCGAATATTAGCGCGAATAGAATTCGACGACGAGGTTCGGTTCCATGATGACGGCGTACGGAACGTCCGACAGGGTGGGAACGCGAACGTAGGTGGCGACCATCTTGTTGTGGTCGACGTCGATGTAGTCCGGAACGTCGCGTTCAGCCAGCGAGACCGATTCGAGAACCGTCACCATCTGCTTGGACTTCTGGCGAACTTCGATCACGTCGCCAGCCTTGCAGCGGTACGAGCCGATGTTGACCTTGACGCCGTTGACCGTGACGTGGCCGTGGTTGACGAACTGACGGGCAGCCCAGACGGTCGGCACGAACTTGGCGCGGTAGACGATGGCGTCCAGGCGCGATTCGAGCAGGCCGATCAGGTTTTCACCGGTGTCGCCCTTGCGGCGGTTGGCTTCGTCGTAGGTGGCGCGGAACTGCTTCTCGCGGATATCGCCGTAGTAGCCCTTCAGCTTCTGCTTGGCGCGCAGCTGCACGCCGAAGTCGGAAAGCTTGCCCTTGCGGCGCTGGCCGTGCTGGCCCGGGCCGTATTCGCGGCGGTTGACCGGGGACTTCGGACGACCCCAGATGTTTTCGCCCATGCGGCGATCGATTTTGTACTTGGATGCAGCGCGCTTGCTCATCGCATTTCCTTTCACAGGTTTACGCCGGTCTGTTGCCAAACCGGCTTAAGGAAACACGCCCTCCTAAGAAGCGCCCGCTTGAGGAGCTTCTGACAGGTTTCTCACGGAGCGTCCGGAGACAACCACGGGACATGTCGTTGAAACGCTAGGCGTTGCCGCCCGGCGATTGGGGGTCTTTAGGGGGAACGGTCCGGCTTGTCAACATCGGCTGGCTGAACAGGCGGCCTCTTCGTGGCTTGCCCGCCAATACCGACATCATCAGCTGCCGGCTGCATTTTTCAGGCACGACGCTCTTGAACGGCTTGCGGGTATTTCCCATCTCGATCGCCAGCACCGGGCCCCTCTGACGTGTATTGCCGGATCGACCCGTGATGTCGGTGCTTCATCAGCCAACTGGATCCGGCATGGATTATGTCATGGATTTCCTCTGGTTTGATGTCCAGGGCGCTGCCCTGTGGATGTGGCTCACCTTTATTGCAATCGTCGTGGCTCTCCTGGCGCTCGACCTTGGTGTTCTTCACAAGAACAGCAAGGAGATCGGCATCCGGGAGAGCCTGTTGATGTCGGGCTTCTACATGACGCTCGGCGTGCTGTTCTCCGCCTTCGTGTGGAGCCAGTTCGGGCAGCAGGCCGGCATTGAATACCTGACCGGCTTCGTCATCGAGAAGAGCCTCGCGATGGACAACATCTTCGTCATCGCGATGATCTTCGGCTATTTCTCAATCCCCCGCCAATACCAGCACCGGGTGCTGCTCTACGGCATCCTCGGCGTGATCGTGCTGCGCGGCATCATGATCGCGGTCGGAGCAGCCGTCGTCGAGAACTATGGCTGGATGCTCTACCTGTTTGCCGCCTTCCTCATCATCACCGGCATCAAGATGCTGTTCTCCAGCAGCGAGCCCTATGATGTGGAAAACAACCCGATCCTCAAGGTGCTGCGCAAGCGCCTGCCGGTGACCGAGCGTCTGCACGGCGAAAGGTTCTTCGTTCGTCAGGCCGATCCCGCCACCGGCAAGCTCAAGACCTACCTGACGCCACTGATGCTGGCGCTGATCCTCATCGAGTTCGCCGACCTCATCTTTGCGATGGACTCGATTCCGGCAATCTTTGCCATCACCACCGACCCGTTCATCGTCTACACCTCGAACATCTTTGCCATCCTCGGCCTGCGCGCCCTCTATTTTGCGCTGGCGGCGCTTATCCATCGCTTCGCCTATCTCAAGTACGCCCTGTCGGTCGTCCTGATCTTCATCGGCTCGAAGATCTTCCTCGCCGACATGCTGGGGCTCGCCAAGATCCCGCCGCTGGTTTCGCTCGGCGTGACGCTCGCCATCCTGGCCGCCGGCATCGTCGGCTCGCTCTGGGCGACCCGCAACACGCCGGCCGAGATCGACGGCGAGCCGCGCGCCTGACATCGGCCCCTTCAGCCGCGCCGGACATCCGGCGCGGTTTCTCGTTGCGCGCACCGGTTTGGCGTTCACGACCGGTCGGCGGCAGGCTATGATTTTGCTTTCCATCAGCAGAATCGGATGCCTGCGTATGTCTCTTCCCACGGATACCGTTCTCGACCGCTTTCTCCGCTACGTCGTCATCGACACCCAGTCGGAGGCCACCTCCACCAGCCAGCCGTCGACGGAAAAGCAGGAGAACCTCGGCCGGATCCTCGAGCAGGAACTGAAATCGCTGGGTCTTGCGGACGCGCATCTCGACGAACACGGCAATGTCTATGCGACGATCCCGGCCAACACGGCCAAGACGGTGCCGGTGATCTGCTTCTGCAGTCATATGGACACGGCACCGGATTTTTCCGGCACCGGCGTCAAGCCGCAGATCGTCAAGAACTACCAGGGCGGCGACATTCGTCTCGTCGGCGATAGCGCTCAGGTGATCCGCGTCGCGGAACATCCGGAACTGCAGGCGCAGATCGGCCACGATATCGTCACCACAGACGGCACGACGCTGCTCGGCGCCGACGACAAGGCGGGCGTGGCGGAGATCATGACCGCTGCGCAGTTTCTTCTCGCCAATCCGCAGGTGAAGCACGGCGCGGTAAAAATCCTCTTCACCACCGACGAGGAGATCGGCCGCGGCGCCGACAAGGTGGACCTCAAGAAGCTCGGCGCGACATTCGGCTATACGCTCGACGGCTCGACCATCGGCGAGATCGAAAACGAGACATTTTCGGCCGACGGCGTGACGATCGAGATTTCCGGCGTCGCCATGCATCCCGGCACCGCCAAGGGCCGGATGGAAAATGCCATCAAGATCGCCAGCGCCATCGTCGCCCGGCTGCCGCAGGACCAGGCACCGGAGACCACCGAAGGCCGCCAGGGCTTCATCCACCCGGTCGGCATCAGCGGCACGATGGAGGGGGCCAAGATCGGCTTCATCATCCGCGATTTCGAGGATGCCGGACTGGCCGAGAAGGAAGACCTGCTGAAGGCCATCGCCGAGGACGTGATCACCGCCTATCCGGGCTCAACCTACAGCTTCACGGTCAAGGAGCAGTATCGCAACATGCGGATCGTCCTCGACCGGCATCCGGAGATCATGGAAAACCTCATCGAAGCCACCCGCCGCGTCGGCCTCGAGCCAAAGATCACCAGCATCCGCGGCGGCACCGACGGCTCGCGGCTGTCGTTCATGGGGCTTCCCTGCCCCAACATCTTCACCGGCGGCCACGCCTATCATTCGCCGCTCGAATGGGTGAGCGTGCAGGACATGGAGACGTCGGTCCGGGCCATCGTCGAACTGGTGAAGGTCTGGGAAGAACGCGCCTGATCAACGCCAGACTGCGAGAGCCGGGGTTCCAGACCAACGGCTCTCGGTCTCCGCGCGATATCGCAAATCCCTGGCCGGTGGTGATGTAAAATGAGATCGGCGCCGCCCGAACGCACACGCGCTGTCAGACATCAACAATGTCGAGATTGCCTAGATAGATAAGGTCACCAAGGTCCATGCCGGAAGGTGACCCTACTCGGCCGCCAACCGGTCGAGCTTCACCGGCTCGTCGTCCTGCGCATCCGGCAGGCCCGGTGCCGTCTGCACGTCGAGATCCGGGAAGGCAATGATGCGCTTGCCCGAAAAGTCCGAATGCACGACCACAAGGCCCTGCTCTTCGAAATAGCCGAGAAGCCGGCGGGCGCGACGCGCCGAATGGGTGCCGTAGGCCTTGGCGATCCGCATGTCGGAGGGGCAAGGCTCGCCGATCAGAGCTGCCTTGGCGAGCATCAGGAACACGCCCTGCAGGTCGTCGGACACACGCGCCGAAAGCTCCAGCGCCGTCTGCCAGCCGGGCGTTGCGGCGGTTTCCTCGTCGACGCCAGCACGCGAAATCGCAACCCGGCGGCGGAATTCGCCCATCGGCATCGGCGGGCCCGGCAGACGGCGCATGCGGACGCGCACGAGAAAGTCCTGGTAGAGCACCGAATCGGTGCGGTAGGCGGCCTGCGGATCGTCGATGATTTCCGCGAGCACCGCGTTCAGCCGCTCTTCGCGCTGCTCTGCCGATAGCTCGGGCTGCGCCGGTCGGCTGGGATCGGCCGCCATCGGTGCGGCGGCCGGCGTGGAGCGCGACAGTTCGGCCAGGATATCCGTCGTCGGACGCGGCGCCGGCGGCGCGCGGCGGACAATCGGCCGGGTGAACTCTTCCGGATCGGGTGTGAAGATCAGCTCTTCCACATCCTGCGGCGCATCCGGCAGCGGCATGAGCTTCGGCGAGGAGGAGCGCGCCGAGGTTTCGACGTTGCCGATGACGATCGGCAGCGGCCGGCGCGACAGGGCCGGACCGAGTGCGACGAAATTGCCGCGCTTCAGATCGCGGAACATTTCCGCCTGGCGGCGGTCCATGCCGAGCAGATCGGCGGCGCGCGCCATGTCGATATCGAGAAAGGTGCGGCCCATCAGGAAGTTCGAGGCTTCGGCGGCGACATTCTTGGCAAGCTTTGCCAGGCGCTGGGTGGCGATGACCCCGGCAAGACCGCGCTTTCGGCCACGGCACATCAGGTTGGTCATGGCGCCGAGCGACATCTTGCGCGCATCTTCGGAAACGTCACCACCGACCGATGGTGCGAACATCTGCGCCTCGTCGACCACCACCAGCACCGGATACCAGTATTCGCGGTCGGCATCGAACATGCCGTTGAGGAAGGCGGCGGCGGCACGCATCTGGTCCTCGAGATCGAGACCTTCCAGCGTCAGCACGCAGGAGACGCGGTTCTTGCGGATGCGGTTGGCGATGCCGGCAAGTTCCGCCTCGGTGCGCTCGCCATCGACCACCACGTGGCCGTACTTGTCGGCAAGCGTGACGAAATCGCCTTCAGGATCGATGACGACCTGCTGTACCCACGGCGCCGACTGCTCCAGCAGACGACGCAGAAGATGAGACTTGCCCGAGCCCGAATTGCCCTGCACCAGAAGACGGGTCGCCAGCAACTCCTCGATATCGAGCTTGGCCGGCTGCCCGCCGGTCACAGTTCCCATATCGATGCCTACCTGCACTGCACTACCTCGACTGCCGCCACATCATCTGGTCGATCGTTACACGTCGCCCATCGGCAACCCTGTAGCAAATATCTGCCGAGTCGGCTCGGGCAAAGGCGCCCTCATCAACAGGCAATTCACTCAGCGACGGCTCAGGCAGCGGCGCGGCGGAAGCCGAGGGTCAGGAGCCCGGCGCCGATCATCAGCGATCCGCCGGTGCGGTTGACGATGCGCTGCACCGTCGGCCTGCGTATGGTCTCTCGTGCAGCAGACGCCAGCAGGCCGTAGAGGCCGGCATTGATGATGGCGAGCCCAAGAAACGTCGCCTCGAAGATCGCCATCTGGAAGAACAGTGGTTCGGTCAGATCGAGGAACTGCGGCAGGAAGGCCACGAAGAAGACGATGCTCTTCGGGTTCAGCGCCGTCACCACGTAGGTGTGCAGGAAGATCCGCACCGGACGCGCTGCGGGGACGTCGGTCGCCTCCGCCGTCGGCTCGCCGACCGGTGTTCGCCAGAGCCTGATGCCAAGATAGATGAGGTAGGCAGCGCCAGCCCACTTCAACCCCGTGAACAGCATGGAGGATGTCGCAAGCAGCGCGCCCAGGCCGAGCATAGACGCCGTCATGGCGGTGAAATCGCCCAGTGCCACGCCGGCAACCGTTGCGGTGGCTGCCCGGCGGCCATGCGACAGCGCGTAGGAAATGACCAGCAGGATAGTCGGTCCCGGGATCGCCAAGAGCACAGCCGAGGCGGCGACAAAGGCCAGCCAGTGTTCGATCGACATGAATGTATTTCCTCCTGAAGAGGCTGCAGCAATCCACCGTTCGTGCCGCTTGGCAAGAGCGTTGACCAAAGAGAGTTCCGGCAACAGCCGTCGGCAATGGAGGGGAAGATCAGGTCGCGCAGCCGGTCTCTCGATCGCTGGCCTTGCCATAAGCTCCAGAATCTTGGGTCCCGGTGCGCGACAAGCAGCCGAGATATTCGGCCAGAGGGGCTGAAGGTACCGCCCGATGCCTCCCGGGAATCATCTGGCCGAGGGCCTCTGCGCCGAACGAAGCGTCTCAGGCGGCCGAGTAATCGGCCGCCTGATCGTCAGAGGTTGGGAAACCGGATGCTCCAGAGCGAGAACGGCTGGGGCTTGAGCGTCTCGTCCTCGACATGGATGCCGATATCGCGGAGCATGCGATCCGACAGATGACGCGTGTCGTTCACGTGGCTGCGGCGCCTGAATGCGGAGACGAGGAGTGCCCGCGCGACCCGCCAGAACCCGAATTTCCGGAAAAGGTCGTCGACGACGTCGGCAACCATGACTTGCATATTCGACATAGCTATTCTGCCCCGGTGCCGCCAGGCAGCCAGGTCCTTTCGATGTTTGAAAAGACGTGGTGCAGGCGCAAGGCGGATCACGACGGAGTCGTGGCGTTGGCTGGTCACGTCATGGTTCAGGAGAATGTGCTAAACTGAGGAAATCAGTGCACAACAAGCCGCTCAGGCGAGCGAGGTTACTCGTCGGGTGTTATCCGAATACGATGGCATGGCCATCACGAGCTGTCCGCCGGAGACAAGCATCAGCGTGGTAAAATCGGTCATGGTGCGTCTCCTTTCAATTGTGTGTTGCGGATAGCGACAAGGTGACACAGGCCTTGCTGCTCGACAAGAGCGCAATTGAAGATTGCAGACAAACGCGCCGATCCGTTGCTGAAAGGCAACAGGACGCAACTCCACCCATTGCGTCAGCGGATCGACAGGCCGAAGCCCTGCATCAGGCGGCGGGTCGGGAAGTCGGGAGCGCCGGAGGTGAAGAGCGCAACGTCCGGCGCGTCCGGATGATCGGTATCGTCGGCTGCCGGTACCAGCCGCCGCGCCTGTCGGGCGATGGCTTCCGCCGGATCGAGCCAGTCGACCGGCCAGGGAGCCAGCCGGCGGAACAGGTTGGCCATGAACGGGTAATGCGTGCAGGCGAGCACGACGATATCCGTCTTCGATCCGTCCTTCTCGACAAAACACGGCAGGATCTCGTCCCGCACGCTCTCGTCTGAAAGAGCTTCTCCGCGGATATAGGATTCGGCCATGCGCGCCAGGTTTTCCGAGCCGACGAGGCGCACGTGGCACTGGCTGGCAAACGACTGGATGAGGTCGCGCGTATAGGCGCGCTTGACGGTGCCGGGGGTGGCTAGCACCGAAACGAGGCCCGAGCGGGTGCGCTCGGCGGCAGGTTTGATCGCCGGCACCGTGCCGACGAAGGTCATCTGCGGGAACTTTTCGCGCAGTGCGGCGCCCGCCAGCGTGAACGCCGTATTGCAGGCGATGACGCAGACTTCCGGGCGGTGCGTCTGCAGCAGCTCATCGAACAGCGACAGGATCCGCGCCTTCAGCGCCTCCTCCTCCCAGCTTCCATAGGGGAAGGCCGCGTCGTCGGCGATGTACACGAAGCGTCGCTCCGGCATCAGCACGCGCACTTCGCGCAACACCGTCAGCCCGCCGATGCCGGAATCAAAGACCAGGACCGGCTTCAGTTCACTTTCCGTCGTCATTGCGGTCGTCGGCCTCCGCGTTCGGCCCGCCGGCCGTCCACCCGGCCGGTGCCTTGCCCTCGGGCCAGCGTCTCTGGAACCGGTCGAGCGACGAGATCACCCCGCGCAGCACGCTGATCTCCGGCTCCGTAAAGCCCGGCCGCGACAAGACCGAGCGCAGGTTGTCGATCATCCGCGGCACCTTGTTGGGCGGATGGAAATAGTTGCGCGCGCCTAGCGCATCCTCGATCTGATCGAAGAAGCCGATCAGCTGCTGCTTGCTCGCCGGCTTCTGCTCGACCTTCTGGAACGGTGTCGTCGCGCCGTTCTCCATGCCGCTCTTCATCCATTCATAGGACATCAGAAGCACGGCCTGGGCGATGTTCAGCGAGGCAAAGGCAGGGTTCACCGGGAAGGTAACGATCTCGTCGGCAAGCGCGACCTCCTCGTTGGTCAACCCCCAGCGTTCGCGCCCGAAGAGAATACCGGTCCCCTCGCCGCCAACGAAACGCTGGCGCAGCATGGCCGCCGCCGTCACCGGGGCGCGCACTTCCTTGAAGCCGTCGCGGTTGCGGGCGGTGGTGGCGAAGACGAAGTTGAGGTCGGCTACCGCCTCTTCGAGCGACGAAAACACCGTCGTCGCCTCGATCACGTGATCGGCCTTGGCGGCGGCGGCCTGCGCCTTTTCGCTCGGCCAGCCGTCGCGCGGATTGACCAGCCGCAGTTCCGCCAGGCCGAAATTGGCCATGGCGCGCGCCACCATGCCGATGTTCTCGCCGAGCTGCGGTTCGACGAGAATGATCGCCGGGCCTTCCGCCACAAGTGTCCGCTCGCTGTTGGTGCCTGCCATGTTCAATCCTACATCCGAAATCGGCGCTTCCCTCGCACAGTCGCGGCGAAAAATCAAAGCGCCGTCGGCAGCCCCTCACCTCCAGCGGCGGCAGACAGCCATCTCCGGGAGATGGCCGAACAGGGTTTTCGGCCTATTGCCCCTGGCCCTTTGCCAGCGACTGCATTTCGGCAAGCACCGAATCGCGCTCGCCGTCGGCCGCCCGGTGGATGTCGTCGATCACCGGCGTGCCGTCTTCGATGATGACGTCGAAATGCACCTCGGAGACGGAGTTCTTGATCTCCGCTTCGTCGATGCAGGTCCACATCTTGAAGCTCGCTTTGACATCGGTCTGACCGTCCTTGACGGGACCGGCGGCAATCTCGAGGTTTTCGAACGGGCAGCCGTCCTGCGAGTTCGTCACCACGTCGTAGCCGAAGGGATCGCCCGGCTCGTTGTTCTCCGTGTCGTAGGCCGGATGCTTCGCGGCTTCCTTGTAGGCGGCCTGGAACCGCTTGCTGAAAAGCTTCGACAGCGGTGCCGGATCGAAGATGTATTTCCAGTCGGCGTCCACCGTGCCCCAGTTGGTCTTGGTGATGTCCATCACCTCGCGCACGGGTGCCGTCACGTCGGCGGCGGACGCCTGGAAGGCGGCCATGGAGATGAAGAGCGCAAGCGGAAGGACGCGCATGATGCTGTGAGAATCCCTGGTTGAAGTGATGCGCGAGATTATCCTGCGGCCCCGGTTTGGCAAAGGCAAATCTGGTCTCTGCGCTTTGCGTTCCGTTCCGGCGGTGCTATAGCGCTCGGGACTTAAGTCCACCCACCGGGATCCTCTGATCCCGCATCTCTAAGAGGCAGATATATGAACAAGATCAAGGTCGCCAACCCCGTCGCCGATCTCGACGGCGATGAAATGACGCGCATCATTTGGCAGCTCATCAAAGACAAGCTGATCCATCCATATCTCGACCTCGACATCGATTACTTCGACCTCTCGGTGGAGAACCGCGACGCCACCAACGACCAGGTGACCATCGACGCCGCCAACGCCATCAAGAAGTACGGCGTCGGCATCAAGTGCGCGACGATCACGCCGGACGAAGCCCGCGTCAAGGAATTCAACCTCAAGCAGATGTGGAAGAGCCCGAACGGCACGATCCGCAACATCCTCGGCGGCGTGATCTTCCGCGAGCCGATCATCTGCAAGAACGTTCCGCGCCTGGTTCCGGGCTGGACGCAGCCGATCGTCGTCGGCCGCCACGCCTTCGGCGACCAGTACCGCGCCACCGACTTCAAGTTCCCCGGCAAGGGCAAGCTGACCATCAAGTTCGTCGGTGAAGACGGCACCGTCATCGAGCGGGAAGTGTTCGACGCTCCCGGCGCCGGCGTCGCCATGGCGATGTACAACCTCGACGACTCGATCCGCGAATTCGCCCGCGCCTCGATGATGTACGGACTGATGCGCAAGTGGCCGGTCTATCTGTCGACCAAGAACACCATCCTCAAGGCCTATGACGGTCGCTTCAAGGACATCTTCGAGGAAGTCTACGAAGCCGAGTTCAAGGACCAGTTCAAGGATGCCGGCATCATCTACGAACACCGCCTGATCGACGACATGGTCGCCTCGGCGCTGAAGTGGTCGGGTGGCTACGTCTGGGCCTGCAAGAACTACGACGGCGACGTCCAGTCCGACACGGTCGCACAGGGTTTTGGCTCGCTCGGCCTGATGACCTCGGTCCTGCTGACCCCGGACGGCAAGACGGTCGAAGCGGAAGCCGCACACGGTACCGTGACGCGTCACTACCGCCAGCACCAGAAGGGCCAGGAAACCTCGACGAACTCGATCGCCTCGATCTTCGCCTGGACACGTGGTCTGGCGCATCGCGCCAAGCTCGACGACAATGCAGACCTCGCACGCTTTGCCTCGACGCTCGAAAAGGTCTGCGTCGATACCGTCGAAAGCGGCTACATGACCAAGGACCTCGCCCTGCTGATCGGCCCCGACCAGCCGTGGCTGTCGACCACCGCCTTCCTCGACAAGATCGACGAGAACCTGCAGAGGGCCATGGGCGCCTGAGCCCAGGGACACTGCTGACAGACATGAAGCCCGGCCGCTTGCGCCGGGCTTTTTGTTGACGCCGATCGTCGACGCTTGTCAGGTGCGGCGGACGGTCGTAGAGAAAGAACATAAAGAGAACGATGAGGGAGACTGCCGTGGAACTGACGCTCTATACCCACCCGATGTCGCGCGGCCGCATTGCCCGCTGGATGCTGGAGGAGATCGGCCAGCCCTACGCGGTCCATCCTCTCGCCTACGGCGACGCGATGAAGGATGCCGCCTACCGCGCCATCAACCCGATGGGCAAAGTTCCGGCCCTGGTACACGGCGATACCGTCGTTACCGAATGCGCGGCGATCTGCGCCTATCTCGCCGACACGTTTCCGCAGGCCGGTCTTGCGCCGACGGCGGGCGAGCGTGGCGCCTATCTTCGCTGGCTGTTCTTCGCGGCCGGACCGCTGGAAGCCTGCGTCAGCAATCGCAGCCTCGGCATCGAGATCCCCGAGGAGAAGCGGCGGATGATCGGCTACGGTTCCTACGAGGCCGTGGTTGAGGCGCTGGACGGGCTGCTGTCCGAACGCGCCTATGTCGCAGGCGAACGGTTCACGGCAGCCGACGTCTATGTCGGATCGCAGGTGGCGTGGGGAATGATGTTCGGCACGCTGGAGCGCCGCCCGGCATTCGAGGCCTATGCCGCGCGGCTGATGCAGCGCGACGCCGCCAAGCGGGCGCAGGCACTGGACGACGCGCTGGCAGAAGAGATGCAGCCGAAAGCCTGAAGCCTTCGCATTTCATGCCGTGTCGCCGGCCGGCTTGCCGGCGGCACGGCTGCTTTCCGTTTGGCGTGCCGCCTGCCTCGTGGTATGCAGCGGCCCATGCAAAACACCTCTTCCCTTACACCCGTGCACGTCGTCGGTGGCGGCCTTGCGGGCTCCGACGCCGCCTGGCAGCTGGCAGAAGCCGGCGTGCCCGTCATCCTCCACGAGATGCGCGGCGTGCGCGGCACCGATGCCCACAAGACCGACAGCCTGGCCGAACTGGTCTGCTCCAACTCCTTCCGCTCGGACGATGCGACTGCCAATGCGGTCGGCGTCATCCATGCCGAGATGCGGCTCGCCGGCTCGCTGATCATGGCCTGCGCCGATCGCCACCAGGTCCCCGCCGGCGGGGCGCTGGCCGTCGACCGCGACGGGTTTGCCGAAGCCGTTACCGAGGCGATCGCCGGCCATCCGCTGATCACGGTGGTCCGCGAAGAGGTCCAGGGCCTGCCGCCGGAGACATGGGGCCTGACGGTCGTTGCCACCGGACCGCTGACGTCCGCCGCCCTGGCGCAATCGATCCAGGCGCAGACCGGCGAGGATGCCCTCGCCTTCTTCGACGCCATCGCACCGATCGTCCATCGCGACACGATCGACATGGACATCTGCTGGTACCAGTCGCGCTACGACAAGGTCGGGCCGGGCGGCAACGGCAAGGACTACATCAACTGCCCGATGGACAAGGATCAGTACGATGCCTTCGTCGATGCGCTCATCGCCGGCGACACGGTCGGCTTCAAGGAATGGGAAGGCACGCCCTATTTCGACGGCTGCCTGCCGATCGAGGTGATGGCGGAACGCGGCCGCGAGACGCTGCGCCACGGCCCGATGAAGCCGATGGGGCTGACCAATTCGCACAATCCGACCGTCAAGGCCTACGCCGTGGTGCAGCTGCGCCAGGACAATGCGCTCGGCACGCTCTACAACATGGTCGGCTTCCAAACGAAGCTGAAATACGGCGCCCAGGCGGAGATCTTCCGGATGATCCCCGGGCTGCAGAATGCCGAATTCGCTCGCCTCGGCGGCCTGCACCGCAACACCTACATCCATTCGCCGACGCTGCTCGATCATACGCTGCGACTGAAGAGCCGTCCGGCGCTGCGGTTTGCCGGCCAGATCACCGGCTGCGAAGGTTACGTGGAAAGTGCGGCAATCGGCCTGCTGGCCGGACGTTTCGCTGCCGCCGAGGCACGCGGCGAGACACCCTCGCTGCCGCCGGCCACGACTGCGCTCGGAGCTCTCCTCAACCACATCACCGGCGGCCACCTGGTCTCCGATGATGAGCCCGGCAAGCGCTCGTTCCAGCCGATGAACGTCAATTTCGGCCTGTTCCCCGAGCTCGCTCCCGGATCGATCGTCAGGCCGGAAGGCGTCAAGCGCTTCCGCGGCAAGGACAAGACGATCATGAAGCGGCAGCTGATGGCGCGACGGGCGCTCGAGGATTGCGCCGGCTGGCTCGGCAAGCCGGTTCCTCCGGCGGCCATTGTGTCGGCCGAACCGTCGGACGAGAGCCCGGCCGGTTCGTCAGATGGCGGAGCCGTCGCGCTTGGCGTCGGCGTCGCCTGATCCGGCAAGGCCGGAGGCGACATAGTTGCCGAGCAGCCAGAGCGACACTTCCGCCGCAATGGCTGCACTGGCAAACACGAACTCGCCGTTCTGCGTCGGCGAGTCGAGGAATTCCACGGCAAAGCCGCGGCCGTTGAACAGCGGTGTGACGCGGGCACGTCCCGGCTCGATCAGATGGCAGGCATAGTGGTGGCCGTAATTGCGCATCACGCCCGCCTTGTTGTCGTGCAGGCGAACGAAGATGGCGTTACCATCCACGGTCTCATGAAGATTGCGGATCGCCTCGTTGGGGAAAGCCCGGCCGAACTCGATGATCGCCAGACCCGCATCGTGGCGGCTGCCCTCCTCGCGATCCTTCGCCATCCGCGTCGCGTAATA
Source organism: Rhizobium sp. 0TCS1.26 (assembly GCF_050455525.1). Lineage (NCBI taxonomy): Bacteria > Pseudomonadati > Pseudomonadota > Alphaproteobacteria > Hyphomicrobiales > Rhizobiaceae > Rhizobium > Rhizobium sp. 0TCS1.26. The sequence continues at coordinate 95,838 of NZ_JBCIYV010000006.1, read as the reverse complement.
GGCGATGAGGATGACCACCAGAAAAATGATCGACCAGGTCACCAGGCTCACTTTTGATCCCCTTCACAGCCAATGCCAGCGCATCGTGGAGATTAGTGCGCGAGGCTTGTGCGAGTTTGACCTTGGTAGCGCGCCGGATCAGAGCCGCTTGAGGGCGAGCGTGCGCACCATGCGCATCTGCCGCCGCCACTGCGGCGGCTGTAGCGGTGCGTCGAAGAAACGGCTGCCGAGGCTCGCCGCACGCCGCAGGACAGGCTCCGCCAGCGATGCGGGCAGGAAGGCGGCGAGAATGGCCGGTGGGATTGTCCCGGCCTTCCGTGCCCGAGCGAGATGATCGAGGCCGAGGCCGGCCAGCGCTGCAGTGGCATGGCCTGCCTGCTCGTCCGCCTCTCCAGACAAAAACCTATCCCGGTCGAGGCCAGTCGCCGACAGGATATCAAGAGGCACGTAGACCTGCCCGCGGCGGCGATGCGACGGCATCAGCAGCAGCAGGCCGGCGATGGCCTGAGCGACGCCTGCGTGACCGGCGATATCCGACGCCTTCATCGCCGACGGCGCATCGAGCACCAGGCCGGCAAGCTGGATGAGGGCGGAAGCGGTTTCGCCCGCATAGCCCTCCAGGGCGTTGCGGTCCGGCAGTGGATCGTCGTAGAGGTCGAAGATGCGCCCATCGATCATGTCGATCAGCGTCCGGCGCGGCAGCTGGTAGGTGACAATCGTCTCCAGCAGGGCAGCGGCAACCGGATTGGCAGCGCTCTCGCCCTGCTCCTGGCCCTCCAGCAGATCCCGCCACCACTGAAGGCGGATCTCGCCGGCCAGCGGCTGCTGCACGACGTCGCGCACCCGGGCGATTTCGGCATTGAAGGCGTAGAGGGCAGCGAGCGGACCGCGCTTGGCCGCCGGCGACAGAAGGCAGGCAAGGTAGCGGTCGCGATCCGTGTCGCGCAGCGTCGACAGGCAGATGTCCCAATGATCGGCGGCTGTTGCCGTCAAAGCCTCTTCCTCCGCTTGCCGCTTACGTCAGACGGCGATCAGAGCGGCGGCCACCGGCCGCTGCTCGCCGAGCATGATGTTGTACGTGCGGATGGCGGCTCCGGTTCCCATCGGGTCGGCAGATATTCCGCGTGCGCGGAAGGCAGCCTTCAGCGCAGCCGGCAGGGGACGGATGGTGTGGCCGGTTCCGACGAGCAGGAATTCGAAATCAGCGGCCTCGGCAATCACCCGCTCGAAGGCCTCGATATCGAGAGGCGCGCCCTCCTCCATGCTCCAGCCGTAGATGCCGGACGGCAGGCAGAGCAGCGATCCGCGATGCGACATGTCGGCAAAGCGGAAGCCGCCATTGCCATAGGTATCGATCGGTGCGCGGCCCGGAAAGTGGGCGTCGCGGATATCCGGCACGCGCGGCATGTCAGGTTCTCCGCTTGCTGCCGGCGATGCTGGTGCCGGGGCTGACGGCGCCTTCATTGGTACCGAACGCATCACTGCGCAGGCGGAAGGCGATCAGCACAGGTGCAGCGATATAGATCGACGAGAAGGTGCCGACGGCAACGCCGAACAGCATGGCGAAGGTGAAGGAGCGAATGACCTCGCCACCGAAGATGTACAGGGCCGAGAGCGCGATCATGGTCGTCAGGCTGGTGAGCACCGTGCGCGACAGTGTCTGGTTGATCGAGATGTCGATGAGCTCCGACAGCGGCATCTTCTTGTAGCGCCGCAGGTTCTCGCGCATCCGGTCATAGACGACGACGGTATCGTTCAGCGAATAGCCGACGATGGTGAGGATGGCCGCGATGCTCGTCAGGTTGAACTCGATGCCGGTCAGCACGAACAGGCCCATGGTGAGAATCACGTCATGCATCGTGGCGATGATGGCGCCAACGGCGAACTGCCACTCGAAGCGGACCCAGATGTAGATGAGGATGAACAGCAGCGCGACACCCACGCCGAGCGTCGCGGTGAAGGACAACTCGCTCGACACGGCCGGTCCGACGACCTCGACACGGCGGAATTCGTAGTCCTGCTCCAGGTCGTTGCGTATGCGCTGCAGCGCCGACTGCTCGGCATTCTCGCCGCCGTCCTGTGCCTGTACGCGCACGAGAACGTCCTGCGTCGAGCCAAATCCTTGCGCCTGCACTTCACCGAGGTTCAGCTGATCGAGCCGGGCGCGGATGTCGCCGATATCTGCATCGCCCTGACGCGCTTTCAGCTCGATGATCGAACCGCCGCGGAAGTCGATCCCGAAGTTCATGCCGACCCCGGTGAAACCGATGACCGATGCGATGGACAGGGCTGCCGCGAGCGCGAAGGTGTATTTGCGGATCGACATGAACGGCAGGCCGCGTCCGTCGAAGATGCCGGTGCGGATGCCCTTGGGCAGCTGCTTCGGCCGGGCGCGCCGCACCCACATCGCAAACATCCAGCTGGTGAAGGTGAACGCCGTGAACACGGTCGTGACGATGCCGACGGCAAGCGTCACGGCAAAGCCGCGGACCGGGCCTGAGCCGAGATAGAAGAGCACGACGGCTGCGATCAGCGTCGTCAGGTTGGCATCGACGATGGTGCCGAAGGCGCGCTTGAAGCCGCTGTCGATGGCCGGCAGCAGCGATCGCCCGCTCTTCACCTCTTCGCGGATACGCTCGTAGATGAGGACGTTGGAATCCACCGCCATGCCCATGGTCAGCACGATGCCGGCGATACCGGGCAGTGTCAGCGTCGAGCCGATGAGGCTGAGCACAGCGAGGATCATGATGATGTTGGCTGCAAGCGCGATGTTGGCGAGCAGGCCGAAGAAGCCGTAGAAGGCGAACATGAAGCCGGCCACCGCAATTGCGCCGATGACGCTGGCGACAACGCCGGCGCGGATCGAGTCCGCGCCGAGGCCTGGTCCGACCGTTCGTTCCTCGACAACCGTCAGGGTCGCCGGCAGTGCGCCTGCACGCAGCAGGACCGCAAGATCGTTGGCGCCCTCAACAGAGAAGTTGCCGGAGATCTGGCCCGAACCGCCGATGATCGGCTCGCGGATGACCGGCGCCGAGATCACCTGGTCGTCGAGGACGATGGCGAAGGGCCGGCCGACGTTCTGCTGCGTCGCCTGCGCAAAGCGCTGCGCGCCGCGTGCGTCGAAGCGGAAGGTGACGACCGGTTCGTTGTTCTGCTGGTTGAAGCTTGCCTGCGCATCGACGAGGTTTTCGCCGGAGACCAGCGCCTGGCGCTCGACCAGATAGGGCACCGGCGGATCGTCGGTCGAGTAAAGCACTTCGGAGGCGGCCGGCGGCCGGCCGTTGACGGCTTCCTGCACCGGCACGCTGGTATCCACCATGTGGAAGGAGAGCTTGGCGGTCTGGTTCAGCAGGCCCTTCAGCCGCTGCGGATCCTGGAGGCCCGGAACCTGGACGATGATGCGGTCGTCGCCCTGGCGCTGGATGAGCGGCTCGGTCGTGCCGAGTTCGTCGACGCGACGGCGCACGACCTCGATCGACTGGTTGACCGCACCGGAGAGGCGGTAGGCGATGCCTGCATCCGTCAGGTCGAGGCGCAGCAGCCCCTCGCCGGCGTCCTCGAGCGTGACCTCCTCGATCGTACCGCCAAAGGTGCCGGAAGAGACCGGCTGCAGCAGCGGCTGCAAGGCCGTGCGCGCCGCTGCAAGCTGGGCGACGTCGGTGATTCGCACCTGGATCTGCTGGCCGGTTCCGGTCAGGCCGGTGTAGCGGACATTCGCCTGCCGCAGCACATTGCGCACGTCACCAACGATCGTTTCCAGCCGTTCCTTGACGATATCTGCCGGCTCGATCTTGAGCATGATGTGCGACCCGCCCTGCAGGTCGAGGCCGAGCGTCACCTTCTTTGCCGGAAACCAGGCGGGCAGTTTCGCCAGCTGGTCGTTGCTGAAGAAATTGGGGGCCGCAACGAGTGTGCTGATGGCGATCACGCACCAGATCAGCAGGGTCTTCCAGCGAGAAAAATACAGCATGGCGCTCTCAATGATCCGGTGGTGATCCGGTGGATGGCGCCGGCCCGGCCGGCCGGCGTCGCAGGTGTCAGGCGTTTTCGGTCTTGACCGGCTCGCCCTTGACGCGAACTTCGGCCACGTAGCTGCGCAGCACGCGGACCTTCACGCCGTCGGCGATTTCGACTTCCAGTTCGTTATCGTCGATGACCTTGGTGACCTTGCCGGAGATGCCGCCGCCAAGAACGACCTGATCGCCGCGACGGATGTTGGCGAGCGTCTCCTGCCGCTTCTTCAGCTGAGCGCGCTGCGGGCGGATGAGGAAGAAGTACCAGACCACCATCAGCGGCGCGAAGAGGAAAAGCATTTCCAGTCCCGATCCGAATGCGGACGAAGCCGGTGCAGCACCCGTGGCTTGGGCAAATGCTTCTGTAACGAACATGGATAACTCCCAGAGATAAGCAAGAACGGAGGTACGCTCCGCAGAGGCCGCCGAGATATAGTTGCGAACACGGCGGATGCAACTGCAGCGGCGGCCGGAGAGTACCGATTTAAGGCCTCTTACCCTTTCGATAGGCAAAAGGCCATGCTACCCGCAGCGAAATCCGCCACGCTTGTGGCAAGGCAATCCGGAGGTGAGGATGTCCACCGATATGAGCGAGCTCTTGCTGAGCGAAGTACGCCGGCTGGCGGATGCGCTGGAGCGGCTGGCGGGCCCTCCTCCGGCCAAAAATGACTGGTCCACAGCCGATTGTTTCGTCTGGGTGCCGGTCAACCAGTACCTACAGCCGGTCGCCCGCCCAAACCGCGTCGCGCTTGGACTTATTCGCGGCGTCGATCACGTTCGCGACATCCTCCACGAGAACACGCTGCGCTTCGCCGACGGCTACGCCGCCAACAACGTGCTGCTCTGGGGAGCCCGCGGCATGGGCAAGTCGTCGCTGGTCAAGGCGGTGCATGCCGATGTCCAGGCCGCCACGCAGACGCCGCTGAAACTGGTGGAGGTGCACCGCGAGGACATCGCCTCTCTGCCGGCGCTTCTCGACATCCTCAAGTCGTCGGGCCTCCGGGTCATCGTCTTCTGCGACGACCTTTCCTTCGACCACGACGATACGGCATACAAGTCGCTGAAGGCGGCGCTCGACGGAGGTATCGAGGGTCGTCCGGACAATGTGCTTTTCTACGCTACCTCCAACCGCCGGCACCTGCTGCCGCGCAACATGATGGAGAACGAGCAGTCGACGGCGATCAACCCATCCGAGGCCGTGGAGGAAAAGGTGTCGCTGTCGGACCGATTCGGGTTGTGGCTCGGTTTCCACAAGTGCAGCCAGGACGACTACCTGTCGATGATCGATGGCTACGCAGAGCATTTCGACCTCGGCCTCGATCGCGAGACGCTGCATCACCAGGCGCTGGAATGGGCGACCACCCGCGGCGGACGGTCCGGCCGCGTCGCCTGGCAGTACATCCAGGATCTCGCCGGGCGCCTGCGAAAGCCGCTCGAGCGGGCCTGATAGTCTCGGCATTCGCCGAACACAAAAAAGCCCGGCGCGATGCCGGGCTTTTTCGCATTCCTCATACGCAATACAGATCGAGGAACGGAACTGCTTGTCTTCCTATTCGAGGAAGGTGATCGGGTTGACCGGCGTCGCGTCCTTGCGGACTTCGAAGTGCACCTGCGGACGCTTGGCGTCGCCGCTCATCCCCGAGGTTGCGATCGTCTGGCCGCGCTGGACCTTCTGGCCGCGCGACACCGAGATGTTCGAGGCATGCCCGTAGACGGTGACCTTGCCGTCGTCGTGGCGCACCAGCACCGTGTTGCCGAGCTGCTTCAGCCCGTTGCCGGCATAGATGACGACGCCATTCTCGGCAGACTTGATCGGCGTGCCCTCGGGCACCGAGATGTTGATGCCGTCGTTACGGTTGCCGTCGACATTCTGGCCGTAGGATGCTGTCACCGCACCGGTTACCGGCCAGCGATACTTGGAGATGCCGGTCGCCGTCGGTGCGGCGGCGCTGACATCCGACTTCTTCTCGACGTCCGTCAGGCTGGCAGACTGGGCGCTCGGCGCTTCGGCCGCCTGTGCCGGGGCATCTGGCTTGGCGACAACCGGCTCGGCCTTCATCGGAGCGGCCGGCTTTTCGACTGCCGGACGGACGATCGACGCCGTCTTCATCTGGTCGCCGGCCTCGCCGGAAACCTTCAGCGTCTGGCCGATCCGCAGATTGCCGTCGTTGAGGCCGTTGTCGGCCTTCAGGCGATCGATCGGCGTCCGGGTCGCCTGGGCGATCTTGCTCAGCGTGTCGCCGGCCTTCACCGTATAGCTGCCGGCGGACGGCGGTACGGCGCTCCCACCGGTGGGCGGCGTGAGCTTGGCACCTTCGGCCTGCGCCTTGTCGCGCGCCGTGGCCGAGGGAAGCACCGCGACCTTGTCGCCGTTTTCACGCGCCGGCATTGGCGGATTGCTGTCCTTGGAGAGATCGATCGAGCCGGCGGCCATCTTGGCGGCATTGCCGCCGCCGAAGGTCGGGATGACGACGATCTGGCCGGCGGTCAGGGCACCGCCGTTGGCACGCAGGATTTCCTTTTCCGGCACGCCGTAGCGACGCGACAGCGTGGCGGCGGTTTCACCGGGACGAAGCGTGACCTTGGGTGCGTTGGCAGCCGACCAGCCGGCCGGGCGTGTCGAGCCGGTGGTGACGTTGTCGCCATCGACGGCCGGCGGACGGCGAACGGGTGCGGTCTCTGCAGTGCGCGGCGGAAGCGGCTGGGCCATCGCCTGCTGGCGGTTCTGCGGTTCGCTCACCGGCGGCAGCGAAGATGAGCCAGGTGCCGACAGCGTCGAGCGCTGGACGGCGACGGGAGCGGCAGCCGAACGGGCCGGCGAAGCCGAAGCTGACGGGTAGCTGCCGGAGTTGGCCGAAGGATAGGATTGCGCGACGGGGCTGCGGCCCGCGCCGTAGCTCGGCTGGCCGCCGTTACCGACATCCTCGGTCGGCATTGGCGCCTGGCCGTAGGCGGCACCGCCCTGCCGTTGCGGAATGGAGGCCGTGGTCAGGTTGTCGCGATCGAAGACACCTGCGAACCGGGTCGCGTCGGAGCTGCACCCCGTTGCGGCACTTGCCAGCAAAGCCGCCACGGCGATGCGCACGGCTGACTTTCTTACATTCGACGTTTTTTTTACACGCATGACCCGACCTACAAGACGCAACCACATTGAGACTGATTAAAGCGCGTTAGTCTTACCGACGGGTTAAGGTGCCGGCAGGTCGATCATTTTTTTGAGAAATTGCTAACCATGAATCGAGCCGGAGACGCGGCTGATTACCGAGATCAAAGATGCGCCGCGATGTGGGTGACGAGCGGCAGGTAGGGTGCCTGAAACAGGTCCTCGCGCTCGAAGCGACTGCCGGTCTTGGTCAGCCGCACCATCATGCAGTGTTCCTCGTCGATCATCAGCGGCGCCACCATCGAGCCGCCATGCACCAGTTGATCGGCATAGAAACGCGGCATCACCGGAAACGCAGCCGTCACCAGGATGCGATCGAAGGTCCCCTCGCCCGGCAGACCATTGCTGCCGTCCGCCTGGCGGATGATGACGTTGCGCAGCGCCAGCGCCTCCATGCGCGCCTGCGCTGCCGTCACCAGCGTCCGGTAGCGGTCGAGCGACAGAACTCGCTCGGCGGTGCGCGCCATGACGGCGGTCATGAAGCCGCTTCCCGTGCCGATTTCGAGCACCCTGTGGCCGGGCTTCACCTGCAGCCGCGACAGGATTCGCACGGCAAGATCGGCTCCCTCCATGAACGAACCGCAATCGATCGGAATGCTGCGGCTGGAATAGGCTTCGGCCGTGAATTGCGGCGGCACGAACTGCGAGCGCGGCGTCTGCTCGCAGGCGGTCAGCAGATCGAGGTCGGTGATGCCCTCGGCGCGAAGCCGAAGCACGAGTGCCGCAAATCCTTCCCTCTCGATCATGCCTGATTTCAAGCAAGGTCTCCCAGGGCAGCGGCCAGCCGGTCGCGGACCGAATGATCGGTCAGATCTAGCTTCAACGGCGTCACCGAGATCCTGTCGGCGCGCACCGCATGAATATCGCTGCCTTCATCGAACTGTCCCGTACGGGTGCCGAATCGCAGCCAGAAGTACGGATTGCCGCGACCGTCCTGGCGCTCGTCGACGACGAGGGCGAAATCCGTGCGGCCCTGCGCCGTCACCGACAAGCCGACTACCGCGTCCGGGGCACAGGCAGGGAAGTTGACGTTCAAGAAGGTGTCGGCCGGCAGGTCCTGCGTCATCAGCTTCTGGATCAGCGCCGGTGCATGGGTCTCGGCGACCTCCCAGGGAAGCGTCCGCACGCCGTCCTCCATGCGGACCGCCTGGCTGAGCGCCAGCGACCGGACGCCCTGGATCGTACCTTCGATTGCCGCCGCCACCGTCCCGGAATAGGTCACGTCGTCGGCGATGTTCGAGCCGGCATTGACGCCCGAGAGGATGAGGTCCGGCTTGCCGTCGAGGACGTGACGGATGCCCATGATGACGCAATCGGTCGGAGTGCCGCGCAGTGCGAACCGCCGCTCGCCGATCTGGCGCAGCCGTAGCGGCTCCGACAGCGTCAGCGAATGGGCAAGGCCGCTCTGGTCGGTCTCCGGCGCCACGATCCAGACATCGTCGGTGAGCGTCAGGGCGATGCGCTCCAGCGCTGCCAATCCGTCCGCATGAATGCCGTCATCGTTGGTCAGCAGGATCCGCATCGTGTCGTCAGGCGCCTTTCTCGATCTTCGTCAGGCCGCTCATGTAGGGCAGCAGAACGTCCGGAATGGTGACCGAGCCGTCCTCGTTCAGGTAGTTTTCGAGGACAGCGATCAGGCAGCGGCCAACGGCCGTGCCGGATCCGTTCAGCGTATGGACGAAGCGCGGCGTCTTCTCGTCCTTCACCCGGTAGCGGGCGTTCATCCGGCGCGCCTGGAAATCACCGCAGACGGAGCAGGACGAGATTTCACGGTAGGCATTCTGCCCCGGCAGCCAGACTTCCAGATCGTAGGTCTTGCGAGCACTGAAGCCCATGTCGCCGGTGCAGAGCGCCATGGTGCGGAAATGCAGGCCCAGTCGCTTCAGCACTTCTTCGGCGCAGGCAGTCATCCGCTCATGCTCGGCCACCGCGCTTTCGGCATCGGTGATCGACACGAGTTCGCATTTCCAGAACTGGTGCTGGCGCAGCATGCCGCGCGTATCACGGCCCGCCGATCCGGCCTCGGACCGGAAGGAGGGGGTCAGGGCGGTAAACCGCAGCGGCAGCTTTTCCTGGTCGAGTATTTCGCCCGAGACGAGGTTCGTCAGCGTCACCTCCGCCGTCGGGATCAGCCAGCGGCCGTCCGTCGTGCGAAACAGGTCTTCGGCAAACTTGGGCAGCTGGCCCGTGCCGTACATCGCCTCGTCGCGCACCATCAGCGGCGACGAGACTTCGGTGTAGCCGTGCTCGCGCGTGTGGAGATCGATCATGAACTGGCCGAGCGCCCGTTCGAGCCGTGCGAGCTGGCTGGTCAGGACCGTGAAACGGCTACCGGACAGCTTGGACGCCCGGTCGAAGTCCATCATGCCGAGCGCTTCGCCGATGTCGAAGTGTTCCTTGGCCGCGTGATTCCAGCCCGGCTTCTGGCCGGTCACCCGGGCGACGACGTTGTCGTGCTCGTCCTTGCCAACCGGCACGTCGTCGAAAGGAATGTTGGGAAGCTGCGACAGAACGTCGTCAAGCGCTGCGATCGCGGCGCGCTCGTCCTGCTCCACGGCCGGCATTGTTTCCTTGAGATCCGACACTTCCGCCTTAAGCCGCTCGGCAAGCTCAGTGTTCTTCTGCGCCATCGCAGCGCCGATCTCCTTGGAGGCGGCATTACGACGCGACTGCATGTCCTGGAGCTTCTGGATGACGGAACGGCGCGTCTCATCCAGCGCGATGATGGCGTCGGCCTGCGGCGCCGCGCCGCGCTTGCGCAGCGCCTCGTCGAGGAGAGCGGGGTTGTCACGTATCCACTTGATATCGAGCATCGTCGTTCCAGGTCGCCTGCGGTTGTGGCCGTAGGGCTCTGCCCGGCCGTCGAAGAGTTGTGCCGGCCGAGGCATCCGTCTCTGATGAACGGATGCTACGCCTCTTCGGACTTCGCCACGGATGACGACGGCTCCGCCTCGGCCAATGTCTCGCTGGCGCGTTTGCGCTCAACGAGTCGAGCGGCATAGATGGAAATTTCGTAGAGAAGGATGGTCGGCAGTGCAAGACCGATCTGCGACATCGGATCGGGAGGGGTCAGCACGGCTGCCACCACGAAGGCGATGACGATTGCGAACTTGCGCTTTTCGCGCAACCAGGTGCTGGTCAGCAGCCCTACGCGGGCCAGCAGCGTGGTGACCACCGGCAGCTGGAACACCAGGCCGAAGGACATCACCAGCGTCATGATCAGCGACAGGTATTCCGACACCTTCGGCATCAGCGAGATGGCGACTTCGCCATCGACGGGCGCCTGCTGCATGGCGAGGAAAAACCACATGACCATGGGCGTAAAGAAGAAATAGACGAGCGCCGCGCCCAAAAGGAAGAGGATCGGCGAGGCGATCAGGAACGGCAGGAAGGCCGCCCGCTCGTTCTTGTAGAGCCCCGGCGCAACGAACTTGTAGAGCTGCGAGGCGATGATCGGAAAGGCGATGACCAGCGCACCGAACATGGCCACCTTCACCTGCGTGAAGAAGAATTCCTGCGGCGCGGTATAGATCAGCTCGGACTTGCTGATATCGAGGCCCGCCCACAGGACCGCCCACTTGTAGGGCACGACCAGCACGTTGAAGAGCTGCTTGGCAAAGAAGAAGCAGACCAGGAAGGCCAGGAAGAAGGAGGCAAGCGACCAGATCAGCCGCGTGCGCAGTTCCATCAGATGCTCGATGAGCGGCTGTGGCTTGTCTTCGATATTGCCGGTCATGCATCATCCATGGGGGTTACGGGCTTCTTGCGGGCGCGCGCGACCGGCTTCTTGCTCGCCGGCGGTTCGGCTGCTGCCGCCGCGTCGAGCGCCTTGGCGGTACGGCTACGGCGTGCCGCAGGCGCAGCCGCCGGAAGTTCGGTCGCCGCGAGCCTCACGACCGCTGCCTTGCGCGGCGCACGAGCCGGTTTCTTCGGCAGCGCCGCCGGATCGCCAGCCTGCGCGACAGGGGCTGGAGCCGCAGCAGTCGCGACAGCCGCCGGTGAAGTTGCTGCCGGTGCGCCGGGTGCCGGTGTGGCAAGCGGCGCGGGCGAAACCGGATCGGTGGCCGACACGGCAGACGCGTCCGGTACCGGCTCGGCCAGCGGATCGCCCTGCTGCGGCTTGTTGCCGATCTCGCTCAGGGGCGGCATGGCCGTCGCCTTCTGCAGGTCATTACGGATCTCGTTGCCCATGTCGCGCAGCGGGTTGATCGCCTCGCGCAGCGCATTGGCCGGATTAAACCGCTGCGCATCCGAGATCGTCTGACGAACGTCGTCCATGTCCGCCTCGCGCAGCGCCTGGTCGAACTGGGTCCGGAAGTCGCCCGCCATCTTCCGCAGATTGGTGGTCATCTTGCCGAATGCCCGAAGCATCGGCGGCAGATCCTTCGGACCGACGACGACGATCAATACGATCGCGATGACTAAGAGTTCGGTCCAGCCGATATCCAACATACGCTACGCTCCTGAGGGGACGCGCCGCGAGGGCGCGGCACCGGATGCTTACTTCGTCTCTTCCGGCTTGTGATCGACGGTCTTGCCCGTCGCCGTCGTCGTCGTGGTGCTGTCCGGATTGTCGTCGTCCGCCATGCCCCGCTTGAAGCTCTTGATGCCCTTTGCCATGTCGCCCATGAGCTCGGGGATCTTGCCGCGTCCGAAGAAGATGAGCACGATGACCAGAACGATCAGCCAGTGCCACACACTAAAAGAACCCATGACTCCACTCCATGATTTCGCGTTGCGTCCGATGTAAGCCGTTTGCGGACTTTTTCAAACAGCAAAATGTCGTTCGTCCCGCCGACGACAGTAACATCCACGAGACATTCGCGGCACCGCATGGGTCTGCGGCTTGCCTCCGGGATTTTCGACTGGATTGACCTTCGATTGTCCTCGCCGCATGCGACAAGAAGACGCCTATTCGTCGCCGCCACTCGGCGTCAGCAGGCCGAGTTCCTCGAGATCCAGCTGGGTGATCGGATCTTCGTCTTCCGACAGTTCGTCGGCCATCAGCGGAATCGGAATGCGAAAATCGGACGGAATGCGGCCGGACAGCAGCCCTGCCCCCTTGAGCTCCTCAAGACCCGGCAGGTCGCGCAGCTCCTCCAGGCCGAAGTGATCAAGGAAGCGCGGCGTCGTCCCGAGCGTCACCGGTCTTCCCGGCGTCCGGCGACGTCCCCGGAAACGGACCCAGCCCGCCTCCATCAGCACGTCGAGCGTTCCGCGCGAGGTCTGGACGCCGCGGATCTCCTCGATCTCAGCGCGCGTCACCGGCTGGTGATAGGCGATGATCGCCAGCACTTCCAGCGCCGCCCGCGACAGCTTGCGCTGCTCGCTATCATCGTGGCGAATGACGAAGGATAGGTCGGCGGCGGTCCGGAAGGCCCAGCGGTCCTCCACCCGGACGAGATTGACGCCGCGGCCTGCGTAAAGATCGACGAGCTTCGACATCAGCCGGCGCACATCCGTGCCGCGCGGCAGGCGTTCGGCGAGATAGGCCTCCGACACCGGTTCGGCGGCAGCAAACACCAGTGCCTCTGCGGTGCGTTCGGCTTCCAGTTCGAGAACGGTCGCCATCGACCCATCTCCGTCCACCTCGTCCCGATCGCCCCGGGTGTCGTCCCCGGAGATGTCTGTCGCCGTCATTGCTCGTCCCCCGGACCGGTCGGACGGCCCTCGGAGCGGCGCATATAGAGCGGCTGAAAGGCACCGTCCTGGCGCATGTCGAGCCGGCCTTCGCGCACGAGTTCGAGGGAGGCCGCAAAGGCGCTGGCGGTCGCCGTGACCCGTTCGGCGGGCGGCAGATAATCGAGCAGGTAGTGCTGCAGCGCGGTCCAGTCGCCGATCTCGCCAAGCATCGCGGTCAGCATCTGGCGCGCATCGACGAGAGACCATACCTTGCGGCGCTCGATGGTCACCTGGGTGACCGCCTGGCGCTGGCGCAGGTTGGCGTAGGCGTTGAGCAGATCGTAGAGGTTCGCCTCGAACGGCGCGCCGCTGCGTTCCGGAATATGTTCCGGCGCGCCGCGGGCAAAGACGTCGCGACCCAGCCGGTTGCGGTTGACGAGCCGGGTCGCCGCCTCGCGCATCGCTTCCAGCCGCTTCAGCCGGAAGGCAAGCGTTGCCGCCAGCTCCTCACCGGATGGCCCGTCCTCCTGACGCACCTGCTGGGGTATCAGCAGCTTGGACTTGAGGTAGGCAAGCCACGCCGCCATCACCAGGTAATCGGCGGCAAGTTCAATGCGCACGCGTCGGGCGCTGTCGACGAACTGCAAATACTGCTCGGCAAGCGCCAGTACCGAAATGCGGGCCAGGTCTACCTTCTGGGTGCGGGCAAGATGCAGCAGCAGGTCGAGCGGACCTTCGAAACCGCCGACGTCGATGACCAGCGCCGGCTCCGTGACGCCGCGCGCTTCGCTATCCTGCCAGAGCCTGTCCATCGGAATGGCAGGTTTGGATGTATCGACGGCCATGCCCTGCCCCTGTCCGCGATCACCCGCGGCGCGCCGTCTCAGACGGAGCCCAGCAAGGACCAGAATTCGCTGCGTGCCGCCTCTTCCGAAGTGTCGTCCGGTGCGGGGAATGCCGCTTCGACCGCTTTCACGCGCCGCAGCCGCTCCCCGTCGAGGACGGGCACCTCAGCAACAACCTGCTTCATTTCCTCCATCACGCCGTTGCAATGCAAGACAATATCGCAACCGCCGGCGACAATATCGGCGGCGCGTTCGCCAAGCGTGCCCTTCAGAGCGTTCATCGAGCTGTCGTCGGACAGCAGCAACCCGTCGAAGCCGATCCGGCCGCGGATGATCTCCTCGATGACAGTCCGGGATGTGGTCGCCGGGCGCTCGGCATCGATGGCGGTGAAGACGATATGGGCACTCATCGTCATCACCTCGTCCTTCATGGCGCGGAACGGCGCAAAGTCATGAGCATCCAGTTCTTCGACGGAAGCGGTGACGACCGGCAGGTCGTGATGCGAATCGACCGTCGCCCGGCCGTGGCCGGGCATGTGCTTCATCACCGGCAGCATGCCACCCGCCTTGAGGCCAGCAGCTGCCGCCCGTCCCATTGCCGTCACCAGCCGCGGATCGCTGCCATAGGCGCGGTTGCCGATCGCCGGCGTCGCGCCCTCCACCAGCACGTCAAGCACCGGCAGGCAATCGACGTTGATGCCAAGCCGGGTCAGATCGAACGCATGCAACCGCGACATCAGCCAGGCGGCGCGCAACCCCTGCTCCGGGTCAGCCGCGAACAGTGCGCCGAGTTCGGCGGCAGCCGGATACTTTTCCACCATCGGCGGCCGGATGCGTTGAACCCTGCCGCCTTCCTGGTCGATGAGCACCGGCGCATCCGGCCGGCCGACATTGTCGCGCATCGAGGCGACCAGATCGCGGATCTGCTGCGGCTCACCGAGATTGCGGGCAAACAGGATGAAGCCCCACGGCTGTTCGGCGCGATAGAGAGCCACCTCGTCAGCGGTCAGGGCCTGGCCTGCGCAGCCGAGGATCATTGCCTTGGTCCGGGTCATGTTGAAGAAATTCCCCCTGCATTCTCTAGGGCTGCAGCAGGCGCTGCGGCCGATACGAAAAACGGGGCACAAAGGCCCCGTTCCATTCGAAAAGCGTCGTCAGTCCTCAGCGGGCGATCAGGCAGGTGCCACCGGCCGAGCGGTACTTCTCGCACATCGCCGCGGCCTCGTCCTTGGATCCGGCCGGGATGCGGACGCGGTAGAAGGTGCCCTTGCCGGCAACGTCGGCCCTGGCGATATCGACGCCGCGTCCACCGATGACGCCGGAGAACTTCGACGACAGGTTGCGGTACGACTTCTGCGCATCGGCTTCCGAGGGAAGCGAGGCGATCTGAATGAAGTAGCCACCGGCCGCGCTGCTTGCGGCAGGCTTCTGCGGCTGGAGCGATGCCGTCTGCACGGCTGCCGGAGCTGCTGCTGCCGGGGCGAGCGGCGCCTGCGCCGTCGGACGCGTGCCGTTCTGGACATTGCCCTGTTCGCTGACGGCGGCAACCACACGGACCGGCTGTTCGGCCGGCCGGGCGCTTGGCACGGGCGTGCCCTTCGGTGTCGTCGTGCCGGCGGTCACTGCAGGCGCTGCGGCGCCGGTCAGCGCCGTCGTCTTCGCCACGTTGACATCCGACAGCTGGGTCGCCGGATGATCGCTGACGGTGGCAATCTGCGAAGTGCTCGCGGTCTGCGTCGGCTCGGCGAGTGTCGGAGCCGCCGGTATCTTTTCGGCGCGCACGGCGGCCGTCGCGGCGGTTGCGGCCGGAACCTCGGTTACCTGCTCGACCAGCGTGCCATCCGGACGGACGATCATCGTCTTTACGCGGCGCGGCATGACGGCGAGTTGATCATGTTCGCCCGGCTTTCCGGATGCTTCCACCTGGTCCGGCATCAGGCGCGGATCCTGCGTGTCCGCCACCTGCGTCACGCCCTCGCCTGCTTCGTCTTCGCCTTCCAGCGAGAAGCTTTCCGGCACCAGCGTCTTCTGCACAACGTCGACCGGCTGTTCGTCGGAAGAAATCAACGCCGCCTGCTTCGGATCGCCCAGCGATCCGCTGGCGACACGGTCGTAGACCGCCTTGTCCTGGTTGGGCACGGTCTTGCCACCCGGGTTTTCCGGCACGACCTTGATCGGATCGGTATCGGCGGCGATGACCACCGGAGCGCCGTCGCCACCAAGGCGACCGCCCTCGCTCGCATACCAGGCGTAGAAGGACAGGCCGGCAATACCGACGAAGCCGGCGACCGACAGCGGCATCATCCAGGAGCCCAACGAGCGGCGCGGCGCGGCGTAAGCGTCCTCTGTCTCGACCTGCTCGTCGAGCGTCTTGCGCATCAGCGGCGTCGACAGGCTACGGCGGAAATCTTCCTCCAGCGCCCGTTCGAACTCGTCCAGACCATCATTGAACGACTTGGTTTCCGTCACCGCCGGCTGTGCCGTGGCGCGCGCCGGCTGCGTCGTCGGTGCCGAGGTAGCCGTGGAGGCTGGAAGTGCCGTCTCAAGGAAGCTCGCTAGCTCCGCGTCGAGATCGAGGTCGTAGTCGTGCTGCGGCGCGACCGGCTGCTCGGGCTCGTGCACCGGGATTTCCGGGACGTTGAGATCGGCAACCGCTTCCGGCATATCTTCGGCTTCCGCCAGCAGCGCCGGATCGAAGGCATCGCTGTCCAGAGCGAAAGGATCGGGAACCACATGGTGCTCGGCTATTGCAGCAGCAGCGGCCGGAGCCTGTGCGACGGCAACCGGCGCGGCAGACCGCGCGGTGGCGAGGAACGGCGGAACCGACGGGCTGACCGATGCGGCAACCGGGGCCGGCTTTTCGACCGCGACCGAAGGAGCAGTCACGGGCTCGGTCCCGTAAGACGGCTCGACCGCGCGGGGTGCCGGATGGACCACCGGAGAGGCGACCATCGGCTCGTCGATCATCAGGTCGGAGAAATCGAGTTCCAGATCGTCCAGGGCAAGTTCAAATTCGTCATCCGCCAGATCGGCGGCGACAGGCCGCGGAGCCATTGCTGCGACTGGCGCCGTGACCGGTGCTGCGACAGGCATTGGCGCAGTCATGACGTCGGACCGATTGCCGATAACAGGCGCCGACATCGTCGCCGGCTTCTGCGACACGCTGTAGTGGTCGACGTCGTAGGCGGGCTCCGGCTGCGCCGAGAAAGTCGCCTGGTCCGGAGCGACTTCTTCAGATCTCGCGGCAACGGGCACCATGGGCGCCACCGGTTCGCGACGCTCATTGATAGGCTGCACGACCGGCGCCGGCTGATCGACACTCAGCTCGGCTTCCATCGCCGCACCGAGATCGAAATCATTCTCCCACGTATCTGCCGACAGCGGCGGCGCCTGGATGGCGGCCGGAACCGGCTCCACCATCGGGCCGAGCGACTGGACGGACGAAGCGAGCTGGGCTGCGAGCGCCGGTGATTCGGGCATGATCGACGGGGCGGAAGACGCCGCGGATGCGGTCATGCCGGGCTCGACCCGCGTCTGGGCGAGGTTGAAGTTGGCGATCGGCATCCGGAAGCCGGGCTCGTAGGCGCGCGCCGGAGGACGACCCGACTTGGGTGCCGGCGCGACGGCGGGCGCGGCAATCGAGCCTTCGAGTTCGGAGATCAGGTCCACGTCGAAGCCGCCGCGCGGTGCAGCGACAGCAACCGGCATCGGCTGGCGGTCAGCCGACAGGCTCGACAGATCGCTATAGTCGGGCTGGACAGGAGCCTGCGTCACCGGCGTTGCCGGGCGTGCCATGAACAGCGGCTCCGAGCGGGGAGCTTCCGGCTCGTCGTCCGCGAAGGGATCACGTTCCACAGGCGGCGCGACAGGTGCAGCACGGGCAGCAACAGGCGCCAGCGGAGCAACGGGCAATAGCGGAGCAACGGGAATGTCGGCAACCGGATCGAGGTGCGGCGAATCGAAGTGCTCCAGCTCGTGCAGCAGTTCATCTTCGAGATTGAAGGCCGGCTCTCGCCGCGCAGGTGCGGCGTCATACGGCCGGTTCCCCGGCCGCTCCTCGAAGCCCGCAATGCGTGCCAGTTCTGCCAACGGATCGTCGTCGGCGAAGAAATCCGGTCCGCTGTTGCGGCCAAGTGCAACGCTGTTGTCTGCCATACCCTCGTCCACTTACCTACGCTAACACAGTCATTGCCAGCGCATTATGGGTAAATGGTGGCGCTTTTACCGCATCTCGTCCGGAGCTGCTGTGCCAGTTATGGCCAATCCGGATTTCAAAACAGACGCGACGGCGCGCACCAGCCCAAGCCTGGCGATACTGGATTTTCGGTCGTTATCCTTAACAAACCGTAAGTCAGGGTTGTCTTTGCCCTTATTCCAGTGCGCATGGAAGGAGCTTGCCAGATCATAGAGGTAAAAAGCAAGCCGGTGTGGCTCCTGAGACAGTGCCGCGGCCTCGATCAGCCGCGGATACTCGGCAAGCTTCGCCACCAGCTGGATTTCGGTCGGGTCGATGATGTCGCCGGCCGCCGCCGCCAGGTCGAGTGATTCGATGTCGAGGTCCGGAAACGCCTCCTTCGCCTGCCGGAAGACCGACATGCAGCGGGCATGCGCGTACTGCACGTAGAAGACCGGATTGTCCTTCGACTGTTCCGTCACCTTGGCGAAGTCGAAGTCCAGCGGCTCCGAGCTCTTCCGGTACAGCATCATGAAACGGACCGAATCGCGGCCGACCTCTTCCACCACGTCGCGCAGCGTGACGAAATCGCCCGAGCGCTTCGACATCTTCACGGGCTCGCCGTTGCGGTAGAGCTTGACCAGCTGGCAGAGCAGCACCGTCAGCTTCGCAGCGCCTCCGGACACGGCGCGCGCCACCGCTTCCAGCCGCTTGACGTAGCCGCCATGATCGGCACCGAGCACGTAGATCATCTCGTCGTAGCCGCGGTCGAACTTGTCCTTGAAATAGGCAACGTCGGCGGCGAAGTAGGTGTAGCTTCCGTCGGACTTGATCAGCGGCCGGTCGATGTCATCGCCGACATCGGTCGAACGGAACAGCGTCTGCTCGCGGTCTTCCCAATCCTCGGGCAGTTGGCCCTTCGGCGGCGGCAGCGTGCCGCGGTAGACATGTCCCTTGAATGTCAGGTCGTTGATCGCCTGGCGGATACGGGCAGCGCCATCGGCATGCAGCGTGCGCTCGGAGAAGAACACGTCGTGGTGGACGTTCAATGCCTCGAGATCCTCGCGGATCATCGCCATCATGGCGTCGATTGCGCGTTCCTTGACCAGCGGCATCCACTCGTCCACCGGCTTGTTGTGCAGCCGCGTGCCGAATTCCTTGGCCAGCGCCTGGCCGACCGGCACGAGATAGTCGCCCGGGTAGAGGCCGGCCGGGATCTCGCCGATATTCTCGCCGAGGGCCTCTCGGTAGCGCAGGAACACCGAACGCGCCAGCACGTCGATCTGGCTGCCGGCATCGTTGATGTAGTATTCCTTGGTCACCTCGTAGCCGGCAAAGCCCATGAGGTTCGCCAGTGCATCGCCGACGACCGCACCGCGGCAATGGCCGACATGCATGGGGCCGGTCGGGTTGGCCGAGACGAATTCGACATTGACCTTCCTGCCCTGCCCGACGCCCGAGCGGCCATAGGCCGTGCCCTCGCGAATCACCGTGGCCAGCAGCCGCTGCCAGTAGGCAACCGACAGGCGGATGTTGATGAAGCCCGGACCGGCGACGGTGACCTCGATGATGTCGTCGTCTTCCTCAAGCCGAGCGGCGATGATATCGGCCAGCGCTCGCGGATTCGTGCCAAGCGGCTTTGCCAGCACCATCGCAGCATTGGTTGCCACGTCGCCGTGCGACGGATCGCGGGGCGGTTCGATCGTCAACCGGCCGAAATCGACGCTGTCACGCTTTTCCTTCACGATATCAAGTGTTTCGAGAGCGGCTTTGATCCGGACTTCGAAATCGGCAAAGAGGTTCATGTGGTGCATCCGGGCAAACGACGGCGCGTGCGTCCGTCAGTCAAGGTTCGGTTGGTGGGGTGCCTAGCCCAAATCCGGGGTATGGTCAAACATTCGCCGGTGCGCCTTCACCGCATAGGTGTCGGTCATGCCGGCCAGGTAATCGCCGACGTGGCGGGCCTTCGCCGCCTCGCTGAGGCCGGCCATGTGGCTCACCCAGTAGTGGCTCTGCATCTGCGACGGATCGGCCATGTAGGCGCCGAACAGGTCGGTGACGATCTGCGCCGCTCCAGCCCTGATATGCATGATGTCGGGGTGCCGATAGATACGCGAGAACAGCAGCTTCTTGATGGCCCGGTCGGTCTCCTGCATCTCCGGCGAGAAAGTCGCGATGACGCGGTCATGGCCGCGGATATCGTCGGCGCTCTGCGGCCGCAGCGTCGCCAGCCGCTCCTGCGCCACGCCGATGACGTCCTCCACCATGTGGGTGATCTGACGGCGCATGATCTCATTGGCGAAGCGCGCAGGCTCCAGATGCGGATATCTGAGGCGCACCTCGGCCATCATCGAGGCGAGGAAGGGAATGTCCTCCAGCATGTCAAAGGTCAGGTATCCGGAGCGCAGCCCGTCGTCGATGTCGTGCGTGTTGTAGGCGATGTCGTCGGCGATCGCCGCGACCTGCGCCTCAAGACTTGCATAGCTCGACAGTTCCAAGTCGTTGATCTCGCAGTAGTCAAGGATCGGCTGCGGCACCGGGCCGTGGGTGCCGATGCCGTTCTTATCCATCAGCGGTCCGTTGTGCTTGACCAGACCTTCCAGGCTCTCCCAAGTCAGGTTGATGCCGTCGAACTCGGCGTAGCGGCGCTCCAGCTTGGTAACGATGCGCAGCGACTGGGCGTTATGATCGAAGCCGCCGTAGGCCCCCAGGCATTCATGCAGCGCGTCCTCGCCGGTATGGCCGAACGGCGTATGGCCGAAATCGTGGACGAGCGCGACACCCTCGGCAAGATCCTCGTCGACCTTCAGCGCCCGGGCCAGGGCTCGGGCGATCTGCGCCACCTCGATCGTATGGGTCAGCCGGGTGCGGTAGTGGTCGCCGTCGACGCCGATGAACACCTGCGTCTTGTGCTTCAGCCGCCGGAAGGCCGTCGTGTGGACGATGCGGTCGCGGTC
This sequence comes from Rhizobium sp. 0TCS1.26, assembly GCF_050455525.1. NCBI lineage: Bacteria > Pseudomonadati > Pseudomonadota > Alphaproteobacteria > Hyphomicrobiales > Rhizobiaceae > Rhizobium > Rhizobium sp. 0TCS1.26. Next base: position 75,064 of record NZ_JBCIYV010000006.1, on the reverse strand, counting down.
GCGCTGGAACTCGGAGCGGGTCAGCGACGATGGCTCGGGCACCAGCCTGCCGCGCGACGCCCAGGCGTCGGCCGCATAGACGGACTTTTCGCCGGAGCCGAAGCCAAGACTGCGAGTATCGATCGACATGCTCTATTCCGTTTTCGACGCATGGAAGGTCAGGTGCGCAGCGAAGCACCATTGACGCTTGATTTAAGCCTTCATACCTATAGAGCAACACGGCGCATAGCCGGTTGCGCAATCTCCGGGCCTTGAACCCGGCAGGAAGGCAAAAGCGATGACTGATATCAATGTAACCCTCTCCGATGCAGCTGCGCGGCGGATCGCCGAAATCGTCAGCGCCGATACCGGCAAGCAGGCTCTGCGCGTCTCCGTCGAAGGCGGCGGCTGTTCCGGCTTTTCCTACAAATTCGACCTCGTCGACGATGCAGATGCCGACGACGTGGTGATCGCCAAGGGTGAGGCCAAGGTGCTGATCGACAGCCTGTCGCTCGTCTACATGGCAGGCTCGGAAATCGACTTCGTCGACAACCTGCTCGGCCAGTCGTTCCAGATCAAGAACCCCAACGCTGTCGCCAGCTGCGGTTGCGGTACCAGCTTCTCCATCTGACGGCTTCCTCGGCCTGAATGACCCGCCCGGCCCTCGGCCGGAGCATCGCTTCAACTTGCGTGGATGACGGCAGTTGCCGCTTCCAATGCCTGCCCCATCGGCTAAAAGAGGCGGACAGCGCAAGGACTGGAAGTCATGAAGATCGCCACCTGGAACATCAACGGCGTCAAGGCCCGCATCGACAGCCTGCGGCAGTGGCTGAGCGATTTCAGCCCGGACATCGTCTGCCTGCAGGAGATCAAGTCGGTCGACGAAGGCTTTCCGCGGCTGGAGATCGAGGCGCTCGGCTATAATGTCGAGACGCATGGCCAGAAGGGCTTCAACGGCGTTGCCATCCTCTCGAAGCTGAAGCCCGAGGATGTCCTGCGCGGCCTTCCGGGCGACGAGACGGACGAGCAGTCGCGCTACATCGAGGCTGTGTTCTCGATCCCATCCGGCGTGCTGCGCGTCGCGTCCATCTACCTGCCGAACGGCAACCCTTCCGACGACCCGGTCAAATACCCTTATAAGCTCGCCTGGATGGATCGGCTCGCCCGCCACGCGCAGGCACGCCTGCTGCTGGAGGAGCCGCTGGTGCTGGCCGGCGACTACAACGTCATCCCCGAGCCGCACGACTGTTTCGATCCCGCCGCCTGGGTGAACGACGCGCTGTTCCTGCCGCAGACGCGCGCCGCCTTCCGCCGGCTGGAGAACCTCGGCTTCACCGATGCCGTCCGCGCCACGAGCGACCAGACAAAACTTTATACGTTTTGGGATTATCAGGCCGGCGCATGGCAGAAGAACAACGGCATCCGCATCGATCATCTGATGCTGTCGCCGGAAGCGGCCGATCGCCTGGTTGCAACGTCGATCGAAAAACAGGTGCGGGCCTGGGAAAAGCCGTCGGATCACGTGCCGGTGGTCGGCACGTTCGACTTCGACAGCCGGCTCTAGCCTTAGTCAGCAAGATTTGATCCGACAGGGAACGTCGTTCAGTCGGCGTCGTCGCCCTGGCCAAACTGCTGGGCCAGCGCCACGGCGCTGCGGCGGTCCTGCTCGTTGGACAGCGAGAAGGCGTCCTCCTGCAGCTCTTCCATCCACGGGCAGTCCTTCTTGTTGCAGCGATCCAGCGCTGCCGTCAGGAAAGCGAGACCACGGACGGTTTGCCCCTCCTGGAACAGCACGTCGCCGAACACCGCCATGGCACCCGCATGACCGGCCTTGCGAGCCTGGTTCAGCCATTTCTTCGCCTGCTGCACATTGGCCGAACCGCCCTCGCCCATCAGCATCATGCGGGCCAGCTGGAACTGCGCCTCCGACACGCCGAAGGTCGATGCGACCTGGAAGTAGATCTGCCGGGCCTGGCCGAGATCGGCCTTGACCGGGGTATTGGCGATCCCGTTGCGGTAGTAGTCGGCGAGCGCCAGCAGCGCGTTGACGAAGAAGCCGGTGTCTTCCGAGCCCGGCTCGACGCCCTGGTTGGCGATCTCACTGTAGATCTTGAAGGCTTCGAAATCGTTCTTCGCCACGCCGTCGCCATAGGCGTACATGTTGGCAAGCGCCCAGCGCGAACCGGTATGACCCTTTTCCGCAGCGTAGCGATAGGCTTCGACCGCGTCCTTCTTCTGACCGTTCTTGTAGGCCTTGAAGCCGAACTTGAAGAGGTCGAACGGACCGGATTCCTTCGTCACGCCGGCAGTAATGTCAAAACAATAGCCTGATTGCGCGACCAGCATCCCGGGCAGGAAGCCAAGTGTCAGGAGCCCGACAGTGAGCATGTTGAGGCGAGGCATGTTTAGACTTCCTTAACCATGCCGGTGCTTGATGCGGGACGGGTTTTCGCTACGGTCGCTGTCGCCGCGGCCCGTAGGGCCAGCTCGCCAGAGCCTTGATAAGAGGTCATGTACGTACTCCGAACACACATTCGATCGCGCTTGCCAGACAACCGGCTGGGCGGAACTGCGACGATCGGCGACCGATCGCAGCCTCACGATAGAACGTGTTTCCGGCAAGACTACGGTCCCGCTCTGCAATGTGCGGTCGCGACGCGCGACGGGCATCGACGAAAGTCGAATGTCCCCGCATCCACGGCATTTCACTGAAGAATTCGCCCATATTCACCCAACACGCCCCCGCCCCCGCAGGTTCGCTTACTTCAATTGACACATTCGCTGCGCCCCGTTTGTGGCGGGAAGTAGACCGATTGGCCGGCACCGAGACTACGTCGCATGGTCTGAAGAAACTGTTGCCGAATCGTCACAAAATCGCGGGCGCCAGCTAGGCCGGAGGCGCACGAAAAAAGGCCCGGACGGATCCGGGCCTTCGGGCATTGCGCGGATGAGATCAGAACTTCACGCGGACCGAGGTGGAGATGGCCGCCACCAGATCGTCATCAAAGTCGTAGCGCGAGTCTGCGCCATACTGGACGCCGTTCAGCGTCACCGGGCCGGACGAGCCGTCGGTCAGCACGCCGAGGACGCCCGTGAGGCGGAACTCGACATTCTGCGTCGGCGTGTAGGCGACCGACGCTGCCGCCGACCAGGTGTCGGTCTGCGTGCCGAAGCCCTGGCTGGTGCCGCGGTCCCAGGTCAGAGCCAGTGCACCGCTCCATTGTTCATCGAACTTGTGTCCGACGCCGCCGGTGACTGTCCAGCCGTCGCGGTAACCGAGATCGAGTGAGGTGATCTGGCTCGCGGTCGTGCAGCTCGACGTGGTGCCGGCGACGCAGAAGGGGATCGTCGACAACTGGCTCCAGTCGACCCACTTGGCCGAACCAAAGACCAGCCAGCCAGGAGCGACCCCAGTCTGGAACTTCAGCTCCACACTGTCGGGCATGCTCTGCGATCCGAACACGTTGTAGACGCGTCCGCCGACAGGTGTGAGCGCTCTGGGAACCTGCGTGAGATTGAGCGTGCCGGTGATGTCGTCGAGCTTGACTTCACTGTTGTAGACAAGGCTCGCGCGGAAAGCATATTCCGGTATCTCGTAGGCAAGGCCGGCGCGCCAGCCCCAGCCGCTGTCCTCAAGATCCAGGCGCCCAACGCCGTTCCCAAGGGGGGTCGGAGGAACGACCAGACGCTCCTTGAAGCCTTCGACCTCCTGGTAGAAGCCGCCGCCGATGATACGCAACTGACCCGGACCCGCGTCGAAGCGGTAGGAACAGGTGACAGCGTAATTGTCGCTCTCGACCTTGGTTTCGATGTTCTCATTGGCGCCGCGCCAGTTGGCGCCGGGCTTCGTGTGTGCTCCCCATGGCTGCGAGTAGTCGGCCATGCAGTCGACGCTGTCGCCAAGGCCGGCCTTGATGCCGACGCGCGGCACCCAGTAGTTCTCGGAATCGTTTGCCGTCGTCGTTCCGCCGTTGCGGCCATCCGATCCCAGACCATTCGCCGGGTTGATGTCGCGGGCGTTCTTCAGCTCGCGCTGCGGCGCGACGAAGGTTGCCGACGCCTCTCCCGCCACCGTGGCCGGATCGAACAGCAAATCGATGTTGTAGCCGCCGCGCTCAAGGCCGCCGGCCATCGCCGTGGTGTGAAGCGCGCCGACCGCGACCGCGGCCAGAAGGCCGCTCGTAATTGTGTATCTTACCATATCTCTCCCACTCCCAAGGTAAGTGACCCCGGCCAGCCTAGTGACGCACGCCTGAAAAACAACGCCGGCTAGCAACGGTGCAGCGCAGCATGCAGGTCTCAAAGTTACGTAAGTTCTTCAGCTTCTCGCGCGTTGACGCAGAATGGCTGGTGTTTTTTGCGTCAAGCTTGCGCCCTGGTGCGCTCATTAGAAAAACGTACTCAAAGTTCGCGGTCCGTTGCACATCGGCCACATAGGCGCATTTCTCGCCACGGTCTGCTGCCCCCGGGAACCGTTTGCGGCCGGACGCAAAACGGCCCGCGGAATGGATCCCGCGGGCCGCTCTCTTGTCCGTTTATTGCAGGTGATTCAACCGGCTTCGTTGATCCGCTGCAGCGCCGTCTGAAGGCTTGCGCGCTGCACCTGAAGCTCGGCCAGCCGCTCACGTTCGGCGGCCACCACTTCCGGATCGGCATTGGCGACGAACCGCTCGTTGCCGAGCTTCTTCTCGGTCCGCTCTGTGTCGGCATCCACCTTGCCCAGCGCCTTTTCGATTCGCGCCCTTTCGGCCGCCACGTCGATAAGGCTGCCGAGCGGCAGGCAGGCTGTCGCCTCGCCGATCACCACCTGGGCTGCACCGCGCGGAGCGGCATCGGCAAGCTCGATGGTCGAGACGCGTGCCAGCCGCTTGATCGCCGGCTCATGGCGTTGCAGGCGTCCTTGCGTCAGCGCGGTTGCACCGACGACGATCAGCGGCGCGACCGCCGACGGCGGCACGTTCATTTCGGAGCGGGCGGAGCGCAGACCGGTCACCAGATCGACCAGCCAGTTGATCTCGGCTGCCGCACCATCGTCCTCGAAGCCCGGCTGCGGCCAATCGGCATGGCACAGCAGACCATCACGCGCTGCCGTGTGCGCCCACAACTCTTCCGTCATGAACGGCATGAACGGGTGGAGCAGCTTGTAGGTCTCTTCCAGCACGTAGGCGACGCAGCCCTGGGCCTCGGCCTTGGCCGCCTCGTCTTCGCCGGCAAACACCGGCTTCAGGAATTCGAGATACCAGTCGCAGACCTGGTTCCAGACGAAGCGGTAGAGGCTGCTCGCCGCATCGTTGAACCGCTGCGTCTCAATGGCGGTCGTCACCTCGCGGATCGTCGCTGACAGTTCGGTGAGGATCCAGCGGTTGATGGTCAGCGTCGCGGCTTCCGGCACGAAATGCGGATCGCGCTTGACGCCGTTCATCTCGGCAAAGCGCGTCGCATTCCAAAGCTTGGTGCCGAAGTTGCGATAGCCGGCAATACGTGCCGGGTCGAGCTTCACGTCGCGTCCCTGGGCTGCCATGATCGCCAGCGTGAAGCGCAGTGCATCGGCGCCGTATTCGTCGATCAGCTCCAGCGGGTCGATGACGTTGCCCTTCGACTTCGACATCTTCTGGCCGTTCTTGTCGCGAACCAGCGCGTGGACGTAGACGGTGTTGAACGGTTCTACGGGGTTGCCGTTCTCGTCCTTCATGAAATGCAGGCCCATCATCATCATCCGGGCAACCCAGAAGAAGATGATGTCGAAGCCGGTCACCAGGACGTTGGTCGGATAGTAGCGGGCAAGCTCCGGCGTCTGGTCCGGCCAGCCGAGCGTCGAGAACGGCCAGAGCGCCGAGGAGAACCAGGTGTCGAGGACGTCTTCGTCGCGCGTGAGGATCTCGCCGGGCGCAAAGTTTTCGAGCTTTTCCTGCACCCAGGCCTTCCATGGACCTTCATGCGCCAGATAATGCTGGATCGCCGCGTTGAGCGCCTCTTCCTCGGTCTTTTCGACGAAGCACTGGCCGTCCGGACCATACCAGGCTGGGATCTGGTGACCCCACCACAGCTGGCGGGAAATGCACCAGGGCTGGATGTTCTCCATCCACTCGAAATAGGTCTTGTCCCAGTTCTTCGGCACGAACTTCGTGCGGCCTTCGCGCACCGAGGCGATCGCCGGCTCGGCCAGCGTCTGGGCGTCAACGAACCACTGGTCGGTCAGCATCGGCTCGATGACGACGTTCGACCGGTCGCCGAACGGCTGCATGATCTTCTTGTTCTCGACGTAAGGGACGTCATTGCCCTCGGCGTCCTTGACGGTAACGCTCAGACCTTCGGCGTTGATCGCATCGACGATCCGCTTGCGGGCTTCCAGCCGGTCGAGGCCGCGATATTCGTCCGGAACCAGGTTGATGTCGTCGACCTCGGACTCCGACGGAACCTCGCCGCCGCGGGCGACGGCAAGTGCCTGGGCGGCACAGGCGGCATAGGGCTCGCCGTCGTCACGCAGATGCGCGGTGCCGTCCATCAGCCGGTACAGCGGGATGTTGTTGCGCTTGGCCACCTGGTAGTCGTTGAAGTCATGGGCGCCGGTGATCTTGACGGCGCCGGAGCCAAAGGCCGGATCCGGGTACTCGTCGGCGATGATCGGGATCAGCCGGCGGTGTTCCTTCGGCCCGACGGGGATCTCGCAGAGCTTGCCGACGATGGCCTGATAGCGCTCGTCCTTCGGGTTGACGGCAACCGCGCCGTCGCCGAGCATCGTCTCGGGTCGCGTCGTGGCGATGGCGATGTAATTGCGCTGTTCCTGGAAGGTGACGTTGCCGTCCTCATCCTTCTCGACATAGGTATAGGTCTCGCCACCGGCCAGCGGGTACTTGAAGTGCCACATGTGGCCGTCGACTTCGCGGTTCTCCACCTCGATGTCGGAGATCGCCGTCTCGAACTTGGGGTCCCAGTTGACCAGCCGCTTCCCACGATAGATCAGGCCCTGCTTGTAGAGCGTGACGAACACTTCGAGGACGGCCTTCGACAGGCCCTCGTCCATGGTGAAGCGTTCGCGCGACCAGTCGCACGAGGCGCCGAGCCGCTTCAGCTGGTTGAAGATCAACCCGCCGGACTCGTCCTTCCACTCCCAGACCTTGTCGATGAACGCCTCGCGCCCGAGCGCCCGACGGCCGGGCTGCTGGGTCTCGGCGAGCTTCCGCTCGACGACCATCTGCGTGGCGATGCCCGCATGGTCCATGCCCGGCTGCCACAGCACGTCCTTGCCGCGCATCCGCTCGAAGCGCACCATGACGTCCTGCAGCGTGTTGTTCAGCGCATGGCCCATGTGCAGCGAACCGGTAACGTTCGGCGGCGGGATGACGATGGTGAAGGTCTCGGCATCGGGCCGGGCATTTGCACCGGCGCGAAAGGCGTCGGCCTCGTCCCAGGCGGTTGCGATCTTCGGTTCGACGGCGGCGGAATCGTAGGTTTTTTCGAGCATTTTCCGACCAGTTTCTCGAGTTCTCGTTGCTTGGGTGTAAACAGGAGTGACCCTAGCGAGTCAATAAAAAAGGCCGCTCCGAAGAGCGGCCCTACTATGCCTGCCTCCGGCAGCTTCAGCGGTTCGGACCGCGCGCCACGCGCTCGATCTCCTCGCGCACCAGGCGCTCCACGAGCGTCGGCAGGTTGTCGTCCAGCCACTCGCGCAGCATCGGCTGCAGCATGTCGCGGGCCATGTCCTCCAGCGACTGGCGCTCGATGCCGTTGAAGACATCGGCCAGCTCCTTGAACGAGCGGGCGACCTGTTCGCCTGCCTCGGCCGACAGCAGCAGCGCCGCCTCCTCGATCTTTGCCGGAAGCGACATCGCGGTGACCGGCGGCAGCATGTCAGCGGCGGGCTCGGCGTCGCGCATCGGCTCGGCGGCCATCGGCTCGGCAGCGGCAGTCACCGCCTTTGGAGCGGCAGGCTCGGCCGCGAACTGTTCTGCCTCGTATGAGGGCATGGCGCGCGGCTGCAGATCCGATGCCCGTACATCGAAGCGCTCGCGCGGCAGGTCGGAGGCCATCACCACGGCTGCCGGCGGCGTGGCGATCGCAGGTTCGAAACCGGTCTGCGCGGCAGGCTGCACCAGCGGCGGAACGGAGGGCTGCGGCGGCAGGTCGCGCGGCATCTGCCGCGACGGCGCGAGGTTCGTCGGAGCCACATCTGCGGATGCCATGGCGGCCGGCACCGGGCGCTGCGCCACCGGCTCCGGAACACGGCCGGCGGCGGCCCGCACGCGTGCAGCGACATCGGCGAGCGACAGCGTCCGCTCCTGCGGCGCCGCAGCAGCAGCCACAGGCTCGACCGGCGGAGCGTAACGGGCCGGGGCTGCCGGCTCCTGCGGCGCACGCGTCGGAGGATCGATCGAGGGACGCAGGTTCATGGCTTCGCCAGCAAAGGGACGACCTGGGTCGTTTGCAGGTACCTGCGACAGGAAGGGCGCGTCGAGCGTGTCGGTCACCTCGAAATCGTCGTCCTCCTCGTCGAACACCGCCTGCTGCGGACGTCCGTGAAGCTCACCCTCGCCGATCGGGTCATTGCTTTCAATGATCCGGCGGATGGAGGCCAGGATCTCTTCCATGGAGGGTTCACGCGCTACGCTCGGCTGGGCCATCTTCATCCCCGATCTGCCTTAAGGCCGTCCGGTGCCGCGGCACGAACGGACGAATCGGTGACCAGTCTACGCGATCCGGCGCCCGCCTCACAATCGCCGGCGGTGGCGTGCTGCAGCGCATACACAGGTTTATCGGAGGATGGGGACGGTGACCCTGGCGCCGATGCGACGGAACTGCCGCATCTCGTCACCGCATGGAGCGGCACGAGCGGTCGCGAAAAGGGCGGCTCGTGGCCGCCCTAGTGCGTTCTCAGAATACGAATTGCTTGGCCTTGCGGAAGCCGGGGAGCGGCTTGACGCTGGTGTTGAAATAGACGCTTTCCGACACGACGCCGTGCTCCTTCAGGTAGACGCGCGCCGTGGAGGCATTGCCGTAGCCGACCACCGTCATCAGCCGTCCGCCGTCGCGCAGCTGCGCAAACAGGGCCTCCGGCACGTCTTCGACGGCACCGTTGATGAAGATCAGGTCGTAGGGCGCCTCGCCGGGATAACCGGCTTCGAGGTCGCCGCTCACCACCGCGACATTGTCGCAGCCGAGATCGGCGAGCGTCTTGGAGGCCTCGGCTGCCAGCTCGGCATCGCTTTCGAGAGCCACGACGGCGCTGGCAAGCTGCGACAGCAGCGCTGTCGCATAGCCGGTGCCGCAGCCGATCTCCAGCACCACGTCGTTCTTGGTGATTGCGGCAAGCTGCAGAAGCTTTGCCAGCGGCGAGGCCTGCATCAGGAAGCGGCCCGGCGCCAGCTGAATGTCGTTGTCGACATAGGCGAGGATCTTCTGCTTCTCGGGTACGAAGGCTTCACGTGGCACGGAAAAGAAGGCCCGCAGCACCGAATGGGAGGTCACATCCGTGGTCCGCACCTGGTGCTCGACCATCTTTACCCGTGCTGCTTCGAAATCGATCATTGTGGTTCGCCTCGTCAAAGCGTCTGTGCATCTATCTGGCCCTCGTCTTACTGGGGCCGCTTGCACCTTTCAAGACGGTTCGCGCAGCGGCTCGGCAATTCCGGCCTGCCGGAGACGTCAAATGACGGAACAAAGCCGGAGCCGAGGGGTTGCTTCTGGGAAACCACACGAAACCGAAGGGAGGCCACCATGCCGACGAACCTGCCCGACAACCCCGTGGATACGCCGCGCGGCCCGACCCCTGCCCCCGGCGTGCCGGACCGCACGCAGGAAAAACCGCCGCTGACCCCGGCACAGGATCCGGGCGACACGAAGAACCCCAACGATCCGACGCTCAACCCGGCACTGCTGCCGATCGGTGATCCCGCCGGCGCCGCCTGACCTGAGGCTCCATATACCCGCTGTACCTGAGGCTCCATATACCCGCTGTCGAAGGCCGTCCCGCGGGGCGGCCTTTTTGGTGCCGGGCATTTGGTCGTGTTCGCCGCGGCGCGATCTCGACACTTGAGGGATTTTGCGGTCTCGGTGCTCCGGGTGTCTCGCGGTGATAGAGAGGCGCTGCCGCGCAGCCACTCGGCAATGCGCTTAACTCTTGCGCATGACTTGGCGCCTGCCCCGCTCGCTCAACGCGCCGCCTGTGAATTTGTCGCCGCAGCCGTTCTCGCCTCTTGCGCGCTTTCAAGATTCGTTCTAAACGCCCGTCACCACACGCACTTACTACCCGGATGGCCTCGTGGCGGAGTGGTTACGCAGAGGACTGCAAATCCTTGCACCCCGGTTCGATTCCGGGCGAGGCCTCCATCCTTCTCCCTCATCTTCTAGATCCGATTGAGCGCGAAGCTGCCGACCGCAGTTCGTGTTTGCGACGCCACCACCCCGCGCCATCGCCCACCCCGGTGACGCCACGGCGCCCATGGAACCTCCGCCACCACTTATGGTTCGGCCCCCGCAAGCTCAGGGAGTTTTTCATGCTGCGCATTCTTCTACCGGCCATCGCGATCTTCATCACCGGATGCACGACGAGCGAACTGGAGCCGGTCCCCGGCAGCATCACCTATGGCGGTCAACCGGCGGGTCACCTGAGCAAGGCACCGATCGGCAGCGCCGTCGGCAACCGTTTTCAGGACCAGTTCGGCCAGGAGTGGAGCGAGCGATACATCATTCAGCCGGACCGCTCGCTGAAACTGGTGAACCGTCAGCGGATCAACTATCCGGAAGACTGATTGCCTGGACACCTAATGTCCGCCACGCTGATCTCCCTCCGTATGCCAGCACGCGGTCGATCGAACAGAGTCCGGCTCACCCGGCCCGGTTCCTAGAACTCGGCTAGGACAGGCTCTCGCGCACCCGCTCGGCGTAGTCGATCGAGAAGGCGAGGTTGAGGGTAGCGACGGGCGCGCCATCGGCTTCGGTCACCGTGATGCTGACGTTTTCGGGGGGCGGAAAATTGCGGCAGGCGAACTGCGCCATCGCATTGAGAGCCGAATTCAGCGCCTCGTGCGAATTCGGCGCATCGATCGCCGTTTCGCCGGAATGTCCGTCGGAAATCTGAAGCCTGTAGTTGGGCATAATATAATACCTCCGCAATCCATGCTGGCAGAACTGAGCGGGTCGGCAAGGGTTCCTGCGAGCTTTCACCGCCAAGCCGGTGGGTCGCGCATGCCTGACGAGCAAAGTCCGGCGAACTCAGACCGCAAAGTCACCGGGCCGGGGCAGCAACCGAGCGCTCACCCCTGCACTATCCACTGCAAAACTGGGGGCTAATCTTGGCTCGAAAATAATTCCAAGGTTAACCAAGTGCAGCGCTTGTAATATCAAAACCCTTCTATAGTGTCGCTCGCGCCGCCATTTTTGGGGCTTGGGGACCTTTTCACATGACATCTACCCTTCGCGCTGCGTTCGCCGCAGCGATGCTTACCTGCGCCTTCTCGACATCCGCTTTTGCAACGGGCGCCATCGCCGTCAACGACGAACAGGGTATGTCGGCCGATGAAGCCGGCTATGCCGTCGGCTACGGCACCACCAAGAAGGAAGCGTCGGCCAACGCCGTGCGCGAATGCAAGTCGGCCGGTAACGAGGCCTGCAAGGTGATGCTGACCTTCGAACAGTGCGGCGCTTACGTCGGCGACAAGGTGAACTATGCGATCGGCATCGGCGCGACCGAGAAGGCAGCCCAGAAGGCCGCCCTCGACGAATGCCCGAACTGCAAGCTGGTGGTTTCCGACTGCCAGTAACGGCAACGGCGCAGATGTGACGGAAGGCCCGCCGGTTCAATCGGCGGGTCTTTTTTTTGCGCTTAGTCAGCCTAGGATTCGAGATATTACTCGCCCTTCTTGCCGACGGCATCTGCGGTAAACTCGGGCACGACTTCCGTTGGATCGAAGACATCGTAGCCCAGGGCACGCAGGAAAGGCAGCACCACCGCCGTCTTCACCGCCTCCTCGGTCGCCATCGTACTGGAATGTGTTCGGACGCGCTCCACGATCGAGCGCAAACTTTCGTCAATGGTACTCATATCCCCTCCACCCGTTATCCGAGTGAAGATCTGCGCAACACAAACGCTGGTCAAGCGGGAAGTAAATCGATGCCGAGGACGGGTTGGAGGTATCTAAGCTGGCATGCCTGCTCAGCAGCAGCCGACAATTCTCTCTACACCCTCAGAGACTGCCTCTAGTTCTATCCGTGGCTCTTCGCCGAAAAGCTATTCGACGATGCATTGCATGATGGATTGGCCGCCGGACTGACAGAGGGAAACCTTCCACATCTCGAACAGCAAGGCTCCGCCGATACTCAGCGCCAGCATTATACTCATAACGAGGAATTCGGCCTTCATATTGACCTCCCTGAGCATGGAAAGCCATAACAACATGAGAGGGCCATGCGCACAAGTACTTCTGCGCGACAGAAATTTTCTTCGTATTTCTTCGCCCGCTTCCATCCACGCCTCGGCGTCAACCCGCGGTAGCGTTCATGACGAAACCGTGATAAATTGCTGAATGTTCTCGCTGCGGAGGAGCGCGGGGAGAGCGTGTTCAACGGTTGGAGGAGAACCGTCATGCATTATCTGAGCTTTTTCACCGCCATCAATCCGTACGTACTTGCCGTGCTTGCGGCAGTGCTTGCCTGCGGCGCGGTCGACTGGTTGATCAGACCGCACTGACGCACACTTCAAGCTCCGGCCAAAGGCTGCTATTGCTTCGCGCCAACGCACACGGCACGGAGACGAGAGCTTGCTGCAACCGGATGAATTTCAAGATACGTCGCGCCCTCTCAGCGACACCCTGCGAAGCCTGATCGACGGCATTGACGGCGCGACCGTCAGCCTGCGCGAATTGATGCAGTCGGTCGGCGAGCAGGGTCTCCTGCTGATCTGCGCGCTCGCCTCGCTGCCCTTCCTCATCCCGGTCTCTATCCCCGGCGTCAGCACGGTGTTCGGCGCAGCGATCATCCTGATCGGCATCGCCGTCTTCCTCAACCGCCTTCCCTGGTTGCCGAAGCGCATCCTCGACCGGCGGCTGGACACGGGCAAGCTCGTACCAGCGCTGGAAAAGGGTCTCCGCATCGTGTCGCGCATCGATGGCTTCCTGAAGCCGCGCTGGCCGGCGATGACCCGCGGCTCGGCGGTCAACCGCATCAATGCGCTCGGCATCACCGCAGGCGGCGTGCTGCTGCTGTTTCCGCTGGGGCTGGTGCCGTTTTCCAATACGCTGCCGGCAATCGCCATCCTGCTGCTGGCAACAGGCATGATCCAGCGCGACGGGCTGATGGTGGTCGGCGGCTACCTGTTCCTGGTGATCACTGTCATCTATTTCGCCGTGCTGGCGCTGATGGCGTTTTCCGCCGGCCAGGGACTGGCAACCTTCCTCAGCTGAGGCAACGCCTGATCACTGCAGTCCGGTCGATCGTCAGCGCCGCTGGCGATCGGCCTTCCGGCGCATCCACCAGACCGCCAGCTGGCGCCGCTTGCGGCGTACCACGGCCAGATCCTGCGACAGGACCACAAGGCCGAGCGGCACCATCCAGAAGCCGAGGATCGGCAGGAAACCCAGCACGCCGCCGGCAATCAGCGCCGAGCCGATCCCGATCCGCCCGACCCGCGAGCGCGGCATCGGCACGTGCCAGGACCCGACATGCAGGCGGCCGGTCCTTGGGTCGATGCCAAATCTGCGCTGTCCTGCCTTGCTCTCCACGTATCGAACGTCCTTGCGCTATTTTCGGTGTTGCAGCGAGATGGGGAGCGCATGGGGATAAAGCAAGCGCACCACGATTTTTTCGAAAAAAGCGCTTGGCAAATCGAACCAGCATGAGTATTACCCCGCTCACCGCCGCGGCAAGCGGTGATCCCTGGTAGCTCAGCGGTAGAGCATTCGACTGTTAATCGACAGGTCGCCGGTTCGAATCCGGCCCGGGGAGCCAATTTAGAAGAAATGCCCACTTTCGTCGAGAGATCCGAAAGCGGGCATTTTTCATTCTTCTCCATCCTCCAGACCCGATAACGATCAGCCTTCCGACAGCTTTGCTGTGAAGCGGCGACGCGAAAAAACCCGCCGATCGGCTGATCGACGGGTTTGTTGTGGAGCGGAACCGGCAGCCTAACGCTGCCAGCCTGGCTCAGGTGCGGGGTCAGCTCTTGTCGAGCTCCTGCGCCATCTTGTAGTGGTGCTCGAGCGCCGGCAGGGTCTTTGCGGCCCAGGCCTTCAAGTCAGCGTTCTCACCTTCAGCCGCATAGCGCCTGAAGAGATCGACGGCATCCTCGTGGGCATCCACCTGGTCGTCGATGTATTCCTCGTCGAATTCGGCGCCGTTCAGCTTGGCCAGGTCGTCCACCTCTTCGCGGTGGTCCTCAGGCAGCGCCGTCACCGGAGCCCCCTTCACCTTGCCGCCGTCGATGAGGCCCTTCAGCTCCATCGTCGTCTTCTCGTGGTCGGTGATCATCTGCTGGGCGAATGTCTTGGTCGCATCATTGCCCTTCTGCAGCGCCAGCTTGCTCGATTCGATCTCGAACATGTCGCTGGCGGAGGCCTTCATGACAAAATCCTCGGTCTTCGGCGCGACGCCCAGGACCGAGTTCACGCCTGTCGATTCCGTTGCCGACTGCGCCAGGGCGGAAGTTGCTGCCATCAGCGCGGCGGCTGCGAGTGCGATCTTTTTCATCTGCTTGTCTCCTTTTGCGGATCGAGAACAAGGATGCCCCCCAGTTGGTTCCCGCACAGACGCTTGGGGGATCGCTGGCTCGCTACACGTCTGCAACCAAGGACGCTCAGCCCGTGACGCCGCCTTGGGTAAAACCTTGCAAGACCTCTTGACCATCGCCACATCAGCTGAACGGCGCCCGCGACTCTTGACCTACAGGTGAAAACAGAATAGAACAAAAAGAGAACGAATGAGGAGATGCTCATGACCAGTGCAGAACAGGCCGTTCAGAACGCGCTTGCCGCCGTGGCGGCATCCAGAGCTGCCCGCGAGCGGGAAGCGGAAGATCGCAAGAAGACGTTCCAGCGGATCGAACTCGCCAGCCGCAAGCCGATCTACGTGCCGAAGGGCGTGCAGTTGCCGCTGCGGCTTTCCTGATCTTGAGAGGTTCGGCAGGCGCCGGGACGGAGCGGCGGCGAGCGCTAATCTAACTTTTTTCGGAACAACACGCAGGTGGTCGCGGTTCAGTCACCGGGTAACGAAAAACAGGCCCATCCTTAAGAAAAACAAGGAGAAAGCACATGCTATCGAAACTGCTCACCGCATCCGTCCTGTCGCTTGGTCTTGCAACGGGCGCGCTCGCCCAAACCGCTACGGGCGGCAGCTCGGTCGGCAGCGGCGCCTCGACGACACAGGGCACCGACGGCGCATCCCAAAGCATGACCGGCTCGGGCTCGATGGATTCCAATTCGAGCATCGACCAGGGTTCGACCGGCAGCATTGCCGGCACCAGCGACGCTCCGTCGACCGAAGGCACCAATTGCGGCGGTTCCAATGAGAACCAGGTCTCACAGGGTGTGACCGAGGGCGCTCGCAACGACTGCCAGAACTAATCCTCATCTCCCAAGCGGAAGGCCGGGTTCATCCCGGCCTTTTTGCGTTTCCATTACCTGTCCGCAGAGTTAGCGCCGTCGAATGCCGGGTGCGCGCATCGTCGCCGAGTGGCGCCGCTCTGCATTCCACCACTTTGCCAAAACGCCGACAGTTCAGATTTTGCCGGCCGACGGCCGCATCGGAAACGGAATTCCTTGCGCTTTGGCTCGGCAGGATGGAAAAGCAGGGCAGCTTTTGTTTGCAAGATAAGGCATTCCCCATGACCATTCATCCGTCCGTGCTCAGCATCATCGGCAACACGCCTCTGGTGCGCCTCGACGGCCCCTCGGAACTGACGGGCTGCGAGATCCTCGGCAAGGCCGAGTTCCTCAATCCCGGCCAGTCGGTCAAGGATCGTGCCGCGCTCTTCATCATTCGCGATGCGGAAAAGCGCGGCCTGCTGCGTCCCGGCGGCGTGATCGTCGAGGGGACGGCCGGCAATACCGGCATCGGCCTGACGCTGGTTGCCAAGGCGCTCGGCTACCGCACCGTCATCGTCATTCCGGAGACCCAGAGCGAGGAAAAGAAGGATGCGCTGCGGTTGCTCGGCGCCGAGCTCGTCGAGGTCCCCGCGGTTCCCTACAAGAACCCCAACAACTATGTAAAACTGTCCGGCAGGCTCGCCGAGCAACTGGCAAGGACCGAGCCGAACGGCGCGATCTGGGCAAACCAGTTCGACAATGTCGCCAACCGCCAGGCGCATCTGGAAACGACCGCGCCGGAAATCTGGGAGCAGACCGGCGGCAAGGTCGACGGCTTCATCTGCGCCGTCGGGTCCGGCGGCACGCTGGCCGGCACCGGCATGGGGCTGAAGGAGCGCAATCCCGACGTCAAGATCGGCATCGCCGATCCGGAAGGTGCCGCCCTCTACGAATATTATGCGCATGGCGAACTGAAGTCGGAAGGCTCGTCGATCACCGAGGGCATCGGCCAGGGCCGCATCACCGCCAATCTCGAAGGCTTCACGCCGGATTTCGCCTATCGCATTTCGGATGCCGAAGCGCTGCCGATTGTATTCGACCTGGTGCAGCAGGAGGGGCTCTGCCTCGGCGGCTCGTCGGGCATCAACATTGCCGGCGCCATTCGACTGGCCCGTGATCTCGGCCCCGGCCATACGATCGTGACGATCCTCTGCGACTACGGCAATCGCTACCAGTCAAAGCTGTTCAACCCCGACTTCCTGCGATCGAAGGGCTTGCCGATCCCCGGCTGGCTGGTAGAAAAAACAGACATCACCGTCCCTTTCGAGCCGACCAGCTGAGCAGACCCGCATGACCCGAGCCCTCTACCGCGACGATTTCTATCTATCCACGGCGGAGGGCACGGTCACCGCCGTCCACGAGGACGGCGCCATCGAGCTCGACCAGACCTGCTTCTATGCGACGTCCGGCGGCCAGCCGGGCGATACAGGCTTCCTGGAGCGGGCCGACGGCACGAAGATCATGCTCGTCCAGACCCGCCATGGCGAAACCAAAGACATCATCCTACACGTGCCGCAGGACGGCGAGGTGCGGCCGGACGTCGGTGAGACGCTGACCCTGCATGTCGACTGGCCGCGCCGCTACCGGCTGATGCGCATGCACACCGCCTGCCACCTGCTGTCGGTCGTCTGCCAGTACCCGATCACCGGTGCAGCGGTGGGCGAGGACGAATCGCGCGTCGATTTCGACATGACCGACGTCATCGACAAGGACGAGGTGACCGCGCGGCTGATGCGGCTGGTCGATGAAAACCATCCGGTGTTCGTCACCTGGATCACCGACGAAGAGCTCGCCGCCAATCCCGACATCGTCAAATCCAAGAACGTCCGGCCGCCGGTCGGTCTCGGTCGGGTCAGTCTCGTCTCCATCGGCGAGAACTCCAGCGTTGACAGCCAGCCGTGCGGCGGCACACATGTCTCCGAAACTCAGGAAGTCGGTGCGATTCACATCGCCAAGATCGAAAAGAAGGGCAAGGAGAACAGGCGCTTTCGCATTCGCTTCGGCACGTCGGCCGAATCTGCGTGAATGGTCCGTTCTCCGGCTTCAATCGGAGGACTTGAATGTACGCAGAAAAAAGCCGTTTCGTCGTATCGGCAGACTGGGTCGAGGCGCAGCTTGGCAGCGCAGGCTTCAAGCCGGTCGATGCCTCGTGGTATCTGCCGGTCCACAAGCGCCGGCCGCTCGAAGAATTTGTCGCCGGCCATCTGCCGGGTGCGGTGTTCTTCGACCAGGACGAGATCGCCGACCACGCGACGGGACTGCCGCACTCGCTGCCGACGCCGGACCAGTTCGCCGAAAGCGTCGGCCTGCTCGGTCTCTCCGAAAACGATACGATTGTCGTCTATGACGGGCCGGGCTTCTTCTCGGCACCGCGTGTCTGGTGGATGCTGCGTACCATGGGCGTCGACAAGGTCTATGTGCTCGACGGTGGCCTTGACGGCTGGAAGGCGGAGAACCGGCCGCTGGAGACCGGCGAGACACAGCCGCAGCCGGCCACCTTCACGCCCCGCTTGCGTGCCAAGTCGGTGACCAGCCTTGCCGAAATGCGCCGCATCGTCGCCGAGGGATCGCGTCAGGTGATCGATGCCCGCGGTGCCGGCCGGTTTTCCGGCGACGAGGCCGAGCCGCGGCCGGGCATGCGCTCGGGACATATGCCGGGCGCGCGCAGCATGCCGGCAACGATGTTTGCCGAGAACGGCCACTTCAAGGACCTGGCGACGCTGAAGACGCTGATGGACGAAGCCGGCGTCGACCTCACCAAGCCCGTCACCACCAGCTGCGGCTCCGGGGTCACGGCAGCAGTGGTCAGCCTGGCGCTGGAATCGCTTGGCGCGACCGATCTGACGCTTTACGACGGCTCGTGGTCGGAGTGGGGCAGCCTTGAGGATACGCCGGTCGTCACCGGCCCGCCGACGCCCGCCACGCCCGCGGGTCCGCCGGAGCCGATCCGCACCCGCGTCACGTTCCTGGAGATGACGTCGCCGCCGCGCGCCAGTGTGCCGATCCCGGTCAACATCCAGACGGCGATCATCCGCGCGCCGTCGATCCCGCTCCACTACTACCGCTATCTCTACCGGCAGGTCGGCAGCCGCTGGCACTGGTACAATCGCCTGCGGCTGAGCAACGAGGATCTGGCGGACATCCTCTCCGACGAGCGCAACTGCGTCATGGTGCTTTACGTCAACGGCGCGCCGGCCGGCTTTTTCGAGCTGTTCCAGAAGAGCGAAGACGAGGTCGAGCTCTCCTATTTCGGCCTGTTCGAACATGCGCTGGGGCTCGGCATCGGCAAGTGGTTCCTGCTGCAGGCGCTCTACACGGCCTGGCAGATGAGCCCGAAGAAGGTCACGGTTTCGACCAACACGCTCGACCATCCGCGGGCGCTCAGCCTCTACCAGATGATGGGCTTTGCGCCGGTGGCGACCGTCGAGACATGGGTCGAACCGATGTCGGACGAGGAACGGCTGGCGGCGCTGAAGCGCGACTGAGACCTGAAGGCAAGGATCGGGTGGCGGCACCACCATCCGATCCTTCAGAATGCAGGCATCGATCCATCCAAAGGAGATGCCCATGACGTCGATCCGCTTCCAGGCCCTGCCAACAGAGACCGTTGAAGCCCTGCGGGCCGGCGCGCCGGATGCCAACGGACAGCCTTGCGAGCGCATGCTGTCTCCGGGCGGCGCAATGCCGTGCCGCCACTGCCTGGGCTTCATCGCGGAGGGCGAAGAGATGCTGGTTCTCGCCCACCGCCCCTTCCCGTCTCCCCAGCCCTACGCCGAGACCGGGCCGATCTTCCTGCACGCCGGCCCCCTGCCCGCGCTATGCGGCCGAGGAGATCCTGCCGCCGATGCTGGAGAGCCCCGATTACATCGTGCGCGGCTACGGGTCGGACAACCGGATCGTTTATGGTACCGGCGCCGTCACCCCGACCGGCCGGATCGCTGCGCGTGCGCAGGATCTGCTGGCCCGGCCGGAGATCGACTATGTGCATGTCCGCTCGGCGCGCAACAATTGCTACCAGTGCCGCATCGAACGCGGCTGAGCTCAACGGCAAACGGCGGCGGTGACCAAGCCACCGCCGCCGTCGACGGGAATGCCAGCCTTCAGGCGGGGCTGTTGCCGCCGCGTTCCAGTTCCTCGGCAAATTGCAGCAGCTGCTTCACCAGCTCGCCCGCCTGCCGCTCGTCGGCTTGGATGCGCCGCGCCACGACCTCGTGCAGGTTCAGCATCGCGGCCTCGAGGCTGCGCGGTAGATGCGGCGCATCTTCCCGTCCGCGGCCGCGGCGCTCCTGCTTCTGGCGGATCCGCTCGGCGAGCTGCGACAGGCGGTCGAGGATGGTCGCCGCCATGCTGCGATTGTCCTCGAGATGGGCGCGCCCCTCTTCGGTGATCGAGTAGCGCTTTTTGGTGCCGTCCATTTCCGCGGTCACGTAGCCGGCTTCCTCCAGATAGGTGAGCGTCGGATAGACGACGCCAGGGCTTGGCGCGTAGAAGCCGTAGGTGAGATCTTCGATATATCTTATGATCTCGTAGCCGTGGCGCGGCTCCTTCTCGATCAGTGCCAGAACCAGCAGCCTGAGGTCGCCCTGCAGCAGGAAACGGCCGATCCGGCCTTCCCCATCGTCGCCGCCATGGTCACCGTGACCGCCGGGTCCACCCGGGCCACCCTGGCTAGAACGTCCGAAGCCGCGGCCAAATCCGCCGCGGGCAGCGAAAAGGCCGGCCCAGTCGCGGTGTCGATGATCGCGGCCATGTCCGTGATCGCCATGCTGTCCGTCGTGTCTTGCGTCGTGTTCGTGTCCGAACATGTTCAGCTCCTTTCGAGACTGTCTTTCGATATATCTAAGTTACGCCGAACACAGCGCATGTCAAGCGTCTTTAGATATATCTAAGATGGGTCTTGGTCAGGCTCCAGGAGTGGCTTCCGAACGATCGGCGTAAGGGCTCGGAAACGGTTTGCGTGCATGATCTTCCGGCACGTCACCAGGATCAGCTCCAGCCATGCTTCCCTTCTCCGGCATCAAGGCCCGCAACGCCGAACGCAGGCGCACGCGCATCACCGGCACCGTTCGCTACGGCCTGCAAAAGACGCAGGGCCGGGTGATCGACCTCTCAGCCGCAGGCCTCGCGCTGCAGCTCGATCGTCCGCTGCATGCAGCTACCGGAAGCCGCATCCGCATCGAGAGCGAGGAGTTGGGGCTGATCGACGGTACGGTGCAATGGTGCCAGGGGCTTCGGATCGGTGTCCAGTTCGACCGCAGCTCGAATGCCTGGGCAAAGGTGTCGTCGTATTTCCGCTTCTACCACGGACGCGCCGGCGGTCGTTTCTGACCGGCTGCATCACCTCACCCCGATTCCCACCCCTTCATTCGCAGGGGCGCCTCGGCGTTCCTCTTCATCACCTGGCTGACCGGCGGTGTACGACGGCGTCGTTCGTCATTTTCCTGATGCGTCGCTGCGACATAGCTCCTACACTTCCGCTGCAACCGACTGATGGAGAGGTCCATGTCAACCCTGTTCACCCCACCTTCCATGACGCGCCCGATGACGCGCCGTTCGCTGCTCGGCGGTATCGCTGCAGGCTCCGCGCTCGTCATGCTGCATCCGTTCGCAGCCCGCGCCCAGGCCAATCAGGCGCATCTGCGGATCATGGAGACGACGGACATCCATGTGAACATCATGCCCTACGACTACTATGCGGACAAACCCAACGACACGATGGGACTGACGCGGACCGCAAGCTTCATCGACCAGGTGCGCTCCGAGGCCGGAAACTCGATGCTGATCGACAACGGCGACCTTCTGCAGGGCAACCCGATGGGCGATTACATGGCCTATCAGAAGGGCATCAAGCCAGGCGACCTGCACCCGGTGATGAAGGCGATGAACGCGCTCGGCTATGATTGCGGCACGCTCGGCAACCACGAGTTCAACTACGGTCTGGAGTTCATGTTCAACGTCCTCAACGGGGCGAAATTCCCGATCGTCTGCGCCAACCTCACCAAGGGCCAGCTGGCCTCGGAGGCGCGCAAGGATGAGCTGTTCTTCAAGCCTTACGTGATCATCGAAAAGCAGATCCGTGATGGCTCCGGCGCCACCAGCCCGGTTAAGGTCGGCTTCATCGGCTTCGTGCCGCCGCAGATCATGGTCTGGGACGCCAAGAACCTCGAAGGCAAGGCGCAGACGCGCGACATCGTCGAGGCCGCCAAGGCCTGGGTGCCGGCGATGAAGGAAGAAGGCTGCGATATCGTCGTGGCGCTGTCGCATTCCGGTATCGACGGCAACGGCCAGAGCGAGCGGATGGAGAACGCTTCGCTCTACCTCGCAGGCGTGGAAGGCATCGATGCGATCTTCACCGGCCACCAGCACCTGGTCTTCCCCGGCCCCAAGGACTTCGAGGGCATCACCGGCGCCGATGCCAAGAAGGGCACGCTGATGGGCAAGCCCGCCGTCATGGCCGGCTTCTGGGGCTCGCATATGGGCCTCATCGACCTGCTGCTGGAAAAGGATGGTTCGAGCTGGAAGGTCGTCGACTTCACCTCCGAGGCACGGCCGATCTTCCATCGCGACGACAGCCGCAAGGTCGTCGCCGACGTCAAGGACAAGCCGGAGATCGTTGCGGCGGTGAAGGAAGAGCACGAAGCGACGCTTGCCTATGTCCGCCGCCCGGTCGGCAAGACATCCGCGCCGCTCTATTCGTACTTCGCGCTCGTTGCCGACGACCCGTCGGTGCAGATCGTCTCCAATGCCCAGACCTGGTACGTGAAGAACCTGCTGAAGGACGGCAAATACAAGGACTTCCCCGTGCTTTCGGCCGCCGCTCCATTCAAGGCGGGTGGCCGCGGTGGCGCCGATTACTTTACCGATGTGCCGGCCGGCGACATCGCCATCAAGAACGTCGCGGACCTCTATCTTTATCCGAACACCGTTCAGGCGGTGCTTATCACCGGCGAGCAGGTGAAGAACTGGCTGGAAATGTCGGCCGGCATGTTCAATCAGGTGACCGCCGGCGCCAAGGATGCACCGCTCCTGAACACCGGCTTCCCCTCCTACAATTACGACGTGATCGACGGCGTCACCTACCAGATCGACCTGTCGCAGCCGACGCGTTTCGACAAGGACGGCAAGCTGATTAATCCGGACGCGCACCGCATCGTCGAGTTGAAGTTCGACGGCAAGCCGATCGACCCGGCGCAGAAATTCGTCGTCGCGACGAACAACTACCGGGCCGGCGGCGGCGGCAAGTTCCCCGAGATCGGCGCCGACAAGGTGATCCTCGTGGCACCCGATACCAATCGCGACGTGGTGGTGCGCTACATCATCGAGCAGGGCACGATCAATCCAACCGCCGATGCCAACTGGTCGTTCAAGCCACAGGCCGGCACCACGGCCGTGTTCGAGAGCGGCCCCAAGGGACGCCAGTACGCGGGCCAGGTGAAGGGCGCGACAATCGAGGATGCCGGTGACGGCGCCGAGGGCTTCGCCAAGTTCCGCCTGGTGCTCTGAGGCACATCGTCATTCGGCAAACGCAGCAAAGCCGTCGGCCCCTCATAGGTGCCGGCGGCTTTTTCGATCATGGATGAAGGTGCGGCGCGGCGTTGGAACACCACCTCAGGCAGCGTCAGGCGACGGCGGTTCTGCAGGCGCGGATAGCGTCAAGGAAGTCTTCGGGCGGGCAAGGCTTGGACAGCCAGAGCCGTACCACCTGCGGAACGTCAGGATCGGTGTCTCCTGCCTCTTTCGTGCGGGATGTGTGGACGATGAACGGGATGCGCCGTTGCGTCAGGATCTCGGCGATCTCGGTCGAATCGCCGTCTTGGACGCGGGTTTCGATGACGGCCAGTCGCGGATGGTGATCGACCAACCATGCCAACGCATCGGCGCAGGAGGTTACGGTAACGATCGGACCGCAACCCTCCTGTTCCAGCAGTTCTTCCACATAGATGGCGATCAAGGCTTGATCCTCCAGAAGGAGAACCTCTCCTTCTTCCAGATCGACGTGCATCGGTTCTCCCGTACGAGAAGGTTGCCTGTCAGTTTAGACAAATGCCGGGGCATGTCTGGTTCCGTCTGCCAGCGTACGCAACGCCACCTGTAAGAACATGATGCTATACGGGCAACTGTCTGAAAATACAGGGGCAGATCGGCCGAGATCTCAGTTCTCGCCTCACGCCAGCCATAGCTATGGGCGCTACAGAATTGAGCCAGATCCGCAACCGACTGCTTGCCCTGCTACCACCTATCGAACTGGAAAAAGTCGGTTCAGCGCTCTCGCCCATCGAGCTTCCCAAAGGCTTCGTCATCGTCAAGCCGGACCAGCCGATCGATTTCGTCTACTTTCCGACATCGGGCATCGGCTCCGTCGTTACGGTATCGCCGGAAGGCCACCGGGCCGAGGCCGGCATGTTCGGCCGCGAGGGGTTTTCCCCGACGCCTGCCGGCGTCGGCGGCAACATCAGCATCCACGAGGTGGTGATCCAGGTTGAAGGCGCCGGATACCGGATTTCCTTCGCCGAATTGACGTCTGTGCTCGCCGGCTGCCCGGTTCTGGCAAACCTGCTCGCCCGCTTCATCCACGCCTTCGGCTCTCAGATCTCGTTTACGGCGCTCTCCAATGCCGTGCACAACATCGACGAGCGGCTGGCCCGATGGCTGCTGATGTGCCACGACCGGGTGGACGGCAACGAGATCCTGCTCACCCACGAGTTCATTTCGCTGATGCTCGCCGTCCGTCGGCCAAGCGTCACGACAGCTCTGCATATCCTCGAGGGAAAGAAGCTGATCCGTGCCGAGCGTGGCCGCATCAGTGTGCGGGACCGGGCTGGCCTCGAATCGTTTGCCGGGGACGTTTACGGCAAGCCGGAAGAGGAATATCGACGCCTGATCGGCGAACTGTAGGACGCCCGCGCTTCCAGCCTCAGCCGCGCAGGCGGCCTGCCTGCTCTGATACATCGCCTTCGAGCGGAAGCGCCATCAGCCGGTGATATTCTTCATCGGCCCGGCCGTAGGTGTCGATGGCAAACGTCTCCATTGCCGCACGGTTGCGCATGGTGATCAGCCCGCGTTCGGCGCGGATCAGTCCCCGACCTTCGAGAAGATGCAGAGACGAGGTGACGCTCGGACGGCGCACCGACAGCATCAGGGCTATGAACTCGTGAGTGAGGGCGATCTCGTCGCCTTTGACCCTGTCATGACACAGAAGCAACCAGCGCGCGAGCCGCTCCTCGACGCTGTGGACGGCGTTCGCCAGAGCGGTCTCCGCCAGCTGCGCCGTAAATCCGATGATCGCTCGCAGCAGCAGTTGCTGCAGCACGGGGCATTCGGCGACATGGTGCGAGAAGGTGTCCAGCGGCATGCGGCATGCTTCGCCCGCAAGCTGAATGGTGATATCTCCGAACCGTCCAACCGGTCCCGCCGCAGCGGCCACGGGAAGAAACCCTTCGGCGCCGATCAGGCCGGCCTCGGCGACCTTGCCTTTCGGCGAGACAGCAATGACGGAAGCGATGCCGGATGTCGGGAAGTAGACGTGGGTCGCAGCCGACGCCGGCGTAGCGAGCTTGTCGCCTTTTATCAGCTCCACCCGCTCCAGATCCGGGCCCAGTTGTTGCGCCTCGCGGTCCGGCAGCCGGGCGAGCAGAAGATTTCCGGCGCTCAGACGCAGGGAAACATTCACGGAACATCCTTCCTGGTTGTCGGCGGCTCCCTCAGGGGCGGCCTCGTCAACCGTGGCGCGTGCTTGGCAGGGACAAACCGCAAATCAGGAGGAAAGTTCCCTGCCGTCGAGACTTCTCTGTCTTTTAGCGTACCGGAACTCTCGTGGCGCACGGACATTAACCTGCGAGCATGATGGAGACGATGATGACCACCGGCAATCCAGACCTGCTATCCGCCGACACGGCGCGCGCCCTGCAACTGCTCAAGACAGCGTTGCCGGATGTAGAGCGCATGGCCGGTCGCTATTTCCGGTCATCGGAAGAGATTGCCATGCTGACGGCCAGAACGCTCATGAGGGCGCGCGAGGCAATCCGGCGCGATCCTGCCGAGATTGAAACGGAAAGCGACATGCGCGCACTGCTGTTCCGCATCCAGCACCAGCACGTCCAGGAACTCCTTTGCCAGGATACGCGCAACGTCGGCTAAACGCCTCAGTGCAATTGCGCGGTCGTCTTGTCGAAATGCTCGTGGGTGAGCCCGTTCAGTATGGCGGCAATATCGGCCTGTCGCTCCGTGAGCCTGTAGGGTAGACCACTGGCAGAAGAGCGGGCGTTCGATCCAACGACGAAGAGAAACGGCACGTCGAGTTGCAGCAGGCGTTCGGACAGGCCAAACAGCTCGGAGGCTTCGAGCGACACGTCGATCACGACGCCTCCCGAGCGGATCAGCGCCGCTTCATCCGCCTCTTCTGGCCGGAATGGCCCGCTCAGCTTGACGCCTGAACGACGCCATGCCGCCCTCACTGTGTCCGGAACGAAGCCGGCATCGGCCACAACAATGATTTCGTATGTCTGCACGCGGATGCCCGGGGTTTGAACTCACGCACGTCATTACGTTCCACGGGGCAACTGGTTCAGCGGCGACGCAAAAATCCCGGCACCGGGTGGCTATTCAGCTGCCAGGCGCTCCTCGTCGGGCGGTTGGCGGTGGATCATCGCTGCCATCTGATCCTGCCCCGGGCACTGGGCCAGCCGTGCGGCCAAATTGTCGAGCAGCCACTGCGTGGCGGGCCCGGGCGGGTTGGCAGTCCGCCTGACGGCATAAAGTGGATAGAGCGTGCTTTCGTAGGCATCGATCTCCAGCGCCACCAGCCGGCCGCTCGCCAGATCCTCGTGGATCAGCGACGCCGGCAGCCCGCCCCAGCCAAGTCCGCCGCGGATCAGCTGGTGCTTCGTTGCGATGTCGCCGACGCGCCAGGTCTTGTAGGACAGCACATTGAAATCGCGGCCCCGGGTGATGCCCGAAGCATCGGTCACCACCAGCTGCACCTCCTCGCGCACATCGAAGCGGGTGAGCGGACGGCGCAACTGCGCCAGCGGATGGATGCTGGCAACCACCGGCACCATGTAGGAGTGACCGATCCTGTCGACCATCAGCGTGTCGTCTTCCTTCAGCAGCGGACCGCCGATGCCGACAGAAGCACGGCCGCTCGACACCATGTCCATTACCATTCCCAGTTCCCCGGAGTTGAGGTGCAGCGCCACCGACGGATAGCGCTTGCCGAACTCGGTGAGCGAATCGACGATGGCGTGGATCGGCACCATGTTGCTGATGGCCAGCGACACCTCGGCTTCCAGGCCCTGCTTCAAGGCCTTCGCCCGTGCCCGCATTACCTGCAGGTCGGCCATGATGCGCCGCGAATCGGCAAGCAGCGCCTTGCCGGCCTCCGTCAGCCGCGTCTGGCGGGATCCGCTGCGGTCGAACAGCGCCATCTCCAGCTGCGCCTCCAGATTGCCGATCGTATAGCTGATCACCGACTGGGCGCGGTTCAGCTGCCGCGAGGCGGCCGAGAAGCTGCCGGCTTCGGCCACTGCGAGGAATACCTGAAGCTGGTCGAGAGTGGGATTGGCATCCATGAGTTCTATCGAGATCCTAGATGGGTTGGTTCTACATTATCGGCATTTTCTCGATGGCTGTCTATTTCTATGTGTGGTGACGAAGAAGGCATGCCACCCCGACCTGCCTTGTCCTCAGGGCCGCGGCGAAAGCTGCCGGACCGGTTCCCGTTACAGTCTCGAACGTCAACATCTGGAAAGTGCTCCCATGTCCAACATCCTCCTCGTCACCTCGAGCCCGCGCGGCGCCGAATCGGTCTCCAACAAGATCGCCGGCGATCTGGCGCAGGCCCTGTCGCAGAGCACCGGCGGCACCATCGTGCATCGCGACCTCGGCACCTCGCCGATCGCGCATCTCGACACGGTGACGACATCGGCCATCCGCAAGGCTCCCGCCGATCGCGATCCGCAGGAAGCCGCTGCCGCCGCGATCTCCGACCAGATGGTCGCCGAACTCTTCGCCGCCGATCAGATCGTCATCGGCACCGGCCTCATCAACTTCAACATCTATTCGGCGCTGAAGAGCTGGATCGACGCCATTGCCCGTGCGGGCATGACCTTCCGCTACTCGGCCGAAGGTCCGGAAGGCCTGGTCACGGGCAAGAAGGTCTACATCGTGCTGGCCGCCGCCGGCGTCTACTCGGCCGGTCCGGCCGCCTCGCTCGACCATGCGGTGCCCTATCTGAAGACGGTCCTCGGCTTCATGGGCATGACGGATGTGGAAGTGATCTATGTCGAAGGCCTCGCCTTCGGTCCGGAAGCCGTCGCCAAGGCGCTGGCCGCTGCCGAAAGCCGTACCCGCGAACTGGCAATCGCTGCCTGATCCTCAGACGCTTGGTGACTGACGCAAAGGCCGTGGCACCCGCCGCGGCCTTTTTCGTTGCGCTCCTGCGGCCGCTCAGAGCGGGCGCCATCACCGCGAGCCGGCGCGTGCGCTCACCACCGTCGGGTCAACCGCGTCCAGCCTGTACAGGCATACGCACTCCCAGCAGCTCCTTGCTGCCCGAGCGGCCGATCGACTTGCGCCTCAGGCCGTCAGGCCGGCCGTTCTTCGACGCCGTCGCCAAACAGCGACTGTCCGTTCTGGTCGATGATCTGGCGCGCCTTGCGGAAGGTGCAATCCACCGCGTCGTCCATCGAGGTGAACATGTCGGCACGCACGAAGGTGCGCACCAGCCACTGTCCGCCGACCTCTTTCTCGATCCGTCCGGCAAGCCGCAGCTGCGAGCCCTCGCGGATCGGTTCGGCATAGATGGTGCAGCCCGCATGCTCCTGCGGATCGACCTTGGCAGCACTGCCGGCCGTCGGCTTTTCGCCAGTACCGGAGAGCATCGAGAGGAATTTTGAGATGATTGAAGCCATGTTTTTTGCCTAGCACATCGGCCGGCGAAGCGGAAGACGGGAGCCGTGCCGCCCTGCCCGCCCCCGCCCGCAATGGCGCAACCCGATCACCGTCAGATGATCAGGTTGGCGAGGATCTCGTTGTCGGTGATGTCCTCGTAGCCGAGCCCGGCTGTCTCGAACCGCTGCAGCAGGGCGGCGAAATTCTCCGGTCTGGCGGTCTCGATGCCGATCAGGATGGAGCCGAAATTGCGCGCCGATTTCTTCAGGTATTCGAACCGGGCGATGTCGTCCTCGTCCCCCAGCAGGTTGAGGAAGTCACGCAGCGCGCCGGGCCGCTGGGCCAGCCGCAGGATGAAGTATTTCTTCAGGCCGGCAAAGCGCATGGCGCGCTCCTTGACGTCGGGCAGCCGCTCGAAATCGAAGTTGCCGCCCGATACCACGGCGACCACCGTCTTGCCGCGCACCGCCGCCGGGTCGAGCGACGCAAGTGCGGTGAGCGACAGGGCGCCGGCAGGCTCCAGCACGACGCCCTCGATGTTCAGCATCTCGGTGATCGTCACGCATATGGCGTTCTCCGGCACCGCCATCACCTGGCTCTCCGGAAAGCGGCTGAGGGCGGCGAAGTTCAGCTCGCCGATGCGCGCCACCGCGGCACCGTCGACGAAATTGTCGACCTTGGCGAGCGTCACCGCATGGCCGGCGATCAGGCTCTGCTTGAGGCTTGGCGCGCCCTGCGGCTCGACCATCAGGAAGGCGTCGTCGCCGAGCCTCGGGCCAAGATAGCCGGTCATGCCGGATGACAGGCCGCCGCCGCCGACCGGCATGATCACCAGGTCCGGCGTCACACCCTCCGGCAGCTGCGCGGCGATCTCGGCTGCCACCGTCGCCTGCCCTTCGATGATGTCGGCGTGGTCGAAGGGTGGCACCAGCATGCCGCCGGTCTCTTCGACATAGGTGCGCGCCGCCGCATAGCACTGGTCGAAAATATCGCCGACGAGACGAATGGTGATGAACTCTCCGCCGAACATGCGCGTTTTGTCGATCTTCTGCTGCGGCGTGGTCACCGGCATGAAGACCACTCCGTGCACCTCGAAATGACGGCAGACGAAGGCAAAGCCCTGGGCATGATTGCCGGCCGACGCACAGACGAAGACGCGTCCGCTGCCAGCCGTGGCGATCGCCTTGCGCAGGAAATTGAAGGCACCGCGGATCTTGTAGGAACGGACCGGCGACAGATCCTCCCGCTTCAGCCAGATATCGGCGCCGAAGCGGCGGCTGAGGTGTTCGTTCAGCTGCAGCGGCGTCTCGGGAAAGATCTCCCGCATTGCCAGCATTGCGTCATCCACAGCTGCATTCGTCATTATCGTCCATCCGTTGAATTTGGGAGCGTGGCCCGCTATGCCATAGCTGGTCGGAAGAGACAAAAGCTTCTTTCCGCAGCCGGCCCGTCGTGCCGCTGCCAACACATCGGGACCTCCAGCTTTTGAACGCCACCCTGTTTCGGTCTTCGATCTACATCGCCGCGCTCTGCGGAATGTACCTGGCGGCGGCAATGTTCGTTCCAGCGGCCGTCGATCTCTACTACGGCAACCCCGACTGGCGCCTGTTCGCGCTGTCCGGCACCATTGTCGGCGGCCTGTCGCTGGCAACCGCGCTTGCGACGCGCGGCGCGCCGCCGGTGTTCAACAAGCGGTTCGGGTTCTTCCTCGTCAATCTGCTGTGGGCGGTGTTCTCGCTGATCGGCGCCCTGCCCTTGTACCTGTCGCCGCTTGATCTCACCTTCGCCCAGTCGCTGTTTGAATCGATCTCGGCGATCACCACCACCGGCTCGACCGTCATTCCCGGCCTCGATTCTATGGCGCCTGGCATTCTTGTCTGGCGGTCGCTGCTCTGCTGGCTGGGCGGCATCGGGATTGTCGCACTCGGGCTGTTCATCCTGCCGTCGCTGCATGTCGGCGGCATGTCGATCTTCAAGCTCGAATCATCGGAAACCAACGACAAGCCCTTCGCCAAGCTCGCGAGCTTCACCCGCGCCTTCCTCGCCGTCTACCTAATGCTGACGCTGTCGTGCATGATCGCCTACGACATCGCCGGCATGAGCCACTTCGACGCGCTGAACCATGCAATGTCGACGGTTGCGACGGCCGGCTTCTCGACTCATGACGCATCCTTTGCCTTCTTCGACAACGAAGCGATCCTGGTCATCGGGACGATCTTCCTCGCCCTCTGCAGCCTGCCCTTCTCCGTGCTCATCCTGCTGGCGATCCGCGGCCGGCTCGACACGCTCCGCGATCCGCAGATCATGGTGTTCCTCGGCTATCTCTGCAGCTTCGGCATAGCGCTCGGCATCTACCACCACCTGCGCAACGGCGTGCCGATCGACAGCGCGCTCGTCCATTCCTTCTTCAACATCGCCTCGATCCTGTCGACGGGCGGGTTTGCCAGCGACGACTATACGCTCTGGGGACCATTCGCCGTGGCGCTGGCGCTGTTTGCCACCTTCATGGGCGGCTGCTCGGGGTCGACGGCCGGCGGCATCAAGGCGTACCGCTTCGTCATCATGTTCAATGTGGTGATGGCCGGGCTGAAGCGGCTGGTCTATCCGAATGCCATCTATCCGGTGCGCTATGGCAATGCGACCGTCGATGTCGAGGTGCAGCGCGGCGTGTTCCTGTTCGTCATCCTGTTCATCTTCCTCTGGGTCGCCGGCACGCTCGGCATGACGCTCATCGGCTATGACATCCTGACGGCTACCTCGGCGGTGGTCACGGCGCTCTCCAACACCGGCCCCGGCATTGGCCACATCATCGGCCCGGTCGGCAATTTCTCGACCATCACCGATCCGGCGCTCTACCTGCTGTCGCTGATGATGCTGCTCGGCCGTCTCGAGGTCTTGACCGTGCTGGTGCTTCTGACGCCGGTCTTCTGGCGCCGGTGAGGCCATCGGATCGTGCCGCAGACAGCAGCTTTAGCAACCCATCTCGCCCACCCGAACTGCGGAAAATCGCGATAGAAACGGCTGGTGCGGACGACGGGGATCGAACCCGTATACCCGAAGGCGAGAGATTTTAAGTCTCTTGCGTCTACCAGTTTCGCCACGTCCGCGTGAGGGCTGTCTTCCGCCGGTTGCGGCGAAAATGCAAGTGCATGTTTCACCGGAATCGTCGATCCGCAGACGTTGCCTTCTTGACCCGACGGTGAGCCCGTGTCGGCTTACCGCTGCCGCCCGGGTCTTGCCTCAGGATCCGCTGGAACCGCAGCCGCGCTGTAGTGTTGAGCGCTTGAGAAACCAAGGACGCCGCAATGAACGCCAGACACATAATCGCAGCCCCGGTCATCCTGATGCTGGCCGGCTGCACGACCGCTCCCAGCACGCTTGAACCGATTCCCGGCAGCATCACCTATGGCGGCCAGCCGCGCACCAAGCTTACCAAGGCGCCGATCGGCAGCATCGTCGAGCACGAGTTCAACGACGGATCGCGGCAGGTGATCGAGACCTATGTGATCGAGCCGGACCGGTCGCTGAGGCTTGCGACGCGCCGCTACCGGCCTGCGCTCATCAGCTTCGGCGACGACTGAGCGCTGCGGCTTCTGCGCCTGCGCCGGACCGTCCGGCTTCGTACGTTTGGCGCTCTTGCCGGGTCGGAACGCAACCCTATGTTCCGCCAACGCAAGAATACGTGCAAGGATCGCGCAGTGAAGTACCGCTTTCTCATCGTCGAAGACAGCCTCCTCATCGCCATGGACCTCGAAGAAGCCGTCACCCGCAGCGGCCACGATGTCATCGGCATCGCACCGGACATGACCGTGGCGCTGAACTATGCGGGCGACGCCGACATCGCCTTCGTCGACGTGCGGCTGGCCGATGGCGAAACCGGGCCGCAGATCGCCCGCATCCTGGTCGAGCGCGGGCTCACCGTGCTATTCGTCACCGGCAATCCGATGCTCGTCGAGGGCCGCGATGCCGGAGCGCTGGGCGTGATCGCCAAGCCCCTCACCCATCAGGCGGCAGCCGACGTCATCCAGTTCGTCGTCGACTGGAAGGATGGCCGGCCGCGCAACCCGCCGGCGCGCCTCAAGCTGTTCCAGCCGCTGTCATCGTCGACGGCCTGAGCCCAACGCCCTCCGCGCCGTCATCTCCCGCTCATCCGAACGCAGAAAAGGGTGCCGACCGGCCGGTCGGCACCCTTTTCTGTTAAATGGCCATGTCGCCGCGATCAGGCGGAGAGCTTGGCGGCCAGCTTTGCCACATGCGCACCCTGGAAGCGGGCGCCATCCAGCTCAACCTGCGAAGGCATCCGCGAGCCGTCGCCATTGGTGATGGTCGACGCGCCGTAGGGCGAGCCGCCCTTGACTTCCTCGGTGCCCATCTGGCCCTGGAAGGCGTAAGGCAGGCCGACGACGACCATGCCCTGGTGGAGGAAGGTCGGGATGAAGGACAGGATGGTCGATTCCTGGCCGCCATGCTGGGTGGCCGTCGAGGTGAAGGCCGAGCCGATCTTGCCGGTCAGCTTGCCGGTGAACCACAGGCCGCCGGTCTGGTCCCAGAAATTGCGCATCTGCGATGCCATGGTGCCGAACCGGGTGCCGGCGCCGACGATGATCGCATCGTATTCGACGAGGTCATCGACCTTGGCGATCGGCGCGGCCTGGTCCATCTTGTAGTGCGATGCCTTGGCCACCTCGTCCGGAACCAGTTCCGGAACGCGCATCACGGTAACGTCCGCGCCTTCCGACTTGGCACCCTCTGCAACCGCATAGGCCATCGTCTCGATATGCCCGTAGGTGGAATGATACAGCACCAGAACCTTCGCCATGTCGTCTCTCCATGTCCGTCGCGGTCCACGATGGCACCCGCGTTGCAACCGAACTTAGCCTTTCCACGCCAGCCGTCCAGCCCGGCGTGCCGGGACGGACTGTTCGACATTCGTGAACGCAGAGCCTCAGCCGGTCAGCAAATGGGAACGGCGCGCGGCCCACGATCACCCTTTTTCCGGCGCCCGTTTTGACCTAGAAGAGCAGCATCAATTTCCGCGAGGGTATCCCATGACGTCTCAGACCGTGACCGCCGCCATCCTGGCGATCGGCGACGAACTTCTGTCCGGCCGCACCAAGGACAAGAACATCGGCCATCTCGCCGACGTACTGCTGCTGTCGGGCATCGACCTCAAGGAAGTGCGCATCGTTGCCGACGAACAGCCGGCGATCGTCGAGGCGGTGAATGCGCTGCGCGCCCGCTACACCTATGTCTTCACCTCGGGCGGCATCGGCCCGACGCATGACGACATCACGGCCGACGCGATCGCCGCAGCCTTCGGCCTGCCCTGCGAGCACGACGCGGAGGCCATGCGCCTGCTTGGCGAGATGTATGCCCGCCGCGAGATGGAATTCACCGAAGCCCGCCAGCGGATGGCCCGCATGCCGCGCGGCGCCCGTCACATCGCCAACCCGGTCTCCACCGCGCCGGGTTTCATCGTCGAGAACGTCTATGTGATGGCCGGCGTGCCGCAGGTCTTCCAGGCGATGGTCGACAACATCCTGCCGGAGCTTGCAACGGGCACGCGGATGCTGACGCGGGCTCTTGCCTGCCCGTACGGCGAAGGTGATATTGGCACGCTGCTGGCGGCGGTGCAGAAGGCGCATCCGCAGACCAGCATCGGCTCCTATCCGAAGTATGACGGCCAGCGGTTCTCGACCGAACTGGTGGTGCGGGCGCGCGATGTGGGAGCCCTCGATGCGGCAGCCGATGCAATCGTGGCAATGATCGCATCGCTGGACAAGACCCGCGCCGAGGCGCATCCGGGACCCGAAGCCTGAGGCGAAACCGGTGGCGGCCGGCCGCTCCTTGACCCGCCTCAATGCACGTCCCATGTCCTGTTGCAAGGCTGGCACGCAAAGACCCGCCGATTGCGTCAGAGGAGTGAAACCGCCATGAGTTACCGAACCATTGTTGCCGTGCTGGACGACGAGCGCAACGCCGTCGCCGTCACCGATTTCGCGGCGGCCCTGTCGCGCGAATTCTCCTCCCATGTGGTCGGCCTGCACGCCGAGGTGCTGGCGACGGTGCCGCTGATCGCGCCGATGGAGATCCCCGATCCGACCGCAACCCAGGTGCTGCAGCAGGTGGCACACACCGAAACCCGCAGGATTGCCGAGGTGTTTCGCGCCCGCGCCGAAAGCGAGGGTCTCTCGTATGAATGGCGCACCTTCGTCGCCACCACCGGCTACGGTTCGTCGCATGTGCTGGAATGCGTCCGCTCAAGCGACCTGATCATCGCCTGCCAGAACGATCCGTCCGGCGATGCCGACAACCGCGCCGACCTCGAGACGCTGCTCTTCGACAGCGGGCGTCCGGTGCTCCTCGTGCCGCACGTGATGCGCACGCCGCAGCCGATCCGCCGGGTGCTGATCGCCTGGAACGGTTCGCGCGAAGCGTCGCGGGCCGCCTTCGATGCCCTGCCCTTCCTGCAGCGCGCCGAAAGCGTCGAGATCTTCTGCGTCGATCCGCCGGCTGCGAACGGCCCGGCCGCCGGACAGGCCTCCGACCTTGCGGGCTCCGATCTTGCGGCGGCGCTGTCGCGCCACGGCGTCAACGTCTCGCTGCGCACCGAGGAGAACCCGGAGGTCTCGACCGCCGCCGCCATCGAAAAGCGCCTGCAGGACGACAGCGTCGATCTGCTGGTGATGGGCGGCTACGGCAATGCACGCTGGTGGGAGATGCTCTTCGGCGGCGTAACCCGCAGCATCCTGACCTCGCTGACGGCCTTGACGCTGCTGTCCCGCTGATCCGCACGTCGGCCTGGCCGGCACTTCTGCATCGGCGTTCAGCCCATGGCGAGAACCGACGGCCGCGCCTTCCATCGGCGCGGCTTTTCTGCCAATGCGGCGGCAAGGCCTGTGGGCAAGTGCCACCAGAGAGCGACTGCTACCGCATGCGGCTTGCAAGACCCTCGCTATTGCCGCTAATACCAGCGGCCAACGGGCCACTCTGAAAGCGTCGGCCCAGCGGGCTGCAGCGGAATGGCGGCGGCCTTTCCCTGTCGCGCCGTTCGGAGCCCCTGACGATGTCTCTGCCTGAAAAAGCCTTCCCCGTCTCCTGGGACCAGTTCCACCGCGATGCCCGGGCGCTAGCCTGGCGGCTTGCCGGCCTCGGCGAGGAGTTCCGCGCCATCGTCTGCATCACCCGCGGCGGTCTGGTGCCGGCGGCGATCATCTCGCGCGAGCTCAACATCCGGCTGATCGAAACGGTCTGCGTCGCCTCCTACCACGACTACGTCAATCAGGGCGAAATGCACATGCTGAAGGGCATCGCCGCCGAACTCATGGTCGATGGCGGCCGCGGCGTCCTGGTGGTCGACGATCTTACCGATACCGGCAAGACCGCGTCGCAAGTGCGCGGCCTGATGCCGAATGCCCATTTCGCCTGCGTCTACGCAAAACCGAAGGGCGTGCCGACCGTCGATACCTTCATCACCGAGGTCTCGCAGGATACCTGGATCTATTTTCCCTGGGACATGGGCTTCACCTACCAGGAGCCGATCGCCAAGGGCCCGAAAGCCTGACACACTCCACTTCGAATTAAGGAAAGCTCGCCGGATCACTCTGATCCGGCGAGCTTTTTGTATGCCAGCCGCATCGACTTGGACGACAGCGGCTGAGGGATGCTCATCTCGCCTAGCTCAGGTCGTGCAGATCCCTGCCGAGCGCCGGGCCGAGGCTGTAGTCGGAAAACCGCACCGATAGCCCAGCCCGCTCCGGCGTGCAGCACATCGGCCCGACGTGGTAGGTATCGGCGCGCGGGAACGGCGCGAGCCGGACGAGCGGCCAGAGGATGCCATCCTGCGACGCCTGTACCCGGACAACGCCGTCCTTCACCGTCAGCCGCATCCAGAAATCGCCGGCGTCACCTGCGTGAGGGGCGGTCGCCCAGTCCGAGCGGTCGACGGTCAGCACGCTCGACAGCATCGGCCTTCCGTCGGAAATCTCGATGCCCGCCTTCAGCCAGCGCCTCTCGTCGAGCCGTACCATCAGCCCCGCCTGGTCGTAGAGGCTGTCGAACCGGGCGCGGATCCGCAGCTGCGCGGTGAAATCCGGCCCTGTCGCGAAACCCAGCATGTGCCCGCTGTCGCGGGCGAAGCCGTAATGCGTCTCGCGCCAGAAGTCGGTGGCCTTGTCGGTGACCACGGCAAGGTCGCCGTCCTCTATGGTGTGCTGCTGCGGCGGGTTCAACCACGTTCCCGCTTGCCAGCCTGACTTTCCCGACATCGCGTGCTCCCTGATGTTCTCATACCGGCCGCATTCTGCACGGCTGCCAGCCAAGGTCCACCACCGACGCGCCCCTGGATACCGCATACGAAAAAGGCGCCGGATCGCTCCGGCGCCTTTTCAAGCTCGGTGTTCGGTCGCTCAGGCGGCGGCGCGGTACCCCTGCTGGGCACCAGCCGAGCCGTTGAGGCGGAACTTAGCGAGGATCTCGGTGAGCTGGCGGCTTTCCGAAGCAAGCACCTGGCTTGCCGCCGTCGTCTCTTCCACCATCGCCGCGTTCTGCTGCGTCATCTGGTCCATATGGTTGACCGAGGTATTGATCTCGCCGAGTGCCGCGGCCTGTTCGCCGGCGGCGCGGGCGATCGATGCCACGTGGTCGTTGACGCGGTTGACGAGGTCCTCGATCTCCTTCAGCGCTTCGCCGGTCGACAGGACGAGCGTCACGCCACCCTTCACCTCTTCCGCAGAGGTGTGGATGAGCGTCTTGATCTCCTTGGCGGCATTGGCCGAGCGCTGGGCAAGTTCGCGGACTTCCTGGGCGACGACGGCGAAACCACGTCCGGCTTCACCGGCGCGGGCTGCCTCGACGCCGGCGTTCAGCGCCAGCAGGTTGGTCTGGAAGGCGATCTCGTCGATCACTGAGATGATCTGGCTGATCTTCTGCGAAGACTGCTCGATGCGGCCCATGGCGTCGATGGCGTCGCGGACGATGCCGCCTGAACGGCCGGTGCTCTGCTTGGTTTCCGTAACCATCCGCGTCGCTTCATTGGCGCGGTCGGTCGACATGCGCACCGTCGAGGTGATCTCTTCGAGCGCTGCGGCGGTCTCTTCCAGCGATGCGGCCTGCTGCTCGGTGCGGCGGGCCAGCTGGTTGGAGGCCGACGAGAGTTCGCCGGAATTGTCGGAGATCGTGCCGGCAGCGCCGCGCACGTTTTCCATCGTCGCACGCAGCGTGCCCATGGTGGCGTTGACGTTCTGCTGCAGTTCGGCAAAGGCGCCCTGGAACTGGCCGCGCATGTCCTGCGTCAGGTCCTGCTCGGCGAGCGCTGCGACGACGCGGCGGACTTCGGTGATGCCGCGGTCGACGCTCTCCACCAGTTCGTTGACGCTCGAGGCAAAGCGCTCAAGGTCCTGATCTTCGTAGCTCTTCTCGATGCGCTGGCTGAAGTCGCCGGCGGCAGCGGCGGCGACGATGCCGCTGATCGAGACCTGCAGGTCCTTGCTCTGACGGTTCAGAGCCTGTTCCTGGGCTTCCATCTGGCGCATGTGGATTTCGTTGGCGCGGAAGATCTCCAGCGCCCGGGCCATCTCGCCGATCTCGTCGAGGCGGTCGGTGTCGGTGACTTCACGATCGGTGCGGCCCTTGGCCATCTCGCTCATGACGCCGGTCATGCGGCGGATCGGGCCGGCGATGCCGCGGCGGGCGATCAACAGGCTGAGGGCGACGCCGGCTGCGATGCAGACCGCGGCGGTGATGCCGAGCACCATGACGGTGAACTGCGATTCGCCGATGGCATAGGCGCGCGAATTGGACAGCGTGTTGGCGGAGTAGGTGCTGTAGACCTTGACGGCGGCGGTGACCGCCTTCTGGCCGTCGAGCGCCTTGGACAGCGCATCGGCCATGACCTTTGGATCTTTGCCGGCGTCACTGCCGGCGATCTTCACCATGGCGCGGATGCTGTCGAAGTATGACCCGAGGCTGGTGCGGATGTCGGCCAGCTGCTTGGCTTCCTCGGCATCGGCCGTGGCGGCGATCTTGGGCAGGCGCTCCAGCATTTCCTTGGCGCGCTTCTCGGTCTCGGCGGCAAAATCTGCGGCCTTTTCCGGTGCGAATGCCAGCTGATAGGTCATGCGGCTGATGGCGATGACGTCAACGCGCAGGTCCATGGCTTCGCGAGCCACCTCCTCGCGGGCGCCGGTATCCTTCAGCGCTGACCCCAGGGAAAACAGACCTTGTGCACCGACCGCGGCAATTGCGGCCGCCGCCGCGCCCATGAGCACGACGACAAGGCTGACCTTCTTTAAAATGGATAGATTCTTGATGCTCACGGTACGGACTCCGACCAAAGGGATCTCATGCGACGGGCAGCCACCGCTGGCCCGCATGGATCGACAGGCCAGCCGCTCGTCCACACCTTCTAAGGATCGAAAGTTAAAAAAGTGGGCGAAGTATCGGATTTTACAACCGGTCGTAGCTTCGGTCACCGCCATCTCGGCCGAACCCGGTTTCTTCCCTCCCTCACCAGCCTCTTCCGGCAAGCCATTGAGTTTCTTGAGTGATTCGCCTGTCCCCGTTTTCCACAGGGCAGACCCACAATATCTTGTGGTTAAGAGATGATTGCGATCTATGCCTTGACGGAATCACGCATTCGAACGAGATTGGATTTC
This sequence comes from Rhizobium sp. 0TCS1.26, assembly GCF_050455525.1. Taxonomy (NCBI): domain Bacteria; kingdom Pseudomonadati; phylum Pseudomonadota; class Alphaproteobacteria; order Hyphomicrobiales; family Rhizobiaceae; genus Rhizobium; species Rhizobium sp. 0TCS1.26. The sequence goes on along the minus strand of NZ_JBCIYV010000006.1, from coordinate 35,970 downwards.
ATGTTGCGGCGGCGACTGGACCGGAGATACGAGGCCGGTTCTCTTTCAGAATGGACAGACTGACGACGTGCTTAGGCGGCTTTACACCCGTTTCTGCAATCGCGGTCGCGTGCCTGGCGGAAGTCGCTTAAACTGTGATTGGCACTGGCGCAAAGAAACTGTTAATACCATATTTAGTGTTTGCAGGCACCATCCGTCACAAGATACAGTTAGACATCCAAGATGATTCACGGATGATGGAATTTTTACCGGCTGCCCATGATGGCGAGCGGCCGGACGGACACGTGCGCCCGAAACGCGGCGCCGAACTGACGAGGGATAAGGCAATGCGCATCGAACGTCGTTTCACCAGGCCTGAGACAGGTGCCTATGGGGAGATCGAATTCCGCAAGGCGGTGAGCGAGATCCGCAATCCCGACGGTTCGATCGTCTTCCGGCTTGCCGACATCGATGTGCCGACGCAGTTCAGCCAGGTGGCAACCGACGTTCTGGCGCAGAAGTATTTCCGCAAGGCCGGCGTCCCGAAGATGCTGAAGAAGGTCGAGGAAAACGACGTGCCGTCGTTCCTCTGGCGTTCGGTTGCCGACCTCGAGGCAATGAAGAACCTGCCGAAGGAAGAGCAGTACGGCTCGGAGACCGACGCCCGCCAGGTGTTCGACCGTCTCGCCGGAACCTGGACCTACTGGGGCTGGAAGGGCAAGTACTTCACCTCGGAAGAAGATGCGGCCGCCTTCAAGGACGAACTCGCCTACATGCTGGCCACCCAGCGCGTCGCCCCGAACTCGCCGCAGTGGTTCAACACCGGCCTGCACTGGGCCTATGGCATCGATGGTCCCGGCCAGGGCCACTTCTACGTCGACCCCTTCACCGGCAAGCTGACGAAATCGAAGTCGGCCTATGAGCACCCGCAGCCGCATGCCTGCTTCATCCAGTCCGTCGAGGACGATCTGGTCAACGAAGGCGGCATCATGGATCTCTGGGTGCGCGAGGCGCGCCTGTTCAAATACGGCTCCGGCACCGGCTCCAACTTCTCCTATCTGCGCGGCGAAGGCGAAAAGCTGTCGGGCGGCGGCCGCTCGTCCGGCCTCATGTCGTTCCTGAAGATCGGTGACCGGGCTGCCGGCGCCATCAAGTCAGGTGGCACCACGCGTCGTGCCGCCAAGATGGTCGTCGTCGACATCGATCACCCGGATATCGAAGCCTATATCGACTGGAAGGTGAAGGAAGAGCAGAAGGTTGCCGCCCTCGTCACCGGTTCGAAGATCGTCGCCCAGCACCTGAAGGCGATCATGAAGGCCTGCGTCAACTGCGAAGGCGACAACGAGGCCTGCTACGATCCGAACCAGAATCCTGCCCTGAAGCGTGAGATCAAGGCTGCCAAGAAGGACCAGGTTCCGGAAAACTACGTCAAGCGCGTCATCCAGTTCGCCCGCCAGGGCTACAAGGACATGGAGTTCAAGACCTATGACACGGACTGGGATTCGGAAGCCTATCTGACGGTCTCCGGCCAGAACTCCAACAACTCCGTCTCGCTGAAGGATGACTTCCTGCGCGCCGTCGAGAACGATGGCGACTGGAACCTCACCGCCCGCAAGGACGGCAAGGTGATGAAGACGCTGAAGGCGCGCGACCTGTGGGAAAAGATCTCCTACGCCGCCTGGGCGTCTGCCGATCCGGGCCTGCACTTCAACACGACGATGAACGACTGGCACACGTCACCTGCCGCAGGTCCTATCCGCGCTTCGAACCCGTGCTCGGAATACATGTTCCTCGACGACACGGCCTGCAACCTCGCCTCGCTGAACCTTCTGCGGTTCAAGGACGCGACGACCAAGAACATCGACATCGCCGATTACGAACATGCGGTGCGCCTGTGGACCGTCGTGCTCGAAGTCTCGGTCATGATGGCGCAGTTCCCGTCGCGCCAGATTGCCGAGCGCTCCTACGAATACCGCACGCTCGGCCTCGGCTACGCCAATATCGGCGGTCTGCTGATGTCGTCCGGCATCCCCTACGACTCGACTGAAGGCCGCGCCATCGCCGGCTCGCTGACGGCGATCATGACCGGCGTCTCCTACGCCACATCTGCCGAGATGGCCTCGGAACTCGGCCCCTTCCCGGGCTTTGCGCCGAACCGCGACAACATGCTGCGCGTCATCCGCAACCATCGCCGCGCCGCCTACGGTGAACAGACCGGTTATGAAGGCCTGTCGGTCAACCCGGTGCCGCTGATCGATGCCGACAACCCGGACCAGGATCTCGTCGCCCATGCCAAGGCTGCCTGGGACAAGGCGCTGGAGCTCGGCGAAAAGCATGGCTACCGCAACGCCCAGACGACCGTGATCGCGCCGACCGGCACGATCGGTCTCGTCATGGACTGCGACACAACCGGCATCGAGCCCGACTTCGCCCTGGTGAAGTTCAAGAAGCTCGCCGGCGGCGGCTACTTCAAGATCATCAACGGCGCCGTTCCGGAAGCCTTGCGCACGCTGGGCTACTCGGAAAGCCAGCTGGCCGAGATCGAGGCCTATGCCGTCGGCCACGGCAACATCAACCAGGCACCCGGCATCAACCCCGGTTCGCTGCGCGCCAAGGGCTTTACCGACGACAAGATCGAGGCGATCAACGGTGCGACGAAGGCCGCCTTCGACATCAAGTTCGTGTTCAACCAGTGGACTTTGGGCATCGACTTCCTGAAGGACACGCTGAAGGTTTCCGACGCGCAGCTCGCCGACATGAGCTTCAACCTTCTGGAGCATATCGGCTTCTCGAAGAAGGACATCGAGGCTGCCAACATCCACGTCTGCGGTGCGATGACGCTGGAAGGCGCGCCCTTCCTGAAGTCTGAGCATCTGGCGGTTTTCGATTGCGCCAATCCGTGCGGCAAGATCGGCAAGCGCTACCTGTCGGTGGAAAGCCACATCCGCATGATGGCGGCCGCCCAGCCGTTCATCTCGGGCGCCATCTCCAAGACGATCAACATGCCGAACGAGGCGACCGTCGAGGATTGTGGCGCTGCCTACATGCTGTCCTGGAAGCTGGCGCTGAAGGCCAATGCGCTCTACCGCGATGGCTCCAAGCTCTCCCAGCCGCTCAATGCCTCGCTGATCGAGGACGAGGACGACGAGGATGCGCTGGAGGATCTGATCCAGCAGCCGGCGGCCGCCCAGGCGGTCACGATCACCGAGAAGATCATCGAGCGGGTGGTGGAGCGCGTCACGCGCGAGCGTGAAAAGCTGCCGAACCGCCGCCAGGGCTATACCCAGAAGGCCAATGTCGGCGGCCACAAGGTATATCTGCGCACCGGCGAATTCGGCGATGGCCGGATCGGCGAGATCTTCATCGACATGCACAAGGAAGGTGCCGCCTTCCGGGCGATGATGAACAACTTTGCCATCGCTATCTCGCTGGGTCTCCAGTACGGCGTGCCGCTCGAAGAATACGTGGAGGCCTTCACCTTCACCAAGTTCGAACCGGCCGGCATCGTCACCGGCAACGACGCGATCAAGAACGCCACGTCGATCCTCGACTACGTGTTCCGCGAGCTCGCCGTCTCCTACCTCAGCCGCCATGATCTGGCGCATGTGGACACGTCGGACTTCTCGCAGACCGCACTCGGCAAGGGCATCGAGGAAGGCAAGACCAACCTCGTCTCCACCGGCTGGACGCGCGGCTACAAGCCGACGCTGGTCTCGGGCGGTTCCGACCGCCTGGCCTCCGGCGAGCCGAAGGGATCGGCCACCGCCGCCCCTGCCCGGGCCTCATCGACCAACGTCACCTCGTTTGCCGGCTCGGCTGCCCGCAAGCTGGAAACGACACTGGCCATCTCGACTTCGGAAGTCGTCTCCTTCAAGCGCGACTACGAGGAGCGCGCCAAGGAACTGACGGAAGAGATTGCCGACGAGACGATCGCCGACGAAGGCCAGCAGGCGGCCACCGCCCTCTTCTCCGACAAGGCCGAGGCAGACGCCGCCGCCGCCAAGACGGAAGCCAAGAAGAAGGAAGCCGACCGCCGCATGAAGTCGATCATGCAGGGCTACACCGGCAACATGTGCTCCGAGTGCCAGAATTTCACGATGGTGCGGAACGGGACTTGTGAGAAGTGCGACACGTGCGGCGCGACCAGCGGCTGCAGCTGAGATGCCAATTGGTCCTCTAGGGATTATCCCCGATGAGAGACTTCAACTCATGCCGCGGAGCGTTATTCCACGGCATGAGTTCTGCTTTTGGCTGCACGATCAAATAGCTAGACTTCTTGTTGAGGCCTCACATTGCGGCCAAATCGACGACTGGAATGAAGCTGTTTCAGACGCGCTTCAAGGCATTCCGGATGCAATACACCCGGACAATGTGCTGATCGCCATAGCCGAGGCCGGGGGGATCATAAGCATTCCCATGAAGATTGACATATTGTCAGCAGTACTTTCCGATACTCTTCACTTTGTTTACGAGGCGCTGAGGGCCTTGGAGAAGAGAAAATTTAACGTTGCATTTTCTCTTTTGCGAAAGCCTTTTAGTGAAAATTTGATAATCTTAGCGCGACTAGCTGCCAATGATGACGATTTTATCAGTTCCTTTGCCGACGGCTCATTGCAACAAAAGCAAATCACGAACATCGACGCATCTAAGCGGGTAGAACTGTTCGAATCGGCCATCTCAAAGCTTCCAATTCAGTCCCCTTTTTCTGGCGCATTGATCAATGATATAATTTTTAATAAAAACATGCCAAACGGTCTGCAGATCCGCATGCAGCAAGCAACCCATCTAATTACTAGTCATCACCCTTCACTTCTCACTCCAAAATTAGATATTAATCGCATTTTTTCGAACCAATACGGGGACGAAAATTTCAGCGCGTACGATTCTCTGCCTGTTATAATTTTCTTTATACTGCAAATTGTTCTATACATGTTTTCTAGATATTTGGCTGTAAGTGAGAAAAGTACCAATGAAATTCTGGTGAGAGCTTCAGGAATTTACACGAATATCTACGAGGGTAGGCTAGATTCTCTTTCCCGTTATATGAATGTTGCCCTCAAAGGCTTTTTCAAGTGTGAATGGTGCGTTGAAGGAAACGCCAAGATACGCAAAGCCTTCTCCGCCGACTTTTACTTGCGCGATCAGATTTTCTGCACCGAGTGTCGGCGCCTTAGCCATACTCCGCTGACCTATCTCCTAAGATCTGGCAAGCTCAATATAATTGAGAAAGAGCGAAAATTTCCATCGGAGTACGAGCGGCTATTTCTGCGCGACGCAGATCATTGATGGAATGAGCAGCAATGACTTCAACCGGTTGTGTGACCTCAGACTTCAGAATGGAAGCGCGTCGACGCAATGACCGACGAGGAAGCGGAAGCCAATGCGCTTGCCGATCCCGACAACCCGCCGATGACGCAGGAACAGTTGCGCGGCCCGCCGGATGCCGCAGGTCAAGGTCATCCGCCGGCCTTTGGCCTGACGCAGGAAGAGTTTGCCGCCCGTTACCAGATCCCCGCTCAGCACCCTGCGCGATTGGGAACAGGGACGCTCCGTGCCCGACCAGACGGCGTGTGCCACCAAGCCCGATGGCACGGCTAGGGCGCTATCGAGAAGTGCTGCAGAGAAATGCAACGGCGACCTCGTGTTGCGTCCTTCCCACGACTGCGCAAGATGCGGCGCATTTCTTGTTCTCGGCAGGTCATGATGCCATACTGATCCCAAAGAGAGAATGAGTTGCCATGAGCGATAGCGAACAAGGCAAACTGCTGGCATCGATGGAAGCCATGTTCAGTGGCCAGAAGCGCACCCTGGGCATGGTGGAAGCCGCGATCGACAAATTCAGCGCAGTGGAAACCGAGATCAGCAAGCTCAATCGAAAAATGAATGGCTTGCACGAGCTTGCCTTGCGTCAGCACAGCGAGACGTCGGCAAGGCTTGACGCGGTATCTGGACGTTTCGAGGAAACGGAGCGCTTGCTGGATGATCGGGCGCGCGACCTCAAGAACAATCAAATCGATATCGTCGGCCAGTACAACGATGTCCTGACCGCGCTGCGGGATGCGTCGCACGCCTTTCGCCTCGCAGAGGAGGTCAACCTGCGTTTGGCAGTTGTGGAGAGGCGGATCGCGCATCTATAGCATGCGCCGTCCTCACCGAGATCAACCGTCCGACGCCGAACGAGCGCGGCCGTGTGCTACCCCTCCAGCCTATCCGCCGGCACCGGCGCGTCGTCGTAGCCGCCATAGACGGACTGGTCGAAGGGGATGACGGCGCCGGTCATCATGCCGCTTTCATCCGATGCCATCCACAGCACGGTGCGCGCCACCTCTTTCGGATCGAGGATGCGGCCGAAGGGTTTTGCCGCCGCCTTCCGGTCGATGAAATCGGGGTCGCCGGTCTCCGACAGGATAAGCTGGCGCTCGTGGTCGGAATTCATCCAGCCGATGTCCAACTGGTTGACGTGGATGCGGTGGCGCATCAGCGCGAAGGCTGAATTGCGGGTGACGGTGGCGAGCGCCCCCTTAGAGGCCGAATAGGGCGCCAGAAACGGCTGCCCGGCAAGGCTCGACATCGAGCCGATATTGACGATCCGCCCCTCGATGCCGTCGCGGATCATCAGCTTTACCGCGTCCTGGATGAGGAAGAACGGCGCCCGCGTATTGACCGCAAACATCCGGTCGAACAGCTCGGGCGTGGTGGTGAGGATATTGCCGCGATCGGTGAGGCCTGCCGCATTGACCAGGATATCGACGCGGCCGAACAGGCGATCGGCGGCCGGGATGATGCTGCGCACCGCCTCGATATCGGCAAGCTCGGCGGCGACGCATTCCACGCGCACGCCGGTCGCCTCGGTGATGCGGGCCGCTACTGCCCGGCCCTTCTCCAGGTCGCGGCCAACGATGACGATGCCGCCGGCACCGGCTTGCGCAAATTGCAAGGCGATGGCGGCGCCCAGCCCTTGGCTGCCGCCGGTGACGACGACAATCTTTTGGTCGATCCTGCTCATGGGTCTCCTCCCGAGATGATCCTGCCCCCCGACATCGTTAGACAAGGACGTGCCGGTTGCATAGCCGGTAGCCATCCGTCTGAGCGATGCGCGTGCGTGCCCGGTAGCCCGAGTTGCCGGGTTGCGTCGCGACATCGGTCGCGCGTCTCGTCACCCGCTCGTCTGGCACAGCCCGCACCACAACCTCCGTCATCCTCGGGCCTGTCCCGAGGATCCGCGACCGCAGATACTGGAAAGGTCGGTGTCGTCCGTGGGAGCGAAATCCGTGGGCGTCGAAGGCAGAGCGATCGGCAGTAGATCCTCGGGACAGGCCCGAGGATGACGGCTCAGGGCAGGATGCCAGTCCACGGGCGACGGTGAGCAGTGTTCTTCGACCACAGGATGACGGGTCAGAGAGCGAGAGCTGCTCCGAACTCCCACGTCCCCTGGAGGAGGCGACTATTGCGGTGATGCGTCCGCTGATGGCGTGATGCTGGCGAACGCACTGGATAGCGTCAGAGATGCGCGGGCAGGCGCGTCAAGCCAAGGTGCCGGGTTGCGTCGCGACAACGGCTGCGCGTCTCCTCAACCGCTCGTCTGGCACAGCCCGCACCACACACTCCGTCATCCTCGGGCCTGTCCCGAGGATCCGCGACCGCAGATACGGGAAAGGTCGGTGTCGTCCATGAGGGCGAAATCCCTGGGCGTCGAAGACAGAGCGATCGGCAGTAGATCCTCGGGACAGGCCCGAGGATGACGGCTCAGGGCGGGAGCGCCCACTGCCGGATGCCTGCTGCCCACTGCCTGCTGGCTACTGCCTATTGCCTACTAGCGAGCGGTGGCCGGCGAACAGCATGAAACGCAACAAGCCCCCACCCCGGTTCACGGGGAGAGGGCTCGTCTCTAAGACCGGGGACTGGAGGCCCGGCGACTAGAACTTGTAGTTCAGGCCGGCCTTGACCGAGTGGTCGTGCAGGTCCTTTTCCGAGGCGATGCCGTTGGAGAAGCTGCGGACCTCGTTGGTGGCCGTGTAGTTGTACTCGACGCGCGCCGAAATGTTGCCGGTCAGCTTATGCTCGACGCCGGCGCCGACCAGGAAGCCGGGCTTCCAGCCATCCGGGCCGGATACGCCGTCATTGTCGCGGAAGTTGGTCATGGCGAGACCGGCCGTGCCGTAGACGAGCGTCTGGCCGAGAGGTGCGCCGGCCTTGACCTTGGCGGCCAGGCGGTGACGTTCCTTCAGCTCGCCGCCGTTCACCTTGATTTCGGTGTCGCCCATGTAGGACGCTTCGACTTCGCCGCCGAGGATGGCGCCGCCGACATCGGCATTGTAGCCGGCATGGGCACCGGCCGCGACGCCCTTGCCGCTGGCGAACGGGTTGAACTTCGGCGAGGCAAGCCCGCCGTGCACGCCGACATAGGCGCCGTTCCAATCGGACGAGGCGGCAGCCGGCTCGCTGTAGGTGGGGGCCTCGTAAGCGGAGGTCAGGTCTGCTGCGCCGGCAGCAGTCGCCAACAGGGGCGCAGCGGAAAGGGTGGCAATCGCCAGGGCAAAGCGCTTCATGGTCATGTCTCAAACTCCATACACAGCCTGCATGCGGCGATGCGCAGGCGATACATCCGGCTTCCACACCACGGGAGCGATCATGCGGCCCGGCCCGGACCCCTCATCGCACGAGCAACCCCCGCACCAGCTGCCATTCATTTTCATGAATCCGTAAACACTCGATTAACCGAATGTGGCAGAGCCTGCCTTGTTTTGCCCCGAGTGCTCACGGCCTGTAATTGACGGTGGAGGGGCCGCGACCGCGACAGATCACGGGTTGTTCCTGAGGTAGGCGATGACGTCGTCGATGCTCGACTGGGTCCAGAAGCCGAAGAAGCGCATCTTGGTGCCCGGCACCTTGCTCGACGGGCTGGACAGGAATTCGGACAGCGCCGGCTCGTCCCAGACCAGCCCCTTCTCGCCGGCATCGGCCATCGCCGGCGAATAGGCATAGTCCGGCAGGCTGGCGGCCGGACGACCCAAGACGCCCTTCAGATGCGGACCGAAGCCGTTGCTGGCGCTCGCCACCGCATGGCAGGAGGCGCAGGAGGACTGGAAGGTGCGACGCCCGGCCTCCGGATCGGCGGCGAGCCCTTGGGCGGGAAGGCAGAAGGCGGCGACCAGCAGGCAGGTGGCAACAAGCGCTGCCGCACGGGCGGCGCAGCGGGATCGACACATCGACAAGAGAGGGGAATACATGGCCGGCACTTCTAGTCCGCGTCGGCCCGCGGCGCAATCGCCGGTATCCGCCCGACGATCTGCGATAAGGCGCGACGCAAGCGACAACCGGCGTTGTGCGCCGGTCACCATGAACCTCGGTGCATGCCGATGCAGTCAGACGGCCATGCGATCGGCGACGACACGCCAATTGACCAGCTTGTCGAGCACGGCGCGGATGTGTTCCGGCTTGCGGTTCTCGTAGTCGAGGTAATAGGCATGCTCCCAGATGTCGATGCCGAGATAGGCGGGGCGCCCGACGGCGACCGGGTTGTTGCCATCCTCGTAGCCGATCAGCGCCAGCTGGTTGTCGTCATTGCGGGTCAGCCACACCCAGCCAGTGCCGAACACCTCGTCGGAGACCGATACGACACGATCAACGAAGCCGTCATAGCCGCCGAAGGTTTCGCCGATCATCGCGCCGAGCTCGCCTTCCGGCCGGTTCGGTCCGCCGGGCACGAACTGGTCCCAGTAGGCAACGTGGTTCCAGGCCTGCGCGGCGTTGTTGAAGATCTTCGCATCCGCCTCGGACTTGGCCGAAGCCGTGACGATGCCGGCCAGATCCATGTCGGCATACCGGGTGCCGGCGGCCAACTGGTTCAGCTTGTCGAAATAGGCCTTGTGGTGCTTGCCATAGTGCAGACCGACGGTGCGGGCGGAAATGCTCGGGGCCAGCGCGTCGTCGCCAAACGGCAGCTTGGGCTGGGCGATAGGCAGCGCGGCGCGGGCAATATGCGGGCTGGCGAAGGTGGCGGCAGCGGCGGTAACGGTGGTTGCGGCAAGCAGGGTGCGGCGGGTGAGTTGCATCGGTTCCTCCAAGATTGTCCCCGGCAGCTCCCGGGCAACGTCCGAAGCGGGAACAACCCGGCCGGCGGTGGATGGTTTCGTCAAGTCTGCGTCAGCGGCCCGTGAAGTGTGGATGCCGGATCACAAGCGCGGCAGAATTGGCAGACACATCTCGACAAGTGCGGCGGCTGCGCCATTCTTGTCGCCGGGCTTGTTCCGGCCTCGCCTCGCCTGCCTGATGATCCTACAGTGCGCCCCTCCTTGCCTCTGCCACCGAAAGCCCCGATGACCCCGACCAACCGACCCAAGCCGCAGCGCTTCGTGCTCCTCGATGGGCTGCGCGGCATCGCCGCCGTGTTCATCATCCAGCGGCATACCGAGGAGCTGCTGGGCGATGCGCTACCCTCGAGCTATCTCGGCGTCGACCTGTTCTTCGGGCTGAGCGGCTTCGTGCTGGCGCATGCCTACGGGCAGATCCTGCGGGACGGAGCCATGACGCCGGCCGCCTTCATGAAGGCCAGGCTGCTGCGGCTCTATCCGCTCTACGCCCTGGCACTGGCTCTGGTCATCGCCTACTACGCCTACAGCCTTGCCGTCGGCCGGCCGGTGTTCTTCGGCCAGTACGTGATCGGCCATGAGCTGGCGATAGGCATCGTCACCGGGCTGCTGTTCCTCCCCTCGCCGGTCACCATATCCTTCAATGCCGCGCTGTTCCTCGTCCATCCGGCCTGGTCGCTGTTCAACGAGCTGGTCGCCAACCTCGCCTATGCCTGGAAGGGTGCGCGGGCGTCGCTGCGGCAGATCCTCGTCGTCATCGCCATCAGCCTGATTGGCCTGGCGATTGCCGCCATCCAGTTCGACCGGCTGCATGCCGGGTTCCGGTGGCACGAAATGTATGCGGGCATGGCGCGGGTGTTCTTCTCGTTCTTCGTCGGCGTGCTGATCTACCGGTTTCGCCGCACGCCGATGACGTTCCGTCCCGTCGCGGCAATTGCCTGCCTGCTGGTGGTGGCGGCGGTGCTGGCCTTTCCTACACCGAAGCCGATGAAGGCGCCCTTCGATCTGGTGGTGGTGGTGCTTGTCTGGCCAGCACTCCTCTATGCGGCGAGCAGCATCGTTCCGGGCCCGCGCATCGCGGCGATCGTAAGCTTCCTCGGCACCGCCTCCTATGCGGTCTACGTGCTGCACGTGCCGCTTCTCGACTGGGCACTGGTGGTGTGGCCGTCGATGACCGAGCCCGCCATCGCTCCCTATGCAGGTGTCGCGTTCATCACCGCCACGGTGCTGATCAGCTGGCTGCTGACCGTCGGGCTCGACCAGCCGCTGCAGCGCCGGTTGCGGCGGCGACGGACGCGGCAGGCGACGGCGTTCTAGACTTGTTTGTGGGAGAGTGCGATCCGCAGAAAAGGAGAGGCCCTCTACCGCAGGGGAGACGGTAGAGGGCCAAGCTTGACTGGAGATCATTTACGTTTTGTTGTGCGGCGATTGCAGGGGAACATCGCCTTTTATCGCGGGAGGAAGAAAAGCTCTTTCCCTCTTCGCTTCGCCTAAATAACGACCGACCTGCCGCTTGGTTCCACATTTCGTTAAGAAGGTTGCCGTACGGTCTCCTGTCGCCAATCCTGTCCATGGAGCAACGCATGTCGGTACCGCTCTTCCGATTCACGCATTACGACCTCAAGGAACTGCGCGCCGGAACCACGATCGAGGTGACGCTGTCGGCCGTGAACAATGTGCGGCTGATGACGGCTGGGAATTTCAAGCGGTTCACCGAGAAGCTGGACTTCAAGTATGTCGGTGGCGTCGCCAAGAAGTCGCCGGTGAAGATCGTCATCCCGGAAAGCGGCCACTGGCATCTGCTCGTCGATGCCGAGGGGCACCACGGGCTGGCCGAATCCTCGGTCAAGATGGTGACGGCGGCCGGCGTGGCATCAGCGCCCCGGCAGCAGAAGGCATCCTGATCAGCTTCCGCCGCGCTCGCGCCGCAGCTTCGACCACCAGTCGAGCCGCTTCCTGATATCGCGCTCGAAGCCGCGTTCCGGGGGATCGTAGAAGGTCTGCCGCCCGAGCTTTTCCGGAAAATAGTCCTGGCCGGAAAAGGCATCAGGCTCGTCGTGATCGTAGCGGTAGCCGTCGCCGTACCCCTCGCCCTTCATCAGCTTGGTCGGCGCGTTGAGGATGTGTTTCGGCGGCAGCAGCGAACCATGCTCCTTGGCCGCCCGCGTCGCCGCCTTGAAGGCCATGTAGACGGCGTTTGATTTCGGCGCGGTCGCCAGGTAGACGCAGGCCTGCGCCAGCGCCAGCTCACCCTCCGGCGAGCCGAGATAGTCATAGGCATCCTTGGCGGCGTTGCAGACGACCAACGCCTGCGGATCGGCAAGCCCGATATCCTCGACCGCCATGCGCACCAGCCGCCGCCCCAGGTAAAGCGGATCTTCGCCGGCATCGAACATCCGCGCCAGATAGTAGAGGGCCGCATCCGGATCGGAGCCGCGCACCGATTTATGCAACGCCGAGATCAGATTGTAGTGGCCGTCCTGCGCCTTGTCATAGACCGGCGCGCGCCGCTGGACGATCTGCGTCAGTCCCTCGCCTTCGAAGATCTCGCCCTCGCGGGCCGCACGCCAAACCTCCTCGGCAAGCGTCAGCACGGCGCGTCCGTCTCCATCCGCCATGCGGATCAGCATGGCCCGTGCGTCCTCGGTCAACGGGAGTGGTTTCTCCTCCACCTGTTCGGCACGTTGGAGCAGTTCAGTGAGGCTTTCCTCGTCATGCGACCGGAACGTCAGGACGCGGGCGCGTGACAAAAGAGCGGCATTGAGTTCGAAGCTGGGGTTTTCGGTCGTGGCACCGACGAGGATCACGGTGCCGTCTTCCATCACCGGCAGGAAGCTGTCCTGCTGGGCGCGGTTGAACCGATGGATCTCGTCGACGAACAGCAGGGTCTGCCGTCCATCCATGCGGCGCAGGCGCGCCGTCTCGAACACCTTCTTGAGATCTGCGACACCGGAGAAGATCGCCGAGATCTGCTCGAAGGCCAGACCCGCCTCACCCGACAGCAGCCGCGCAACGGTCGTCTTGCCGGTCCCCGGCGGTCCCCAGAAGATCATCGAGCCCAGCGAGCCTGAACCGATCATCCGGCGCAGGACGCCGTCCTCGCCGGTCAGGTGCGGCTGGCCGGTCACCTCGGACAAGGATGTCGGACGCAGCCGATCGGCAAGCGGCCGCCGATTGGCGACCGCTTCCGGGATCCGTGGCGCGAAGAGGTCCTCGCTCATCGGAAGAACTGGCGGATCCGCTTGCCGCCACGCTCGATCTCGACCCGCCAGACGCCGGGGTTCTCTTCCACCAGAGCCTCCAGCCCCTTGGTCGAGGGAACGGGATCGCCATTGACGGAAATCAGGATGTCACCCGCCTGGAAACCGAGACGTGCCGCTGGCGAGTTGCGCACCACTTCGGTGACGACAACGCCGGTCTTGTCGGTCGTCAGCCGCAGCTCGGTTGCAAGGCGCGGCGAAAGGTTGGCGACGCGCACGCCGGCAAACGGATTGCGTCCGTCGATCAGGCGCTCGTCACGCGGCACCGTCTCCGGAGCGGAGCTCAGCGTCATCTGGATCTCGCGGCTGCTGCCGTTCTGCTGGGCCGTCAGCGTGACGGTCTGGCCAAGACCGGCCGTGGTCAGGCGGTACCAGAGCGCATCCGGATGCTCGACCGGAATGCCGTTCACCGCGCTGATGACTTCTCCCGGCTTCAGGCCCGACTTGTCGATCGGCCCGCCCTCGACGACGCTGACGATCAGCGCGCCCCGGGCCGTCTTCAGGCCCAGCGCTTCGGCGACTTCGGACGTCACCGGCTGGAAGGTGGCACCGACATAGGGACGCTCGAACGACTGCTTGCCCTCTTCGGCAGCAGCGAGGAACACCTTCACCAGGTTGGCAGGAATGGCAAAGCCGATGCCGTTCGAGCCGCCGCCGCGCGAGAAGATCGCCGTGTTGATGCCGATCAGCTCGCCCTTCATGTTCATCAGCGCGCCGCCGGAATTACCCGGATTGATCGAGGCATCGGTCTGGATGAAGAAGCCCACATCACCATCGCTCACCTGGTTGCGGGCGAGCGCCGAGACGATGCCGCTGGTGACCGTCTGGCCGACGCCGAAGGGATTGCCGATGGCGAGCACCAGATCGCCGACTTCGACCGCATCGGAGTTGGCGAGCCCGAGAACCGGGAACTCCTCCTTGGCCTTGATCTTCAAGACGGCGAGATCGACGCTCTCATCCTTCAGCAGGACCTCGCACGGAAACTCGCGGCCGTCCGGCAGGGCGATCTTGATATCGTCCGCGCCCTGGACGACGTGGTTGTTGGTGACCACCAGACCGTTGTGGGACAAGATGACGCCGGAGCCGAGCGACGACTGCTTTTCCGAGCGGTTCGGCATGCGCTGGCCGAAGAACTGCTCGAAGAAGGGGTCGCCGGCAAACGGGTTCTGACGCTGCACGACGCGCTCAGCATAGACGTTGACGACGGCGCCGGCGGTCTGCTTGACCAGCGGCGCAAACGACAGCTGCATCTCGGTGCGGCTCTCCGGCAGCACCTTGTCCTGCGCGGCGGCCTGGAGCGGCAGCAGCATCGTCAACGCCAGGAGAGTGATCGAGGCGCTTTTCGGCATGCTCGGCATGTGATTCCTCATTGATTGCACGTCATGAACTTGTAGTGCCGCATGCGGGAAAGGGTAGCCGCCATTCCAGCAAGGATGACGGAAGGCAACGGCGCCAGCATGCAGCAGTCGTTGAACAGATAGGGCCGATCGCCCCGCCTGCCAAGCGACCCCTCGCCTATCCCCGGCAATCCTCCGCGCGCCGCCCGGCTTTCGAGACAGTGGCACCAGCCGAGCTTCGCCCCCGACATTGCCCGGTCATGGAACCAATCGCTTCCAGCCCCGTAGTCGGGGTTCACGGAGACCGACATGATGACCACGCGCCTTTACACCAGCCTCCTTCTCGCAGGCCTTGCCCTCGGGGCTACCGGCATCGCCACCCGACCGGCTGATGCTGCCAGCTTCAACTGCAAGAAAAGCGACCTTGCCGCCGACGAGAAGGCGATCTGCGAGGATCTTTCGCTGAACGACCTGGACGTGAAGATGGTGACCACCTTCGATCTGCTGGCCGGCCTGATGCCGATGGGCAACCGCGATGTCCTGCGTGAGGATCAACTGGCCTGGCTGAAGAAGCGACAGGCCTGCGACGCCGATGCGAGCTGCATCCGCACCGCCTACGAGACGCGCATGAAGGAGCTTGAGGAAGCCTACAAGGGCTTGATCAAGCCGCTCTGAAACTACCGTATCGATTTAGGCGATCTCGATCAGGGTCTCGCCGCGTTGCAATGCGTCCAGTATCGCGGGGAAGACCTGATCGAACCAGATCAGGATGTCCCGGCGGCGGCTGTTGCGCAGGCGGATCCAGATGATCGTGGGACCATCATCAAGGACGGCACGCCTCTGTGCGAAGTCTTCATCTTTCGTAATGATGATTGCGCGCACACGTTCAGCGAATTCCCAAATCACGCGATCGGACGCTGACTGGAGATTGCAGTCGACGACGTGCTCAGCTTGATGACCTCGGTCCAGAAGCCACTCAGCCAGCGCAGGCGGCAACTGAGCATCCACCAGAAAGCGCATCACGCAACCCGAAGCACCGGATGATCATTCTGGCGCGCCGCATATTCAAGCACCGCGACGATGTCCAGAGGCTCCAGAAGCGGGAGATCCTCAAGTATCTCTTGGTGGCTTGCTCCCGCAGCGAGCAAGTCCAGGACGTCCTTGACCCGGAGGCGTAGCCTGCGGATTGTCGGGCGACCCGCACAGATCTGCGGATCGAACGTGATGCGACCTAATTCCGACATCGTGAAATCTCCGCGGCGGCTGACGCCACTATAGCAGAGCGCCCTCCTGGAGAAACCTTGGGGCTGAGGTTTTTCTGACCCCTGCCTCTGGCCCAGCCGTTACTCCGGCAGGATCCGCACTGCGCCCTTGTCGGCGCTGGAGGCAAAGGCTGCATAGGCCTTGAGCGCGGTCGTCACGTTGCGCTTGCGCGGTGCCGCCGGCTTCCAGCCGAGCTTGTCCTGTTCGGCACGACGCGATGCCAGTTCCGCGTCCGAAACCGCCAGGTGGATAGTCCGGTTGGGAATGTCGATCTCGATCAGATCGTCCTCGCGCACCAGCCCGATCATGCCGCCCTGTGCCGCTTCCGGCGAGGCATGGCCGATGGACAGGCCCGATGTGCCGCCGGAGAAGCGGCCGTCAGTCACCAGCGCACAGGCTTTGCCGAGACCCTT
The DNA here is from genome assembly GCF_050455525.1 of Rhizobium sp. 0TCS1.26. Taxonomy (NCBI): domain Bacteria; kingdom Pseudomonadati; phylum Pseudomonadota; class Alphaproteobacteria; order Hyphomicrobiales; family Rhizobiaceae; genus Rhizobium; species Rhizobium sp. 0TCS1.26. The sequence continues at coordinate 19,627 of NZ_JBCIYV010000006.1, read as the reverse complement.
CGACTTCAGATAGCTCGTCGGATAGAGCATTTCCTGCATGCCAGGACCGCCCTTCGGGCCTTCATAGCGGATGACCACGACGTCACCGGCCTTGACTTCGTTGTTGAGGATCGCCTTCACGGACGCGTCCTGGCTCTCGAAAACGCGCGCCGGACCAGAAAACTTCAGGATCGATTCGTCGACGCCGGCGGTCTTCACGATGCAGCCGTCGAGCGCGATGTTGCCGTAAAGAACTGCCAGGCCGCCATCCTTGGAGAACGGCTTCTCGACCGAGCGGATGACGCCGTTTTCGCTGTCAGTGTCCAGCTCGTCCCAGCGGGACGACTGAGAAAAGGCGACCTGGGTGGGCACGCCCCCGGGGGCTGCCTTGAAGAAGGTCCGGACACTTTCCGAATTGGTGCGGGTGATGTCCCAGCGGTTGATGGCGTCGCCCAGCGTTGCCTCGTGCACGGTCTTGCACTCGGTGTTGAGCAATCCGCCGCGTTCGAGTTCGCCGAGGATGCGCATGATGCCGCCGGCGCGGTGGACGTCTTCCATGTGCACGTCCTGCTTGGCAGGTGCGACCTTCGACAGGCAGGGCACGCGGCGCGACAGTCGGTCGATGTCGTCCATGGTGAAGTCGACGCCGCCCTCATAGGCGGCCGCCAGGATGTGCAGCACCGTATTCGTCGAGCCGCCCATGGCGATGTCGAGCGTCATGGCGTTCTCGAAGGCTTGCTTGGTGGCGATCGAGCGCGGCAGGACGCCTTCGTCTTCCTGCTCGTAATAGCGGCGGGCGAGATCGACGATCAGGTGGCCGGCCTCGACGAACAGGCGCTTGCGATCGCCATGGGTTGCAAGCGTCGAGCCGTTGCCCGGTAGCGACAGGCCAAGTGCTTCGGTGAGGCAGTTCATCGAGTTGGCGGTGAACATGCCCGAGCAGGAGCCGCAGGTGGGACAGGCGGAACGCTCGATAACCGAGACATCCTCATCGGAAATCCGGTCGTCGGCTGCGGCCACCATTGCATCGACGAGATCGAGGGCCACCGTCTTGCCGTGCATGACGACCTTGCCGGCTTCCATCGGGCCGCCCGAGACGAAGACCGCAGGAATGTTGAGACGCATGGCGGCATTCAGCATGCCGGGCGTGATCTTGTCGCAGTTGGAGATGCAGACCATGGCATCGGCGCAGTGGGCATTGACCATGTACTCGACCGAGTCGGCGATGATCTCGCGCGACGGCAGCGAATAGAGCATGCCGTCATGGCCCATGGCGATACCGTCATCGACGGCGATGGTGTTGAATTCCTTGGCCACGCCGCCGGCCGCCTCGATCTCGCGGGCAACCAGTTGGCCGAGATCCTTCAGGTGGACATGGCCGGGCACGAACTGTGTGAAGGAATTGACGACGGCGATGATCGGCTTGCCGAAATCGCTGTCCTTCATTCCGGTGGCGCGCCACAGACCGCGGGCGCCGGCCATGTTGCGGCCATGGGTCGTCGTTCTGGAACGGTAAGCAGGCATGGTGTCATCCTCGGTATGATAGCGGGACTGCCTCCATATCGGCGCGGCAGGGACTGTCCGGTTTGGCCGCAGTCCTACTCCAAACACCGAAAACTGTCACTATCAGCAGAGGCCAAAGCGGTACGGTTGGCAAGCGGGCGGCCACTGTCCTCGCTTGCCGGTCGCATCCAGCGTCAGCGCTGCTGGTGCAACTCGTCGGGATGGACGCCGAAGTGATCGAGGATGATCTGCAGGTTGCGACGATGCGACTTGAAGAACACATCGAAGAGGTCGCCGACCATCGGTACGCTGCCGACGACGCCGTCCAGTGCGATGTTGCCGACCATCTGCGCAAGCTTGGATGGCGGGATGCCGAGGCGCCGAGCTTCGTTGACGATATAGAGGCCAACCATAGCGCCGCCTGCATCGCCGACCAGCGGGACAAGGCCCATGATCGAGTCGGCGCCAAACCGGATGCCCGTGCCCGGAATACGGATCGCCGTATCCATCACGCGGGCGATCCCTGCAAGACGGCGCAGACGCCGAAGCCGCTCGATAGGATCGATCTGATCCGCGAACGCTGCACCCTGCGTATCATTCCAGCTTCTGGCGACCATCCGGCTTCTCCCCGAGCGATAATCTGACAGGCTCTAGATGGTGAACCCTTGCCGAGAGTTCAACGGTGAGGCAGTGCAAGGAAACAAGCCGCTTTGCTTCGGTCAGGTGCAGATTGACCGTATCGCTGATCTTTCACACAAAAGTGGTCGCCAGAAGATTTCGCCGCCTGTGAAACCGCCGCGGTTTTCTCTACGTATGAGAGGAGGAAACGCCGCATCGAGCTGCCGAGGAGATGTTCATGGCCGCCTACCGTCCGCCGTCGATTGCTTCATCCGAGATCACGCCCCACCAGGTCTACCTGTCCCGGCGGACCTTCATGGCCGGCGCCGCAGCCGGCCTTGCGCTTTCGGGCGCTGGCAGCGCCTTGGCCGCACCCCTCGTCGGCAAGCCGACATCCTACAAGGTCGACGACAAGCTGACGCCACAGAAGGACGTCACGACCTACAACAATTTCTACGAATTCGGAGTCGGCAAGGCGGACCCCGCCCAGAACAGCGGCGAGTTCAAGCCGCGGCCCTGGACGATCGAGGTCGGTGGACTGGTGGCCAAGCCGCAGGTCATCGACATCGAGACGGTGATGAAGGAATTCGCCATGGAGGAGCGCATCTACCGGATGCGCTGCGTCGAAGCCTGGTCGATGGTCATTCCGTGGATCGGCTTTCCCATCTCCGCCCTTCTCGACCGGGTGGAGCCGCTGGGCTCGGCGAAATACGTCGCCTTCCAGACCGTCGTCCGGCCGGAGGAAATGCCAGGCCAGGGAGGCTTCTTCCAGGCGCTCGATTGGCCCTATGTGGAGGGCTTGAGGCTTGACGAGGCACGCAATCCGCTCGCCATCCTCGCGACCGGTCTCTATGGCGAAACGCTGCCGAACCAGAACGGCGCGCCGATCCGGCTGGTAGTGCCCTGGAAATACGGCTTCAAGGGGATCAAGTCGATCGTCAAGATCACCCTCACCGAGAAGGAGCCGCCGTCCACCTGGAACCTGTCGGCGCCGAAGGAATACGGTTTCTACGCCAACGTCAATCCGCTGGTCGACCATCCGCGATGGAGCCAGGCGACCGAGCGTCGCATCGGAGAGGGCGACGGCCTGTTCGGCGGGCGCCGGCTGGATACGCTTCCCTTCAACGGCTACGCCGACCAGGTCGCCAGCCTGTATTCGGGCATGGACCTGAAGAAGTCGTTCTGAGATGGCCGGCTTCTCCCTTCCACCCCGGTTCCGCCCCGCCTCCGTCTGGGCGCTTTATGCCATCGGCCTGCTACCCGGCCTCTACGCCTTCTACCTCGGCATCTATGGCGGTCTGGGCGCGGATCCGGTCCGCGAGTTCGAGCATCGCCTGGGCATCTGGGCGCTGCGCTTCCTGTGTCTCGGCCTGACGGTGACGCCGATCCGCGACCTGTTCTCGGTCAATCTGATCGCCTATCGGCGGGCACTCGGCCTCCTCGCCTTCTACTACGTGCTGGCGCATTTCACGGTCTATCTGACGCTCGACCGCGGCCTGGTGCTGTCCTCGATCGCCGGCGACATCCTCAAGCGGCCCTACATCATGCTCGGCATGGTCGGCCTGCTGATCCTGATCCCGATGGCGCTGACCTCCAACCGTTGGTCGATCCGACGGCTCGGAAGCCGGTGGAACGAGTTGCACAAGCTCGCCTATCCCCTGGTGCTGGCAGCGCTTCTGCACTTCGTCCTGTCGCGCAAGAGCCTGACGCTCGAGCCTGCAATCTACATCGCCATCGTCGCGCTGCTGCTCGGCTACCGGGTGATCAGGCCGAAGCTGATGGAGCGCCGACGTCAGAAGAAGGCAGCCGCAATGCAAGGGGTCGGTCGGGTGGCTCAACCGCGGCCCAACTGAACAGCCAGACAAGCGAAGCTTTGACCATGAACGCAGAAAAGGCCGGAGGATTTCTCCTCCGGCCTTTTGTCGTTCCGGCCTTCAGCGAGCCGCTCAAGCGGCCCGCGTCGGGTAAATGCCTCAAGCGGCTTCGGCAGCTTCTGCTTCAGCAGCAACGCGGGCCTTGTCGGCTGCGCCCTTGGCGTTGACGTCACGCTCGACGAACTCGATGACGGCGAGAGCGGCGTTGTCGCCCTGGCGGTAGCCGGCCTTCATGATGCGAAGGTAGCCGCCGTTGCGGGTTGCGTAACGGGTCGCGATGGCGTCGAAGAGCTTCTTGACGGCATCCTGATCCTGGATCTGCGAGATCGCCTGACGACGAGCATGCAGGTCGCCGCGCTTGCCGAGGGTAACCAGCTTTTCTACGATCGGGCGAATTTCCTTCGCCTTCGGCAGGGTGGTTACGATCTGCTCATGCGTGATCAGCGAGGCTGCCATGTTGGCAAACATGGCCTTGCGGTGGCTGGCGGTGCGGTTGAGCTTGCGGCCGGCTTTCTGGTGGCGCATCTCTGGTCTCCTTTACTTGCAGGCATCCGCCTGCAGTCTAAATGGTTAGTACTGGTCTTCGTAGCGCTTGGCGAGATCTTCGATGTTCTCCGGCGGCCAGGCCGGAACTTCCATGCCCAAATGCAGGCCCATGGAGGCGAGAACTTCCTTGATCTCGTTCAGCGACTTGCGACCGAAGTTCGGGGTACGGAGCATTTCCGCCTCGGTCTTCTGGATCAGGTCGCCGATGTAGACGATGTTGTCGTTCTTCAGGCAGTTCGCCGAACGGACGGAAAGTTCCAGTTCGTCGACCTTCTTGAGGAGCGCCGGGTTGAACGCGAGTTCGGTAACGGCTTCCTCTTCGGCTTCCTTCTGCGGTTCGTCGAAGTTGACGAAGACCGACAGCTGGTCCTGAAGGATGCGAGCGGCGAAGGCAACGGCGTCCTCGCCAGTAACCGAGCCATCGGTTTCGATGGCCATGGTCAGCTTGTCGTAGTCGAGAACCTGGCCTTCACGGGTGTTTTCCACCTTGTAGGACACTTTCTTGACCGGGGAGTAGAGGCTGTCGACCGGGATGAGACCGATCGGTGCGTCTTCTGCACGGTTACGATCGGCAGGAACATATCCCTTGCCGTTGTTGACCGTGAACTCCATGCGGATCTCCGCGCCCTCGTCGAGCGTGCAGATGATGTGGTCGGGGTTCAGGATCTCGATGTCGCCGACAGTCTGGATGTCGCCGGCGGTTACCGAGCCCGGGCCCTGCTTGCGCACGACCATGCGCTTTGCATCGTCGCCATCCATCTTGATGGCGATTTCCTTGATGTTCAGCACGATGTCCGTCACATCCTCGCGCACACCGGGGATGGAGGAGAATTCGTGCAGTACGCCGTCGATCTGCACTGCAGTCACTGCTGCACCGCGCAGCGACGACAACAGAACGCGACGAAGGGCGTTGCCGAGCGTCAGACCAAAGCCGCGTTCCAGCGGCTCGGCGACGAGCGTCACCTTCGTGCGGCCGGACGAGGTGAACTCCACCTTGTTCGGCTTGATCAGTTCCTGCCAGTTCTTCTGGATCATGTGTTTCACCTTCCGTTCGCTGCCACTATCCAATCGTGGCAACCGAGCATGAGAAGCGCCAAGAAAGAGACTTCTTCTTCGGCGTTACGGCAAAGCCGCCATACCTCGAATGCGAGATAAGGCGGCATCACCGAAATTCAGACCGAGGCCTCCCAGCGGAAGGCCTGCGAAGACGCGTCAGACGCGACGCTTCTTGCGCGGACGGCAGCCGTTGTGCGGGATCGGCGTCACGTCACGGATGGAGGTGATCATGAAGCCGGCAGCCTGCAGAGCGCGAAGAGCCGATTCACGGCCGGAACCCGGACCGGTGACTTCGACTTCGAGCGTCTTCATGCCGTGTTCCTGCGCCTTTTTGGCAGCATCTTCAGCAGCGATCTGAGCGGCGAACGGGGTCGACTTACGCGAACCCTTGAAACCCTTTGCACCAGCCGAAGACCAGGCAATTGCATTGCCCTGCGCGTCGGTGATGGTGATCATGGTGTTGTTGAACGTCGAGTTCACGTGGGCAACGCCCGACGAGATGTTCTTGCGTTCGCGACGGCGGACGCGAGTGGCTTCCTTGGCCATGTCTTTCCTTTCGTTGATATCGTCACCGCCGTAGTGCCAGCGGCTCCACCGGGCAAGACCGAGGCCCTACCCAAACTCAAAAAGAGGCCAGCGACGAAGCGCCGGCCCCTCTTCCCGGATAACCGGAAATTACTTCTTCTTACCGGCGATCGCCTTCGCCGGACCCTTGCGGGTGCGGGCGTTGGTGTGCGTGCGCTGACCGCGGACCGGAAGGCCACGACGGTGACGCAGGCCACGGTAGCAGCCGAGGTCCATCAGACGCTTGATGTTCATCGCGGTATCGCGACGAAGGTCACCCTCGACCTGATAGTCGCGGTCGATGGTTTCGCGGATCTGCAGGACTTCAGCGTCCGTCAGCTGATGTACGCGACGATCAGCCGGAATACCGACCTTCTCGACGATTGCCTGAGCGAATTTAGGGCCGATCCCGTGAATGTAGGTCAGCGCGATAACGACGCGCTTCGCGGTCGGGATGTTGACGCCAGCGATACGTGCCACGCCTATTCTCCTTGGTTCCAGTTGCCATCCGGCAAGTGGTACTTCTTCCATGAGAGCGGCCTTCAACAAGGGCCACCCGGTCAATCTCATCCGATACAAGTCAAAGCGACCGCTACGGATCCCTTTCGGGAGATCCGCGCCGATCGCAATGAATTGAAGCGAGTTGGCGCGGTCTTTAACGGAATCGGCGAAAAATTGCAACCGTTCCCGCCAAGATTCTTATTCACAAGGCGAAGCACCCCTCAGAGGGACGCCAGGATCGCCTCAATGTCTCTCGTCACCACATCCATGTCGGCCATGCCGTCGACTGTCTTAAGCCGGCCCTTGGCGTAGTAGTAGCCGATCAGCGGCGAGGTTTCCTTGTAGTAGACCTCAAGGCGCTGGATCATGGTCTCGGCATTGTCGTCCGGGCGGCGCTTGAAGTGGGTCGAGCCGCACTTGTCGCAGACGCCCTCGCTTGCCGGCTTGTGGTCGGTGTCGTGATAGACGCTGCCGCACTGGGCGCAGGAATAGCGGCCGGAAACACGGCGCACCAGTTCCTTGTCGTCGACCTTCAGTTCGATCACCACAGACAGGTCGAGACCCTTGGCATGCAGCATCGATTCTGTCGCGTCCGCCTGCACCAGGGTGCGTGGAAAACCATCGAGAATGAAGCCCTTGGCGCAGTCCGGCTGATCGATTCGCTCGGAGACGATGGCAATGACGATATCGTCGGATACCAGCTTGCCGGCATCCATGACCGCCTTGGCGCGCTTCCCGACTTCCGTCTCGGCCGCTACCGCGGCACGCAGCATATCACCGGTGGAGAGCTGCGGAATCCCGTATTTCTCCACAATCCGCTGGGCCTGGGTCCCCTTACCCGCGCCCGGCGGCCCCAAAAGAATCAGTCTCATCGTCCCCTCTTTCCTCCACGCAACTTCGACTTCTTGATCAGACCCTCGTATTGCTGGGCAATGAGGTGACCCTGGATCTGTGCTACCGTATCGAGGGTTACACTGACAACGATCAAAAGCGAAGTACCACCAAGGGCTAACGGGATACCCGTGCGCGCAATCAGTGTTTCTGGAAGAATGCAGACGAACACCAGATAGATCGCACCGACGACGGTGATCCGCGTCAGAACGTAATCGATGTACTCAGCGGTACGGTCGCCCGGACGGATACCCGGGATGAAGCCACCGTGCTTCTTCAGGTTGTCGGCCGTATCCTTCGGATTGAAGACGATAGCCGTGTAGAAGAAGGCGAAGAAGGCGATCAGCGCACCATAGAACACCATGAACAGCGGCTGGCCGTGCTGCAGGGCGGCAATGATGCTCGTCGCCCAGGTCGGCAGGCTCGTGTTGCCGGCAAAGCCCGCAGCCGTTGCCGGCAGGAGCAGCAGCGACGACGCGAAGATCGCCGGGATGACGCCAGAGGTGTTCAGCTTCAGCGGCAGGTGCGAGGTATCGCCCTGGAACATCCGGTTGCCAACCTGGCGCTTCGGATACTGGATCAGCAGGCGTCGCTGGGCACGCTCGACGAAGACGATGAGAGCAATGACGCCGATGGCTACCACGACGACGAGGAGAATCAGCGCCGTCGACAGAGCGCCGGTACGACCAAGCTCGAGCGTGCTGGCGAGAGCTGTCGGCAGGCCTGCGGCAATGCCGGCAAAGATGATCAGCGAGATGCCGTTGCCGATGCCGCGCGAGGTGATCTGCTCACCGAGCCACATCAGGAACATCGTGCCGCCAAGCAGCGAGACGACCGTCGAGATACGGAAGAACCAGCCCGGATCAAGGACGATGCCGTTGCCGCTCTCAAGCCCGACGGCGATGCCGTAGGCCTGCAGCGTGCCGAGCAGCACGGTGCCGTAGCGCGTGTACTGGTTGATGATCTTGCGGCCCTGTTCGCCTTCCTTCTTGAGGTTCTCAAGCGAGGGAACGACCGAGGTCATCAGCTGGACGATGATGGAGGCGGAAATATACGGCATGATGCCGAGGGCAAAGATCGCCATGCGCTGGACAGCGCCGCCGGCGAACATGTTGAACAGCCCGAGGATGCCGCCGGCCTGGCCGCGGAAGGCCTGCGCATAGGCTTCCGGATTGAGGCCGGGGAGCGGAATGTGGGTGCCGAGGCGGTAGACCAGAAGTGCAGCCAGCGTAAACCAGAGGCGCTTCTTCAGGTCGGTTGCCTTCGAGAAGGTCGAAAAATTGAGATTTGAGGCCAGTTGTTCAGCTGCAGAAGCCATGCATTTCTCCGCCTGACCAATTCCGACGGGATGCAGGGAGCCCCATCCGGAAGGCAGTCCATATTCAGGTTCAGAAAACCGGGAGACGGAAGGGCTGCAGCGCAACCAATGCCTCACCCCATTTTCCGCGATGGCCCGGCTGAGCGCCGCCAATGCGGCCCGGGCACGTGAGGCTCACATATGAGAGCAAAATCGCCCGGTGTGAAGAACCCCGGGCGATTTCAAGAGATATATTATTCGGCCGAAGCGACTTCCGGCAGCTTGATCGAGCCGCCAGCCTTTTCGATCTTCTCGACGGCGGCCTTGGAGGCGCCGGCGGCTTCGATCGAAACCTTGGCCGTCAGTTCACCGTCAGCGAGGATGCGAACGCCATCCTTCAGGCGACGAATCACGCCGGCAGCCTTGAGCGCAGCAGCATCGATGGTGACCGAGCCGTCGAGCTTCTTGGCATCGATGGCGGTCTGGATGCGGCCGAGCGACACAACAGCAAATTCCGAACGGAAGATGTTGGTGAAGCCGCGCTTCGGCAGGCGACGGTAGATGGGCATCTGACCGCCTTCGAAGCCGTTGATCGACACGCCGGAACGGGCCTTCTGACCCTTGACGCCGCGACCACCGGTCTTGCCCTTGCCCGAGCCGATACCGCGACCTACGCGGATGCGGTCCTTGCTGGAGCCTTCGTTATCTTTGATCTCGTTGAGTTTCATGATCTCTACTCCCGTCTCACTTCTCGTCGACGACGCGAACGAGATGCTGGACAGCCCGGATCATGCCACGAACAGAAGGCGTATCTTCCAGCGTGCTAACCCGGTGCATCTTGTTGAGGCCCAGACCGACGAGCGTTGCGCGCTGTACGGCCGGACGGCGAATGGGGCTGCCGATCTGTTCGATCGTAACCGTCTTTGCTTCAGTCTTCTGCGTAGCCTTGGCCATGGATCAGACTCCTCTTATTCTTCAGACGCGTTGCCGGAAGCGGCACGGCGAGCCTGAAGCGTGGCGTACTTGAGGCCGCGCTGAGCTGCGATGTCCTTCGGGTGCACCTGATGCTTCAGGGCGTCGAACGTGGCGCGAACCATGTTGTAGGGGTTCGACGAACCGGTCGACTTGGCAACGACGTCATGAACGCCGAGCGTTTCGAAGACGGCGCGCATCGGACCACCGGCGATAATGCCGGTACCAGCCTTGGCAGAGCGCAGCAGAACCTTGCCGGCGCCGTGACGGCCGTTGACGTCGTGGTGAAGCGTGCGGCCATCGCGCAGCGGTACGAATACCAGGTCGCGCTTGGCAGCTTCGGTTGCCTTGCGGATGGCTTCCGGCACTTCGCGTGCCTTGCCATGACCGAAACCTACGCGACCCTTCTGGTCGCCGACGACGACGAGAGCAGCAAAGCCGAAACGACGGCCGCCCTTGACGACCTTGGCAACGCGGTTGATCGCGACCAGCTTGTCGACGAATTCGCTATCGCGTTCTTCGCGGTTCTGGCGATCGTTGCCCGAACCTCTTCTATCTTGTGCCATTGTCCTTTTCCTTTTTCTTTTCCGGGTGCAACGGGCGATTTCTGGGAGCCAACCGCCAAACAGGCGGAACGACTGATGATGGCGGAGTGACCGCCTTTCGCCCGACCTCCCCTTATCGAGGCAGCCGGGCGAAAATTCTTAGAAGCTCAGACCGCCTTCGCGGGCAGCATCGGCGAGTGCCTTGATGCGGCCGTGGAAGATGAAGGCGCCGCGATCGAACACGACTTCCTTCACGCCGGCCGCCGTGGCGCGCTCAGCAACGAGCTTGCCGACGGCAGCAGCAGCTGCAGTGTCGGCGCCCGTCTTCAGAGACGTACGGAGGCCCGTATCGAGCGTCGATGCAGCAGCCAGCGTGCGGCCGGCCACATCATCGATGATCTGGGCGTAGATGTTCTTCGACGAGCGATGAACCGACAGACGCGGGCGGCCATTGGCAACCGCCTTGATCTGGCGGCGCACGCGGCTCGCGCGCTTCGAAAGCGCTTCTTTCCTGCTAGCCATTTCGCGTCACCCTTACTTCTTCTTGCCTTCCTTGCGGACGATCCGTTCCTCGGCGTACTTGACGCCTTTGCCCTTGTAGGGCTCCGGACCGCGGTATTCGCGGATTTCCGCGGCAACCTGACCGACCTGCTGCTTATTGATGCCGGTGACGACGATTTCCGTCGGCTTCGGCACGGCAATCGAGATACCCTGCGGGGGCTCGTAGACAACGTCGTGGCTGAAGCCGAGCGACAGCTGCAGGTTCTTGCCCTGCATGGCTGCGCGGTAACCGACGCCGTTGATTTCAAGCTTGCGCTCAAAACCGTCCTTCACGCCCTTGAAGATGTTCTCGATCATCGTGCGGGACATGCCCCACTTCGAACGAGCATCCTTGCTGTTGGACGCCGGGGTTACCGACACAGCATTGTCTTCCAAGGCAAGCTTCACTTCGTCATTGGCGACGAAGACGAGTTCGCCCTTCGGGCCCTTGGCAGTTACCGTCTGGCCGTCAACGGCAGCCGTAATTCCTGCAGGGACCTGAACGGGCTTTTTACCGATACGAGACATGTTTCAATCCTGTCTGTTCGTTCTGGAGATCCTTGCCCGGTCTTAGAAGACCGAGCAAAGAACCTCGCCACCAACGTTCTGTTCGCGAGCCTGGTGATCGGCCATCACACCCTTCGGAGTCGAAAGGATGGTGATGCCGAGGCCGTTCGCGACCTGCGGAATGGACTTTACCGAGACATAGACCCGGCGGCCCGGCTTGGACACGCGGCCGATCTCACGGATGACCGAAGCGCCTTCGTAGTATTTCAGTTCGATTTCGATCTCGGACTTGCCGTTGCCGTAGTCGACCTGGGTGTAACCGCGGATGTAGCCTTCCGACTGCAGCACGTCGAGAACGCGGACGCGCAGCTTGGAAGCAGGCGTGGACACGGTCGACTTGCGGCGGGCAGCGCCGTTGCGGATGCGGGTGAGCATATCGCCCAGAGGATCAGTCATGGTCATGGAAACCGTCTCCTTACCAGCTGGACTTCACGATGCCGGGCACCTTGCCCAGGTTGCCCAGTTCGCGCAGCGCGATACGGGACATCTTGAGCTTGCGATAGAAGGCGCGCGGACGCCCCGTCACTTCGCAGCGGTTACGGATACGTGTCTTGGAACCGTCGCGCGACATCGAAGCGAGCTTCAGGGTAGCCTGAAAACGCTCTTCAATTGCGAGCTCCTGGTTCATGATGGTGGCCTTCAGCGCTGCGCGCTTCGCAGCCTGATTGGCAACCGTCTTGCGGCGGCGCTTGTTCTTTTCGACTGCGCTTGTCTTCGCCATATCGAGTTCCTTCTCTACGCTCGTCGTTACGGTTACTGACGGAACGGGAAGTTGAACTCTTTCAGAAGAGCCCGTGCTTCGTCGTCCGTGTTTGCCGTCGTGCAAACGATGATGTCCATGCCCCACATCTGATCAACCTTATCGTAGTTGATCTCCGGGAACACAATGTGCTCCTTGATGCCCATGGCGAAGTTGCCACGGCCGTCAAAGCTCTTCGGATTCAGGCCGCGAAAGTCGCGAACGCGCGGAAGCGCGATGTTGATCAGGCGATCCAGGAATTCATACATGCGGGCGCCGCGGAGCGTCACCTTGGCACCGATCGGCATTCCTTCGCGGACCTTGAAGCCGGCGATGGAGTTGCGAGCGTGGGTGATGACCGGCTTCTGGCCGGCGATTGCCGCCAGGTCAGCTGCCGCCACGGTGGGCTTCTTCGAATCGGCAGTCGCTTCACCAACACCCATGTTGATCACGATCTTGTCGATCTTCGGGATCTGCATCTCGTTGGCGTAGGAGAACTGCTCCTGCATCGCCGCACGGATACGCGCGTTGAATTCAGCCTTCAGACGCGGTTCGTACTTTGCCTCAGCCATCGATGACATCTCCCGTACGCTTGGCCACACGGACCTTCTTGCCATCCACTACGGAGAACCCAACGCGGGTCGCCTTGCCGTCTTTCGCGACGATCGCGATGTTCGACAGGTGGATCGAAGCTTCTTTGTTGATGATGCCGGCTTCCTGGCTCTGGGTCTGGCGCTGGTGGCGCTTGACCATATTGAGACCGCGAACAACGGCGCGATCTTCCTTCGGCATCACTTGAATGACTTCACCGGTACGGCCCTTGTCCTTGCCGGTGAGTACGACGACGTTGTCGCCCTTGCGAATCTTCTGCATGGCTACCGCTCCCTTAGAGTACTTCCGGAGCCAGCGAAATGATCTTCATATGGTTCTTGGCGCGAAGTTCGCGCGGAACCGGTCCGAAGATACGGGTGCCGATCGGCTCTTTCTTATTGTCGATGAGGACCGCTGCGTTGTTGTCGAAGCGGATGACGCTGCCGTCGGGACGGCGGATGTCCTTGGCGGTGCGAACGACGACAGCCTTCATAACGTCGCCCTTCTTGACGCGGCCGCGCGGGATCGCTTCCTTGATCGAAACGACGATGATGTCGCCGATGGAAGCGTACTTGCGCTTGGAGCCGCCCAGCACCTTGATGCACATGACACGACGCGCGCCGGAATTATCGGCAACGTCGAGGTTTGTTTGCATCTGAATCATGTCAGGTCGCCTTTTCGTAAAGACCGGAACGGTTGGGCGCAAAGCCCCCTTTTCCGGCTCATGGACATATTTTCATTGTTCGCGCGGGTGGGGTCTTGCCAAGGTGGTTTCCGAGATCGGACCTTCCCTGCGCTGCAAAGCAAAAGAACGCCCGTGACCGGGCGTTCTGCGCCAATGCGCTGCTTCATACAGATTTCTGCGCCGAACACAAGGCCCGAACGCAATAACCTGCGTATTAAGCCTGGGCGGCGATAACCGTCCAGGTCTTATCCTTCGAGATCGGTGCGCATTCCTGGATGGAAACGAAGTCACCGGTCTTGTACTGATTGTTCTCGTCGTGGGCCTTGTACTTCTTGGAACGACGAACCGTCTTCTGGAGCAGCGGGTGAGCGAAACGACGCTCAACCCGAACCACTACCGTCTTGTCGTTCTTGTCGCTGACCACGACGCCCTGCAGAATGCGCTTCGGCATATTGTTTTTCCCTTAGGCCTTTGCTTCTGCCGCCTTCTGGCGGGCAATGGTTTTCACGCGAGCGATGTCCTTGCGGACTTCGTTGATGCGCGAGGACTTTTCAAGCTGACCGGTGGCCTTCTGGAAGCGCAGGTTGAACTGCTCCTTCTTGAGCTCCGCAAGCTTGTCCTTGAGCTGATCGGCCGTGAGGCCGCGTACGTCTTCGGCTTTCATGTGCCTCACCCCTTACTCTGCGATGCGCTGAACGAAGCGCGTCTTGACCGAGAGCTTGGCGGAACCGAGACGGAGCGCCTCGCGGGCAATGTCCTCGGACACGCCGTCGATCTCGAACATCATACGACCAGGCTTGACCTTGCAAGCCCAGTATTCAACGGAACCCTTGCCCTTACCCATACGGACTTCGGTCGGCTTTGCCGTGACCGGAACGTCAGGGAACACACGGATCCACACGCGACCAGCGCGCTTCATGTAACGCGTGATCGCGCGGCGAGCCGCTTCGATCTCGCGTGCATTGACGCGGTTGGGTTCGAGAGCCTTGAGGCCGAATTCACCGAATGCCAGGTCGAAGCCACCCTTGGCTACGCCCTTGATGCGGCCCTTGAACTGCTTGCGGTACTTGGTACGCTTTGGCTGCAACATTTTCTTACTTCTCCGAGCTTATCTTTCGCCAGCGCTGATCAAGCGTTTTCGCGGCGACGGTCGCCACGATCGCCGCGGTCGCCGCGGCTAGCGGGTCCCTGAGCGTCACCTTCGAGAGCGCGGCGTTCAGAAGCCATCGGATCGTGTTCAAGGATTTCACCCTTGAAGATCCAGACCTTGATGCCGCAGATACCGAATGCGGTTTCGGCTTCCGCCGTACCGTAATCGATGTCGGCACGCAGCGTGTGAAGCGGAACCCGACCTTCGCGGTACCATTCGGTACGAGCGATTTCGGCGCCACCGAGACGGCCTGCGCAGGTGATCTTGATGCCTTCAGCGCCAAGACGCATGGCCGACTGAACGGCACGCTTCATGGCACGACGGAACGCAACGCGGCGTTCCAGCTGCTGGGCGATCGACTGAGCGACCAGCGTGGCATCAACTTCCGGCTTGCGCACTTCAACGATGTTGAGGTGCGTTTCGGACGAGGTCATCGAAGCGATCTTCTTGCGAAGCTTCTCGATGTCGGCGCCCTTCTTGCCGATGATCAGACCCGGGCGAGCCGAGTGGATCGTGACGCGGCACTTCTTGTGCGGACGCTCGATCACCACCTTGGCGATGCCGGCCTGCTTCAGCTCGGACATCAGATAGGCGCGGATCTTCAGGTCTTCGTGGAGCAGCTGGCCGTATTCGGCGTTGTCGGCGAACCAACGGCTGTCCCAGGTACGGTTAATGCCGAGGCGGAAACCGATTGGATTGATTTTCTGACCCATTATGCGGCCTCCCCTTTTTCCTCGACTTCGCGCACAACGATCGTGAGGTGCGCGAAAGGCTTTTCGATGCGGGAAGCACGGCCACGGCCACGAGCGTGGAAACGCTTCATGGTGATGGACTTGCCGACATAGGCTTCCGCGACGATCAGCGTGTCAACGTCGAGGTCGTGGTTGTTCTCGGCGTTGGCGATAGCCGACTCGAGGGTCTTCTTCACCGTGCCTGCGATGCGCTTGCGGGAGAACTCCAGTTCTGCCAGGGCGCGTTCAACCTTCTTGCCGCGGATCATGGCGGCAACCAGGTTCAGCTTCTGCGGGCTGACGCGAAGCGTGCGGGCGACTGCCTGCGCTTCGTTGTCCTTCAGCCGGCGTTCGGTCTTTGCCTTCGCCATGATTACTTCCTCTTAGCCTTCTTGTCCGCGCCGTGACCGTAGTAGGTCCGGGTCGGAGAGAATTCGCCAAACTTGTGGCCGACCATGTCTTCGTTGACGCTGACCGGAACATGCTTGCTGCCGTTGTAGACGCCGAAAGTGAGACCGACGAACTGCGGCAGGATCGTGGAGCGACGGCTCCAGATCTTGATCACTTCGCTGCGGCCGCCTTCACGAACCTTCTCAGCCTTCTTGAGAAGATAGCCGTCAACGAACGGGCCTTTCCATACTGAACGAGCCATTTCTGACTACCTCTCTTACTTCTTCTTCAGGTGGCGCGAGCGCATGATGAACTTGTCCGTAGACTTGTTCGAACGAGTCCGCTTGCCCTTGGTCGGCTTGCCCCAGGGGGAAACCGGGTGGCGACCACCGGATGTACGGCCTTCACCACCACCGTGGGGGTGGTCGACCGGGTTCATGACGACACCGCGGTTATGCGGGGTCTTGCCGCGCCAGCGGGTGCGACCAGCCTTGCCGTCGTTGGTGTTGCCGTGATCCGGGTTCGACACCGCACCGATCGAAGCAAGGCAGGAGCCGTGCACGAGGCGCTGTTCGCCGGAGTTCAGGCGAAGGATCGCCATGCCTGCGTCACGACCGACCAGCTGCACATAGGTGCCAGCCGAACGTGCGATCTGACCACCCTTGCCGGGCTTCATTTCGACGTTGTGAACGATCGAGCCGACCGGGATGTACTGCAGCGGCATGGTGTTGCCGGGCTTGACGTCGACGGCCTTGTCGGAGGCGATAACCTTGTCGCCGGCAGCAAGGCGCTGCGGAGCGATGATGTAGGCCTGCTCGCCGTCAGCATAGCTGATGAGGGCGATGAAGGCGGAACGGTTGGGGTCGTATTCCAGACGCTCTACCGTGCCTTCGACTTCAAACTTGCGACGCTTGAAATCGACCAGACGGTAGGTGCGCTTGTGACCACCACCGATGAAGCGGGCGGTGATGCGACCGAGGTTGTTACGGCCGCCGCTCTTCGAGAGGCCTTGCGTCAGCGCCTTGACCGGCTTGCCCTTGTGGAGGCCCGAACGGTCGACGATGACCAGCTGACGCTGGCTCGGGGTCGTCGGGTTGTAGCTTTTCAGTGCCATTGTTCTTGTTCCCTACCTCAGACGCCCGTCGACACGTCGATGGACTGACCTTCGGCAAGCGTGACGATCGCCTTCTTGACGTCCTTCTGCTTGCCGATGAAGCCGCGGAAACGCTTTACCTTGCCCTTGCGGACCAGCGTATTGACGGCCTTGACCTTGACGCCGAAGAGAGCTTCCACGGCAGCCTTGATTTCCGGCTTGGAAGCGTCCTTGGCGACGTTGAAGACGACCTGGTTCTGTTCGGAGACCAGCGTCGACTTTTCGGTGATCGAAGGAGATACGATCACATCGTAGTGGCGAAGATCGGTCACTTGAAACGCTCCTCTAGAGCTTCAACCGCAGCCTTGGACAGCACGAGCTTACCGCGACGCAGGATGTCGTAAACATTGATGCCCTGAACCGGCAGAACGTCGACGTTCGGGATGTTCTGAGCAGCGAGCTTGAAGTTCGCATCGATCTCCGAACCGCCGATGACCAGAACGTTGGTCAGGCCGAGCGAGGCAAACGTGCCGGCAAGCGCCTTGGTCTTTGCTTCAGCAGCGGTGAGCTGATCGACGATGATCAGGTCTTCAGCCTTCAGCTTGGCAGACAGAGCGTGACGCAGGGCAAGAGCGCGAACCTTCTTGGGAAGATCATGCTCGTGGCTGCGAACGACCGGGCCGTGGGCCTTGCCGCCGCCGCGGAACTGCGGAGCGCGCGCCGAATGGTGACGAGCGCGGCCCGTACCCTTCTGCTTGTACATCTTGGCACCCGTGCGCGATACTTCGGCGCGGGTCTTGGTCTTGTGCGTGCCCTGCTGCTTCTTGGCAAGCTGCCAACGAACCATGCGTGCCAGGATGTCCTGGCGGGGGTCGAGGCCGAAGATCTCGTCCGACAGGGAAACCTGGCCGGCGTCTTTACCCTCGAGGGTCTTGACGTTGAATTCCATGTGCTTGGCTCCCTTACTTCGCGGCCGACTTGACGGCGTCGCGGACGATGATCCAGGCACCCTTCGATCCGGGAACAGCTCCCTTTACTAGGATGAGACCACGGTCTTCGTCGGTCGAGACGACTTCGAGGTTCTGGGTGGTGACGCGCGTCTGGCCCATGTGACCAGCCATGCGCTTGCCCTTCCAGACCTTACCCGGATCCTGGTTGGAACCCGTCGAACCGTGCGAACGGTGCGAGACGGACACGCCGTGCGTGGCGCGAAGACCACCGAAGTTGTGACGCTTCATGGCGCCGGCGAAGCCCTTACCGATGCTGGTACCGGTCACGTCGACCAGCTGACCAGCGGTAAAGTGGCTCGGGGTCAGCGCGGAACCGACATCAACGAGGTTGTCGGCATCGACGCGGAACTCCACGACCTTCGCCTTCGGCTCGACTTCAGCGACGGCGAAGTGGCCGCGCATTGCCTTGCTCGTATTCTTGACCTTTGCCTGGCCTGCGCCAAGCTGAACAGCCGTGTAGCCGTTCTTTTCTTCCGTACGGTGTGCGACGACCTGGCAGTTTTCGACGCGCAGTACCGTGACCGGTACATGCTCGCCGGCGTCGTTGTAGACGCGGGTCATTCCCACCTTTTGTGCAATTACACCTGAACGCATCGGTTCAATCCTTCTCACTCAGCCCGAGACAGGCGCCTCAGAGCTTGATTTCCACGTCGACGCCGGCGGCCAGATCGAGCTTCATCAGCGCGTCTACCGTCTGCGGGGTGGGATCCACGATGTCGAGCAAACGCTTGTGCGTGCGCATTTCGAACTGCTCGCGGCTCTTCTTATCGATGTGAGGGGACCGGTTTACCGTAAACTTCTCGATTCGAGTCGGAAGCGGAACGGGGCCCCGGACGCTAGCTCCGGTGCGCTTCGCCGTCGACACGATCTCACGCGTAGAAGCATCGAGAATCCGGTGATCGAACGCCTTCAGGCGAATGCGGATATTTTGGCCGTTCATTCGACGTTATCCTTGTTGTCTTTTACCCGATGCCAACATCACGGCATTGGGGGTTGTTCTCTCTAAAGGCGGACCACCGGTTTCAAAGATCGAGGGGAACACCTTGACGGCGTTCCCATCCATTCTTCGGGCCTGAGGCCCACCTTTTGGATTGTTCAGCCTGCACCACAAAAGCGAAGCAGGCGGCAAATCGCGCTCGCGCGCCATTTGCTACATTTTCGTGTCATAAGCAAGGGCCAGACGGCACCTGCTAGAAATTTCTTGTGCCATCAAGCACATCGGGGTGGGCAGCGAAAGCCGCCCTCCCCGATGCCAGATTACTCGATGATCGAGGCGACGATGCCGGCGCCGACGGTACGGCCGCCTTCGCGGATAGCGAAGCGCAGCTTTTCTTCCATGGCGATCGGAACGATCAGCTCGACGACAACCGTGACGTTATCGCCCGGCATAACCATTTCCGTGCCTTCCGGAAGCGTGACGATACCCGTCACGTCCGTCGTGCGGAAGTAGAACTGCGGACGGTAGTTGGTGAAGAACGGCGTATGACGGCCGCCTTCTTCCTTCGTCAGGATGTAGGCTTCGGCATTGAACTTCTTGTGCGGCTTGACCGAACCCGGCTTGCACAGGATCTGGCCACGCTCGACGCCGTCACGGTTCACACCGCGAACCAGTGCGCCGATGTTGTCGCCGGCCTGGCCCTGGTCGAGCAGCTTGCGGAACATTTCAACGCCGGTAACCGTCGTCTTCGACGTGGCGCGGATGCCGACAATCTCGACTTCTTCACCAACCTTGACGATGCCACGCTCGACGCGGCCGGTCACGACCGTGCCGCGACCCGAGATCGA
>NZ_JBCIYV010000005.1:0-220774 GCF_050455525.1 Rhizobium sp. 0TCS1.26 | reverse complement strand
ATCGGGGTTATAGATCCACACTTCCCACACGTCAACAACCACCGTCGCAAAAACTTCAGAAAATTCGTAAGTGGCTGTATTTGCACGTTTATTAGCCACTGCATTCGATCGAAGGCGGGACATTCGCACGGATGGGAAAGCCCTTCTCCATGGCAGAGGGCCCAGAATGCAGCTGCGAAGCTCGTCATCCGTGTTGATATGTGCGGCGCTTGTCGCCATCCGACCCCACATGCGATAGAAACTTGTACATCCCCATCATCTGCCGCGGATCCTGGTCTTCGCTCTGCGGCTCTCTCTTAGAAAGTCCAGCTATCGTGTCCCTGCTTGCCGATGCCACCATTGCGGAACTGCCCAATCACTATCGCGGCAAGGTGCGCGATAATTATGACCTGCCGGACGGCCGCCGCATCATCATTGCCAGCGACCGGCTGTCGGCCTTCGACCGGATCCTCACCGTCGTGCCCGACAAGGGCCGGGTGCTGACGCAGACGGCGCGCTTCTGGTTCGAGAATACGGCCGACATCTGCCCCAACCATGTTCTCTCCTATCCCGATCCCAATGTGGTGATCGGCAAGCGGCTGGACATTCTGCCGGTCGAGATCGTCGTGCGTGGCTATCTTGCCGGCACCACCGGCACTTCGCTGCTCACGCTCTACAAGAAGGGCGAGCGCCAGCCTTACGGGCTGTCGCTGCCGGATGGACTGAAGGACAACGAGATCCTGCCGCAGCCGGTGATCACGCCGACCAGCAAGGCCTTCGACGGCGGCCATGACGAGCCGCTTTCGGCAGAAGCGATCCTCGACGCCGGTCTGTTGACCGCCGCACAGTGGGAGCAGGTGAGCGCCTATGCGCTGGCACTGTTTGCGCGCGGCCAGACGATGGCGGCCGAGCGCGGTCTCCTGCTTGTCGACACGAAATACGAGTTCGGCGTCGACGTGGACGGCACCATCATTCTTGCCGACGAGATCCACACACCCGACAGCAGCCGCTACTGGATGGCCGACAGCTATGCGGAACGGCTGCAGCGTGGCGAACGTCCCGAAAGCTTCGACAAGGATTTCGTCCGCGCCTGGGTATCCGAGCGCTGCGATCCCTATAAGGATGAGATCCCTGAAATCCCGCAGCAGCTGGTCGAGGCGACGGCAGATGTCTATCGCCAGGCTTTCCGCAGCATCACCGGCCTGCATTTTGCCCCGGTGACACCCGAGACCGACGTGCTGGCACGGGTGCGCGCCAACCTGGCGCCCTATTTCTCCGCAACAGCGGACGGACAGGTGTAAGGAGGATAAGGGTGCGCAGACCGAGGAAGCGGGCGGAAGACACCAAGGCGGAAATCCTGGCGACTGCCGAACGGCTGTTCGGCGAGCGCGGCGTGTCCGGCTGCTCGATTGCCCATATTGCCCAGGCGCTCTCCATGTCTCCCGCCAATGTCTTCAAGCACTTCCATTCCAAAGTGGCGCTCGCCGACGAGATCTGCGAACGCCAGATCGACCGGATGATGCTGCGGCTGGAAGCCTTCGACAGCGACGCTCCGGCGCCCGAACGGCTGCGCATCGTCGTCCGGCGGTTGATGGAATCACACCTCGCCTCGCTGGAAGACAGTCCCTACATGCTGGAAATGATCTTCCTTCTCTCCGGCACCGAGCTGAAGAGCGGCCATCGCTACAAGGAGATGCTCGACCAACTCTTTCTCGATCTCCTCCGCCACGGGATGGCGGCAGGCGTCTACCATTCGGCCGATCCCGAACGTGCCAGCCGGGCGGTGAGCGGCGCCTTCGCCAGCGTGCTGCATCCGGTCTTCCTTGCCAACACGCCCCTGCCGGACCTTCTGCAACGCTCCGATGAGCTTGTCGATCTGGTGAATGCCGCACTGCAAAATCCGCTTGCAAAGTGACGGTTCGTAAATTACGTCACTTTACCCGGACGCAGCCTTGCGCGCCGGCAGACCTTCAATGCTTCGGCAAGGCTTGTGGGTTTGCCGGGCTTCCGCCACTATTCCGCTCGATCTTCGACCGGCATCTGCTTCGACCGGCACTTGCTCTCAATTGGATGTGACGATGACCCCTCACCGTTTTGCTCTCCCGCTCGTTCTGCTGATCGCTCTGACGGGATGCAGCGAACAGTCTAGTTCCAGCGGTGCTGGTGGCGGCGCAGCCGGCGCACCCGGTGCCGCGCCGGCCCGCCCGCCGGCTCCGGTCAGCGTTCTGATCATGAAGCAGGACGACCGTCCGCTGACGCGCCTCCTGCCCGGCCGCGCCGTCGCCTTCCGCACGGCAGAGGTTCGCCCGCGGGTCAACGGCATGATCGAGACCATCGCCTTCAAGGAAGGCAGCGAGGTAAAGGCCGGCGATCTGCTCTACAAGATCGACGACGATACCTATACGGCGGCTTTGGAAGAGGCGAAGGCAGCCCTTGCCAAGGCGGAAGCCAGCATCCCGAGCGCGCAGGCCAATCTCACCCGCTACGAGCGACTGGTCAACAGCGGCGCGACCCAGATCGAATTCGAGAATGCCCGCGTCACGCTGCTCCAGGCGCAGGCGGACGTAGCTCAGGCCAAGGCCTCGCTGCAGGCGGCGCAGATCAATTCCGGCTATACCGAGATCCGCGCTCCCTTCGATGGTGTGACGACGATCTCCAACGTCAGCATCGGCAATATCGTCACCGCCAACCAGACGACGGCGCTGACGACCCTGCGCCAGCTTGACCCGATCTATGTCGACCTGACAGATTCGAGCGCCAATCTACTGGAACTGCGCTCGGCGATCGCCACCGGCCGGCTGAAGGGCAACGCTACCCAGGCCGATATCCGGCTGACGCTGGAAGACGGCACCGAGTATCCGAAGACCGGCAAGCTGGACATGTCGGAAATGGCCGTCAGCGAGACCACCGGCACCTACCAGATCCGTGCCGTCTTCGACAATCCGGACCGGCTGATCCTGCCGGGCGTCTATGTTCGCGCCACCGTCACCGTCGGCTACGAGAACGGTTTCCTCATTCCGCAGCGCGCCGCGACCCGCAATGCCAGCGGCCGGCTGACGGCGAACTTCGTCACCCCGGACAACAAGGTGGAAGTCCGCACTTTCGACAACAGCCAGATCTCGGGCAACAACTGGCTGGTGACCGAGGGGATCAAGGACGGCGACCGGCTGATCGTCGACGGACTGCAGCGGATCGCCGAAGGCGCGCCCGTCGCACCGGTGGAAGCAACGATTGATGAGAAGGGTTTTGTCGTCGAGAAGCCGGCGGATCCCGCAAACGCCCCTGCGGCCAAGCCTTGAGCGGCATGCCGGCAGACAAAACAGGCGCTAAGGGGTAACCAATGGCCAAGTTCTTCATCCACCGACCCATCTTCGCATGGGTGATCGCGATCATCATCATGCTCGGAGGCGGGCTGGCGATCACCACCCTGTCTATTGCCCAGTATCCCGAAATTGCCCCGACCACGGTGCGCATCAGCGCCACCTATACGGGCGCCAGCGCCGAGACGGTCGAGAAATCGGTGACGACGATCATCGAGGACGGGATGACCGGTCTCGACGACCTCACCTACATGACCTCGTCGTCGAGCACCGGCTCAGCCACCGTGACGCTAACCTTCGGCAACTCGATCGACCCCGACATCGCCCAGGTGCAGGTGCAGAACAAACTGCAGCTCGTCCAGTCTCAGCTGCCGGACATCGTCCAGACGACGGGCATCGAAGTGACGCGCTCGACGTCGAGCATCCTGCTCGTTGGCGCGCTGGTATCGACGGATGCCAAGCGCCAGCCTGTAGAGCTCGGCGATATCTTCTCGACGCAGATCGAAGACCAGATCAAGCGCCTTGAAGGCGTCGGCAGCGTGCAGGTATTCGGCACCGGTTATGCCATGCGCATCTGGCTCGATCCGCTGAAGCTCAACAAGTTCCAGCTGACGCCGAACGACATCACTTCGGCAATCCAGGCGCAGAACACCCAGATTTCGGTTGGTGCGCTCGGCGCGCAGCCGGTGGTCGCCGGACAGCAGATCAACGTCACCGTAACGGCGCAGAGCCAGTTGCAGTCGGTATCCGATTTCCGCGCCATCATCCTGAAGACGGAAACCGGCGGCGCCACGGTGCGCCTGGCCGACGTCGCCCGCATCGAGATCGGCCAGGAAAGCTATTCGACCAACACGCGCTCCAACCGCAATCCGGCGACCGGCTTTGCCGTCAACCTGGCAACCGGCGCAAACGCACTGGATACGGCAGAGCGCGTCAAGACGGCGCTCAACAGCGTTGGCCCGACGCTGCCTGAAAACGTCATCATCACCTATCCGTACGACACCTCGCCCTTCGTGCAGCTGTCGATCGAAAAGGTGGTGCACACGCTCATTGAAGCCATCATCCTGGTCTTCGTGGTCCTGCTCGTCTTCCTGCAGAATTTCCGCGCCACCCTGATCCCGATGATCGCCGTCCCGGTCGTCCTGCTCGGGACCTTCGGGATCCTCGCGGTAACCGGATATTCGATCAACACCTTGACCATGTTCGCCATGGTTCTCGCCATCGGCCTTCTGGTCGACGACGCGATCGTCGTCGTCGAGAACGTCGAGCGCATCATGTCCGAAGAGGGGCTGTCGCCGCTTGAGGCGACCGAGAAGTCGATGGGAGAGATCACCGGCGCCATCGTCGGCATCGCCCTCGTGCTCACCGCCGTCTTCATTCCAATGGCCTTCTTCGGCGGCTCCACCGGCATCATCTACCGGCAATTCTCGGTGACCATCGTCTCGGCCATGTTGCTGTCGGCCCTGGTCGCCCTGGTGCTGACGCCGGCCCTTTGCGCGACCATGCTGAAGCCGGTCAAGCACCATGGCGAGCGGCGCGGCATTGCCGGCTGGTTCAACCGCGGCTTCGACAAGACGACGGGCGGCTATGTCTCGTCGATCGGCTATCTCTTGAAGCGGCCGCTGCGCGTGATGCTGATGTTTGCAGTCATTCTCGCCGGCTGCGGCTTCCTGTTCCTGCGCCTGCCGACCTCCTTCCTGCCGCAGGAAGACCAGGGCGTTCTGTTCACCATCGTCCAGCTGCCGAACGGCGCGACCACGGCGCGCACCGAGCAGGTGATCGAGAAGATCGAGAACTACTATCTGGAGAAGGAAAAGGACGCGATCCAGGACGTCTTTGCAGTCTCCGGCTTCTCGTTCACCGGCAGTGGCCAGAACTACGCCATGGTGTTCGCCAAGCTGAAGGATTTCGATCTGCGCACGGATGCCAATCTGTCCGCCTCGGCCGTGGTCGGGCGCGCCATGGGCTATTTCATGAGCCTGCGCGACGCGACGGTCTTCCCGCTGCAGCCGCCGGCAATCCCGGGGCTGGGCAAT
This sequence comes from Rhizobium sp. 0TCS1.26, assembly GCF_050455525.1. Lineage (NCBI taxonomy): Bacteria > Pseudomonadati > Pseudomonadota > Alphaproteobacteria > Hyphomicrobiales > Rhizobiaceae > Rhizobium > Rhizobium sp. 0TCS1.26. Next base: position 215,439 of record NZ_JBCIYV010000005.1, on the reverse strand, counting down.
TCCAGCGGCTTCTCGATGTATCTCGTCGACAGCGGCAAGACCGGCAACGAAGCACTGGCGAAGGCATCGCAGCAGCTCATCCAGACGGGTGGCAGCAATCCCAATGTCAGCTCGCTGCGGTCCAACAACCCGCCTTCTGAGAACCAGCTTAAACTGCTGCTGGACCAGGAGAAGATGGGCGCCATGGGCCTCGATATCGCCACCGTCAACTCGATGCTGTCGACGATCTTTGCCGGCCGCGACGTCAACGACTTCACTCTCAACAACGAGTTGAAGAAGGTCTACGTCCAGGGCGATGCCCCCTACCGCATGCAGGCCGACGCCATCAACACATGGCATGCCCGTAACGCCAACGGCGAGATGGTGCCGTTCTCTGCCTTCACCAAGTCGGAATGGATCAGCGGACCGCCGACCCTCAGCCGCTTCAACGGCGTGAGCGCCATTTCGCTGGATGGCTCGGCGGGGGCCGGCGTCAGCTCGGGCACGGCCATGGACGCGATGGAGCAGATGACGGCCGAAATGCAGGGCGGCTACACGGTCGCGTGGCAGGGCATCTCCTATCAGGAGCGGCTGTCGGGTTCGCAGGCGCCGATGCTCTACGCGCTGTCGATCCTCGTCGTCTTCCTCTGCCTTGCGGCGCTCTATGAAAGCTGGTCGATCCCGTTTTCGGTCATCATGGCCGTGCCGATCGGCGTGCTGGGTGCCGTTGCGGCGGCCCTGCTGCTTGGCCAGTCCAACGACGTCTACTTCAAGGTCGGACTGCTGACGACGATCGGGCTTGCCGCCAAGAACGCCATCCTGATCGTCGAATTCGCCAAGGACAGGCAGTTGGCAGGCATCGGCTTGATGGAAGCGACGCTGGAGGCGGCAAAGCTGCGCCTGCGGCCGATCATCATGACCTCGCTTGCCTTCATTCTCGGCGTCGTCCCGCTGGCGATCGCCACGGGTGCCGGCTCTGCGGCGCAGAACTCGATCGGCATCGGCGTGCTCGGGGGTATGCTTTCTGCAACACTGCTCGGAATTTTCTTCGTACCCTCGTTTTTTGTGGTGGTACGCCGGCTGTCACGCGGTAAAAAACCTGCGAATTAACCTTTCCGACGGCCGAATTTTAACCATTGGATTATGAGGGCCTCTCCGCCGGCCATTGCCGGCGGGGGCTCAAGCGAAGACTTCGATGAAAGAATCATCGCCAAACAGGATGCACTCATGACCTCCATTCGCGCAGCAGCTCCCCTGCTCATGCTCCTGCTTTCGGGCTGCGTGGTCGGTCCCGACCAGAAGGCTCCCGAGATCGCCCTACCGGCAAAATTTGCAGAAGGCGGCGTCAAGAGCAACGGCGACCTGTCCCTGCAGCCCTGGTGGACCGCCTTCAACGACCGCCGGCTCGACGGCTTCATCAGCCAGGGTCTTGGCCAGAACCTCGACATCCTCCAGGCGCTCGAGCGAATCAACCAGGCCCAGGCAAACGTGGTCATTTCTGGCGCCGGCGGCCTGCCGAGCCTGACGCTGTCGGCTGACGCCGGCCGCCGCGGTACGGAAGGCCTGCGCGGAACGCCTGATTCGGTTCCCTCCACCTCCGCCTCGGGAAGCCTTGACGCCTCGTGGTTCCTCGATCTGTTCGGCCGTTACCGCCGCTCGAAGGAAAGCGCGCTGGCCTCGCTCGACGCAGCCTATGCCAATGTCGACACCGCCCGCCTCTCGCTCCTGTCGTCGGTGGCCTCGGCCTATATCGACGTGCGCTACTATCAGGAGCGGATCGCCATTGCCCAGGCGAACCTCAAGTCCCGCCGCGAAACCTTGCAGCTCACCCAGCTGCAGCTCGAAGCCGGCGCGGCTTCGCGCCTCGACGTCGTCCAGTCCGAAGGTCTGGTCAATTCGACAATCGCCGACATTCCGGCCTTCGAGACCCAGTTCCGCCAGGCCGCGCATCGCATCGCGACGCTGCTCGGCATGCCGGCATCGTCACTGGTCAACGATCTGCAGCGCGGCGCACGCCAGCCGGTCGCCCGCTTCAACGCCAAGACCGGCGTACCGGCCGACCTGATTCGCAACCGTCCCGATATCCGGGCTGCGGAGCGCCAGTTCGCTTCGGCCGTTGCCGAGATCGGTGTTGCTGAATCGCAGCTCTATCCGAGCATCAGCCTGGGCGGCTCGATCACGCCGTCGTATAGCCGCCTGAACGGCGGTTCGGACAGCCATCTGCTGTCCTGGTCGTTCGGCCCGGCCCTCAGCCTGCCGATCTTCGACGGCGGCCAGTTGCGCGCCAATGTCAGCGCCAACGAATCGGCCGCACGCGAATCCTACCTCGCCTGGAAGCAGACGGTTCTCAACGCCGTCCAGGAAGTCGAAAATGCCCTGGCTGCCGTGACACGCGATGGCCGCACCGTTGCGGCTCTGCGCAACACGGTAAAGTCCTACCAGGAGTCCCTGCAGCTTGCGACGGCGAGCTACCGTGACGGCGCCTCCTCGCTGCTCGACGTTCTGGATGCGCAGCGCCAGGTCTCGACCGCCCAGGCAAGCCTTGCCCAGGCAATCCAGCAGCAGGCGCAGGACTTTGTCGCGCTGAACGTCGCCATCGGCGGCGGCTATGCATGGGGCAAGGGCCCGACAGTGGTGGCTGCGGCCAGCGCCAACCGCTAAGCAATCGCCCAACGAAAAAGCCCCGGACCTTGCATGGTCCGGGGCTTTTCTTTTGCCTTGATGTCGCTCATCGGATGCGGGCGAACCGGTGGCCGCCGCATCCGGCCGGCGTTTAGTTCTTGGCGCGCTCGACGTAGGAATTGTCTTCGGTCGCGATGACGACGCGGATGCCGGCATCGACATGCGGCGGCACCATGGTGCGGATGCCGTTCGACAGCATGGCCGGCTTGTAGGAGGACGACGCCGTCTGACCCTTGACGACCGGTTCGGTCTCGGTGATTTCCAGCGTGACATGACGCGGCAGCTGCAACGCCAGAGCGATGCCTTCGTGCATCGACAGGATGCAGGTCATGCCTTCCTGCAGATAGGCCTTCTGGTCACCCATGGTTTCGACGTCGACGACCACCTGGTCGTAATTGTCGGGGTTCATGAAGTGGAAGCCTTCGCCGTCCTGGTAGAGGAACTGGTGGTTGACGTCCTCGACGAACGCGCGTTCGACCTGCTCGGTCGTGCGCCAGCGCTCGGAAACCTTCACGCCGTCGACGATGCGGCGCATGTTGACCTGGGTGACGGGCGTGCCCTTGCCGGGATGGAAGTTTTCGGCCGTGAGAACGACGTAGAGCTTGCCATCGACATCGAGCACGTTGCCCTTGCGAACTGAAGAGGCGATTACCTTGACCATGGGATTTCCTTCGAGCCTGCCTTGGCTTGTCAGTGCGGGGATTGCGTCGTAAAGGACCGGCCTTCTGCCGTCCCAGGGAACGCGGAACCTGTCATTCCGGGCGCACCTAGCCTAAATTGGCGCAAAGTGGAAGCCTTTGGACGCAAAGGCCAGGAAGAAACCCCGAAAAGGAGCCGCCCGTGCCGCATGCCGCGCCTGCTTTGCGCCCTGCCTGGTGGCAGCCGGACGTGCATGCCGATCGCCGCCCGTTCCTCATCGGCCGCAACCGGATCCAGGCCGCCTTCCGCGGCTTCTTTGCCCAAGAAAACTTCATGGAGGTCGATCCGGCGACGCTGCAGGTCTCACCCGGCAACGAAGCGCATCTGCATGCGTTTGCGACGCAGGCGCTGACCACCGACGGGACGGCGCACCCGCTCTATCTGCACACCTCGCCTGAATTTGCCTGCAAGAAACTGCTCGCCGCCGGCGAAACCCGCATCGCCAGCTTCTCGCATGTCTATCGCAACCGCGAACGGGGACCGCTGCATCACCCGGAATTCACCATGCTGGAATGGTACCGGGTCGACGAGACCTATGAGCGGCTGATGGCCGACTGCCATGCGCTTCTGGCACTTGCCGCCGAAACCATCGGCACCGCGCGCTTCACCTATGGCGGCCGGACCTGCGATCCGCGGCTTGCGCCCGAACGGCTGAGCGTTGCAGACGCCTTTACGCGGTTCGCCGGCATCGACCTGCTGGCCTCGGTCGGCGGGGACGGCTCAACGGACGCCGATCATCTGCGCCTTCAGCTTGCCGGCGCCGGCATCCGCTCGGCCGCCGACGACACCTGGACGGACCTGTTCAGCCGCGTGCTGGTGGAGAAGATCGAGCCGCAGCTGGGCGACGGCCGGCCGACCATCCTCGACCACTACCCGATCTGCGAGGCAGCGCTCGCCCGTCCTGCCGCCGACGATCGGCGCGTTGCCGAACGCTTCGAGCTCTATGCCTGCGGCGTCGAACTGGCCAATGCCTTCGGCGAGCTGACCGATGCCGGCGAGCAACGGCTGCGCTTCGAGGCCGAGATGGCGGAAAAGCGCCGCGTCTACGGCGAGACCTATCCGCTCGACGAGGATTTCCTCGCGGCACTCGCCATAATGCCCGAGGCAAGCGGCATCGCGCTCGGCTTCGACCGGCTGGTGATGCTGGCAACCGGCGCCACCCGGATAGACCAGGTGATGTGGGCACCGGTGGCGGATGTCGGGTCATGACGCTGCATCGCGCGCTGAAGACGCCGGACGAACTGGCGGAAGCAGGCCTTGTCGATGCGGCGGGGCTCGCGGCGGCACGCCGCGTTGCCGGCCGCTATGCGCTGGCGGTGACGCCCGCCATGGCCCGGCTGATCGATCCCGCCGATCCCGCCGATCCGATCGGACGGCAGTTCCTGCCGGATCTGCGCGAGCTGGCGACCATGCCCGAGGAGCGGGCCGATCCGATCGGCGACGCCGCCCATTCGCCGGTCAAGGGCATCGTCCACCGCTATCCCGACCGGGTGCTGCTGAAGGCGGTGCATGTCTGCCCGGTCTACTGCCGATTCTGCTTCCGCCGCGAGATGGTTGGCCCCTCCGGCGACGGCACGCTGTCTTCGACAGAACTGGATGCAGCATTCGACTACATCCGCGCCCGGCCGCAGATCTGGGAGGTGATCCTGACCGGCGGCGACCCGCTGGTGCTGTCGCCGCGCCGGCTCGCCGAAATCCTGCGCCGGCTGAAGGACATCGACCACGTCAGGATCGTCCGCTTCCATAGCCGCGTGCCGGTGGTCGACCCGCAGGCGATCGATGCCGCGCTGATCGACGCCCTGAAGGAGAGCGGCAAGACCGTCTACGTTGCCCTGCACGCCAATCATCCGCGCGAGATGACGCCGCAGGCAAGAGAGGCCTGCGCGCGGCTTGCGGATGCGGGCATCGCGCTGGTCAGCCAGACGGTGCTGCTGAAGGGCATCAACGACGACGCCGGCGTGCTGGCCGATCTGATGCGCGCCTTCGTCGAATGTCGGGTCAAGCCGTACTACCTGCATCATCCGGATCTCGCGCCCGGCACCAGCCATTTCCGCCTCGAAATCGCCGAGGGCCAGAAGATCGTCGCAGCCTTGCGCGGCCGCGTCTCCGGTCTCTGCCAGCCGACCTATGTGCTCGACATTCCCGGCGGCTACGGCAAGGCGCCGATCGCGGCCGCTACCGTCCGCCAGACCGCCGACGGATGCTATGCGGTGAGCGACTACCGCGGCGACGAGCATGTCTATCCGCCGCCGCAGGATTGATCATCCCACCGCTGTGGCGGGCAGGTGGTGCGGAGCTTGCCCAGAGAACGCCCGTGGGGCTTGCCCGCAGGGCTTCCGCGTCGACTTCCAGCGGGTGCGGGAATGATTGGTGGCAGATGCAGGCTGCTTCGCATGCCCTCCGCCGTCGACCTGGGGACAAGCCTCCCGCTCTGACGCCGTCATCCTCGGGCCTATCCCGAGGATCTACTGCGCTTCGCTGTGTGTACAGACGCCGCGGACTGCCGCTCGTGGCTGACCCAACCGCCCCTGGTCTGCTGTGACGGATCCTCGGGACAGGCCCGAGGATGACGGAGTGTGCGGTTAAGGCTGGTGGCTGGTGGCTGGTGGCTGGTGGCTGAAGGCTGAAGGCTGAAGGCTGAAGGCTGAAGGCTGAAGGCTGAAGGCTGAAGGCTGAAGGCTGAAGGCAGGTAGCGAATTCTTAGGCGTTGCATCAAGCTATCCGGCCACTGGCGTCACACCGCTGACGCTCATGAGCGTCATCACGCCGATGCTGCGCAACGACGCCTAGTCAAGCAGCGGTGGAAGTGCGGACCAGCCGTCGCCCCGGCGGGTGCGGGAACGATTGGTGGCAGATGCAGGCTGCTTCGCATCCCCTCCGCCGTCGACCTCGGGAGAAGCGTCCCGCTCTGACGCCGTCATCCTCGGGCCTGTCCCGAGGATCTAACAGCGGTCGAATGTTTCCCTGAGTGTCAGGCTGACGATGCGCCTCATCGGGCGGGTGATCAATACAATCCGACCGCGCCAGATCTCACGCCGGCAGCACCGATCGCGACCCCTGCACCGCCACCACCGGCTCCCATTCCCGCGCCTGCGCCAGCGCTGGCACCCGCCCCTGCACCCCCACCCAGGTACTGGCGGAACAGCTGCACCATCCGCTGGTCGCGTGCCTTGTCGGTCGGATAACCCATCACCACGCCGACATAGCGCCGGCCGCCCTGACGCACCGAGGTCACGACATTGTAGCCCGAGGCGCTGGTATAGCCGGTCTTCAGCCCATCGACGCCGGGATAGAGGTCGAGCATGTAGTTGTGCCCCTTCAGCGGCTTGCCGCGGAACTGCGCCGTGCGGGTGGAAAACAGCGCGAACTGTCGCGGAAAATGGTGCATCAGCGCCATGCCCAGCACCGCCATGTCGCGGGCGGTGGTGAGCTGTCCGTCGGCGGTAAGCCCCGTCGCATTGCGGAAGGTGGTGTTCGGCATCTGCAGCTGGCGGGCCTTCGCCGTCATCATCTTTGCAAACGCCTCTTCGCTGCCGCCAAGCCGCTCGCCCACGGCGATTGCCGCATCATTGGCCGACAGCACGATCATTCCGGTGATCGCCTCGCGCACGCTGACCGTGCCACCCGGCGCAACGCCGAGCTTGTAGGGCACAGTGCCCGCCGCACGCGCCGAGACCGGGATCTTCTCGTCGAGGCTGAGCCTGCCCTTCGCCAGCGCCTCGAAGGCGAGGTAGAGCGTCATCATCTTCGTGAGCGAGGCTGGCCGGTTGAGGACGTCGGCATGGTCGCCCTGGATGACCGTCCCGGTCGCCGCATCCACGAGGATCGTCGCCTGACGCGCTTCGGCGATGCCGGCACCGGCAATCGACAGGATCGCCACCAGCGTCGCAAGCTTCGGCACACCGATCATCTTCTTCATCCCCGTATAGCTTGAACCAGTACCGGCCAATGCCATGCACATAGGGCGGTTTTTCGGCACGTCGCGAAGTCGAACGGGGCCTTCGCTCAAATTCGAACGAGTCCCGCTAAGACTTCTTCACCACCCTATTTAGCGCTTCCTTATGCTTTCTCGACTAAGAATTGTCCGTCAACACGAATTACAGCGGGAGAGGCCGATGAGCGAAACCATACGCGAGATCCTGAGCAAGGTCGGCGGGCTGCCGGTACCGGTGAGCGACCTGGCGGATGATGCCGATCTCTACGCGGCAGGTCTTTCGTCCTTCGCCTCCGTGCAGGTAATGCTGGCGATCGAGGAGAAGTTCGACATCGAGTTTCCCGACAACCTCCTCAACCGCAAGTCTTTTGCCAGCATTGCCGCGATCGACACGACGGTCGGCCAGATCCTCAAGGCGCAAGAGGCCGCATGATGAGCCTCGTCGCCTTCGCCCCGCAGGCCGAGAGCCTGACACAAAGGGCACAGCGTGTCGCGGCAATCGCCGCACGCTCTGCCGATGATGTGGATCGCGCCGGACGTTTCCCGCGCGAGGCGGTGGAGGCGATGAAGGCAGAGCGGCTGCTCGGCATCCAGGTTCCCGCAAGCCATGGCGGCGAAAGCGCGACCCTGGTAGAGATCGCCGAGGTCTGCACCATCCTCGGACAGGCCTGCGCCGCCTCGGCCATGGTCTTTGCCATGCATCAGATCAAGGCATCGAGCCTCGTCGAGCACGGCGAGGAGAGCGCCTGGCACGGCGCCTTCATGCGCGACGTCGCCGAGCGCCAGCTGCTGCTCGCATCGGCAACCACCGAAGGCGGGATCGGCGGCAACCTGCGCAATTCGATCTGCGCCATAGACATCGACGGCGACACCTGCCGGCTGGAAAAGGACGCCACCGTCATTTCCTATGCGACCGAGGCTGACGCCATCCTCATCACCTCGCGGGCACACGCGAATGCGGCTCCAAGCGACCAGGTGATGACGGTGTTCCTGAAGCACCAGTATACGCTGGAAAAGACCACCGACTGGGACACGATCGGCATGCGCGGCACCTGCTCGGAAGGTTTCCGGTTCCGGGGCGCAGCGCCTGCCGAGCAGATTTTCCAGAAGCCGTTCGCCGAGATTGCCGCCCAGAGCATACTCGCCACCTCGCACCTGTTGTGGAGCGGCGTGTGGTACGGCATCGCCGCCGATGCGGTGGCCCGCGCCCAGAGCTTCGTGCGCGCCGCGGCGCGCAAATCGGCCGGCACCGTTCCGCCGGGTGCCGCCCATCTTGCGGAAGCGGTGAACCTGCTGCAGCTGGTGCGCGCCAATTTGCTCTCCGGCCTGAAGACCTATGCGGATGCCCGCACCAATCCGGATCGGCTGTCATCGATGGCATTTGCGATCGCCATGAACAACGTCAAGATCGCCTCTTCCGAGACCATCCTCGACATCATCAACCGGGCGCTGATGGTGTGCGGCATCATGGGCTACAAGAACGGCACGCCGTTCTCGCTTGGCCGCCACCTGCGCGACGCGCACTCGGCGCGACTGATGATCTCCAACGACCGCATACTCGGCAATACAGCCACGATGCTCCTGGTGCAGAAACCAGAGATCAGCCTTTTGGGGTGACCGCGATGGACATGCAGACCAGCTTTCTCGACCGCCTGTTCGACACGGGCCTTCTGATCGAAACCGGCGTCGACGGTCTTTACGGCCGCAGCGGCGAGTTCGAGGACGTTATCGCCGCCTTCGAGCGGTTGATCGACCGCTTCGGCGGACAAGACGGGGCCGAGGGCATGCGCTTTCCGCCCGGCATGAACCGCGCCTTCTTCGAGACCAGCGGCTACATGAAGAGTTTTCCGCAGCTCGCCGGCACCGTGCATTCTTTCTGCGGCAACGATCTCGACCATATGAGCCTGCTGAAATGCATGGAAGTCGGCGACGACTGGACCAAGGGCCAGGAAGCCACCGATATCGTGCTGACGCCGGCGGCATGCTACCCGCTCTACCCGACGGTTGCGCGGCGGGGCGCCCTGCCGATGGGTGGCAGACTGTTCGACCTGCAGAGCTACTGCTTTCGCCACGAGCCTTCCAAGGATCCGGCCCGCCAGCAGCTGTTCCGCATGCGCGAATATGTCTGCATGGGCACTGAAAGCCACGTCACCGATTTCCGCCAGAGCTGGATGGACCGCGGCGTCGAGATGATGAAGCAGGTCGGCCTCAACGTGACGATCGACGTCGCCAATGATCCGTTCTTCGGTCGCGCCGGCAAGATGATGGCCAACAACCAGCGTGACCAGAACCTGAAGTTCGAGCTGCTGATCCCGATCACCTCGGTCGCCAACCCGACCGCCTGCATGAGCTTCAACTACCACCAGGACGCGTTCGGTACGAAATGGGGCCTGAACCTCGAAGACGGGAGCGTGGCGCATACCGCCTGCGTCGGTTTCGGGCTGGAGCGCATCGCGCTGGCGCTGTTCCACACGCACGGCCTGGACGTGAAGGAATGGCCAGAGGCAGTCCGCAAGGTGCTCTGGGGCTGACCACATGACACGCGTCTTCGACGGCCTTGAGCCGGCTATCCATGTGCCGCACGATCTGCATGCCGGCGATCGCATCTGGCCGGAGACCAACTGCTACGTCGATCTGTGGATCGAGGTTCTGAAGGCACATGGCGTGGAGCCGCTGGCGATGCTGGGTTTCACCCTGACGCAGGCGTTCGAGGGCGACCAGTTCACCTTCTTCAAGGTGCCGCTGGAGGATCTGGAAAGCCTCTACGACATCCGTGTCACCGAACTAGCGATCTTCGACCGGGTCGAGGCGCATGTGGCGACCCAGATCGCCCGCGGCCGCCTGTGCCTGGTGGAGATGGACAGCTTCCACATGCCGGACACCCGCGGCGTCGCCTACGGCATCGAACACGGCAAGACCACCATCGGCATCAACCGTCTTGATCTTGATGCCGAGGAACTCGACTATTTCCACAATGGCGGCTTCTTCCGGCTGTCGGGCGAGGATTTTCGCGGCCTGCTGCAACTCGATGCCGGTGCCGACGCCCTGCCATTCCTGCCCTATGCAGAGTTCGCCAAATTCCCGGCCGAGCGGACGAGCCAGGCGCATCAGCGCCGGATGGCGGAGACCCTGCTAGGGCGGCATTTCGGCCGCCGTCCGGACGAAAATCCGGTTCGCGCCTTCGCCGGGGTGTTTCCCGAGCAGGCGCAGAGACTGGGGGAGCGTGACTTCGCCTTCTTCCACAAATACGCCTTCAACACGCTGCGACAGCTGGGTGCCAATTTCGAGCTTCTGGCGGCGCATCTCGCCTGGCTTGGCGAGGGGAACCGTTTTGCCCTCGCCACAGCCGAGGCCTTGAAGATCGCCGAGACGGCAAAAAGCGTGCAGTTCCAGCTGGCTCGGGCGCTCACCCGCAAGAAGTTCGAGGCACTGGCGACCGCGATGGATCCGGCCATCAACGCCTGGGAGCGGTTGATGACGGAGCTTGAGAGCACATTGCAGGATATGCGGGACGCGGCGTGACCCTGATTGAAGCCATTGGCGCGGACGTTGTGAGGCTCAGTGACGGCTGGACGGTGTCGACCACGCCGCCTGGCCTTCATGCCGCTCCGCCCGATGATGACAGTGTGCGGGACGCGCTGCCGGCAATGGTGCCGGGAACGCTCGCCGGTGCCCTGGAGCGTGTCGGACGGTTCGACCGCACACGACCCGACAGCCTCGAAAATCTGGATGCCTGGTACCGCGTGACGCTGAGTGAACCGCCGGGCGCGGCGATCCTGCGCTTCGAGGGACTGGCGACCATTGCCGAGGTTTTCCTCAACGGCGAACGAATTCTCGAAAGCCAAAGCATGTTCGAGAGCCATGATGTGCCCGTCCTGCTGACCGGCGCGGATCGGCTAGCCATCTGTTTTCGCGCGATCGGACCGCATCTGGAGCGAAAGGGCCCGCGTGCCCGCTGGCGGCCGAAGATGATGCGCAGCCAGGGTCTGCGCATGCTGCGCACCACGGCGCTGGGCTTCATGCCCGGCTGGTGTCCGGATGTTGTAGCGGTCGGACCCTGGCGGCCGGTCTCGCTGATCCGGCTGGCTCCCTTTCGCATCGGTGATCTGGTTCTGCACAGCCGGCTCGACTCTGATGGAACCGGTCGGCTGTCGCTGTCCTTCAGCGCCGACCACACATCCGGCCAGCCGATGCTGCTTGCCTGCGCAGGGCAAACCGCGGAGCTGGAGCGTCATCCGGATGGCCGCTGGACGGCGGAATTGCGCCTGCCGGGCATCGCGCCCTGGTGGCCGCTCAGCCATGGCACCCCGGCGCTGCATGCGGTGACGCTGACGATCGACGGGGCGGTGCACGATCTCGGGCGCACGGGCTTTCGCCGCATCGACATCGACCGCGGCCAAGACGGCCGCGATTTCGCGCTCATCGTCAACGGCGAGCGGATCTTCTGCCGCGGCGCCGTCTGGACGACGGCCGACATCGTCGACCTGCCCGGCACCCGCGCCGCCTACGAACCGCTGCTTCGCCAGGTCGCCGAGGCGGGCATGAACATGATCCGTATCGGCGGGACGATGGCCTACGAGAGCCGGGACTTCTTCGAGCTTTGCGACGAGCTGGGCATCCTAGTCTGGCAGGACCTGATGCTTGCCAATTTTGATTATCCGGTGGCCGACGAGCCGCTGATGATTCACGTGAAAACTGAGCTAAGCCAATTGCTTGCGCGCCACGCCGCGTCGCCGTCGCTGGCGATCCTCTGCGGCGGCAGCGAGATGCACCAGCAGGCCGCCATGCTCGGCCTGCCGGAGCGGACCTGGCGCTCAGAGCTGACCCGTGACCTCCTGCCCGAGCTTTGCGCCGCCATGCTGCCGGGGCTTTCCTATGTCGAAAATTCGCCGAGCGGCGGCGCCCAGCCATTTTTCCCTGGCGAGGGCGTCGCCCACTATTACGGCGTCGGCGCCTATCTGCGACCGCTGGAGGATGCCCGCCGGGCAAACGTACGGTTTGCGGCCGAGTGCCTTGCCTTCTCCAATGTTCGTGACGGCGAAACCCTCGACGCGCATCTGCCGGTACCGGCCGTTCACGATCCGCGCTGGAAGGCGCGGGTGCCGCGCGACCCCGGCGCCAGCTGGGATTTCGAGGATGTGCGCGACCATTACCTGGCGCTGCTTTACGGCGAGGATCCGGCGCGCCTGCGCCGCGAGGACGTCGATCACTACCTTGCGTTTTCTCGAGCGGCGAGCGCCGAGGTGATGGAAGCGACGTTTAGCGAATGGCGGCGGCCGGGCTCGACCGCCAACGGCGCCCTGGTCTGGACACTCAAGGATCTGCTGCCGGGCGCAGGATGGGGCCTGATCGATGCAACGGGCCGGCCGAAATCGGTATGGTATGCGCTGAAGCGGGCATTCCGACCGCTGCAGGTGCTGCTGTCTGACGAAGGCACCAATGGCCTCGAAGTCCATGTGATCAACGAGACGGCAGTACCGAAAAGCCTGGTGCTCGACCTCGCCTGCCTGCGCGACGGGCGCACCAGTGTCGTCTCCGGCCGCCGCGAACTGACGCTTGCACCACGCACCAGCCAGACGCTTGCCGCCACCGACCTGTTCGGCGCTTTCTTCGACACGACCTACGCCTATCGGTTCGGCCCGCCGGCGCATGACGTGACCGTCGCATGGCTGAAGGATGCCGCAACCGGGGCCGTCCTTGCCGAGGCCTTCGACTTTCCCGCTGGCCGTACGGCAGCTTTCCACGATGCAGAGATCGAAGTGACGCTCGAGCGGCTGGACGCGGGATCCTGGGCGCTGGACCTCTTCACCGATCGCCTTGCCCAAAGCATATCCATCGCCTGCAATGGATACCGCAAAAGCGATGACGGCTTTCACTTGGCGCCGGGCATGAAGAAGCGGGTGGTGCTTGAGCCGATAACGCAGGATGGCACCGATCGCCTGCCCGAGGGCAGTGTCGCTAGCATCGGAAGCCGACGGAATATGCGGTTCTGATCGCGAATAGTTCCTGTTCCTCAGCCGAAGCGACGTCAGATTGTGTCGAGACTATGGACGCAGCCGGCTAACGCGCTACTCTCACAGGGAAATTCATGAGCGGGGACTGAAATGGCCGACGTCGACACCGACGAGATGCAAGAGGTAGCCAAGCCGACGGTCTGGCCGGGTGCGGACGTCTTCCTTGCCGATCACTACGGCCTGTCCGGTGATCTGGAGCCATTGGAAACAGATCCGCCGTCCTTCCTGCTGCGCTATGAGGAGGTGACGTGCCGGCTGCAATTCGGTCGTGAACCGGATGAGCTCGAACAGTTCCAGACGCGGACGGAGCTTCTCAGCCATATCCATGCCGAGTTCGGACGGGTGCAGGCACCGCGACCGCTGGAGGCCATCGACGGCTCTTCGATCGTCTTCTATGAGGCGACTGACGACCATGATGCCGGCTTTGCCATCGTCTATGCCCATCCGCCGGGCGAGGCGCCGAACCGTGGCGCCACCCGGGACACAGCAGCCCGCCAGCAGCTCGGCCTGTTTGCGGCGCGGCTCATTCGCGACCTGACGGCGGCGCAGGATGCTGTTGGCCGGGAGAAAGACGAAGAGGACGACGCCAGGGTGGAGCAGCCGCCGCTGATAGCCGCGAGCGATCTGCGGCAGGCAGGCCCGGTCGTCGTCAGGCTGTTGCGCGACGTGTCCGATCCGGCAGTGCGCGATCCGATCGCAAAGGCGATGGTGACTGCGCTGCGCCAGGTCCAGCCGATCGGGGCCGATCTGCGCGTCCAGCTGATCCACCACCACCCGGCCGGCAAGGATCTTGTCGGAGAGGCGCAGGAGGGACCCTGGGTGCCGACCGGTTTCACCGATCCTGCAGCCCTCGGTGATGGCTGGATCGTCGCCTCGCTTGCTGCACTCTGTGCCGATCTGATCGACGAAGACGGTGACGGGGCGCTGGCGATCCTGCCGGCGGTTGCAGCCTTCCATGCCGAGCTGCCGCTGCAGGAGACCGAACTCAAGGCGCTCTGGCCGCTGACAATCGTCCAGATGGGCCTGAACCTGGCGGCGATGGAGCGCTGGGAAGCGATGGCGCCCGGTGAGGCGACAAGGCAAGCCCTGCTGCAGGCCAGACGGCTGTTCGAGGTGGCGCTTGGCGTGCACCCGGCCTTCATGCATGCGGCCATTCTGGACTGCCTCGACTGGCCGCTGGCCGACGAGCCAGCGCTTGAACGGCTGCTGCCGGAGATCGATCCGGACCTCATCCGGCTCGTCGACCTGTCTGCCACCAGCAGCCTGCTGACGGAAGGCAACTGGGAAGATCCGGAGGTCGACTGGCGGCTGCTGGCGCGCATCGCCTGGGACACCAAGATGGGCGCAACGCGCTACGGCGAGTACCGGATGTCGCGCGCCTTTGCCGCCACCGGCCCGGAGGCCGACAATCTCGCTTTGCATGTCGATCTCTGCGTGCCGGCCGGAACCGTGGCAGTGGCGCCGTTCGGCGGCATGGTGCGCCATACCGGCGGCAGGCTGTTGCTGACCGGCAAGGAGGCAAGCCTGCACCTGGAGGGTCTGGACACCATTCTGGCGGACGGAACGGCACTTTTTGCCGGAGACCGGCTGGGCGTGGTGGCGGGTGCCGAGGGCTCCATCGGTGGCCTGCGCATCCGGCTCGGGCGGGAGGCGGAGCTTTTGCCGCCACTGTTTGCAACGCCGGCGACCGGCAGGCTGTGGAAGCGTCTGTCGCTGTCTCCGTCGCTAATCCTCGGGCTTGACGTCGATGCTCCGGAAGCCGGCAGCACCGCCTATGTCCGCGGCTGGCGGGAGCATGTGTTCGACCCGCTCGGTTTCGGATCCATCGATCTGTCGGGTGCCGCCGGGCTTCTGGGCCACGGCCACCCGGCGCTTGCCGAGGCGGCCTACCGGCAATGGCTGATGATCAACGGACTTTCCGGCACGCCGGCGGAAATGGAATTCCAGGCGGCGCTGCTGCAGCGCATGCCGGGCGAGCTGGATACGATCATTGCCCTCACCGACGAGGCGCAGGCGCTGGAGCTGGCGGTGCAGCTGGGCGACAGGCTGTATCCGCAGGACGAGGCGCCGATCATCGCCGACGAGCGGCGCACCGGGTTCGGCCGCACGGGCGACGCGTACTGGGCCTTCGAGCGCGACGGCGTGACGCCGGATATCGTTGTCACTGGCTCTCCTGTCGCCGACGAGCGGCTGGCAGCCGTCATTCTGCGCCGGTCGGTGCTGCCGGAAGATCTGCAGCTGCCGCGGCCGGATGCGAGTGCGGTGGCCTGCCGTATCGGCACGGCGGTGATCGATGCGCTGGAGGAGCCGCAACTGCGGGAGACCGCACGGCAAGCCTCCGCCGAGTTCATGGAGCGGCTGCGAGAGCTTCAGGCGCGGGCATCGGACGCTTTCGTCATCGAGGGCGAGGGATTGTCGCTAGATCTGGTCTTCGAGGCCGGGGATGCCCGTGCCGTGGCAGACGGGTTGGCCGGGCGCCGGGTTCTCGTTCAGTCCATCGCTGGCGATCGATTGCGGCTGACCGGGCCGCTCTGCCTGTCGTTGGCCAGCATAGACCGGGTGGCGACTGCTCTGGCGCAGGTGCTCGGGCTTCCCGAGCCGGAGCCCGAGGAACCGCCCGAGGAACCGGACGCGGCGGACGAGCCGCCGACTGCACCGTCCGACGAAGTGTCTCCCGCCGTGGTCTGACGGCAGAGGCAGAGGCGGACAACAACCGGTGCGTCGGGCGGATCGGCGGGCTCCGGCAGTCAAGCCTGGAGTGCCCGGAGATCGGATCATGTTCCCGGCTCTCCCGCCGCTCGCGATATGTTGAGCCTGGTCGGCCTAGTGAAAATTGCGACCCTTCGGCAGCACCCGGGCATTTTCCGTGAAGCCGGCCGAGCGGCTGGGTGGGCTCTGCGGCCCTGGAGGCGGTGGCGCCTCAGTCGGCGAGAAACTGGTGGGCACCGCACGGCCCTTCTGCCGCTCCTTGCGTTCGCGCGCATCGAACCCGCCTTTCAGAACCTCGTCGGCTCTTTCGCAAAGACCGAAGCGACGCTCGTCCTGCTGCAACAGCCCGAGCATCGGCGTCAGGTCCTCGATGTGATCGACGATGACGTGGATGACCTCGTTCTCGCGTTGCAGAAGGCCGCGGATGCGCACCAGGCGGGCGGCCATTACCACCGGCCGGTAGGCGGCAAACACTTTTGGCTTGACGATGGCGTTGGCAACGCCCGTCTCGTCCTCCAGCGTCATGAAGATCACCTTGGCGGTGCCCGGACGCTGGCGGATCAGCACCAGGCCGGCGATCTCCACCCTGCGGTTCTTCGGCGCCGTGCGCAGCGTTTCCGCCGTCACGATTCGCCGCGCCGCAAGCTCCTGACGCAGAAATGACAGGGGATGCGCCTTCAAGGACAGCGACAGGCTGCGGTAATCCTCGATCACCTGCTCGCCGGGCGGCATGTCCGGCAGGCTGACCGTCGGTTCCTTCTGCAGGTCGTCATGGCCCGCTCGCTCGAACATCGGCAGGCTTTCCGTTGCATTGCGGACATCCAGCGCCCGCACCTCCCAGAGCGCCTGACGCCGGTCGATGCCCATCGACCGGAAAGCATCGGCCTCCGCCAGCCGCTCGATCGCCGCCCGGTTGAGGCCTGACCGCAGCCAGAGCTCGCGGATCGACCGGTAGCCTGAGCCGCGATGGGCGACAAGTTTTTCGCGGATCTCCTTCTCCGGCAGCCCCTTGATCAGCCGGAAGCCGAGCCGCACCGACCGGTTGGAGCGGATGACGTCGCGCATCTGCCGATGCTGCCCGGACAGCGCCCGCGGGTTAAAGCCGCCCCCCGCCTCCAGCAGCGCATCCCAGTCCGACAGATTGACGTCGACCGGGAGCACCTCGACCCCATGCTCGCGCGCATCGCGCACCAGCTGCGACGGGGCATAGAAACCCATCGGCTGGGCGTTCAGGATCGCCGCCAGAAAGACATCCGGATAGAAGGCCTTGAACCAGCAGGAGGCATAGACCAGCAGCGCGAACGAGGCGGCATGGCTCTCCGGAAAGCCGTATTCGCCGAACCCTTCGATCTGGCTGAAGCAGCGTTGCGCGAATTCCGGATCGTAACCCCGTTCGATCATCGTGTTGACCATCTTGTCGCGGAAATGATGGATGGTGCCGGTGCGCCGGAAGGTCGCCATGGCCCGGCGCAGCATGTCGGCCTCGCTCGACGAGAACTTGGCGGCGGTAATGGCGATCTGCATCGCCTGTTCCTGGAACAGCGGCACGCCGAGCGTCCGCTCCAGCACCAGCTTCAGCTCCTCGCTCGGATATTCTATCTTGACGCCGTTGCGCCGCTCCTCGCGCCGCTTGAGATAAGGATGCACCATATCGCCCTGGATCGGCCCGGGACGGACGATCGCCACCTCGATCACCAGGTCGTAGAAGACCCGCGGACGCAGGCGCGGCAACATGCTCATCTGCGCCCGGCTCTCGATCTGGAAGACGCCCACCGTATCGGCCCGACAGATCATGTCGTAGACATCATCCCTATGGTCGGCGAGGATCGACGGCAGGGTCGCCTGCACCCCGTAATGCCGCTCCAGCAGGCGAAACGCCTTGGCAAGGCAGGTCAGCATGCCAAGCGCCAGGATATCCACCTTCAAGAGGCCGATGGTATCCAGATCGTCCTTGTTCCACTCGATCATGAAGCGATCGGGCATGGCCGTCGGCATGATCGGCACGATCTCGTCGAGACGATCGCGGGTGATGACGAAGCCGCCGACATGCTGCGTGAGATGGCGGGGAAAATCCATCAGCTGCTGGGCATAATCCAGCACCCGGCGGGTGAGCGGATCCTGCGTGTCGAGACCGGCCCCCTTTGCCTCACGTTCCGACAGCCCCTCCGTCGACCAGCCCCAGACGGTGCTGGACAGCGCCGATTGCACGTCTTCCGACAGGCCGAAAGCCTTCGCCACCTCGCGGCCCGAGGAGCGGGTGCGGTAGCTGGTAACGGCTGCAGCGAGGCCCGCATGCTCTTTGCCGTAAGTGCGGTAGATGAACTGGATCACCTCCTCGCGCCGCTCGTGCTCGAAATCCACGTCGATATCCGGCGGCTCGTCGCGCTCGGTCGACAGGAAGCGGGCAAACAGCAGCGAGGATTTGCGCGGATCGACATCGGTGATCCGCAGGCAGTAGCAGACGGTGGAATTGGCGGCCGAACCGCGCCCCTGACAGAGAATACCCTGGCTGCGGGCAAACTCCATGATGTTGCGCACCGTCAGGAAGTAGGCTGCGTATTCCTTCTGGCGGATCAGCTGCAGTTCCTCGACGATCTGCAGGCGCAGCTTTTCGGGAATATCATTGCCGAACCGCTCACGGGCACCGGCATAGGCCAGCCGCTCCAGCGTTTCGGATGGCGTCTCGCCGTCGACACGCTCCTCCGGGTAGTTGTGCTTCAGTTCGCGCACCGAAAACGTCAGCTGTTCGAAGAAGCGAACGGAATTTTCCACCGCCTCCGGATAGCGGCGGAAGATGCCGGCCATGCGCGAGGCGGCTTTCAGGTAGCGCTCGGCATTGGCGGCAAACCGGAAACCGGCCTGCGGCACTGTCACGTGCTCGCGGATGGCGGTCACCACATCCGAGAGCGGCCGCCGTTCCGGATGGTGGTAGAGCGGCTGGTTGGTGGCGATCAGCGGCATGCGGCATTGCCGCGCCCATTGGGAGAAACTGGCAAAGGCGAGCGAATCCCGTCCGTCATACTCAGCCGACAGCGCCAGATAGCAGGCTTTTGAAAACCGCGCCCGCAGCCGGGCGAGAAGAGCCGGAAAGGCGTCTGCCGCCGCCTGGTCGTCGAGCAGGGTGCGGCCCGGCAGGACCGCCAGCATTATGTCATCCCCCCATTCCAGCAGGTCGTCGAGGAATAGCAGGCACTGGCCCTTCTCGCTGCGCAGGTTCCCCTGGCTGAGCAGTCGGCAGAGATGCCCCCAGCCCTGGCGGTTGCGGGGATAGGCCAAGACATCGGGCGTGCCGTCGGCAAACACCAGCCGGCAGCCCGGCTGCACCTTGAGATCGGCACCGTCCTCCAGATCGCGCAGCTGCGCATGGGCACGCACCACGCCCGCCACCGTGTTGCGGTCGGCGATGCCGAGGCCCGACAGCTCGCCATGCCGCCGCAGCTCGGCCGCCGCCTGCACCATCTCCTCCGGATGCGAAGCGCCCTCAAGGAAGGAGAAGTTGGTGCGCGCGCCGATTTCGCAGAAGGGCGGCGGGGCCTTCATGCGAAGATGCCGTGCATGAACCAGCGCGGGCTAGCGAGCTGGTCGTAGAGACCCTGCCGGTAGACCCAGAAGCGCTGGCCACTTTCCGATTCCAGCCGGAAATAATCCCGGGTCGGGGCCGTCTCGCCGTCCAGCCACCATTCGGCAGCCAGCCGCTCCGGCCCCTCTGCGCGCAGAACCTTGTGGGTGAGCCGGCGCCAGCGGAAGCGGATCGGCGGCCCTTCCGGCACCTCCACGGCAAAGGTCTCCAGCGGCTCGGGATGCGAGAAGAGCCGCAAGGGACGCTCCTGCACCGCAGGCATTGCAAGCGGGGCCGCCTCCGGCATCCGCCGGCGCTCGGTGACATGATCGAGCGCCGGCATCGCCAGCACCGCCCGCTCGGGAATATGGCTTTCGCGCAGCTGATAGGTCTGCAGACAATCCGGCCCCAGACGGGCCGACACCTGGTCGACGAAATCGCTCAGCGACAGATGCTTTCGGTCGTCGCCGGTAAAATCGCCCTGCAGCGTCTCGAAGGGTTCATCGCGCAGGACGTTGAGCCGCAGGATCTCGAAGCCGAAGCCGGCCTCCAGATCGTCGTGCAGTGCCTTCAGCCGTTCGGCGAACAGGCGGGCGATCCGCCCGGCATCGCGCAACGGTCGCGAGGCACCGGCCCCGATGCGAAAGACCTTCCCGTCGACCCGGAACAACACCAGTTCGAACACCCGCCCGCCGGCGCCGCGCGCCTCAAGGCTCGGCTTCAGGGCCTCCGCCACCTGTTCGGCGAGCCCCAGAATATCCTCTTCCGCCTGGATCGGCTCGGCGAGCTTGCGCTCCGCCGACAGCGCCGCCACCGCCCGGCGCGGCGAGATCGCCTCCTCGTCGGCACCGGTGGCCTGATCGAGCCGCAGCAGCAAATGTGGCCCGAAGCGGCGGGCAAGCGGCGCCCGCGGCGCCTCCAGGAGGTCACCCACCTGCTTCAGCCCGACCTTGCGCAGCGACTGCACGACGCTCTCCTCGATCCTGAGCGCGGCGACCGGCAGCGGCGCCAGCACGCTTTCGCGCGCCTCGTCGTCGATGATGCGGCTGCCGTCGAAACGCGCCACCGCCGAAGACAGGCCGGGCGAGCCGGAGATCACGCCGCGCACCTCAAGACCCATCTGCGTCAGGCGGGCGCGGATTTCCTCCAAAAGCTTCGCCTCGCCGCCGAACAGATGGGCACAGCCGGTGATATCGAGAAACAGCCCGTCGCGGCCTTCCAGCGCCACCAGCGGCGTGAAACGGTCGCACCAGTCGGCAAGCGCCTCGAGGAACCGCCGATCGGCCGCCTGATCCTCTTCCACGACGATGACGTTCGGGCACATCGCCCGTGCCTCCGCCAGCCCCTGCCCGCATTTGAGGCCGATCGCCTCCGCCTCGGCATCCAGCGCCGTCAGGCGCATGGCATTATCGCGGCGCCCGGCGCAGACGAAGGGAGCGTCGTCAGGACGCCCGGTCGAACGCCAGGATAGACCCCATCGCCGCCGCAGGATCCGGTCCGTCGACAGCCGCGGAAAGAACAGCGCCAGGATGCGCTGCCGGCTGCCGCGCAGACTGAGCGTGGTCTGGGCGATCGGCGATGAAAAATTGGCGGTCATGGGAATTCCACTCCAGATGCAGGGAGAGCGGAGCCGGATTGCGGCTCTTCTCCAAAGTCAGACGGAAGACCGAGGAGCCGATGCTGCCGCCGAGCATGGATCCATCGGGAAGACGTCGTTCGGACGAGAGTGCCGGCTCGACGAGGAACCGGAAGAGCGCGCTGGACGCCTCTTCCTCGCCGGCATGTCTCAAAAGCAGAAGCGGCCGCCCCGCCGCCTTTGCCCTTAAGCTGAGCCGCCGGCTTTCCGTCAGGCCGAAAGCCTTCGGATTGCCACGGATTTCAAGAAGGGTGGCGGAAAAGACGCCGCTGGCAAGGGCCGCTTCCGCCAGCCACAGCGCATCCTCCAGCCGGCCCGGCAGCGCATGGTAGAAACGCCGGATATCGAGCCCGAACCCCTTCAGCCCGACCGGATAGGCAAGCCCCGCCTCCAGATGCGCCACCCTGTCGGCGATCCACAGCACCGGAAGTGGCTCGCCCGGCGAAGCCTTATGGATGCGGGCCGCCAGTGCCAGGACGAAGCCGCTGGCCGAGCCGGCATTGCGGAACCCCGGGCTGCGGATCTCGGTGATGCCGTCGAGCGGCAGTCCGCCGTCGAGCGCCGCATCGAGCGGCTCAACCCCCAGCGGCAGCAGGGCCTGCGGATCGCGGTCCTTTGCTTCCAGCGCTTGCGCCTGCGCGGCAGCCAGGGCAGGAAGCGGTTTGCCTTCCAGACGGGCAATCGTTTCGCGCAGGGCAAAAACAGTCTCCTGCGCCAAGGCAGATCGTGCCATGACGTCAGCTCCACTCGATGTTCACTTTATGTTCTTATAGATTCCCGAGCTTCCCGAAAGAGTCAACAGGGGCGGCCACCCGATTCTTGTGAGCGCGCGCCGGAGGCTTGAATCCGCACTCGAAAATTTTTGCCGAAAACCTTATATGGTCAGGAAAAAGGAGCAGACATGGCCCGTGCCGACCAGACCGATGATTGGCGGGATCGCCACGCCCCGACCATCAGCACGTTCGAATCGCTGGCGATCGAGGCCTATGGCTCATTGCCGGAGGAATTCCGTGCACTGACCGGCAATCTCACCATCGAAATCGAGGATTTTCCGGACGACGACATCTTCGAGGACATGGCGCTCGAGACCCCCTTCGACCTTCTCGGCCTGTTCGAAGGCCGCGGTATTTCCGAACGTTTCACGGTGGAAACCGGCGAACTGCCCAACCGCATCCGGCTCTACCGCCGGCCGATCCTCGATTACTGGGCCGAGAACGACGAAACGCTGGGCGACATCATTACCCATGTGCTGATCCACGAGATCGGCCACCATTTCGGCCTCAGCGACGACGACATGGAGCGCATCGAGGAAAGCGCTGAAGAGGCCACCGACCGCACCGGAGACTGACCCCACAGCCAGTCAATGCGCGCCGGTGGTCAAGCCGGCATTCAAGGCGTGGCGTTGATGAGCACGCGGAAGCGTTCGGCTTCGGCATCGGTTGCCGGATTGTAGACGATCATTCCGAGATCCGGACGGCCATCGATGGCGAAGCTCGAATATTCCAGTTCGATCGGCCCCAGGACCGAATGACGGATGCGCTTGGTGCCTTCTCCATAGCTGTTGACCGTGTTGTCGTTCCACAGTGCCGCGAAATCCGGGCTCCGGCTGCAGAGTTCATCCACCAGCTGCCGAACTTCCGACGAGGCACCGGCACGCGCCGCATCGGCCCTGAATGCACCAACGACGAAGCTTGCCACGCCATCCCAGTCGAGCTGTTTATCGCGGATGGACGGGTTGCAGAAAACCTGCCGCAGAATATTGCGCTCGCCGGGCGGCAGCTTGCCGTAATCCGTCAGGATGACGGCGGCGGCGCGGTTCCAGGCCAGCACGTCCCAGGTTGCCGTCTTCACCAGCGCCGGGCTCACCTCCAGCGCATCGATCAGCCGCTGAAGACGGGGCGTCACGCCGGTCGGTGCCTTGTATTTGACCTGCGGCGGATGGCCGAGGCTCAGCATGAACAGATGCTCGCGCTCCGGCTCGGTCAGCATCAGCCCCCGGGCGATGCGGTTCAGAACGTCGGCGGACGGCGCCCCGCCGCGCCCCTGTTCCAGCCAGGTGTACCAGGTGGCGCTGATATTGGCACGCTGTGCCACTTCCTCGCGCCGCAGACCCGGCGTGCGCCGGCGACTGGATGAAAACCCGAAACTCGCCGGATCAAGACGGCCGCGCAGGTCGCGCAGGTACCGGCCGAGCGGATTGTCTGCTTCTTTCAACATCACGGATCCTGTTAGCTGTTATACCAGGATAAGCTCACTACTTTAACAGGATAGAGCCTAGGCCTAGAAACGCCGCGAAGCAACTAGGAGAAGATCATGCGTGTGTTTCTAACCGGCGCGACCGGGTTCATCGGCTCCCACATCATCCCGGAACTTCTCGGTGCCGGCCATCAGGTTCTCGGCATGACGCGCTCTGAACGGGGAGCAGCCGCACTGGAGGCCGCCGGCGCCGAGCCTCATTACGGCGATATCGACGATCTCGACAGCCTGCATCGCGGCGCCGCCGCCTGTGACGGCATCATCCATACCGCCTTCGACCACGATTTTTCCAACTATGCGGCAAACTGCGCCCGCGACCGGTTGGCGATCGAGACGCTTGGCTCGGCGATCGAGGGATCGAACCGACCGCTGGTCATCACGTCGGTGACGGGTGCGGGAACTGTGACGGCCGGAGAACCGGCCCTGGAGGATCATCTCGATGTGAACCATCCCAATCCGCGCATCGTCTCGGAACTGACGGTTCAGGCCCTGTCGGAGCGCGGCGTGAACGTTTCGAGCGTCCGCCTTTCGCAGATCCACGACACGGTGCGGCAGGGGCTCGTGACGGAAATGATCGCGCTTGCCCGCCGGACCGGCGTTTCCGCCTATATCGGCGAAGGGCTGAACACATGGTCGGCGGCTCACGTGTCCGACACCGTGCGGCTGTACCGGCTGGCGTTGGAAACGCCGAGCTCCGGAGCGCGCTATCACGCGACGGCAGAAAGCCGCATCACGCTGCGCGACATCGCTGCGTCCGTCGGCAAACGGCTCGACCTGCCGACTGTCTCCATTCCCCAAGGCGAGGCGCCGGCGCATTTCGGCTGGCTGTCGGCTTTTGTCGCAAGAGACATGTCCGCATCGAGCGCCCTGACCCAGCAAAGGCTGGGATGGACGCCGGTCGGCCCGGGTCTGCTGGAAGACATCGAAGCGCTCGAGAGCGAGGCCGCTTGACGGAGGCGGAGGCTTCGGACGGCCGGTCGGCGGATATCCGAAGCCTTGGTTGTCATCCACCCCGAACGAAGTGTCGCGCGGGGTGGACATCGACGATTACTGTTCGCCGAGCTTCATGCTCGGATCGTAATCCTTGCCCTCGACGGTCTTCACCACCGCCTGGCCGCAATACATCTTGTTTTCGGCCGCGTTGAAGCTGTGGCTCGGCGAGCCGTGCAGGTCCCAGCCCTTGTTCAGGGCATCGGTGACGCGGTGGCAGAACGCCGAATCATCGGGTCCTGTGAGGAAACGGTAGACTTTCATGGGTTGGCCTTTCTTTCTGCGATGCGGCGCGCCTGGGCGACCAGCGCTTCAGCCTGCACGAGGTGAAGACGCTCGACCATGCGGCCATGGAGGTTGATGACGTTGAGGGAGGCCGCTTCCGGCGCCGCGAAGGCGGCGATTACCGCCTCGGCTTCGGCGAGCGCTTCGGGCTCCGGACCGAAATGGCGGTTGGCCGCGTCGATCTGCGCCGGATGGATCAGCATCTTTCCGTCGAAGCCCATGTCGCGGCCTTGGGCGCACTCGGCCTCGAACCCTTCCGCGTCGCGGAAATCGTTGAACACGCTGTCGATGACGCCGAGCCCGTAGGCGCGCGCCGCAAGCACCACCGGCATCAACAGCGGCACCAGTGTCTGGCGCCCGGCGCGCGGCGGGATACCGGTCTCCTTGCGCAGGTCGTTGAGGCCGACGACGAAGGCATCGAGGCGCGGCGCAGCACCTGCCCGGGCCGCAGCCACGGATCCTGCACTGAGCACGCCGAGGGCGCTTTCCATCATCGCCCAGATGCGCAGATCAGAGGCGGCGCCGGCTCTATCCAGAAGACCCTGGACAGCCTCCACATCGGCTGCGGTATCGACCTTGGGCAGCGCCACCGCATTCGGCGAAAGCTCCAGCACCAGGTCCAGATCCGCGCGACCGAACGCGCTGTCCAGCGGGTTGATGCGGATCACCGCCTCCCTCTCGCGCAGCGGATTGTCGCGAAACAGCGCGCGCAGATTGTCCCGCGCCCGCTGCTTGTCATCGAGCGAAACGGAGTCTTCGAGGTCGAAGATCACACCGTCGCAATCCAGCGCGTGGATCTTGTCGAGGGCCCGCTGATTGATGGAGGGAACACTGAGCAGCGAACGCCGCAGGGGCGTGACGGTCGGCAAGGGGATGGTCATCGCGACTTTGTGACAAGCTTTATGATGAGGCGCAATAGCGCAGCAAGGCAAAGCCTCTTGCAACATTCAAGAGAAAGGACCACATTTCCCACAGAAGAAAGGCACTCACATCATGCAAAACATTCGCGCGCTCTTCCTCGGCCTCATCGGCATCGCCGCAATCTCCGCCCTGGTGGTGCTGACAGCTTCGCTGACGCTGGCCTTTGCCGGCATGCTGGCTGTGTTTACCGTGGTGAAGGCGCTGACGCCGCGCCTCAAGCCGGTGCCGGTTCGTGCCAGGGCCAAGTGCGCCGGACATGGCGCCAAGCAGCAGGACATGCGCGTCTGGAACGACGGACGCGGCACGATCATCGATCTCTGAAGGTCTGACCTCCCTTTGCCAGGCGCCGGCGCGACCGCCGGCGTACCGTTTGACGGCAATGTGGACTTCAATTTTCCGAGGATCTGGTCTATTGCAGCTTCCGCAACACGTCTCGCGGAGGCAGATCATGGATAAATTCGTCAAGCTCACCGGCGTTGCCGCGCCGCTTCCGGTCGTCAACATCGACACCGACATGATCATTCCGAAGGATTACCTGAAGACGATCAAGCGCACCGGTCTCGGAAAGGGCCTGTTCGCCGAAGCCCGCTACCTCGAAGACGGCACGCCCAATCCCGATTTCGTCCTCAACAAGCCCGCCTACCAGGGCGCCAAGATCCTGGTTGCCGGCGACAATTTCGGCTGCGGCTCGTCGCGAGAGCACGCACCCTGGGCGCTTCTCGACTTCGGCATCCGCTGCGTCATCTCCACCTCGTTCGCCGACATCTTCTACAACAACTGCTTCAAGAACGGCATCCTGCCGATCGTCGTGTCCAAGGACGACCTCGACAAGCTGATGGACGACGCCTCGCGCGGCGCCAATGCCGTTCTGTCGATCGACCTGGAAGCCCAGGAGATCAGCGGTCCGGACGGCGGAACGATCACCTTCGACATCGATCCGAACCGCAAGCACATCATGCTGGAAGGCCTCGACGACATCGCAACGACGATGAAGAGCGACAGCGCGATCGCCACCTTCGAAAACAAGATGCAGACCGAGCGGCCCTGGCTCTGAGCCACGCTGCCGGAGCGCCTGACGAGATCAGGCGCGCCACCGGTCCCGACCACACCCGTCGCCGCCTCGTCCGCCGCAGGCGCGGACGTCAGGGTCTGGAGGACGCAAAGCCGCGACACGCGGTGCATGACGGCAAGCCTGCCGACGCTCAAGGATATCCAAGCACATGTCTCATTCGCTCTTCCTTCTTCCTGGTGACGGTATCGGCCCGGAAGCGATGGCCGAAGTCGTCAAGATCATCGACTACATGAACAGCGTCATGAATACCGGCTTCGTCACAGAACAGGGCCTGGTCGGCGGATGCGCCTATGACGCGCACGGCGAGGCGATCTCCGAAGACGACATGGCCAAGGCGATGAAGGCCGATGCGGTGCTGTTCGGCGCCGTCGGCGGCCCGAAATGGGATGCCGTGCCCTACGAGGTACGCCCCGAAGCCGGCCTCCTGCGCCTGCGCAAGGACCTGGAACTGTTCGCCAACCTGCGCCCGGCGATCTGCTATCCGGCGCTGGCCGACGCATCGTCGCTGAAGCCGGAACTGGTGGAAGGCCTCGACATCCTGATCGTTCGCGAACTGACCGGCGGCGTCTATTTCGGCGAACCGAAGACGATCACCGATCTCGGCAACGGCCAGAAGCGCGCCGTCGATACGCAGGTCTACGACACCTACGAGATCGAGCGCATCTCGGGCGTTGCCTTCGAACTGGCGCGCACCCGCAAGAACGCCGTCTGCTCGATGGAAAAGCGCAACGTCATGAAGTCGGGCGTGCTGTGGAACCAGGTGGTGACCGAAACGCACAAGGCGAAATATGCCGACGTGAAGCTGGAGCACATGCTGGCCGATGCCGGCGGTATGCAGCTGGTTCGTGCGCCGAAGCAGTTCGACGTCATCGTCACCGATAACCTGTTCGGCGACATGCTCTCGGACGTGGCGGCGATGCTGACCGGTTCGCTCGGCATGCTGCCGTCGGCCTCACTCGGCGCTCCCGACGGCAAGACCGGCAAGCGCAAGGCACTCTACGAGCCGGTGCACGGTTCGGCGCCCGACATCGCCGGCCAGGGCATCGCCAATCCGATCGCGATGATCGCTTCTTTCGCCATGTGCCTTCGCTACTCGTTCAACATGGTGAGCGAGGCCGACCGCCTGGAGAAGGCGATCTCCGACGTTCTGGACAAGGGCCTGCGCACCGCCGACATCATGAGCGACGGCAAGACCCGGGTCGGCACGACCGAGATGGGCGATGCGATCCTTGCGCAATTCCAGGCGCTCTCCGCCTGAACGATCCGACGCACGCAGCACGATGCCAGCGCGCCCCGCACTACGGGGCGTTTTGCTGTGTGAATGACTTGAGAGAATATCCACGGTCGGCTTGCCGGGAGCCACAGGCAATCAGGTCTCGCCCTGTTCCGCCTGCGACCCCATGCCGATGAAGCCGAACAGCACGTTGCGTGCCGCCTGCTCGTCCGCCGCCGACACCGCATCCCGCAGATCCTTGCAGGCATCGACGATGTTGTGATGGGCGATCGCGGTCGAATCGGCGCGCAGGATTTTTGGATGCTGGGTCTGCAACGCGTTTGCCATGTCGTAGAAGAGTTCCTCGAACATCTTCTCGCCCGGGCGGCTGCCGGTGACCTGGATCTCGATGCCGCCCGTCGGGTTTTCGGCATCACGCACGGTGAAGCCGGCAAGCCGGATCATGTTCTCGGCCAGATCGCCGATGCGCACCGGTTCGCCCATCTCGAGCAGGAAGATGTCGCCGCCATTCGACAGTGCGCTCGACTGGACGATCAGCTCGGCCGCTTCCTGGATCGACATGAAATAGCGGCGCATCTCGGGATTGGTGACGGTGACCGGACCGCCCTGGGCGATCTGCTGCTTGAACAGCGGCACGACCGAGCCGTTGGAGCCGAGCACATTGCCGAAGCGGACGGCGCAGAAATGCTGGCTGCGGCCGAGCCGCTGCGCCTCCAGGGCCATCTGCCGGACGATCAGCTCCGCCCAGCGCTTGGTGGCGCCCATGACGTTGGTCGGCCGCACCGCCTTGTCGGAGGAGATCAGCACGAAGTCCGAGACATTCTCCTCGAACGCCACCTTGGCAACGGTCATGGTGCCGAAGATGTTGTTCTCGATGCCTTCCAGCGCATTGGCTTCCACCAGCGGCACATGCTTGTGGGCGGCCGCATGGTAGACGACCTGCACGCCCTGCCCGCGGATCGCCTCGCGCACCCGCGCCTCGTGGGTGATCGAACCCAGAACCGGCACGATCTCGCAGCGCGCCCCCTGCAGTTCGCGGTCGATCTTGTAGAGGGCGAACTCGTTTGCCTCAAACAGCACGAGCCGCTTCGGCTTCCACTGGACGATCAGCCGGCAGAGTTCCGAGCCGATCGAACCGCCGGCACCGG
This sequence comes from Rhizobium sp. 0TCS1.26, assembly GCF_050455525.1. Taxonomy (NCBI): domain Bacteria; kingdom Pseudomonadati; phylum Pseudomonadota; class Alphaproteobacteria; order Hyphomicrobiales; family Rhizobiaceae; genus Rhizobium; species Rhizobium sp. 0TCS1.26. Next base: position 186,321 of record NZ_JBCIYV010000005.1, on the reverse strand, counting down.
TAACCATGATGACGCGGTCTTCAAGAATGCCGCCAAGCAGTTTCGGATCCGGCGGCACGAAGGAGCGGCCGAGCAGCTCGTCGATCTCGATCTCGCGGATCTGGTTGGCGAGGTACCGACCATCGACGAGGTCGCTGATATCCGGGACGGTGCGGATCTTGACGCCAAGGCCGCTGATGCTGCCGATGACACTCTGCCGGCGGTCGGCGGAAATCGAAGACAGCGACAGGATGATTTCCTGCACGCCGTATTGCTCGATCAGCCGCGGCAGGTTGGCAGGATTGTAGACGCGGTAGCCACCGACATCGCGCCCGTGGTGATCGGAATCCTCGTCGATCAGGCCAACGACAAAACGGTTACCCGTTCCCCTAAGCGCCGTCGCCAGCTGCACGGACGATGTGCTCGCACCGTAGATGAACACCGGCTGCTCGTCGCGACGCATGCCCGTGCCGTGGCTGAGAACCACCTTGGCGGCGAACCGCGAGCCGCCGATCAGCGCCGTGCCGATGGCGAAGTAGAAGAACGGCACCGACCGCGGAACGACGCCGCGCCCCGACATCTCCATCAGGAAGACGACGATGATCCAGATCATCGTGGCGATACCCATGGCCCGCAGGATGGTCCAGATGGCGGTATCGGGCAGGTAGCGGATGACCGCGCGGTAGAGGCCGAGCCGGATGAAGATCGGAATGGCGATGACCGGCGCGATCAGCGACAGAACGACGCGCTCCTCGGTGATGACCGGCATCCAAACGGCATAGCGCAGCGCGTAGCTTGCCCAGATGGCGACGATCAGCGCCAGCGCATCGAAGGCGACAAGGATGACGCGCTTCCAGAACCGTGGCAGGGTCTCGATCGTACAGCGGAGCAGGTTGATCATGTCCTGCCGGACCTAAGCCATGTGCATGGGGCCGCCGGGGCTTTCCGCCACGGGCGCGCGTCTGGTGCGAATATACCCCGATCAACCAAGCAGGCGTTCCCCATCGACGGTCCGGCGCAGTCCCGCCTCGACCGAAATCGGCGGCGTCCAGCCCAGCAGTGCGTTGTTCTTGGCTATATCCACCTGCAGATTGCTAAGCAAGCGCTGGCTATGGGACTGCCGTCCGACGAGCGCCGCAAACCGGTGCATCAGGACGGGCGGGATCGGCAGGCCGTAACCCTTTCGACCTTGCAGCCGCGCCAGCCTTGAAAACAGCGCCTGCGTCGACAGGTCTTCGCCGTCGCTGGCGAGAAAGGTCTCGCCGGCTGCCTGCGGATGGCGAGCTGCGACGATCAGCAGCTCGGCAAGGTTGTCGACGAAGACCAACGAGCGGCGGTTGTCGCAGGCACCGAACGGCGACGGCACGCCGCTGCCGGCCCAGCGCATCAGCAGCCGGAAATTGGCACCCACGCCCGGTCCATAGACGAGCGGCGGGCGAATGACGACGATCTCGAGCCCGGTCTCGCGGCCGAGCACCCGCAGGGCCGCTTCGGCTTCGGCCTTGGAGATACCATAGGCATCCTGAGGATCTGGGGCATCGTCGGGTCCAAATGCCTGCCCCGGCTCCGTCATCTCGCCGTTGACCTTCACGGAACTGACGAAGACGAAGCGCCGCACGCCGGCACGTGCTGCCTGCCGGGCAAGGTTCAGCGTCGCCTCGACATTCATCTGCCGGAAGGCGGACATCGGATCGGTGGCGCTTTCGTGCATGACATGCACCCGGGCGGCCAGATGGATGACGCAGTCGACGCCCGACAGGGCCCCCGACCAATCGGTTTGCTGCGAGATCGCGCCGATCGCGACATGGTCGGGACGTTGATCACGGCTGACGGGCCGGCACGGCAGGCCGCGGTCCTGAAGCATCCGGACCAGATGCCGCCCGACGAAGCCCGTCGATCCCGTGACCAGTATCATGCCTGCCTCGCCTAGTTTCTGCTGCGCGACAACAGCCGCCGATAGGTATTGAACGAGGCTGGCTGCTGGTCCGGCAGGCCGGCTCCGCAGGCCAGCGCCGCGCCGATGACGCAGACATAGACGACGACCACCACGAGCCAGGCCCAGACTTCCTGCGGCAGGATGAAGGCGATCGGCAGGAGCACCAGCAGGTTGACCACCGCAAATCCGCTGCTGACCGGCCGCGCCCCGTTGAAGCGCCGCGACAGCCGTTGATAGGCATGCGAGCGGTGCGCCTGCGCGACATTCTCGCCCCGCAGCAGGCGAACCAGCAGCGTTACCGTCGCATCGCCGGCGAACAGCGCTGCCAGAACCAGCCATTGTGGCAGGCTGAGCCAGCCGGCGACCAGCGACAGCATTGCCGAGGCGAACAGGGTGAAGCCGAGAAAGGTGCTGCCGGCATCGCCCATGAAGATCCGTGCCGGCGGCCAGTTGAACACGAGGAAGCCGAAGGTCGCGGCAGCCGTCGCCGCCATCATCCACCAGGTCCAGCCGCCGGTGACGCCGGGTACGGTGCCGAATGCGATCAGCATCGCCGACAGCAGCATCAGGATCGCCTGCTGCCCGGCAATGCCGTCTATGCCGTCCATAAAGTTGAAGAGGTTGATCCACCAGAGGCCGCCGACGAGCAGCAGCGCAGCAGCGCCCAGGTGAAAGGCGGCAGGAAGGCCGCCAGCGAGAGCACCGGCTGCCCCGGTGGACCAGAGGAGCGCCGCAACGACCAGGGCCTGCACCGGCAGGCGCACCCGGGCCGGCAGCGGCCGGCGGTCGTCGATCAGGCCGACGAGAGCGATCACGAGGCCAAGTGCCAGGATCAGCAAGGAGACACCGTCCGCGCCCGGTAGCGACAGTCCCGCGACCAGCGCGCCGGCGACGATGCCGATCCCGCCGCCGGTCGGCGTCGGGCGCACATGCGACGAGCGCGCCTCCGGCGCCTGGACGAGGCCAAGCTGCGCCGCCCGGCGGATGAGGACGAAGACGCAGGCGCAACTGAGCACGGCGGCCGCAGCGATGATCACCAAGTTACCGGTCATGGGCGACGAAAGATCCTGTCTTTGCCAAGCTCGTAGTGTCTCCACAGGAGCTTGTCCAGCCGCTTAACCCCAGCCTTTGGACCGGTCATTGCGCCGCTGCCGCTTGACAGTGCCACGAAATCTTCTAAGGAGTTGCGGCGAAGGGAAGCAAGAATGTATCGCCGCGAACTCAACATCGCTGCTTCATTGGGATCGGCATCGAATGCCGGCCTCCGCCTCCTCGTGCGCGTGTCTTCCAAAACCAAGGCCAAAACGACGACGAAAACCGTCTGACGTCTCTGGCCTACCGCTCTCTCCCCGGTTCGGCTGGGGACAAGGAACGACGCGGGTTCGTCCGCTGTTCCCCCTCCACACCCGAGGAGAGAAGAGAAAGAGAGCAGTGAAATGGGTTTCAAGATTGCAGTCGTCGGCGCCACCGGTAACGTCGGCCGGGAAATGCTGAACATCCTCTCCGAACGCGGGTTCCCGGCAGATGAAGTCGTGGCCCTTGCATCCGCCCGTTCGCAGGGCACCGAAGTCTCGTTCGGCGACAAGGTCCTGAAGGTTTCGAACCTCGAGCATTACGACTTTTCAGACACCGACATCTGCCTGATGTCGGCCGGTGGCACCATCTCGCAGAAGTGGTCCCCGAAGATCGGCGCCCAGGGCTGCGTCGTCATCGACAACTCCTCGGCCTGGCGCTACGACCAGGAAGTTCCGCTGATCGTTCCGGAAGTCAATGCCGACGCCATTACCGGCTTCGCCAAGAAGAACATCATCGCCAATCCGAATTGCTCGACCGCCCAGCTGGTCGTCGCCCTGAAGCCGCTGCACGATTTCGCCAAGATCAAGCGCGTCGTCGTGTCGACCTACCAGTCGGTGTCCGGCGCCGGCAAGGAAGGCATGGACGAACTGTTCACCCAGACGCGCGCCGTCTTCGTCGCCGATCCGGTGGAAGCCAAGAAGTTCACCAAGCGCATCGCCTTCAACGTCATCCCGCACATCGATAGCTTCATGGAAGACGGCTATACGAAGGAAGAGTGGAAGGTTCTGGCCGAGACCAAGAAGATGCTCGACCCGAAGATCCGCGTCACCTGCACCGCGGTTCGCGTGCCGGTATTCATCGGCCACTCGGAATCGGTCAACATCGAGTTCGAGAACGAGATCACTGCCGACCAGGCACGCGACATCCTGCGCGAAGCCCCGGGTTGCCTCGTCATCGACAAGCACGAGAACGGTGGCTACATCACCCCGATCGAATGTGCCGGTGAAGATGCCACCTACATCTCGCGTATTCGCGAGGACGCAACCGTCGAGAACGGCCTCAACATCTGGGTGGTTTCCGACAACCTGCGCAAGGGTGCAGCCCTGAACGCGATCCAGATCGCCGAGTTGCTGGTCAACCGCGGCCTCATCAAGCCGCGCAAGCAGGCCGCCTGATATCCGGCCGTCCGATACGATTTGGTAAGCATGATCGCGTAAAGCTCCGCCTGAGGGCGGGGCTTTCCGGGCCGCGGTTCACGATCATTTCATGAACGGCAAGGTTGTCGGCACCGGGATCGCCCGCCATAACCAGAACAGAAGCTGAGCCCGCCCTTTTGGAGCGGTCCGACACACATGCATGGGGTCCAAGGAATGTTGAAGAAGATCTTCGGCGGCGTCGTTACTGCCGTCATGATGTTGAGCGTCCAGCAGGCCCATGCCGCCGCCTGCGGCAATGACGGATCCGGCTTTGCCGCCTGGGTCGACGACTTCAAGCGTCAGGCACCCGCCAACGGCATCTCGCCCGCAGTGCTGCAGTCGGCCTTCGCCAACGTCCAGTACAACCGCCCGACCATCCGCGCCGACCGCGGCCAGAAGAGCTTCAAGCTTTCCTTCAGCGAATTCATGAAGAAGCGCGGCGGTCAGGCCATCATTTCCCGCGGCAAGAGCATGAAGGCGTCGAACGCCCAGCTGTTCTCCGCAATCGAGCGCCGCTATGGCGTTCCGGCCGGCCCGCTTCTGGCGATCTGGGGCATGGAGACCGGTTTCGGCAGCTTCATGGGCGACCAGCACACGCTGTCTGCCGTTGCCACCCTCTCCTACGACTGCCGCCGCTCGGCCTACTTCACCGAACAGCTGTATGCCGCCCTGAAGCTCGTCGGCCGCGGCGATCTTTCGACCTCCGCCAAGGGTGCCGCTCATGGCGAGATCGGCCAGACGCAGTTCCTGCCGTTGAACGTCATCCGCTACGGCGCCGACGGTGACGGCGACGGCCACATCGACCTCGTCCGTTCGCGCGCCGATGCACTGGCGTCGACCGCCAACTTCCTGGTCGGCCACGGCTGGCAGCGCGGCGCCGGCTACCAGCAGGGCCAGCCGAACTTTACGGCGATCCAGGGATGGAATGCCGCCAGCGTCTACCAGCAGGCGATCGCCTATATCGGCGGCGAGATCGACGGCAAGTAAGCCGTCACGGCCGCCGGAGCGGCGGCGAGAACGTCAGGCGGACGGGCGGATGAAATCGCCCGTCTTGCCATCCATGATCCACAGCTCGCCGGTCGAGATGTCGAACCAGCATCCGTGCAGGCGCATGCGCCCCTTCTCTTCGAGGATCCGCACGCAAGGGAAGGTTCGCAGGTTGGCGAGCGAACCGCGGATCGAGACGCGCTCCAGCGCCGTCTGGCGTTCCGCCTGGGTCAGCACGTCGATGCTGGGGATCTGCTCGGCGATCGGGCGCAGCATGCCCATCCACTTGCCGATGAAATCGCCGGGCGACAGCGGCTCGTCCATCGGATCGAGCGCCGCCTGGATGCCGCCGCAGCGCCCGTGGCCCATCACCACGATGTCGCGTACCTTCAGCACCTGAACGGCATATTCGAGCGCTGCCGACGTCGCGTGATACTGGCCGTCCGGCTCGTAGGGCGGCACCAGATTGGCGACATTGCGCATGACGAAAAGCTCGCCGGGGCCCGCATCGAAGATGGTTTCTGGCGCCGCGCGGCTGTCGCAGCAGGCAATGACCAGCGTATGCGGCTTCTGGCCGGTCTCGGCCAGCGTGCGGTAGCGTTCCCGCTCGCCGGTATAGCGGCCGCTCATGAAGTTGTCGTAGCCGGTAAGGAGAGAAGACGGAAATTCAGTCATGTTCTCTGATTAGCCTCGTGCTTGATGAAGATCAACTGCGGGAGTTCGGCCGGGTCCGGTCAGCGGCGACCGGACCTCAGCGGATGCATGAGGTGGCGCATCTGCACCATCGCCATGGGCGTCGAAAGGCTCGAAGCATCGGTCTCAAGGGTCAGTTCGTCGCCGCCCCGGCGTGCCGTGCGGGCAAGCACCTCGAAGACGCTGGCGGTCGCCAGTTGCAGCGCCTTCTCCTCGTCCATGCCCGACAGAAGCCGGGCGAGGAAGACGGCCGCCAGCAGGTCGCCCAGGCCGTTCGGCGGATTGTCGATCAGCCGGTGTTCGGCCAGCAGCGCGTGACGTCCGGTGAGGTAGAGATTGCCGGTGCCGCCGGCCATCATCGGCAAGGCCGAGGTGACCAGCATTTTTGGCGGCCCGAGCGCGATCGCCGCCTCCATCACCGCCGCATTGCTGTCGAGATCGGCGCCCGACAGCCAGGCGAGCTCGAAGCGGTTCGGCGTGGCAAGTGTTGCAAGCGGCAGAAGCTCGGTGCGGATGGCCTCGGCCGTCGCCTCCGGCACATAAAGGCCGGCCTGATCGCCCATCACCGGATCGCAGGCATAGAAGAGTTCCGGATCCCGCGCCCGCAGCGCCGAGATCAGCCGGCCTGCAGCGCGCGGCTGCGACGGGTGGCCGAAATAGCCGGTCAGCACCGCCTTCACCTCTCCGATCCAAGGCGCCCGGATGAGATCGTCGATCACCTGGTCGAACTGCTCCTCGGCAATCACCACGCGCGTCGACGGTCCATGGCCGGGATGCCAGGGGAGGATGACGGTGGGCAATGCCCAGACGGGATAGCCCATCGTCTCGAGGGCGAACACCGCCGCGCGATTGCCGACGGAGCCACGCACGACATGGCTGGAAATGACGATGACGGCGCTGCCTTCGGACATCGAGCGGATCCTGGTTTTGCGGCCTGTGATCGATTCTTCACACGCGTCTGTCAACAAATGGAGTGAAAAAGCATGAGAAATTGGTCGAGCAAGAGCCATATTGCCGCCAAACCCATGCTAAAGATCAGAAAACCAATGCCGGGAGGAAAGAATGGCTGCCAAGCGGAATCCGAAGCGCGAGAAGCAGATCGAACTGGCGCAGGCCGCTCTTGCAGGAGATCAGGGCGCCACGCTCGATCCGCAGATCCTGTTCGGCAGGGCCAGTAATGACGATCTGGCGGCCTATACGCCGGAGATGCTGGCCGCCTCGACCCGCCACGCGAGCGGCGAGCTGGAGGCCTGGACCGGCGAGACCGCGCGCATCTCGGTGGCTGCCGTCGACGGCGTTGCGCCGAATGGCGCAGCCGTCTCGATCCTCACCGTCATCGACCGCGACATGCCGTTCCTCTTCGATTCCGTGATGGGCGAAATCACCAGCACCTACCGCGACATCTCGCTGGCTGTGCATCCGATCCTCGACGTGCAGCCGGGCGCGCGCCCGACCCTCTATTCCTACGAGCGCAGTCAGGCCGCCGGGCGGCATGTCAGCCTGATCCAGGTGCATCTGTCGCCTCTCTCGGAAGACCAGGTGGCCGATCTCGTCGACAGGCTGCGCCAGGTGCTCGACAAGGTGCATTCGGCCATCAGCGACTGGAAGCCGATGCTGGAGCTTCTGGATGCGGCAATCGGCGAATTGCCGGCCGGCGGCGGCCGCCGCAAGACCGATCGCGACGAGGCGCTCGGCTTCCTCAGCTGGCTGCGCGACGGCAACTTCATCTTCCTTGGCATGCGCGAATACGTCTATTCCGGCGAGGGCGAGGCTGCGACCATCGAGCGCGGTCAGGGACGCGGCCTCGGCATCCTGTCCGATCCCGACGTGCGGGTGCTGCGCCAGGGCAAGGACGCCGTGACCACCACGCCGGAAATCCTGCAGTTTCTGCAGGGACCGGATTTCCTGATCGTCACCAAGGCCAATTTCAAATCCGTCGTCCACCGCCGCGCCTATATGGACTATGTCGGCGTCAAGCGCTTCGACAGCGCCGGCAGGGTGACCGGCGAACTGCGCATCGTCGGTCTTTTCACCGCCAGCGCCTATACGCATACAGTGAGCGACATTCCGTTGCTGCGCGCCAAGGCCGCCCGCGTCGAGGATCACTTCGGCTTCGATCCGCTCAGCCATTCCGGACGCATGCTGCGCAACACGCTGGAATCCTACCCGCGCGACGATCTCTTCCAGATCGATCCGGAGCTGCTGGTCCGCTACTGCGAGCAGATCATGGAGCTTGCCGAGCGGCCGCGGGTGCGTGCCCTTGCCCGCATCGACCACTTCGACCGCTTCGTCTCCGTGCTCGTCTACGTGCCGCGCGAAAACTACAATTCCATCGTCCGCGAAAAGATCGGTGCCTACCTTGCCGCGACGTTCGAGGGCCATGTCTCTGCCTATTACCCGGCATTCCCCGAGGGCGGAAACGCCCGCGTCCACTTCATCATCGGACGGCGGGTCGGCAAGACGCCGCGTATCCCGCAGCAGCGGCTGGAGGATGCCATCCGCAGCATCGCCACCCCGTGGCAGGACCGGTTCTCGGCGCTTGCCGGCCCCGACAGCCCGGCGATCGAGACCACCTTCGCCTTCCAGGAGGCGTTTTCGCCGGAAGAGACCGCAGCCGACCTGCCCGATATCCTCGCCTGCGCGGCCGGTGAGCCTATCCGTATCTCGCTCTACGAGCGTCAGGTCGAGCAGCGCTCCATCCTGTCGCTGAAGATCTTCCACGCCGACGATCACCTGGCCCTGTCGCGCCGCGTGCCGCTTCTTGAAAACCTCGGCTTCCAGGTGGTCAGCGAGCGGACCTTCGACATGGTGCTGACCGGCAGTGGCAAGCGTATCGTGCTGCACGACATGGAACTCGAGCTGCCGGATCATCGCCTCATCGACATGGAGCGCGAGGCGCCGCTGGTCGAGGAAGCCTTCCTCGGCGCGTTTGCCGGCACCGTCGACAACGACGGCTTCAACCGCCTCGTGCTGCTGACAGGGCTGTCGGTACGCGAAACGACGGTGCTGCGCGCCTATGCGCGCTATCTCCGCCAGACCGGAATCGTCTACTCGCAGTCGCACATTGCCGAGACGCTGGCCCGCTACCCGCAGATCAGCCGGCGGATCTTCGCCCTCTTCCGCGACGGGTTCGACCCGAAGCTCGGCGAGCGGCAGCGCGAACGCAAGCTGACCGAGCACCACCTGGCGATCGAGGAAGCGCTGGCGGCGGTTCCCAACCTCGACGATGACCGCACCTTCCGACGCTTCGTCAATGCAATCGATTCGACGCTTCGGACGAACTACTTCCAGACCGGCGAAGATGGCAGGCCGAAGCCGATGCTGGCCTTCAAGCTCGACCCGAAGCTTCTCGACGAATTGCCGCAGCCGCGGCCGTTCCGCGAGATCTTCGTTTATGGCACCGAGGTGGAAGGCGTCCACCTGCGCTTCGGCAAGGTGGCGCGCGGCGGCCTGCGCTGGTCCGACCGCGGTGAGGACTATCGCACCGAGGTTCTCGGCCTCGTCAAGGCGCAGCAGGTGAAGAACGCCGTCATCGTACCAGTCGGCGCCAAGGGCGGTTTCTTCCCCAAGCGGCTGCCGTCGCCCGCCCAGCGCGACGCCTTCTTCCAGGCCGGCCGCGACGCCTACATCACCTTCATCCGCACGCTGCTGTCGATTACCGACAACATCGTCGGCGGTGAGATCATCGGTCCGGCCGACACGCTGCGGCTGGACGGCGACGATCCCTACTTCGTCGTTGCCGCCGACAAGGGCACGGCGACCTTCTCCGACACCGCCAATGGCCTGGCCCAGGAAGCCGGCTTCTGGCTGGACGACGCATTTGCCTCCGGCGGATCAGCCGGTTACGACCACAAGAAGATGGGCATCACCGCGCGCGGTGCCTGGGAAGCCGTCAAGCGGCACTTCCGTGAGATGAACGTCGACATCCAGACGACGCCGTTCTCGGTCGCCGGCGTCGGCGACATGTCGGGCGACGTGTTCGGCAACGGCATGCTGCTGTCGCGTCATATCCGGCTGATCGCCGCCTTCGACCACCGCGACATCATCATCGACCCGAACCCCGATACCAAGAAGAGCTTTGCCGAGCGCAGCAGGATGTTCAAGCTGCCGCGCTCCAGCTGGCAGGACTATGACCGCGCGACGCTCTCGGATGGCGGCATGATCATCTCGCGGGCAGAAAAGTCCGTGAAGCTGACGCCGCAGGCCAAGGCGGCGATCGACATCGACAAGGATGTCGCAACCCCGTTCGAGATCATGACGGCAATCCTCAAGAGCCCGGTCGACCTTCTGTGGTTCGGCGGCATCGGCACCTATATCAAGGCGCTGTCGGAAGCCGACGCAGAGGTCGGTGACCGTGCCAACGATCCGATCCGCATCACCGCACGCGAGGTGCGTGCCAAGGTGATCGGCGAGGGCGCCAACCTCGGCGTCACCCAGAAGGGCCGCATTGCCTTTGCCCTCAACGGCGGCCGGCTGAATTCCGATGCCATCGACAACTCGGCCGGCGTCAATTCGTCCGACGTCGAGGTCAACATCAAGATCGCGCTGAGCCCGGCGATGCAGGACGGCCGCCTGCCGCGCGACAAGCGCGACAAGCTGCTCGCCTCGATGACCGACGAGGTGGCGGCGCTGGTGCTGCGAAACAATTACCTGCAGTCGCTGGCGATTTCGCTGACCACAAGGCGCGGACTGCGCAACCGCGAGGAGCTGTCGCGGTTGATGACGGCGCTCGAAGTGCGCGGCGAACTGAACCGCAAGGTTGAGACGCTACCGGACGACGCCGAGATTGCCGAGCGCTACGCAGCCGGTCGGCCGCTGACCCGGCCGGAGGTCGGCGTGCTCTTGTCCTATGCCAAGATCGTCCTCTTCGATGCGATCGTCGCAAGCGACCTGCCCGACGATCCATACTTCGACCAGTTCCTGTCGGCTTACTTCCCCAAGCAGATGCAGAAGGCCTACGCGACCGACATTGCCCAGCACCGGCTGCACCGGGAGATCGTCGCCACCATTCTCGCCAACGAGGCAATCAATCGCGGCGGCCCGGGCTTTACCCAGATGATGAGCGACATCAGCGGCCGCAGCCAGGTCGATGTGGTCAAGGCCGCCTTCATCGCCCGCGATGCCTACGACCTGCCGCGGCTGTGGGCAGCGGTCGATGCGCTCGACGGCCAGATGGACGGCGAGACACAGAACGGTCTCTACGAGCAGATCGGCGAGATCTTCATGGGCGCCACGATCTTCATCCTCCAGACGGGCATGACCGCCGTGCCGGTGGCCGATGCCGTGTCGCGTATCCGCGCCAGCATCAAGAACCTGCGCGGCGCGATCACGCCAAGGACGATTGCCGAGGACGACCTGCCGGACGGCGTGCCGGCCTCGCTGGCGGCGGAGCTGGAGATCCTCCCCAACCTGGTCCTGGTACCGGAAATCATGCTGATCTCGGAGCGCAGCGGTGCGCCCCTCGCCCGCGCGACCGAGGTCTATTTCCACGCAACGGAGACGTTCCGCGTCAATCGCTTCCTGGCGGCCGGGGAGCGCTTCAACGCCGCCGACCATTATGAGAACCTGGCGATCATCCGCGCCCTGCAGCAGATCGCAGCGGCGCGGCGCGACATGGTCACTACGGCGCTTGCGAAGCACGGCAAGGACAGGAAGCCGCTGGAAGCCTGGCTTGCCAGCGACCGCGTGCGGCTGAACCGGATCAGCAGCGAACTGCTGGGGCTCGGTGAGGCCGGCGACACGACGCTGGCCCGGATGATGGTGGCGGCGAGCCTGTTTACCGACCTTGCCCAGGGTAGCGTTCGGTGATCCACTAGCGCGTCAACCGGAGGCGCGGCGTGTCGCAAGCAGGAGAGCAGGCGGGGCCCAGACCTCGACAGCGCGGAATCTGGGGCTGGATGCTGTTCGACTGGGCAGCCCAGCCCTTCTTCACCGTGGTCACCACCTTCGTCTTCGGACCGTATTTCGTCGCCCGGCTGACCGAGGATCCGGTCTCCGCACAGGCGATGTGGAGCAACATGGCGACGATCTCGTCGATCGTCATCGCCGTGATGTCGCCGGTGCTCGGTTCGATCGCCGACCAGTCCGGACCGCGCAAGCCGTGGATCGCGGTGTTCGCCGCCATCAAGATCGGCGCGCTGTTCATGCTGTGGTTTGCGGCTCCCGGCTCCCCCATCCTGTGGCCGGTCATCTTCATGATCCTTGCCTCGATCGCTGCCGAATTTTCGATCGTCTTCAACGATTCGATGATGCCGCGGCTGGTATCGGCCGCCGATGTCGGGCGGGTTTCGAACACCGCCTGGGGCCTCGGCTATCTCGGCGGGATGATCGTGCTGATCCTCGTCGTCGGCTTCCTCGCCTCCGATCCGCAAACCGGTGTGACGCTTTTCGGCCTGCCGCCGCTGTTCGGGCTGGATCCGGCACTCGGCGAGGACGCCCGCATCACTGGTCCGCTGGCCGCGCTCTGGTACCTCCTCTTCATCCTGCCGATGTTCCTGTTCACGCCCGATGCGGCACCCGGCGCGCCCCTGCGCCCGGCCGTGTCAGCCGGCCTGCGCGAGCTGCGCAAGACGCTTTCGGAACTTTTGCATAGCCGGCGATCGATCCTTCGCTTCCTGGTCGCGCGGATGCTCTATCAAGACGGCGTCAATGGCCTGCTGATCCTCGGCGGAACCTTTGCGGCCGGCATGTTCGGCTGGGTGACGCTGGAGATCGGCCTGTTCGGCATCCTGCTGAACGTGGTGGCGATCTTCGGCTGCCTCGTCGCCGGTCGCTTCGACCGGATCGCTGGCTCCAAGACAGTGATCATCATCAGCCTGGTGCTGCTGCTCGTGGCGACGCTCGGCATCGTCTCGACCGGGCCGGGCTATGTCTTCTTCGGGCTGCTGCCGCTGTCGGAGCTGGATGCCGGCGGGCTGTTCGGCACGGCGGCGGAGAAAGCCTACCTCGCCTTCGGCCTGCTGATCGGCCTGGCCTTCGGCCCGGTGCAGGCGTCGTCGCGATCGTTCCTGGCGCGCAGCGTCGCGATCGACGAGGCGGGCCGGTTCTTCGGCATCTACGCGCTGTCAGGCCGCGCCACCAGCTTCATGGCGACGCTATCCTTCTCAGCGGTCACCTATGCGACGGGGTCGGCGCGGCTCGGCATGGCGACGCTGATCGTGTTCCTCGTCGCCGGCTTCCTGCTGCTTCTGCGGACGCCCTATCCGGCGGGCGGGGCAGAGCAGTAGGCCTATGACTGCCTACTGCCTCTTGCCATTCAGTGGCGGAAGTGGCGCATGCCGGTAAACACCATGGCCACGCCGTGCTCGTCGGCAGCGGCGATGACTTCCTCGTCACGCATCGACCCGCCCGGCTGGATAACGGCGGTGGCGCCGGCGGCGATCATCGACAACAGCCCGTCGGCAAACGGCAGGAACGCTTCCGAGGCGACTGCCGAACCGCGCGTCATCGGCTCCGCCCAGCCCATGGCGCGTGCCGCTTCCTCGGCCTTCAGGCCGGCGATGCGGGCCGAATCGACGCGGCTCATCTGGCCGGCACCGATGCCGGCAGTCTGGCCGTTCTTGGCGTAAACGACGGCGTTGGACTTGACGTGCTTGCCGACCTTGAAAGCGAACTTCATGTCGATCAGCTCCTGATCGGTCGGCGCACGCTTGGTCACGACGCGCAGATCGAGATCCTCGACCATGCCGTTATCGCGCGTCTGCACCAGCAATCCGCCCGACACCGTCTTCGCGGTGAGGCCGCGCGAGCGGGGATCCGGCAGGCCGCCGGCCACCAGCAGGCGCAGGTTCTTCTTCGACGCGATGATGGCCTTGGCCTCGTCCGAGGCATCCGGCGCGATGATGACTTCAGTGAACAGCTTGACGATCTCTTCCGCCGTCGCTGCATCAAGCGTCTGGTTGAGCGCGATGATGCCGCCGAAGGCCGAGGTGCTGTCGCAGGCAAGGGCTCGTTTGTAAGCCTCGACCAACGAGCCGCCGATGGCCACGCCGCAGGGGTTGGCGTGCTTGATGATGGCGCAGGCCGGCCCGGCTTCGGTCGGGAATTCCGCCACAAGCTCATAGGCCGCGTCGGTGTCATTGATGTTGTTGTAGGAGAGCTGCTTGCCCTGGATCAGCGTGGCCGTCGAGACGCCCGGCCGCTTGTCACCGGTCAGGTAGAAGCCGGCCGACTGGTGCGGGTTCTCGCCGTAGCGCATCTCCTGCGACAGCATTCCGCCGATCGTCCGGTAGCGCGGCATCTCGATGTCGAGCGCTTCGGCAAACCAGTTGGAGATCATCGTGTCGTAGGCTGCCGTACGGGCATAGGCCTTTGCCGCAAGCTTCTGGCGGAAGGCATAGGCGGTCTGGCCGTCGTCCGAGCGCAGCGCCTCGATCAGCTGCGGATAGTCCTGGGCATCGGTGACGACGGTGACATAGGCATGGTTCTTGGCCGCCGCGCGGATCATCGCCGGGCCGCCGATGTCGATGTTTTCGACGGTCGTCGGGTAGTCGCCGCCCGCCGCGCGGACTTCCTCGAACGGATAGAGGTTGATGACCGCAAGATCGATGGCGCCAATGCCGTGTTCCTGCATCGCCGCCTGGTGATCGGCGTCGTCACGGATGGCGAGCAGGCCGCCGTGGACGTTCGGATGCAGGGTCTTGACGCGCCCGTCCATGATTTCCGGAAAGCCGGTGACGTCGGAAACGTCGGTCACCTGAAGGCCGGCCGCTGCGAGCGACTTGAAGGTGCCGCCGGTCGACAGAAGCCGCACGCCATGCTCGGCAAGCGCGCTCGCAAGCTCCACGATGCCGGTCTTGTCGGACACCGACAGAAGCGCGGTGCGGATCTTTACCTTGTCGGGAGCGGGGATCATTTTCGAGACGACGGCCATCGGGAACTCCGTGCTGGGAATGCGCCCCTGTTGGCGGGCGCCGGATGCGGGCCGCGTTAGCACAGCTTGGCGCCGGAGGAAATCGCTAAGGCCGCTACACCTGCTGCTTCAGCATCCAGCGCAGGTCGGTCGTCTCCGGAAGCGAGATCTCGATCAGCAGCTGTTCGCTCGGCCGCATGCCGGAGACGTCGGCGAAAAACACGTCTTCGCCGATCTGCACGTGCTGGCCCGGCGCCGAGAAGAGCCAGGTCTCGCCATCCGGCGCCTCGAGAGAAACGCTGTCGACATCGACCCGCGTCAGGGTGACGGACGGGTGGATATGAAAGCGCGCGGTTGCCGTCACCCGCTGTCCCTGGGGTCCACCGGCTTCTGCGTCCGGCACGAAGAAATGATCGTAGCCCTTGATCTTGTTGCCCTTCGCCGCAAGCCCGATCTCCCGCTGGTGGACATAGCCGAAGGGCCGCACGTATCCATCATGGGCGGCGCGCAGCCAGTCGTTGCCATAGGCGTCCTCCCAGCGTTCGGAGACCAGCACGTCGACCGCCTCCAGCATCAGCGGCCCGATCAGCGCCGATGGCGTGACGCGTGCCGAGGACGTCTCGCCGAGCGTGACGGTGGAATGGGCGGCGGTTGCCCGCGACAGCTGGCGATAGGTGCGTCCGGCAAAAGTCGGCGCCCCGGCATTGACGATGAAGCGGCTGCGCCCGGCGGAAAACTCGAAGGACAGGCAGCCGGCATGGGCGCTACGCGACAGTTCGGCCGACAGTGGCTGTCCCGTATCGACGAGCAGCGTCGTGTCGCCGGCGGTCAGGCGATGGTAGTGGCTGTGCGGCAGGGCCTTGAACGGCTTTCCGCCGGTCTCGTCGTAGCGCAGCACCGACATCAGCTCGGTGGCCGGCGTTGCGCTGGCACCGTTGAACAGGGCGAGATCGCCGTCCTGGTGGCGGAAGAAGCGCAGCGCTGGGAAAATCCGGTCGATCGTCGGGATCAGCTTGGCCGGCACGTCATGGCCGAGATTGACGTAGGTCTGGCGCAGCGGCAGCAGATCGAGCAACAGGTCAAGCGCCGCCCGCGGATTGCGCGACACGTGCCCGCCATCGGCGAGGATCTGCGCCTCGAGTTCGCGGTCCAGCCGCTGGCCCTCGCGCCGCACGAGCTTTTCCGGCGACGGCATGGCAAGCGACGCCATGGCCAGCGCGATGCGGATCCGCAGCCGTGCCTCGCCCATCGGCAGGCAGTCGATCGCCCGGCGCAGGTAGCGCCGCTGGAAGGCCAGGCAGCGCATGAAGCGACGGTAGAAGCCGGCCTCGGCGCCATGCAGCACGACGGGAGAGTGCGACAGCCAGGCGATCATCCGTTCGGCGGCCACATGCGGCTCCCAGCCGTGACCCGACAGCCGGCGGCCGTGCACCTGCATCCACGATGCCATCAGCGTTCTCGCCTGGGCGCGCGCCTCGTTGGTGCGCAGCGCCCGCATATGCCGTAGCCAGGCGAAGGAATGTAGACGCTCGGCAAAGGCCCGCGACGGCAGCTGCTGCAGGAATGGGGATTCATCGCCGGCATCGAAGAGCCGGCCGGCAAGCCGGAAACGTCCGGACATGATCTCTTCCGCGACGAAGCTGTCGACAGCCCTGAGGTCAGTCGGAGCGACGACCAGCCGGTCAGGCGCCTGAAGACCGATCTTGCCGGCGAGCATGCGCACCGGCATCAGCCGACGGCAGAGGCGCCTGCGCGTCTCCGTCAGTCCCAGAGCAACAAATCGACGGCGCTCGGCCAGCTGCATGTTCGATACCGGAAATCTGGATGGACGCCTCCCGCGCCCAGCCATCCGGCTTGGCGCGCTGTCCATGACAAGATCCGAATTTGCGCTGTTATGGTGAATAAAGTCTTAGCGACGACGCAGCACGCAGGCGAAGAAGCCGTCCATGCCGCCGGCATAGCCGCCGCCCGGTGGCAGCATCGCCGGCGTCGTGCGGAACTCGCCGGCTGCGTTGATCGCCTGTTCCAGCCCCGGCCAGTCCGCTGGCGGGATCGCCACGCGCTCCACCGAAGGATCTTCCGCCACGAGCCTGGCCACCAGCTCCTCGCCTTCCAGGGGATCGAGCGAGCAGTTGGAAAACACGATCAGGCCACCCGGCTTCACCAGCGTCACGGCATGGCGCAGCATGCGCGCCTGAAGGCCGGCGAGCTTTTCAATGTCAGAGATGCCCTTGGTCCACAGCACGTCCGGATGGCGGCGGGTGGTGCCGGTGGACGAGCAAGGCGCATCGAGCAGGACGCCGTCCAGGAGTTCTTCCGGCCGGTAGTCGAAAAGGTCCGTCTCGAGGATCTCGACATCGAGATCGAGCCGGGCGAGGTTTTCCCGAAGCCGCACCGTACGGTTGGCGGATTGTTCGATGGCGACGACCTTAGCGCCCATCGCCGCGAGCTGCGCCGTCTTGCCGCCCGGTGCGGCGCAGAGATCGGCGATTCGCTTTCCGGCAATGTCGCCGAACAGCTGCGCGGGAATGGCGGCGGCGGCATCCTGGACCCACCAGGCGCCCTCGTCGAAGCCGTCGAGCGACGGGATCTTGCCGTCGAAGGCGGCAAGCCTGAGGCTGCCGGTCGGCAGGATCTTTGCCTTCAGCCGCTCCGCCCAGACCTCGCGATCCGCCTTTACCGTCAGATCGATGGGAGCCGGCGTCAGCTGCGCCTCGGCGATCTTGAACGCGTCCTCCGTGCCGTAGGCCTTGTCCAGCCGCTTGCGGTACCAGTCCGGAACCGGCGAGATCTTCGACGACTGTTCGAGGATGACGTCGCGCTCGCGCTCCAGACGTCGCAGGATGGCGTTGACCAGCTTGGCGAAGCGACGGTTGCGCGGATCGCGATTGGCCTGCTCGACGGCAAGATCGACGGCCGCATGCGCCGGAATGTCGAGATAGAGGATCTGCGCGGCGCCGATCAGCAGCACGTGCTGCAGCGCCCGCGCCCCGGCAGGCAGCGGTGTATCGAGAAGCGAGGCGATGGCGGCCTCTATGCGCGGCATGTGCCGCAGCGTGGCGTTCAGGATCGCCCGGGTCAGCGCCCGGTCGGCATCGCTGAGCACCTTGTAGGCGGGATTGCCGTGGCCGGCATCCAGCATTCCGTCGAGCGGCGTACGCTTGTCGACGACGGCGGCGAGGATCTTTGCGGCTGCAAGCCGTACGTCGAGACCAGGCTTTTCGGCGAAAGGCGAGGTTCCCGGAGCCGATTGCGGGTGATCCGCCTGCCGCGATGGTTTCGGACGGTTGTTGTTGTTCTTCTTGTCGTCAGCCTTCAAGACCAGGGACCCTTGCGCGGTTCGTCGTTCGAACGCTCCGACCCGGTGGTAGGCACGGAGCGCGATCTGCGGCTGGGTCTAGCAGCCGAAAAGCTGGCCGTCGAGGCTGTGCCAGAATGCGATGCCATGGAATGCAGGGCGGCAATCCGGTTTTCGGTGTTCGGGTGGGTGGAGAACAGATTGTCCATCCGCTCGCCCGACAGCGGATTGATGATGAACATGTGCGCGGTCGCTGGATTGCGCTCGGCATCCGGATTGTGGATCACCTGCGCCGCGCCGGCGATCTTGCCGAGCGCCGAGGCGAGCCACAGCGGATTGCCACAGATCTCGGCGCCGCGCCGGTCGGCCGAGTATTCGCGCGTCCGGCTGATCGCCATCTGCACCAGCATTGCGGCAAGCGGCGCGACGATCATCGCCACCAGCACGCCGATGAAGCCGAGCGGATTGTTGTTCTCGCGGTTGCCGCCGACGAAGAAGGCAAAGTTGCCCAGCATCGAGATCGCACCGGCAAGCGTGGCGGTGATCGTCATGGTCAGCGTGTCGCGGTTCTGGATATGCGCAAGCTCGTGGGCCATGACACCGGCGACCTCCTCCGGCGTCAACCGCTCGAGCAAACCGGTGGACGCGGCGACCGCGGCGTTCTGCGGATTGCGGCCGGTGGCGAAGGCATTCGGCTGCGGGCTTTCATATACATAGACGCGCGGCATCGGCAGGCCGGCATTGGCCGACAGGTCGCGGATCATGTGGAAGAATTCCGGCGCATTTCGCCCGTCCACCTCTTGCGCCCGGTAGGCCGACAGCACCATCTTGTCGGAATTCCAGTAGGAAAACAGGTTCATGCCGGCGGCGATGAGGAAGGCGATCATCATGCCGCCGCGGCCACCGATGAGGAAGCCGACGCCCATGAACAGGGCGGTCATGAAGGCCAGGAGCATGGCGGTGCGGATCATGTTCATCGTCATTTCTCCTAAAAATGCAGCAGCGGCGCTGGTCCCGACACTGCGATATGCCTAGGATGTGGTCAATTCACGGGCTCTTTTCAATATGACCGACAAGCAGGACGAGCAGGCCATGCAGAAGCCGGACAACGACAATCACGAGACGGCAGCGACGGTTGACGCACCGGTCGAACCCGTGGCGAAGGTTCTGACGCCGGCCGCACAGCGGGCGCTTCGGGAAGCCGAGGAGCGTCGCGCGAGCGAGAGAGGGCCGGAACTGCCAGCAGAGCTTGGCGGCCGCGGCGGCGCCGACCCGGCGCGCTTCGGCGACTGGGAGATCAACGGCAGGGCGATCGACTTCTAGAGGTGTTCGGGAGCTTCGGCTTCCGGCGGCTCTGAGCGGACCGACTCGGCTTCGTTCTGCGCGATCCATGTCTGGAGTGCGGCAATGACCGAAAGCCGCAGGCTTGCGCCACGCGCCAGTGCCCGCGTCAGCGATGCGTGGCCGCGCTCGAATCCCATCTCGAGCATGACCTCGGCAGGCGTGATCCGCCGCGCGATGATGATCCGCTCGATGCGCTGGACGGTCTGCGGCAGCAGGTAGCGGCCGTTGGCGATCGGTGGCACGTGGCCCACCCCCACATCCGGCTGCCCTTCCGCTGTCACCTGCCGCAGGAATTCCGAACGCTCGGCGGCAGTCGCCCGCGCCCAATGCTTGAGGAGCTTGTCGAGAGGAGTGCGGTCGCGCTGCTTGGCCATCCGGGATCCGATTCTGTCTAGCCCGCATGTAGCCGATCGACGCCATTACCGCGACGGAAATTCGACAGCCGGGCGGATGGCGGCGTGCTGCGGCAGATTGAAGGGTCGGATGAGGCAAACTTCCGGAAAGGCTCTATTCGTCCGGCTCGTCGGGCAGTGGCTTCAGCATCTGCTTCAGCTGGTCCGGGTGTTTGACGCCGAAAAGGTACCAGTCCACCAGTGAACGGGCGACCAGCGCCGCCTCCGGTGTTTCCACCCCGATGCCGCGTTCGACGCAGACCTCCTCAAGAACCTGCCGCAGGAATGCCAGATCGTTGGCGTCCAGTGTGTCGTAGGATGAGAATGCCATCATCCCTTTTTCCCCGTGCCCTCACGCAGGAAAGCCTAGGTGGTATATTAGGAACCGTCAAAGCAAAGCTGGATGGCGTTTCGTCTCTTTTCCAAGGTGTGATGAGACTGCAACGCAGGCGGCATCCGGGCCAGTGTCCGATTATGAATCGCCCGCCTTCGACGTTTTAGCGCTTTCTTAATGTATGCGCCCCTATTCTGGCAGAGAACGTGTCCGGCCAGGCGCGCATAGACGAGGCATCCATGCTTGCCACGCATGCGGACGCCAGTGCCGAAATGATATCGGATCAGGGATGCCCTTAATTGTTATACTCGACGATCAGGAGACCAACCGTCGCATTTTCGAGAGGTTAGCATCCTCGGTCGAAGATGGGATCGCGATCAGGATCTTCGGTGATCCGACCGTGGCCCTGCGGGCGTTCGAAGAGGGCGTCGTCCCCGACCTCATCGTTACCGACTACAAGATGCCCGTCATGGACGGCGAGGGTTTTATCCGCGCCCTGCGGGCACTGCCCGGTTTTTCGGAAATCCCGGTGATGGTCATTACCGTCTACGAGGAGCGCAGCTTCCGCATGCGCGCGCTGGAGGCCGGCGCGACCGATTTCCTGCAAAGCCCTGTCGATCACCAGGAATTCATCGTCCGCGCCCGCAATCTCCTGAAGATGCGCAAGCAGCAGCAACTGCTGGAGAACCGCGCCGAGGATCTCGCCAAGGAACTGGCGACCAGCGAACAGTCACGCGAGGCGGCCCTTCGCGATTCCAGCGAGCGCCTGGCGCAGGTCATCGATACGGTGCCGGCCATGGTCAGCGCCAGCGACTGCAACAACCGCATCCTGTTTGCCAATGCCTTCGTCGGCACCTTCTTCGGCTGCGATCCTGCCGAGCTGGTCGGCAAGACCAGCGACCTGCTGGTCGATGCGGAGCAGGCCGGCCCGAACCGGACGCTGGACCGCAAGGTGATCCGCGGCGGCGAGGCTCTGAAGAGCTTCGAGAGGACGCTGACCGATGCCAAGGGCGAGAAGCGCGTCCTGCTGACCACCAAGAGCCCCCTGCGCGACGGCAACGAGGCGATCGTCGGCGTGCTGACCAGCGCGCTGGACATCACCGAACGAAAGCGCGCCGAAGAGCACCTGCTGCACGCCGCGCGCCACGACGAACTGACCGACCTGCCCAACCGCAATTATCTCTACGACCGGCTGCGCCGCGAAGTGGCCCGCGCCCGCCGTGGTGACCGGTCGTTCGCGCTGCATTTCATCGACGTCGACGAATTCAAGAGCATCAACGACCTGCTGGGCCACGATGCGGGCGACGCCTTCCTCAGGGAAGCGGCGCGCCGGCTGTCGGCCATCGTCGGGCCGGGCGATATGCTGGCGCGGCTTGGTGCCGACGAATTCGCCATCCTGCAGATCCTCAACCAGCCGGGCGACGCAGCCGGCGACCTCGCCCAGCGCATCATCGATGAGCTTGGGGTGCCCTTCAGTCATCTGGACCGCCAGGCATCGTGCGGCGCGAGCGTCGGCGTCACCTTCTACCCGATCGACGGCACCGACGTGACGCAACTGGTGAAGAATGCAGATCTCGCCGTTCAGCAGGCAAAGAACGGCGGCGGCAACCAGTTCCGCCTCTACGACGCCAACATGACCGACCGCATCCGCAACAATGCCTTCCTCGACGGCGAGCTGCGCACGGCGATCGACCAGCAGCAGTTTATCCTGCACTACCAGCCGCAGATCTCCGCAACCACCGGCGAGATGGTCGGTGCCGAAGCGCTGCTGCGCTGGATGCATCCCGAGCGTGGCATGGTCGCGCCCGGCGAATTCCTGCTGAGGGCCGAAGAAAACGGACTGATCGTGCCGATCAACGAGTGGGTGCTGCACGAGGCCTGCCGCGAAGCGAAAACCTGGCAGCGGCTCGGGCTGGGCCATCTGCGGATCGGCGTCAATCTTTCGCCGGTGCAGTTCCGCCGGGTGAACGTCGCGGCCTTAGTTGTCCGCGCCCTCGATGCGTCCGGCCTTGATCCGCATTGCCTCGACATCGAGATCACCGAAAACATCGTCATGGAAGACACCGACGCGGTGGTCTCGTCGCTCAAACACATCGCCGAACTCGGCGTCGGCATTTCGGTAGATGATTTCGGCACCGGCTATTCGTCTCTAAACTACATCAAGCAGTTCCCGATCGACCGCATCAAGATCGATCAGTGCTTCATCCGCAACATGGTGGCGGATCCGAGCGACCATACGATCGTCCGAACCGTCGCGCATCTCGGCCACAGTCTCGGCCTGACGGTTGTCGCGGAAGGCGTCGAGACGGAAGAGCAGGCGAACCTGCTGAAGGCCGACGGATGCGACGTGATGCAGGGCTACCTGTACGGCCGCCCGATGCCGGCCAGCGACCTGATCGCACTTGCCCTGCCCGGCGGCAGGCTCGAGCGCATCGCATGACAAAATCGCGAGCCTTCCCCTTCGACAGGCTGTTCAAGCGGCCGTTCTCGGCGTCGCTGAAGGACATGCGCGCGCTGCTGCGCGACCGCCCGGACACGGAACACGAGCTGACGGCCAACCGGCTGATCCTGTCTTCGGCGATCCTCATCTATCTGGTGGTTGCCCGCGCCGCCGGCTCGGAGGCTGCCGCCGCGGCCCTCAGCGTCGCGACCATTCCCGTGCTGCTGTTCGAGATGTTCGCGGCCGGCCTGTTCATCCATATCCTCTGCTATCCCGGCGTCTCGCCGATCCGGCGGGTCGCCGGCATCATCGCCGACGTCAGCATGTTCTCTTACGGACTGCATGCCAGCGGCGAAGCCGGCGCGGCGCTGTTCCTCGTCTACTTCTGGGCCGTGCTCGGCAACGGTTTCCGGTTCGGCGTCGTCTACCTGGCAATCTCCGCCTTTGCCGCGGTCGGCGGCTTCTTCCTCGTCTACCGGACGACAGACTTCTGGCAGGAGCAGCCAACCGTGGCGCTTGGTCTCGTCGGGGCGCTGATCGTCATTCCGGCGTATTCAGCCAAGCTCATCCGCAAGCTGTCGCAGGCCAAGCGCGAGGCCGAAGAGGCAAGCCAGGCAAAAAGCCTGTTCCTCGCCAGCATGAGCCACGAGTTGCGCACCCCGCTGAATGCCATCATCGGTCTCAGCGACATGCTGACGCAGATGAAGCTGCATCCGGAACATCGCGACATGGTGCGCACCATCGGCCGCTCCGGCCGCTCCCTGCTGTCGCTGATCGAGGCGGTCCTCGACCTCTCCCGCATCGAAGCCGGACAGACGACGGTTCGGACCGAAAAGGTCGACCTGCCGCTGCTTCTGGGTGATGTGCGGTCGATGATCGGCGTCAATGCCGAGCGCAAGCAGTTGCGCATCACTCTGCACATGGAAAGCGGTACGCCACGCTTCGTGATGACGGATCGCCGGCACCTGGAAGAGATCCTGCTCAACCTCGCCAGCAATGCGGTCAAGTTCACCGAAACCGGACATGTTCGCATAGAGCTATCCTACGACCGGACGGAGACGGGCGACATGCTGCGTGTCGAAGTCGCCGATACCGGCATCGGTATCGACGCGTCCGCGCATGCCCGGATTTTCGATCGCTTCACTCAGGCGGACGGCACGATCCTCGATCGCTTCGGCGGAACCGGCCTTGGTCTGGCAATCGTCAGGCAGCTGGTGCGCGCCATGGGCGGCGACATCGGCGTCAACAGCGCGCCGGGCGAAGGCAGCACCTTCTACTTCCACCTGCCGACGGAAGCCGTCGACGAAGATCTGGTTCCCGACGTCAGACTGCCGCCATTCGTGTTCATCGGCGAGACCGCCGGCCTGCCGGAGAGCCTGCGCCGGATCGCGCTTCCTGCAGCGACGGCTGACGACGCCGTCGGAGCGGTGAGAACACTGCATGCGGAAACCGGGCAGCGGCCGCTCGTCTTCATCGACGCTCAGACGCCAGGTCTGTCACCGGCCAAGGCCGCCAGGACGCTTCTCGAGTCGCTGGATAGATGCGGCGAGCCGGTGCTCGTGCTGTTCAACCGCGACGAGGAGGACATCCGCCTGCTGCCGGCCATGCGCGACCTGTTCTTCTGCGTCATCGGCAGCGATGACCCTTCACGCCTCGCCAACATTGCCGCACTCCTGTCGCGTGGCGAGGGAGAGGCCGAAGGTGCTGCCATTCCGGCCGATCCCGCACAATCCTGGCGGATCCTCATCGCCGACGACAACAAGACGAACCAGATGGTGCTCGGCAAGGTGCTGGAGATGGCCGGGCATCGCCACGAGATTGTCGAGGACGGCGAGGCTGCCGTCGAGCGGATGCTGAAGGGCGATCTCGACCTGGTGCTGATGGACGTCAACATGCCCGTGATGAACGGCATCGAGGCGACGAAATTCTATCGCTTCGCATCGCTGGGAAGCCGGCAGATCCCGGTGATCGCAGTAACGGCCGACGCAACCGAGGAGGCTGCCCGCCGCTGCCTGGAAGCCGGCATGGCGGCCTGCGTTACCAAGCCGGTCGAGCCGCGCTATCTCCTGGAGGTGATCGCTTCGATCCTTGCGGATATGGTACCGGAACAGGCGGACGAGATCCCGGCTGCAGACGACGACGCGCCGAAGGACCATCCGGTCATCGATCCCGCCACCTGCGACGCGCTGGAAAAGCTCGGCGGCTCTGAGTTCGTTGATGCGCTGCTCATCCAGTTCGCCGAGGATTCCGTCACCGCCTTGAAGGCGCTTGCCGACGCGGTTGCCGAGGAGAATGTTCAGGAATTCCGCAATTCGGCGCATGCGCTGCGAAGTGCGGCGGCCAATGTTGGCGCCATGCGCATCTACCAGATGTGCCTGGACTGGCGGGAGATCAATGATCCCCAGCTTGCCAACGAGGGCGAGCGCCACGTGCATCACCTGCGCGACGAATTCCAGAAATTCCGCTCGGTGATCTCCGAACGCCGCGCATCCTGATCAGCTGCCGCGCCTCACCGGGCGCCGGCAACCCTTCCCGCTTCCAGCCGCTTCGTCTGCGCGAGGCGCAGGCGGTCGATCTTGCGCAGGTCGGCATCTTCCAGCTGCATGGCTGCTTCCACCCAGAGGTCGACGACGTCGATCAGCTCCTGGTGGGTCAGCGGATTGACGCGCCGCTTCACCTCGCGCAGCGTCCGGTAGATCATATGCTTGCGCGAATGGCGGGTGATGAATTCCCGCACCGCCGCCTCGCCCTGCCCGTCCTCGACCACGAGATCCACCAGGCCCATCTCGAAGAGATCGTCGGCGCTGTAGATCTGCCCGCCCATGATCATCTTCGTGGCGCGCGTCGGATCGAGTCGGCGCGACAGGAAGCTGTAGGCGCCCATGCCGGGAAACAGGTTGAACAGGATTTCCGGCAGGCCGAACTTGGTGCTCTTCTCGGCGATGATGAGATCCGACGCCATGGCCGCCTCGAAGCCGCCGCCGAGCGCATCGCCCTGTACCAGCGAGATCAGCACGATCGGCAGGTCGAGGCTCATCGACGAGGAATAGACGAGATCGACGCAATCAAGCGCATAGCGGCGCAGGCCCTCGCGGTCGCGGCTGCGGATGTGCTGGGCAAAGTAGCCGAGGTCGCCGCCGAGGTTGAAGATCTTCGGCATCTTCGAGCCGTTTACCAGGTAGAGGAGCGGCAGCCCGTCGTCGGCACGGTCGAACAGCGACTGGATCTGGCCACGCAGGCGGCTGAGATCGGCCAGCAGGCCGGGCGTGTAGCTCGGTGCCTCGACCGGATTCATGAAGTACCAGAGAGTGCGCAGCGCGGGATCGACCCGCACCTCGAGATTGTCGTAGTGCGTTGCGGCAAAACGCAGCTCGATCGGCAGCGTGATATCGACCGATGCCTCTGCCCGTTGCGCATCCTGCGCGACGCCGGCCGGAGGCGGCGTCCCCCGGTGTGCGAGATGCGTATACTCGGATGCGTCCGCCATGAGCGACCCCTTGATTGGATGAGGCATCCTAGCAGACAAGCCGCGCCTGCGAAGCATCACGGTTAACAAATCCTTAAACTTGCTTAACGGCGATGGTTAACCCGCCCCTCCCCCCGAGACGCAGCAGAGAAGGAACTCTGCAGATCGTCGGTGGTTAGTCAGCCCGAGCCAACAGGAGGACAACATGGCAGACGCACGCAGCATCTTCGTCACCGGACTGAAAAATGCCCACGCTATGGAGAACCAGGCACTCTCGATCATGAAGCCGCAGGTCTCGCGAATCGAGAACTACCCGGAAGTGGCAACCCGGCTGGAGCAGCACATTCGCGAGACGGAAGGCCAGATCGCCCGCCTCGAGCAGATCCTGACGTCGATCTCGGAAAGCCCTTCGGCGATGAAGGACATGGCGCTGTCGATGGGCGGTTCGATGGCGGCGATCGGCCACAGCGTCGCGGGCGACGAGATCATCAAGAACTCGATCGCCAACTTCGCCTTCGAGAATTACGAGATCGCCGCCTACAAGTCGCTGCTGACGGTGGCCGAACTGGGTGGCTTTGCCAGCGCGACCTCGGCGCTCCAGGCCAATCTCGACGAGGAGATCGCCATGGCCCGCTGGATCGACGACAACCTGCGCAGCGTCACCATGAAGTTCGCCTCGCTGAAGGAAGCCGGCGCCACCGCCAAGATCTGACGCAGGGGCGTCCGGTACTGACGGACGCCCGGGAACGAGTG
Source organism: Rhizobium sp. 0TCS1.26 (assembly GCF_050455525.1). NCBI lineage: Bacteria > Pseudomonadati > Pseudomonadota > Alphaproteobacteria > Hyphomicrobiales > Rhizobiaceae > Rhizobium > Rhizobium sp. 0TCS1.26. The sequence goes on along the minus strand of NZ_JBCIYV010000005.1, from coordinate 159,356 downwards.
AGGACTTGAACCGATGGTAAACCAGATCCCGCTGCACCAGGCCGATCTTGCACCTGTCCAGGAGGCCGCCGACGGCACCCGCAAGATCCTGCCCGATCTCAGCTACAGGCGCCTGGCGCTGGTCAACGTCGTCTTCGTCGGCTCGCCGTCCGGCGCCGGCGACTGGGTGCTCATCGACGCGGGCCTGCCGACCTCGGCGGAGACGATCGCCACCTGTGCCGAGAAACGCTTCGGCCGGCGGCCGGCCGCCATCGTCATGACGCATGCGCATTTCGATCATGCCGGGTCCGTCAAGACACTGGCGCAGCAGTGGGACGTGCCGGTCTACGCCCATCCGCTGGAAGTGCCGTATCTTAACGGCACCTCCTACTACCCGCCGGCCGATCCGACCGTCGGCGGCGGGGTGATGTCGCTCCTGTCGCCGCTCTTCCCGCGTTCCCCCGTTGATCTGGGGCCGCGCGTCAGGCCGCTGCCGTTCGACGGTTCGATCCCGCACATGCCCGGCTGGCGGTGGATCCATACGCCGGGCCATGCGCCGGGACACGTGTCGTTCTGGCGCGAGAGCGACCGGACGCTGATCGTCGGCGACGCCTTCGTCACCACCGGTCAGGAATCGGCCTACGAGGTGGCGATGCAGACGCCGGAGATGCATGGGCCCCCACGCTACCTGACACCGGACTGGGACGAGGCTGAAAAATCCGTCGCGGCGCTTGCGGCACTGGAGCCGGAACTGGTGATCACCGGCCATGGCCGACCCGCCAAGGGTGCCGGGATGCGCGCCGCGCTCCACCGCCTGGCGCAGGATTTTGTCGAGATCGCCGTGCCGAAGCATGGGCGCTATGTCGATGATCCGGCGCAGCCCGCCCGGCCCGACAACGACGCCTATCGCTGAGAGCACCCATACAGGCATGCAAAAGAAGAGGCGGGCGGATGAAGATCCGCCCGCCTCCTGTCGTCGAGCTTCGAGCCTTTACTCGGCTGCCTGCTCGGTCATCGTATGGGTCGGCAGGCGGCCATTCAGCACGTCTTCGGCGCGCGCCTTGTGGTTCTTCACCGAGCTCGTCCACTGGCCCCAGACCGTTGGATCGATGGTGTCGCCATTGCTGCCAAGGTTTTGCAGGCGCCGCTGCTCGTCGTCCGTCAGCACCTGCTTGGGCAGCGGGCCGAGACCCTTCACGTCGGCTGCCGTGATGCCAAGCGTCTCGCCCACCCGGCGACCGTACTCGTCATGCACCAGGAAGAAGTGCCAGACCATCCGCTCCTGGACATCGCGCTGACACTGGCCCAGCAGATCGCCCATGTTGAAGATCAGGTCGTCACGCTCCCAGTCCATCATCGTGCAGAAGCGACCGCGTGCCTGAACGTAGTCGTTGCGCCGCTCCAGCACGGCACGGGTCAGCGGACCTCGGATCTCCGGCGGGTTGTTCGGCTGCTCGCGCGGGCTTTCCTTCAGCCCGTCATGGATCGACGGCTCGTAGTTCACGTGCGGGTTCTGGCCGGGCGCCAGATCGCGCTGGAAGCTCATCTGGCCGCCGGACAGGTTGGTCGAGACCGTCGCGCTCTTCGGCTGGTTGACCGGCAGTTGCAGGTAGTTGGTGCCAACCCGGTAGCGCTGCGTATCCGAGTAGGAGAAGGTGCGGCCGACCAGCATCTTGTCGTCCGAGAAATCCAGGCCGTCGACCAGGACGCCGGTCCCCATGGCGATCTGTTCGTTCTCGTTGAAGAAGTCCTGGACATTGCGGTTGAGCGTCATGACGCCGACGTGGCGCAGCGGGAAGTCCTTTTCCGGCCAGATCTTGGTATCATCCAGCGGATCCCAGTCGAGCTCCGGATGGTCGTGATCCTCCATGAGCTGCACGTACATGTCCCACTGGGGATAGTCGCCCTTCTCGATCGAGGTGAAGAGATCCTTCGATGCCGAGCCGAAATCCTGGCCCTGCACCTTGGCGGCCTCTTCGGCGGTCAGGCTGGCGAGGCCGGCACGCGGGTGGAAGTGATACTTGACGAGGACCGTCTCGCCCTTGTCATTGACCATCTTGTAGGTGTTGACGCCGAACCCTTCCATGTGGCGATAGCTCGCGGGGATGCCGCGCGGCGAAAACAGATGCGTCAGCATGTGCATCGATTCAGGCGTCTGGCTCATGAAGTCGAAGATCCGGTTCGGCTCCTGGCGGAAAGTGACCGGATCAGGCTTCAGCGAATGAATGACGTCGGGAAACTTGATCGCATCGCGGATGAAGAACACGGCGAGATTGTTGCCGACGAGGTCCCAGTTGCCGTCCTCGGTATAGAACTTGACGGCAAAGCCACGCGGATCGCGGGCGACTTCCGAGGAATCGCGGCCACCGATGACTGTCGAGAAGCGGATGGCGAGCGGTGTCTTCTTGCCGGGCTGCTGGAACAGCTTGGCGCGGGTGTATTTGGAGGCCGGCTCGTCGCCGATCTTGCCCGTCGCTTCGAAATCGCCGTAGCAGACGAAGCCGCGCGCATGCACCACCCGTTCCGGGATGCGCTCGCGATCGAAATGGGTGATTTTCTCGAGGAACTGATAGTTCTCGAGCGTTGCCGGGCCGCGGCTGCCGACCGTTCGGGTCGACTGATTGTTGCTGATCGCATGGCCCTGTCGGTTGGTCAGTACGCGATCTTCGGTGCCGGGGCGCATGGTCCCGTCGGACTTCTTGATATCGTCCATATCCATCTCTTCCTTATTCCTGGATGGGGCCGCACCAGGAGCGCGCGCGACCGCCTTACGGCTAACCATGCAGACTGCCACTTGTTCCGGATGGGAGGCATCGAATTCGCACCGTTTCCCGTCAGGGTGGAACCCAGATAAGCTCCGCGCGTTCCGGCTCGATCACAGGAGGGAGGGGTTCATGCAGGAAGATCATATGGCTCGGAACTTGGGCCAGCAGCCGGAACTGAAACGGGTCATGGGACCGGGGCTGCTTCTGCTGTTCATCGTCGGCGATATTCTCGGCACCGGCATCTATGCGCTCACCGGCGAGGTGGCGGCAGAAGTGGGTGGCGTCGTCTGGCTACCCTTCCTGGTCGCTTTCGTCGTCGCTCTGCTGACCGCGTTCAGCTATCTCGAGCTGGTGACGAAGTATCCGCAGGCGGCAGGCGCAGCACTCTATACGCACAAGGCCTTCGGCATCCATTTCATAACCTTCCTGGTCGCTTTCGCGGTCATGTCTTCCGGCATCACCTCGGCATCCACTGCGTCGCGCGCGTTCGCCGCCAACTTCACGGCCTCCACCGGCTTGGAAGGTGGCGACTGGCTGGTGACCCTGGTCGCGATCGCCTTCGTGGCGCTGGTCGGGCTCGTCAACTTCCGCGGCGTCGGAGAGAGCGTCAAGCTCAACGTCGTGCTGACCATCGTCGAACTCAGCGGTCTGCTGCTGATCATCGGCATCGGCTTCTGGGCGATTGCCGGCGGACAGGGCGATGTCTCGCGCGTCTGGACCTTCGAGACCACCGGTGACCGCAGCGTCATCTGGTCGGTGGTTGCGGCAACGACGCTCGCCTTCTTCGCCATGGTCGGCTTCGAGGATTCGGTGAACATGGCCGAGGAATGCAAGGATCCGAGCCGCATCTTCCCCAAGGTGCTGCTCGGCGGCCTGGTGCTGACCGGCGTCATCTACGTGCTGGTATCCATTTCGGCGATTACCCTGGTGCCGGCAGCCGAACTCGGCGAGGGCGAGACGCCGCTTCTGAAGGTGGTTCAGGCGGGCGCTCCCGGCTTCCCGATCGGCGTCTTCGGCCTGATCACCATGTTTGCCGTCGCCAATTCGGCGCTGATCAACATGATGATGGCAAGCCGGCTGATCTACGGCATGGCGCGCGAGAAGGTACTGCCGGCGATCCTCGGCAAGGTGCACAGCGAGCGACGCACGCCCTTCATCGCCATCGTCTTCACCACCTTGATCGCAGCGGCGCTGATCACCTTTGCCGGCGGTGTTCCGGCGCTCGGCGGCACGACGGCGCTGCTGCTGCTCTGCGTCTTCACCATCGTCAACATCGCCGTGCTGGTGCTGCGCAAGGACAAGGTGGAGCACAAGCACTTTCGCACGCCGACAGTCGTGCCGGTGCTGGGGGCTCTCACCTGCGCATTTCTCGCCGGTCCGTGGACCGGTCGTGATCCGCAGCAGTACGTGATTGCCGGCATACTGCTCGCGCTCGGCGTCTTCCTGTGGTTCGTCACCGTTCGAGTGATGAAGGCGGCAGCACAGCCCGCTTGAGATGGATCAGGCCTGGCGATCGCGCCAGGCCGCTTGCGCCCCCTCGACCGGCAGCGACGTCGCCTCGAAGATGCCGCGCGCCACGGCCCGCGCGAAGCTCAGCGTCGCCAGATGGCAAAGCTCCATGAACTCGACCGGCTCGCCTAACGGTCGCGCACCGGTTGCCGCGGCAAACACCGTATCGCCGTCGGCCGGCAGATGGGCCGGCAGGATCGCCCGCGCCAGCCCGTCATGCGCCATGATCGACAGCCGATGTGCCTGCGCCTTGGTGAGAATGGCATCGGTGACGACGATGCCGATGGTCGTTGCCTTGAGGTTCACCCCCTTCAGCCGCAGAGCGACGTCGGCGGCGGTGAATTCAGACGGGAAGCCGAGCCCGCCGAATTCTGCGCCCTTTTCGAAGGGTGCGGCCCAGAAGTGCCGGCTGTCGCCTACCGTGGCGGAGCCCAGCGCGTTGACGGCAACCAGCGCCGCCACCGTGTGACCCGCCGACGAGACGGCGCTGGCGGAACCGAGGCCGCCCTTGAAGGTGGCAGTCGTCGCCCCTGTGCCGGCACCGACGGTGCCGAGTGAGAAGTTCTCCCTGCGCGCCGCCTGAAACGCCGCATAGCCCATGTCGCGATAGGGAGAATGCAGGCCCCAATTCTTGTCGCCGCCGTTCAGCAGGTCCATCAGGATCGCCTGCGGGACGATCGGCACCCGCGTCGAGCCCACATGCAGGCCGCGGCCGATCTCGCGCAGGCCGGCCTGTACGCCGCCCGCCGCATCCAGCCCGAAGGCCGAGCCGCCGGAAAGCACCAGCGCATCGACCCTCTCCACCGTCATTGCCGGGTCGAGAAGCGCCGTATCGCGGCCGCCCGGCGCGCCGCCAAGCACGATGCCCGACGCCATTGCCGGTTCGTCGAACACCACGACGGTGACACCCGATCCGAGCTGCAGGTCGGTGGCGTGACCAACGCTCAGGCCGGCGATATCGGTCAGCAAATTGAGGCGGGCAGTCATTGCGGATCCTCGGTCAGGCGATTCGAGGAGAGAGTAACGTCTCTCTCCTCCCCTGTCCCGCCGGACAGATCCGTGATCGAGGTTCAACCGATGTCGAACTTTACGCCCTGTGCCAGCGGCAGGGTGCGGCCGTAGTTCAGCGTGTTGGTAGCCCGGCGCATGTAGGCCTTCCAGGAATCCGAGCCGGACTCGCGACCGCCGCCGGTTTCCTTCTCGCCGCCGAAGGCACCGCCGATTTCGGCGCCCGAGGGGCCGATGTTGACGTTGGCAATCCCGCAGTCCGAGCCGATGGCCGAGATGAAGGCCTCGGCCTCCCGCATGTCGTTGGTGAAGATCGACGACGACAGGCCCTGCGGCACGCCGTTGTGCATCTCGATTGCCGTGTCGAACTCGGAATAGCGGATCACATAGAGGATTGGCGCGAAGGTTTCTTCGACGACCGGGCCGCACTGCGTCGGCATCTCGACGATCGCCGGGCGTACATAATAGGCATTGGAAGCCTCGTCCGACAGCACCCGCTCGCCGCCGGTGACCGAGCCGCCCTCGGCCTTGGCGGCATCCAGCGCCTTCTGCATGCCCTCGAAGGACGGCTGATCGATCAGCGGGCCGACGAGGTTGCCGTCAACCATCGGATTGCCGATGGTGACCGACTGGTAGGCGCTCTTCAGGCGCGGAACGAGCGTATCGTAGATGCTGTCATGGACGAACAGGCGGCGCAGCGACGTGCAGCGCTGGCCGGCGGTTCCCATCGCCGAGAAGGCGACGCCGCGCAGCGTGAGGTCGAGATCGGCAGTCGGCGTGACGATCGCGGCATTGTTGCCGCCAAGCTCGAGGATCGAGCGGGCGAAGCGCTTGGCAAGCCGCGGGCCGACGGCCCGGCCCATGGCTGTGGAGCCGGTGGCCGAAACCAGCGGCACCTTCGCGTGATCGACCAGGACCTCACCGATCTCGCGGCCGCCGATGATCACCGTCGACAGGTTCTCGGGTGCCACGCCGCCTTCCGCGACGAAGCGCTTGACGGCCTTCTCGAAGACCGCCTGTGTGGCGAGCGCCGTGAGCGGTGTCTTTTCCGACGGCTTCCAGACGGTGGAATTGCCGCAGACCAGGGCCAGGGCGGCATTCCACGACCAGACGGCAACCGGGAAGTTGAAGGCCGAGATGATGCCGGTGACGCCCAGCGGATGCCAGGTTTCCATCATCCGGTGGTCGGCGCGTTCGGTGGCGATGGTGAGGCCGTAGAGCTGGCGCGACAGACCGACGGCAAAATCGCAGATGTCGATCATTTCCTGGACTTCGCCGAGACCTTCCGAGGTGATCTTGCCGACTTCGATGGAAACGAGACGGCCAAGGTCAGCCTTTGCCGCGCGCAGTTCCTCGCCGAGCAGGCGGATCAGCTCGCCGCGCTTCGGTGCCGGCACCTTCCGCCATTCGAGGAATGCCTGGTGGGCGGCATCGATGGCCGAGGCCGCACCCTCCGCCGAGATCTCCGGCAGCTTGCCGATCTCGGTGCCGGTGATTGGCGAGCGGACGGCGAGCGTGCCGCCGGTGAACTGGCTTTCGGCAACGCCGAGCTTGGAAAGGATGCTGTTGACCTCGGTGGCGAGGTCGAGAGTGGCGAGGGTCATGGTGGTCCTTCTCGTCTTTTTCGGAACCCGGTCGCGGCGCGCGGTCAGAACCGGTTGCCGGCCAGGTGGGCGATCTGAGCGCCCGCTTCGTAATAGGTTTCCTTCAGCGCCCGGAAGGCCGGTGTCTTCGGGTCGGTCAGCGGCAGCGGCAGGTCCTCTTCGGCAAGCTGCCCCAGGACATGCTGCGCCAGAACCTTGCCGAACACCGTGCCAGGCGCAATTCCGCGACCGTTATAGCCGGAAAAACCGACGACGCGATCGGCGAACTTGTGGAAGCGCGGCAGGGCGTTGTCGGTCATGCCGATCTGCCCGTACCACTCGGCTTCGAACTCCACGTCGCCAAGTTGCGGAAAGAGCTTTTTCAGCGCCCGCCGTGCCCAGCCCTTGTGGATGGCGGTGCCGGTGCCGCGCAGCGCGCCGACCGAGCCGAACACCAGGCGGCCCTGGCGATCCATGCGGAACGACGACAGGATTTCCCTTGTATCCCAGCAGCCCTCGCGCTCCGGCAGGATGGAGCGGCGCAGGTTGTCGGAAAGCGGCACGGTCGCGAGGTTGAAGTAGGGCAGGTAGACCTGCTCGTTGCGCACGGCAGCGAACGGACCTGTCGTATAGGCGTCGGTTGCGACGATGACCCAGTCGGCGGTCACGCTGCCGGCGCCCGTCGACACCACATGGCGGCCGCCGTCAGTTCGCCAGCCCGTCACCGGGCTTCCCGTGTAGATGAGCACGCCGGCCTTCAGGGCCGCCTGCGCCAAACCCCGCGCGTAGGCGAGCGGCTGCAGTGTTCCCGCCCGGCGATCAAGAAGCGCGCCGCGATAGCCGCGTGCGCCGACCCGGCGTGCGGTTTCCGCAGCATCCAGCACCTCGACAGGTGCTCCGCGCTTGCCCCACTGGCGGCCGCGTTCCTCGATTTCCTTGAGACCGTCATCGCCGACGGCGCAGTGCAGCGTGCCGGTGCGGGTCAGCTCGCAATCGATCGCGTGCCGGTCGATGAGCGCCATCACCGCCTGCGGGCCGTTGCCGAGAATATCCAGCAGGCGCTCGCCGTGCACGGCACCAAGTTCGCCCGGCAGATCGTCCGGCATCACCCACATGCCGGCATTGATGAGCCCGACATTGCGCCCGGCTCCACCGAAGCCGATGTCCTTGGCCTCCAGCAGAACCACCGAACGACCGGCTTCCGCCAGATGCAGGGCTGCCGAGAGGCCGGTATAGCCACCGCCAATCACCACGACGTCGGCGGTCTGGCTGCCGCTCAGCGGGACCGTCGCAGGCGACGGCGGCGCGGTCTTTTCCCACAGGCCGTGGGAGCGAGGATCGTTGTACATGATGGATGTCCGGATGCGGCCGATATCCGATCTTTACAGCCGCGGCCGATCAGTGAATATCGAATTCTTCTCAACAGTTCATTCTCCGGAGGAATGACGTGATCCTGCCGCCCCGGCGCTTCCTGCCCTCCTTCTCGCTCCTGTCCGCCTTCGAGGCTGCGGCGCGCACCGGCAGCGTGACCGCCGCCGCCAGCGAACTCGGCCTCACCCAGAGCGCCGTCAGCCGGCAGATCGCCGCATTGGAGAAACAGATCGGCGTGGTGCTTTTCCTGCGCGAACGCCAGACCATCCGCCTGACCATCGCCGGCGACAGCTATGCGCGCGAGGTCCGCGAGGCGCTGCGACGGATTTCCAATGCATCGCTCAACCTGCGCGCCAATCCCTCCGGCGGCACGCTGAACCTTGCCATCCTGCCGTTCTTCGGCAGCCGCTGGCTGATACCGCGCATGCCGCGCTTGCTGGACCAGCATCCGGGAATGGTGGTGAACCTGATCACCCGGCTGGAGCCGTTTGACTTCCGCTTCGACACGCTGGATGCGGCCCTGCACTTCGGTGCAGCGCGCTGGCCGGGCGCGGTCCTGACACCGCTGATGGACGAGGATGTGATCCCGGCCTGCAGCCCCGACTTTAGCGCGCGTCACGATCTTCGCACCGCGCAGGACCTGCTGAAGGCGCCGCTGCTTCACCTCAACACCCGCCCCGACGCCTGGGAGAACTGGTTCCGCAGCCAGGAAACCGAGTTCGAGGCCCTGCACGGCATGCTGTTCGACCAGTTCGTCACCATGCTGGAGGCAGCGTCTGCCGGTCTTGGGATCGCGCTCCTGCCGCGCTTCCTGATTGCCCGGGAGCTCGACGAGGGGAGGCTCGTGGCAGCCGTTGCGGCAGCGCCGCTGCCGACCGGACGCTACTTTCTCGCCTGTCCGCCGGAGCGCGCCTCCTATCCGCCGCTTGCCGCCTTCCGCGCCTGGATGCTGGCGGAGATCGCCGATGAACGACTTGCGCCAGCCGACGGCATCGGCCAATAGTCGCTCAGGTTCATCGCGACCGCCGGAGCGTGGTCGGAGCAACGGGAACACACGCCATGAAGCCGATTTTCGTCCAGCTGCGCTGCGCGCCGGGCAAGACCTATGAGGTGGCGGACGCCATCTACAAGACGGAACTGGTCTCCGAACTCTATTCCACCAGCGGCGACTGGGACCTTCTCCTGAAGATCTACCTGCCGGAAGGCAGCGAGATCGGCCACTTCGTCAACGAGAAGATCGCCGCCATCCCGGGCATCGAGCGTTCACTGACGACCCTGACCTTCACCGCCTTCTAAACCTGATGCTGGACCATAAAAAACCGCCCGCGCCGGAAGGCGGGGCGGTTGTGACGTTCAAGCAATTCTTGCAAATTCAGGCGGCAGCGCCGCGCAAGGCGGCATCGCTCTGCGCCCGGACGTGATTGCGGATGGCGAGACGCACTTCGTCAGCCGACGAAAAACGCTGCTCATCCAGCTCGATGACGTGGAATTTGACGGCGATGAACTTCAGCCGATCCTGATCGGGGACGACGATGCCGACGGGCTCGCCGCCGTATTCGATAACCTGCTTTTGCATGGTCATACTCCTGATGTGGCTGCCATCGGCAGCTATGACGAGTGAGACTGTTCAGATCCTGGAAAAGGTGAATGTCACATTCGACAGCACGGGGCGGAAATGGGGCCCGTGCGTTTCACATCATGCGCCACCCGAGAAAGGGTAGTGCGGAACAGATAAGCCATGTCACTCTCCCTCAATGGTGATTGCGCTTCTGGACGAAGCAGCTCGGCTGGCCCGTCCATGGTTGCAGAACATAGTCGAGTCGCACGGCCTGATCAATCAGGAAAACCGTATAGCTAGAATTTTTTTCTGTTTGATGACAGGATTGAGGCTTATGCGTGAAATCCTGTTCGCATCAGCGACAATCATAGGGCGATCAACGGCGCTGCCATCTTTCGGAGCGAGGCCCCGCGGGCGGACGAGTGTGAAGGCGTTCAGCGCCCCTGCTCCACTTCCTGCGGAAATTTCTTGACATCCCGCATCCATTTTTTCAAAAAGAAGATACTGAACGTCATGTTTGATGGCTAATACGCATGCTAGTTTGCAGTTGCAATTACATCACCGACAGGGAAATCAGGGATGTCATCAATGGCCTCCTGGACGAAGACTGTTGGCAGCTGATCGTACCGTCGAAGGTCTACCATGCCATGCAGAAGCGTGGCCGGTGCTGCGGCTGCTTCCCGAACGTCGTCGACCTGATTATCCGCACGACTGAAGAGTATCATGCCTCGCGCCACTCGACTGAGGCCGAGGTCGTCGATTATATGTCCCGCCTGAGACACTTCCACGAAGAACGCAGGAGAGCGGACATTGAAAGGCGACACAAGAGTCATCGAGCGGCTTAACGAGGCCCTTTTCCTCGAATTGGGCGCGGTGAACCAGTACTGGCTGCATTATCGCCTGCTGGAAGACTGGGGCTACACCAAGCTGGCCAAGAAGGAACGGGCCGAATCGATCGAGGAAATGCAGCACGCCGACAAGCTCGTCGCGCGCATCATCTTCCTCGAAGGTCATCCGAACCTGCAGACGCTCGCGCCGCTGCGCATCGGCCAGACGGTCCGCGAAGTGCTGGAAGCAGACCTGGCCGGTGAATACGACGCGCGCACCGCCTACAAGGCCTCGCGCGACATCTGTCACGAGGCGGGCGACTACGTATCGATGAAGCTGTTTGAACAGCTACTGATGGACGAGGAAGGCCATATCGACTTCCTCGAAACCCAGATCGAGCTGCTGGGCAAACTGGGCGACGAAAAGTACGGCCTGCTGAACGCAGAATCCGCCGACAGCGCCGAGTAATCTGTCAGCCAAACGAAAGCCCCCTCGACGCATCCGCATCGAGGGGTCTTTCTTGTTCAAAGATCGGTGAGCTGGAACCTCAGGAACCACTTTCCGTCGGCGCAAGGTACCGGAAAGCCTGGACCACCTCTTCATAGGCCGGCCGCTTGAAGGCGACGATCAGCGACGGAAGCTCGGCCATCGGCTTCCAGTCCCAGGCGTCAAATTCCTGGTGCTGGCCGCTTGGCGGGTTTTCGATATTGATCTCGCTCTCGTCTCCCTCGAATCGGAAGGCGAACCAGCGCTGCGTCTGGCCGCGGTACCTGCCCTTGAGGCCGATGCCGATCATGTGCTGCGGAAGATCGTAATTGATCCAGTCCGGCGCTTCCGCCAAAAGCGAGACCGACCGCATGCCGGTCTCCTCGAACAGTTCGCGATAGGCCGCCGCGCGCGGATCCTCGCCCTTGTCGATCCCGCCCTGCGGCATCTGCCAGAGCTGCGGAGAACCGTCCGACTCGCTGTTGCCGGTGGAGAGCCGCCGCCCGACCCACACCAGGCCCTCGCGGTTGAGGACCATGATGCCGACGCAGGGGCGATAGGGCAGATCGCCCGCACTGATGTTGGCCTTGTTGCTCAAACCTCTGCCCCTTACTGTTGCGCTTCGGCGGAAGCGAGCGCCGAGACGCCGACAATCTCGACACCGCGACCTTCCGCCTTTTCAATCCATTCTGCGACCGCCTCAACCGTCTCGTCGAAGGCGGAACCGACGCCGATCGCCATGCCCTTGCGCTGTGCGATCCGCTCCAGATCGTCGAGCTTGCGCAGGATGGCCTGGCCATCCACCTGAGCGTCGATCGCCACATCGCCGAAGGCGCGCGGTAGATCGACTGCCTTGCCCACCTGCTCGGTCAGCGAGCGCGCCGACGAGCCGTCATCGAGGAACAGCAGGCCGCGATCCGAAATATCCCGAAGCACCGGCTCAAGCGCGTCGGCATCCGTCAGATAGCGACCGCCGAGATAGTTGACGATGCCTGTGTAGTTGGTGATCCGGCCCATCGCCTCGTGCAGACGCTTCAGGTTCTCCGCCTCCCCGCGGCTGGTGGTCAGCGTCAGCGGCCCCGGATCGTTGTCCGGATAGTCGAACGGCTCCATCGGCACCTGCATCAGCAGTTCATGGCCGGCGCGCCGCGCCTCCTGCATCCAGCGCTGCAGGCTGTTGCCGCTGGCGGCAAAGGCAAGCGTGACGCTGCCGGGAAGTTTCTCGATGGCTGTCTGGGTTCCGGTCTGGCTAAGGCCAAGCCCGCCGATGACGATAGCGATGCGGCTGCCGCGCGCACCGGACCACGGCCGGCCATACTGGTCCATCGGTCGCAGACCGTCCGGCGCCCTAACCGGCAATCTGCCGAACGGCGTCTCTTCCAGGAGGTCCTCGTTCGGCATCGCCGCCATGCGCGGATCCTGGCCGTTGCGCTGCGCATCGATGATCAGCGGACCCTGGCCGTCGCGCGGCTTCGGAGAGAACTTGGTGACGACGGAGCCGTCGTCGAGCACCGTGCGGTCGACATTGGCGCCGCTCTGCGACGTCGCCCGCATCGCGTCTTTCGGGGCAGCCGGAGCGGGCTTGGCAGGTGCTGGCGCTGTCTGGGGCAAGGCTGCGGGCGGAACGGCGAGCGTCACCTCGACGGGCGGCGCCGTCTCCAGTCCGCCGGACCGCATGGCATAGAAGGAAAGCCCAAGCACCCCGCCGGCTGCCACAAGGCCCGCCAGAACGGCAAAAGAAGGCCGGCGCGAGCGCCGGTCCTTCGGTTTCCTGTTCTGTCCGAGCGGAGCGTGAAGATCAGTCCCCAATGGATCCGTCCGCCTGTCTTTCAGAAGTGGTCTGGGCATCCGCCGGCGCCTCGAGAGCGGACGGATGCCGATATCCGATCAGGGCTTGGCGGCGGCAGCAGCCTTGTCGGGCTGCGGCGGGAAGGACGCGTCGGTCTTCGTGCCGTGCAGCAGATCCATGGCGTAGGTGAGCTGGAGGTCATCCTTGGCTTCCGGCGGGACATAAGCGCTGGAACCCGAACCTTCGTCCGTCTCGCTCTGGCCCTGGATGTGGCCCGGCAGGCTGGATTCGCCTTCCGCCCGGACCTTGCCCTGCAGTTCTTCCGGCAGCGGCTGTTCGACCTTGACGTCCGGCGTGATGCCGGTGCCCTGGATCGACTTGCCCGACGGCGTGTAATAGAGCGCCGTCGTCAGGCGCAGCGCGCCTGCTTCGCCGAGCGGGATGATCGTCTGCACCGAACCCTTGCCGAACGAGCGCGTACCGACGACCGTGGCGCGCTTCAGGTCCTGCAGCGCACCGGCGACGATCTCCGAAGCCGAGGCCGAACCGCCATTGACGAGCACGATGACCGGCTTGCCATCCGTCAGATCGCCGGGACCGGCATTGAAGCGGCGGGTTTCTTCCGGGTTGCGGCCGCGGGTGGAGACCACCTCGCCACGATCGAGGAAGGCATCCGACACGTTGATCGCTTGGTCGAGGAGGCCGCCCGGGTTGAGCCGCAGGTCGAGCACGTAGCCCTTCAGCTTGTCGGCCGGAACATCGGCCTTGATCTTCTTGATTGCCTTTTCGAGGTCGTCATAGGTCTTCTCGGTGAACGAGATGACACGCAGGTAACCCACGTCACCACCTTCGACACGCGACTTCACGGCACGCACCGCGATGATGTCGCGGGTGACAGTGATATCGATCGGCTTGTCGGCGCCCTTGCGCAGGATGGTAAGCTTGATCGGCGTGTTGACGGCGCCGCGCATCCGCTCGACAGCATCTTCTAGCTTGAGGCCGCGGACCGGCTTGCCGTCGATGTCGGAGATGAAGTCACCGGCGAGAACGCCGGCGCGCGAGGCGGGCGTGTCGTCGATCGGCGTGATGACCTTGACCAGCTCGTTTTCCATCGTCACTTCGATCCCAAGACCGCCGAACTCACCCTTGGTCTGGGTGCGCATGTCGGCTGCGTCCTTGGAATTCATGTAGCTCGAATGCGGGTCGAGCGAGCTCAGCATGCCGTTGATGGCATTCTCGACGAGCTTCTGCTCGTCCGGCGGCGTCACGTACTGGGCGCGTACCCGCTCGAACACGTCGCCGAAGATGGAAAGTTCGCGATAGGTCGAGGATCCGGCTGCCTGGGCAGGCACGCCGGCGGAATACACGACGCTCATGGCCGTGGCCCCGAGCAGTGCACCAACGATGACAAGAGAAGCCCTACGAATCATTTCGTGCCCTTCCAGTTTCTTTTGCGGTCCACCACGGCTTCGAATCGATCGGGGTGCCGTCCTTTCGGAATTCAATGTAAAGCGTCGGGCGATCCGTTTCCAGCGCCAAGGCCGTTGCGCTCGCCACTCTTTTCTCACCCATGGCAGCGATCGGTTCACCTGAGAAGACGAACTTTCCCTGCCGGACATTCACCCTGTCCATCCCCGTCAGAACGACGTGGTAGCCGTCGCCGACGTTGAGGATCACCATCTGGCCATAGCTGCGAAAGGCACCGGCGAAAACGACCAGTCCGTCCGCGGGCGCGGTCACGACAGCATCGGCGCCGGTGGCAAGCGTGATGCCCCGCGCCGTATGGCCTGTACCGTCCGCGTCACCGTAGCTGCGCAAGAGTTCGCCTTCCGCAGGATAGGTCAGTTTCTGCCTCAGGCTTGAAAACGCGTATGCGGGCGCAATGCGGTTTTTGTCGGGCACCCCGCTCTCCGCAAGCTGCCTCGCCTTCTCCCGTTCTTCGGCGGTAAGTTGTTGACGTCGTTCCTCTTCGGCGCGGGCCCGTTGCATCGCCTCACGCACCGAGGAGATCTCACTTTCCAGTGACTGGATGAGGCCTTCGAGGTTCGTGGCGCGGCCCGCCAGCTCCTCCGAACGACGCCGCTCGGCCACCAGGTCGCCGGCATTGGCAAGGTTCTGCTTGTCGTTCTCGACGAGTAGCAGATCCATCCGCCGATCCTCTTCGAGGCTGGCGGTCATGGCGTTGGAGGCTTTCTCCCGCTCAGCCGCGACATCCTTCTGCAGATCGCCGAGCGCGTGGAGGTCGGAGAGCAGCCTGTCGGCTTCGGCGCGCATGCCGGGCACGACGGCACCCAGCACGATGGCGCTGCGCACCGACCCGAGCGCGTCCTCCGGCGTTACCAGCAAAGCCGGCGGCGGATTGCGGCCCATGCGCTGCAGCGCCGCCAGCACTTCGGCAAGCACGCCGCGACGCTCGTGCAGCGAAGCGCGGATCTTGTCTTCCTTCAGCCCGAGCTCCGCCAGCCGCGTTTCGCTCGTCCGGACCTGCGCTTCCAGCTGCTTGCGGCGTGCCGCAGATTCGATCAGCGCCTGGCGAAGGGACGCGTTGCTCTTGTCGAGTTCGGCAATCGCCTGCTCGATGGCCCTGGCCTTGTCTCCGGAAACGGTGAGGGTTTTCGACAGCTGTTCGAGCTCGCCGCGCGTCTGGTCGCGCTTGCGTTCCAGCTCGTCGACCGGGTTGGGAGCGGAGGACACGGCATCGGCCGGGAGAGGCTGCTCGCCTGCCGCAGCGGACACTTGCGCGAGGGCTGTAATCGGCGAAAAGGCGCGCGGCAGCGGCACGATGCCGCCAAGCATCGCCAGCAGCAGAGATCCGCCCGCTATGCGTCTAATCCGCGCTCGCATGGAATTTCAAACCCGTCCTAATGCGGCAAGTCTAAGCTGATTTGCCGGGGGATGCCAGAAACACATGCCAGAAACATCCGAGTGTCGCTGACCTCGGCTTTTAGACCCGGTGATAGGGATGTCCGGAGAGGATGGTGACCGCCCTGTAGAGCTGCTCGGCGATGAGGATGCGCACCAGCTGGTGCGGCCAGGTCATCGCTCCGAGGTTGACCACTGCATCGGCCCGCTCATACAGCGCCGGATCAAGCCCGTCCGCACCGCCGATGGCGATCGTCAACTCGCGCTTGCCCTGGTCGCGGTACCGTCCGAGGAGATTTGCGAAGGCGGGACTGTCGAGCGCCTTGCCCCGCTCGTCGAGCAGGATCAGGATCGCTCCTTCTCCAAGGCTTTTCTCCAGCATCGCCGCCTCCTCGCGCTTGCGCGTGTCGGCAGCCGACGCCCGGCTTTCGGCGACCTCCGTGACCCGCGCAAGTTCCAGGCTCACCGCAGGGCCGGCTTTGGCGAAGCGGTCGAGATAACGGGAGGCGAGCTCTTTCTCAGGTCCGGTTTTCAGCCGTCCCACGGCGAAAAGGCCAATCCGCATGATCCATCACCGCCTGACTGGAAGCCGCAACCCAGGTATCGCGGCTGGGGCATGCCCAGCCGCTCCAAGCGGCCATCGGCACTGCGGCATCAGGATCGCCTGACGGAGCCGCTAGTGCAGTGTTCCTTCCTCGTCGGGAGCTGCCCACATCTTTTCGATGTTGTAGAACTCCCGGATTTCCGGGCGGAACACATGGATGATGATGTCACCACTGTCAATCAGCACCCAATCACCTGTGTCGAGGCCTTCGACGCGGGCGCTGCCATGGCCCTCGTCCTTGAGGTCCGACAGGAGGTGTTCGGAGATTGCCGACACATGCCTGCTCGATCGCCCGGACACTACGACCATGTAGTCTCCCAGCGCCGATTTTCCGGCAATGTCGATGGTGACGATGTCTTCGGCTTTTGAGTCCTCGAGGCTCGCGAGGACCAGTTCAAGAGTGCGGGCAGCAGCATCGGCGCCGCGTTCCAGGCTCTTCGGGAGGAGGTATGACGCCCTCCCCTTGGCGTGAACTGTTGTCAGGGTTGTTCCTTTCTTCCAAGAACAGAACAGGCACGAAACGAATCTGCCGTAGCGGCGATCCGCACCAGTTAAGGTGGCATCGAATGGTTAATCTTTCAAGGGAAACCGCTGCTGGTCCGAGCTGGTTTTCGCCGTGTCCGAATGCGGCTCCCGGGACTGGCTGCGCAGTGCCGTCGAACTGAATGAGGAGCGGGGCCCGTGGATGAAGGTCCACACCGGCGGCCGGCGCATCGCCAGCGATCGTGCGGCATTCTCATCGACGCGGGCGAACCACAGGGCCCTGGCGGCCGGCGACGACAGGAAGGATAGCGTGGCGCCCGGCCGGTCAATGACGACGATCGGCACCAGATCGGCGATCTCTCGCCATTTCTGCCACTGATGAAATGTCTTCAGGCTGTCGGCGCCCATGATCCAGACGAACCGTACGCCGCGATTGCGCGCCACCACATGCGCCAGCGTATGTGCCGTGTAGCTCGTCTGCAGGCGCTCCTCAAAGGCTGTCACCTTGATGCGCGGATCGCGCGCCAGATCTTCGCTGAGCGCGATCCGCTCGGCGAGCGGCAGCAGCACCGAGCGGCTTTTCAGCGGGTTGCCGGGCGTGACCATCCACCAGAGCTGGTCAAGCCCCAGCCGCTTGAGGGCGATCTCTGCCACCAGCAGGTGGCCGGGATGCGGCGGATTGAAGGAACCGCCGAACAGGCCGACGACCATGCCCTGTTCGACATGCGGCATGGCAACGTAACGGTTCAGCTCCCTCCCGACCGTCACGCGTCAGGGCCGCGTCTGGCCGGTGCCGTGCACCCGGTACTTGAAGGAGGTGAGCTGCTCGACGCCGACCGGCCCACGGGCATGCATCTTGCCGGTGGAAATGCCGATCTCGCCTCCCATGCCGAACTCGCCGCCATCGGCGAACTGGGTCGAGGCGTTGTGGAGGAGGATGGCGGAATCGATCTCGTTGAAGAAGCGGGCCACCACGGCGGGATCCTCGGCGATGACCGCCTCCGTATGGCTGGAGGAATAGGTGCTGATATGGTCGATCGCACCGGCGATCCCGTCGACCAGCGTCACCGAAATGATGGCTTCGAGATACTCGGTGCGCCAGTCGTCCTCGGTCGCGGGAAGAAGCCCGGAAACCTGCGCGCGAACCTCGTCCGAGGCGCGGATCTCGCAGCCGGCCGCCGAAAGCGCCGCAAGCATCGGCTGCAGGTGCGTTGCCGCCGCCTGCCGGTCGACCAGCAGCGTTTCGGCAGCCCCGCAGATCCCGGTGCGCCGCATCTTGGCGTTGACGACAATCTGTACTGCCATATCGAGATCGGCCGAGGCATCCACGTAGATGTGGCAGAGCCCTTCGAGATGGGCAAATACCGGCACCCTCGCCTCAGACTGCACGCGCGCGACAAGGCTCTTGCCGCCGCGCGGCACGATGACGTCGATCGCCCCATCGAGACCGGAGAGCATGGCACCGACGGCGGCGCGGTCTGCGACCGGAACCATCTGGATCGCCTCTTCCGGCAGACCCGCCTTTGCGAGACCGGCACACAGGCAGCGATGGATCGCCTGCGATGAGAACAGCGAGTCCGACCCGCCGCGCAGGATCACCGCATTGCCCGCCTTCAGGCAGAGCGCTCCGGCATCGGCCGTAACATTCGGCCGGCTCTCGTAGATGACGCCGATGACGCCGAGCGGCGTGCGCACCCGCTCGATCTTCAGCCCGTTGGGACGTTCCCACGCTGCAATGACGTCGCCGACCGGATCCGGCAGCCGGGCGATTGCCCGCAGGCCCTCGGCCATGTCGTCAATGCGCTGACTGGTCAGCGTCAATCGGTCGATGAAGGACGGTTGAAGCCCCTTACCCTCGACATTGAGGAGATCGCGCGCGTTGGCAGCAAGGATCTCTTCTTTGCCGGCAATGATGGCGTCGGCAGCCGCATGCAGGGCGGCATCTTTCACGGTGGCCGGCTGCATGGCCAGAACCCGCGCCGCCTTCTTTGCATTGCGACCCACGTCCAGCATCAGTTGCTGGATGTCAGCCGGAGTGTGGGTGTCGGCTTCGCGCTTGAGCATCGGCTCAGACATGGGCGGCGCCCTCCTCGATCTCTTCCTGCTTCATCCGTTGGGAGGGGATGGCGCCGGTGATCACCAGGTCGTCACGGTGCACCATTGCAGCCCGCCCCGCATATCCCAGGACGTCGGCGATCTCCGCCGACTTGCGTCCGGCGATGGCCTTGGCCTCGTCGACATCGTAGCTCGCCAGGCCACGGGCAATTTCGCGGCCCTGCGAACCGACGATCACCACCGTGTCGCCGCGACTGAATTGACCTCCGACCGAACGGACACCCGCCGGCAGCAGACTTTTGCCGATTGCCAGCGCCTGCTCTGCACCGGCATCGACGACCAGCTCCCCGGCCGCCTGCAACTGGCCGGCGATCCATGTCTTGCGGGCGGTGACCGGCGTACCGGACGGCGCAAACCAAGACGACCGTGCGCCGGCGTCAATGGCCGTCAGCGGATGCTGCGTCTTGCCCGAGGCGATGATCATCGCGCAGCCGGCACCGGTGGCGATCTTGCCGGCGTCGATCTTTGTTCGCATGCCGCCACGCGACAGTTCCGACGCCGCACCGCCGGCCATCGCCTCAATATCGGGCGTGATGCTGTCGATCGTCTCGAGGAACTGGGCCTCAGGATCGAGATGCGGCGGCGCCGTGTAGAGCCCGTCGATATCCGAAAGCAGCACCAAAAGATCTGCACCGGTCATGGTCGCGACACGCGCCGCGAGCCGGTCGTTATCGCCATAGCGGATTTCCGAGGTGGCGACCGTGTCGTTCTCGTTGATGATCGGCACCGCGCCGAGCTTCAGCAACTGGCTGATGGTCGCGCGTGCATTGAGGTAGCGGCGCCGCTCTTCCGTATCGCCGAGCGTCAGCAGGATCTGTCCGGCAACGATGGCGTCGCGCGACAGGCTCTGCGACCAGGCGCGGGCAAGCGCGATCTGGCCGACGGCGGCCGCCGCCTGGCTTTCCTCAAGCTTCAGCGCCCCACCCGGCAGGCCGAGCACCGTGCGACCCAGCGCAATCGCACCCGAGGAGACCACCAGCACGTCGATCTTTTCGGCACGCAGAGCCGCGATATCGGCACAGACCGAATTCAGCCAGTCCGTCTTCAGGCCCGTCTTGCGGTCCACCAGCAGCGCCGAGCCGATCTTGATGACGATCCGCCGGTGCTGCATCAGAGACTTGCGCGACAGGCCCATGTCAGTCCTCGCTTCTATCTTCGTCGACCCGGCTGCTGCGATCGGGAAGCGCGGTCTCAGAATTCGCCGCGACAATGATGTCCCGCAGGGCTCGCTGCACTTCCAGCATGCCCTTGTTGATGGCGGCGGAAATCAGCATCGGCGGACGGCCGCAGGCCTTCTGCAGCTCCTTCGCCTTCTTCTTCAGCGTCTCTTCATCGAGCACGTCGATCTGCGACAGCGCGACGATCTCCGGCTTGTCCTTCAGCCCGCCGCCATAGGCCTCGAGCTCGCGCTTGACCGTGGTGTAGGCCTTG
This sequence comes from Rhizobium sp. 0TCS1.26, assembly GCF_050455525.1. NCBI lineage: Bacteria > Pseudomonadati > Pseudomonadota > Alphaproteobacteria > Hyphomicrobiales > Rhizobiaceae > Rhizobium > Rhizobium sp. 0TCS1.26. Next base: position 138,985 of record NZ_JBCIYV010000005.1, on the reverse strand, counting down.
CCGACATGCTCTTCCTGGGCAGAAACCAGATGCAGGAGAACGCGCGTGCGCTCCACATGGCCAAGGAACCGGTCGCCGATGCCGACACCCTCATGTGCACCTTCGATGAGACCCGGAATGTCGGCAAGCACGAACTCCCGCCCGTCGATGGTGGCAACGCCGAGGTTCGGATGCAGCGTCGTGAATGGATAGTTGGCGATCTTCGGCCGCGCCCGGGTAACGGTCGCGAGGAAAGTCGATTTTCCGGCGTTCGGCAGACCGACGAGGCCCGCATCGGCAATCAGCTTCAGCCGCAGCCAGAGTGTCTTTTCCTCGCCTTCGAGGCCGGGATTGGCCCAGTCTGGCGCCTGGTTGGTCGAGGATTTGAAATGCGTGTTGCCGAAGCCGCCATTGCCGCCTGCTGCAAGCCGGAAGCGCTGGCCTTCCTTGGTGATGTCGACGATCAGCGTCTCGTTGTCTTCCTCGAAGATCTGCGTACCGACCGGCACTTTCAGCGTGACGGAGGCGCCATTGGCGCCGGTGCGGTTGCGGCCCATGCCGTGCACCCCGGTGGCCGCCTTGAAATGCTGCTGGAACCGGAAATCGATGAGCGTGTTCAGCCCGTTGACGGCCTCGACCCAGACGTCGCCGCCACGCCCTCCGTCGCCGCCGTCCGGTCCGCCGAACTCGATGAACTTTTCACGGCGGAAGGATACCGCGCCGGCACCACCGTCGCCGGAGCGGATATAGACTTTTGCCTCGTCGAGAAACTTCATGGGTTCTGCCGTCTTTGGTGCGGTTGATCTTGCCGCGGAAGCGATTGCTGCCGAGGCTTTTGGTATCGTCGCTTCGCCCGAAGGTCAAAGCTTATCATGACTTTTTGCCGGCTCCGCAGCTGTGAGATGGAAGCCGTGGAAGACCGGGGCCGGCCGGCGGCCCCGGTCGACAGCATGTCACGGCAGGCGCAAGGCGGATGCCTCAACCTGGGTCTCGATATGCGCCACCATGGCATTGCGGGCCATGCTGTAGATGTCGGTGCAGCCGAGAACCGTGAAGCCGAGCTTTTCCTGGATGCGCAGCGACGCCGGATTATCGGCAAAGACACCCGAGTGAAGCACCGCCCCCGGCAGCCGGCCGAAGAACGACGCCAGTGCTGCCGCGACCGCCTCGCTCATCAGCCCCCGGCCCCAGTGGGAGCGACCGAGCCAATAGCCGAGATGCCATTGCCCGTGCCGAAGCTCAAGATTGACGGTGCCGACATGCTCGCCGCCATCGGTAATCGCCAGCGGCCAGCGCGGCCCCTTCGACGCCTGCAGGCTTTTCAGCCAGTCGGTCGCATCGTCGAGACCATAAGGCACCGGCACCCGGCCAAGCATGCGCGTCACCTGCCAGTCGCCGAGCGACGCGGCGATCGCGGCCGCGTCGCGCGCCTGGTGCGGTCGAAGAACAAGCCGACGGGTCTCGATGACCGGGCAAGGACCGGGATCGTCTACAGACCGGAGCGGGCGGGCGAGGAGATCGGCGCTCATCGCATGTCTCCCCAGCTCTTCAGCGACATCCAGGTCTTGCGGTCGAGCCGGAACCATTCGACAGGCACCATGCCGCCAAGCGCCAGGCAGCCGATCATCCCCGAGCCCTGGAACTGGAAACCGCACTTCTGGATGACCCGCCTGGAGGCAACGTTGGTGACCCGGCAGCGGGCATCGATCTGGTCGATGTCGCGGGTCCGGAACGCCATGTCGATCAGCGCATGCGCCGCTTCCGTCGCATAGCCCTTGTTCCAGTGCGGCTCGCCGAGCCAGTAGCCGATCTCCAGCGTCGTATCGTCCTCGGGGTGCGGCTCAAGCCCGCAGCAGCCGAGGAAGGCGCCGTTGTCGCCACGGGTAATGGCATAGACGCACTTGCCGATCTCGCCGGTTTTCGTACGTCGTACGAAGTCCGCCGCATCTTTCGCCGTATAGGGATGCGGCATGCGCGATACCATGGTGGCGATATTGGCGTTGTTGGCGAGATGGGAAAGGGCGTCGATGTCTTCTTCGTGGGGCGCGCGCAGAACCAGTCTCTGCGACAACAGGACGGGGCAATCGCTGCGTAAGAGCTGCGGCCTCAACCGCTCTTCGGGCGACCGGCTCTGGTCACTCCGTAATAATTCGCCGTACATGTTCAGTCTCCTTCGCGAGGGTAAAGAAAAAGGGGAGGTGGGTGGCGCCCCATCTCCCCTTTTCTTTGACTGAACCTTTGAACGTTCAACCGGGTCGATGAGACGCCGGTTGCATAACGCTTGCCGGCTTTATTCTGCGGCTTCCGCTTTCGGCATCACGGACACGTAGACGCGGCCGTTAGCCTTCGTACGGTAGTTCACGTTGCCTGCGGTCAGCGCGAAAATCGTGTGGTCCTTGCCGAGGCCGACATTGGCGCCCGGATGCCACTGCGTACCGCGCTGACGCACGATAATGTTGCCCGGAATGACGACTTCGCCACCGAACTTCTTCACGCCGAGGCGCTTGGAATTGGAATCGCGACCGTTACGCGACGAACCGCCAGCTTTTTTATGTGCCATGGGAGTTCTCCTTTAAACCTTCGAAACCCGAGTTAAGCCAAGATGTCGGTTATGCGGACAACCGTGTGGTGCTGGCGATGACCGCGAATCCGCTTGGAATTCTGGCGGCGACGCTTCTTGAAGGACAGGACCTTCTTGCCACGGTTATGCTCGACGACTTCGGCCTTGACGATCGCGCCGGCTACGAAGGGTGCACCGAACTTGGCATCGGCGCCAACGCCGACGACCAGGATCTCGTTGAATTCGACAACTGCGCCAGCTTCGGCTTCCAGCTTTTCGATGGTCAGCACGTCGTTGGCGGCCACGCGGTACTGCTTACCGCCGGTCTTGATGACTGCGAACATTATTTGTCCTTTCATGTTCGTTCCGGCTCTTCCCGACCCAAGGGGCAGGCGGCCGTCTTTTTATCAGTCGATGTTGAGCAGGAAGGCGGGACGGATGGCCCTGCCGGTCTGCCGGTGAAACGCGGCGCCTAGGCACCTGCCGTCATCCGTGCACGGAGTGACCCATGCCGGAACGCGTGGGGGATAAGCCAGCCCCTCCAGGCTGTCAAGGAAAAAGACTTGGATCTCCTTGATTTCGCTCTTGCCACCCACCCCTTTCATCGCTATGAGACAGCCCGCGCCGACAAAGCGCCGACCAGCGAAGCGGAGAGGTGGCTGAGTGGTCGAAAGCACCGCACTCGAAATGCGGCATACGGGCAACCGTATCGTGGGTTCGAATCCCACCCTCTCCGCCATAGTTCGCGAACAGACACGATAGCTCGACCAGTTAGACCAGTACGGTCAATCGCTTTGCCGACCTCTATTCAACGCAATTCGTTCTTACGCCGCCTCCGGGTCCGTTAGGCGCGCACGAGCCTCAGTTCGATACCCGACGGGTCTTGCAACACATGCGCGGCACCGAGAGATCTTGCCGAAGGGTTCGCATTGACGGCAGCATTCAGCCTCTCCATCGTCTCGAAACGCAGTTCGAAATGACGCATCCTCGCCATGCCCTGCGGGTGAACGGGCGCGCCGATGCCTTGCCAGGTGTTGATGGCTATGCGGTGCTTGAAGGCGCCGCCGGCACCGAAGTCGGCAACCTGCATCGGCGGCCACCATCTTGCCAGTTCGAAGCCAAGCCCCGTGTAGAAGTCGCGTGACCGTTCGAGGTCCGCGACATAGAGGTGGATGTGGCCGACCTTGGTTGCCGGGTGGGCCGCCTCCAGTTCCGAGCCGGGCTCGTAGGATTGATGTATTTCTTGGAGGTCGAGAGGGTAGGAGCCTGGGCGTTCAGTGCCGTCGGTGCCGATAAAAGCCAGCCGGCTTCCCACAGGCCTGAAGGCGCGGAAGCGTTCGGGTGTTTCCAAAGTGACCTCGATGTTGATGCCGTCTGGGTCGTCCAGATAGATCGCCCTGGAGAAGGTGTGGTCGGTCGGTGAGCACGGATAGCGAAGGTCGGAGAAACGCTTCAGCAGACGGGCGAAATCACGCTGGTCAGGCGTATGGATTGCTAGATGGTAGAGGCCGCTGTGCCCCTGTCTGACCGGCTCGGTCGCCCCGCCATGCAGGACGATCAAGGTTTCTTTCTCGGTGCCCAGCTCAATGCTGTCACCAAAGGTTCGACGGGTAAAGCCGAAGAGGCTTTCCCAGAAGCGTGCCGTCGTCTCGACATTCCTGACCTCCAGGTGAATGGAGCCGAATGCAATCAGATCATGATCAACCACGTTGCCTCCTGCGGGACTTGAAGCGGGCAAGCGCGCCGCGCTGGAGAACGATCAGCAGAGCGATGAGCGCGGCGATGACAACGGTATGAACCCAGTCGATATGAAGGACTGTGAGCTGCGCCAGGAGCGCTCCCAGGTCGACGACCAGCATGAGAATGGCGCCGAAGACGGAGACGCCGGGGATCAGAACCGCGATGCCTGCGATCAGTTCAAGCGCGGCCGTGAAATATCGGAACCACTGGCCAAGGCCGACCGCATCGAACTCGGCGACCATTGCCTCGCGCCCGCTCAGCTTCATGAGCGCGAAGAGAATGAAGGCAAGCCCCAGAACGATGCGGAGAGCCCAAGTCAGGTAGAAGACGGGCCGGCTCGGACGGCCGGCGAGCAATGCTGTTTCCATAGAAGCGTTCTTTCTTGCAAGAGAGCTGGTTCAGGCGGTCAGTCTGTCAATCGCGCTGCGCGCTCCAGCCACGGCTTCGGCCCGCGCCTGCGGCGGCGCATTCAGGCCTTCCGCCACCACGAGTTCAGGCGCGATGCCGATAAAGCCGAACATGGTCCGAAGCAGGGTTTCGGCATGCTCCGCGGAGGCGGCGGCAGTCTCTGGCGCATAGACGCCACCTCGGGAAAGAGCGATGACGACGCGTTTGCCCTTCGCCAGGCCTTCAACGCCGCCGGCGGAGGGCCTGAATGTGGTACCGGGTATGATGATGCGGTCGAGCCATGCCTTGAGCTGCGTGGAGACCGTGAAATTGTACATCGGTGCGCCAATGACGACGACGTCGGCTTCCATGAATTCCTGGAGCATGCGGTCGCTATCGTCGCGGATCGTCTGGGCAATGCTGTCCAAAGGACCCGCCATCTTCGACGCCGGGTGCGCGGTCGGAAGCGTCGCGACCGTCAGATGCGGAATGGTCGCTACCGCCAGATCGCGGTAAGTGACATGCGTATCCTGAACTGCCGTAAGCCGCTCGACGATGAGAGCAGAAAGCTCCCTCGAAACCGAGCGCGCTCCGAGAATGCTGGCATCGATGTGGAGAAGTTTCATTCGGTAACCCTAGTTCTCTTGTGTAACTAGGCATTATGTTAGATGGGCTGTAAACCTGCGCAAGAATGCACGTTTTTGATACCGAGGTTACATGGCTGTGCCCGATCCCACCTTAAACCTGTCGCCTGCGTGTCTGAAGGTCTCGCAGGTTATCGCCCGTGTCGGAGACAAGTGGAGCGTCCTCACGGTCATGACGCTCAAGCGGCGCTCCTATCGCTTCAACGAGCTGAGACGCGAAATCGAAGGCATATCGCAACGAATGCTCACCCTGACGCTGCGCAATCTCGAACGGGACGGCCTGGTGAAGCGCACGGTCACACCGTCGATACCGCCTCGGGTCGATTATGAACTGACCGAGCTGGGCAACTCCCTATCCGGCGCCGTACAGGCTCTCGGAACATGGGCGGCGGAAAACGCGAAACAGATCGATGAGGCCCGGTCGAAGTGGGATTCAATTAGCTGACCTGAGGCACTTTGGAAGAGACGGACCTCGCGTCCATCTCGTGGCCTGCCGAAGCTCGTCGTTCTCCCATACAAGAGCCGACATCCTCTCAGCCACATTGCTCGGCAGACCTGCAGAAGTGGGAGCCTCCGGCAACTCCGGGGCGGTTCGGCCGCTGCCTGAGCGTCTTGAGGCAGATGAGGAGCCGGCGGTAGCCCGCCGACCCTTCGAGATCAGTATTTCACCTCAGCCGTTGACGCCCTTCAGCACCAGGTTGAGGTAGACGCGACCATCCGGACGGGCTTCGTAATCCAGACGCTTGGAGACGCCGTAGAAGGTCGGCTCGGTGAACATCCAAACGACCGGTGCCTGCTCGGCCACGTAGGCCTGCGCCGCATCGCACATGGCCTTCCACTTCGACGGGTCGAATTCCTGGTTGAATGCCTTGAACATCTGCTCGAACTTGTCGTCCGCCCAGCTCATGCGGTTTGAACCCGAATCCTTCTGCACCAGCAGGAGATCGCCCTGGCAGGTGTAATCGGGACCCGACGAGCTGTTCATCAGATCACGGTAACCGGCGCCCTGCTTTGCGCGCATCTGCGAGCTGACGGAGTTGTCGATGACGCGCAGGTCCGCAATTTCAATTCCCACTTCCTTCCAGGAATCGGCCATGACCTGGGCGATTTCCTTGTCCATCAGATAGGAGCCGTTGGTGGTGTCGAAATTCAACGAGAGCTTCACGCCGTCCTTGGCACGTACGCCATCCGGGCCGGGCACCCAACCTGCAGCGGTAAGGAGTTCCTTCGCCTTGGCCGGATCGTAGGCGTAGGGCTTCAGTGCGGTATTCTGGTGAGGTGAATTCACGAGGTCGATCGAGCATTTGGCCATGCCGCCAAGAAGCACGGTTGCGATCTCTTCGCAGTTGACCGCATGGTTCATGGCCTGGCGGACGCGCACGTCGGCGAGCGCCGGGTTGCGACCCTGCTTGATCGCGACGAACACGCGGCGATAGCTCGGAGCGACGATCACCTTGGCGCCGGCGCTTTCGAGATCCGCCCTGAGGTCTGCCGGTACGCCGACCATGAGATCGGCGGAACCTGCCTTGATCTCGCTGATGCGGGTCGCAACTTCTGGCACGGCCTTGACGATCACGTCATCGACAGGAGGCTTGCCGGCGCGGTATTTGTCGAAGGCCTTGAGGATCAATCCCTCGCCCGCCTTGTAGGAGACGAACGTGTATCCGCCGGCGCCGACCGGCGCGAATGCGACCTTTTCGGGCGAATTCTCGGTGTAGTATTTCGGCGGCAGCAGCGACAGCTCGGGGTTGACCATGTGCGAGGTGATGATCGGATCCGGCACCGTCATGACCAGCTTGACGGTCAGGTCGTCGATCTTTTCGATGTGATCGTATTTCAGGGCACCCAGCGCAAAGCTCAGGTCGCCCTTGCCGGCCGCAAATAGCTTCTTGGCGCGGTCGAAGGTGAAAACTGCCGCATCCGCATTGATCGGCTCGCCGTTCTGGAACACCAGGCCGGGGCGAATCTTGATCTCCCAGTTCAGGGGATCGATCATCTTGATTGACTGCGCGAGCGCTGCCTGGACCTCACCCTTGTTGTCGAGGCGGAAAAGCGTCTCATGGATCGACAGGATGACGTTGGCGTCAGCCTGCGTGAACATCGGATCAAGGCTGACCGGCTCGGCATTGTTCAGGAAGACGACCGGCTTGCCTGCCGCGAGTGCGGGCGATGCGCTGGTGGCACCGACAGCCAGTCCGATTGCCAGCATCGAAGTTCGAAAGAGATGCGTCGATTTCATTGTCTGTTCTCCTACTGGATTTTTTTATGCAGTCTTCGGCATTTGCTGCTCTTGTGATTGGATTTTCGGCACTCAGAAACGAGCGCTTACAGAAGGTTTTTCAACCTCGGATCGAGATAGTCTCTCAGCCAGTCACCGAGGATATTGATGGACAGCACGGTCAGCGAGATCGCGATCCCGGCAGGAACCGTCAGCCAGTCAGCAACGCCTATATACTGGCGTCCGTCGGCAAGCATGGTCCCCCAGCTCGGCACGCTCGGCGGCACCCCGACGCCGAGAAAGCTCAGCGACGCTTCCGCGACGATGTTGCTGGCGACCGTGAAGCTTGCGATGATAATCACCGGGCTCCAGATATTCGGCAGGATATGCTGAAAGATGATGCGCCATTGGCGCTCGCCTGTGGCGCGTGCCGCCAGCACGAACTCGTCGTTCTTCAGCGAGAGGACCTGACTTCGGACGATACGCCCGTACTGGACCCATCCGGTCAGTCCGAGCACGAGGATCAGCTTGTCGAGGCCGCTGCCCAGCACCGCCATGATGGTGAGCGCCAGCAGGATGGTTGGGAAGGACAGCTGGATATCGCAGATCCGCATGAAGATATCGTCGACCAGGCCGCCGAAATAGCCGGACAGCAGGCCTACGAGCAGACCGATTGCCCCTGATATGACGACGGCCGAAAGGCCGACGACCAGTGAGACGCGGGCGCCGAAAATCAGGCGGCTGAGCACGTCGCGGCCGAGCGCATCGGTACCGAGCCAGAAGGTCGTGCCGGCGCCGTTGGTATAGCCCGGCGGTTTCAGCCGCTGGATGATCTTGATGGCCGACGGATCACTCGGCGAAATCCATTGAGCTGCAAGTGCGGCAATCACGACGAGGAGAAGGAGAACGGCGCTGATCGTCGCCGCCTTGCTGCGGAAAAGGCGCGAGGAAAACGTGTTGCGCCGGGAACGCTGCGCTTTGCCTTCTTCGTCCGAAGCAACTTGCATTTCCGGTGTGGAGCCGATGTCGGTCATGAGCCGTACCTGATGCGAGGGTCGATCAAGGAATAGGTGAGGTCGATCAGGAGATTGACGCCCGCGAAGATGAGCGCCAGCATGATCACGCCCGCCTGGACGACATAGAAATCCTTGGAGCCGATCGCTGCGACGATCTCGCGGCCGACGCCCGGCCAGCCGAAGATCGTCTCCGTGATCACGGAGCCCCCGAGAAGAAAACCGAGCTCGAGGCCGATTGACGTAACGATCGGCAACAGCGAATTGCGCAGCACGTGCGCGTAAACGACACGGCTTTCGGAAATGCCCTTCGCACGCGCAGTGCGGACGAAATCACGCTGCATGAAATCCAGCATCGAGGATCGCGTCAGCCGCATGTTGCGGGCAATCGGAAAGGCAGCGAGCGTGATCCCCGGCATGATGATGTGCTGCCACGTGCCACTGCCGGAGATCGGCAGCCATTTGAGATAGACGCCGAAGAACATGATCAGCAGGATCCCGAGCCAGAAACTCGGGATGGACTGTCCCGCGAGCGCCAGAATCGTGGCGATCTTGTCGAGCGGCTTATGCGGCCTGATCGCCGACAGCACGCCCAGTGGTATCGAGATGAGCAGCGACAGCACGAATGCGAAGGAGGCGAGCTTGATCGTCGCGGGCAGCTTGTCGGTGATCACCTCGTAGGCCGGCTGGTGGCGGATGAAGGAATAGCCGAAATCCCCCTGCAGAGCATTCCCGACAAAGCTCGCATACTGGACATACCAGGGCCGGTCGAAGCCCATCTTGACGCGAAACTCCTCGATCTGCGTTACCGTCATGCGGTCCGTCGCATCACCGAGGATGACCTCCGTTGGATCGCCGGTCATGAACAGCATGCCGAAAGCGACGATGCTGACACCGAAGACCACGATCAGCGACTGCAGGACACGGCGGATAAGATAGCGCATGCGGCTCAGCTACTCCCTCTGGGACGCTTGGATTTCAAACGAGATGACATGCGACCCAATGTCCTGTCTTGGCCTCTCGGAATTCCGGCTCCACCATGCGGCACTGATCGACGGCCATCGGACAGCGCGTGCTAAACCGGCAGCCCTTTGGCGGATTGGCTGGGCTCGGCGGATCACCGGCAAGGATCGTGCGCTGCCGGCGCCGCTCCAGGGGCGGATCGGGGATCGGGATCGCCGAGAGCAGCGCCCTGGTGTAGGGATGCAACGGGTCATCGTAGAGGTCTTTGCTGGAGGTCAGCTCCATCATCTTGCCCAGATACATCACGCCGACGCGGGTCGAGAGATACCGCACCATGCTCAGGTCGTGGGCAATGAAGAGATAGGTGAGCCCCAGATCCTCGCGCAACTGCTCCAGCAGGTTGATGATCTGGGCCTGAATCGAGACATCGAGCGCCGAGATCGGCTCGTCGCAGACGATGAAATCCGGAGAGGTCGCAAGGGCCCGCGCGATGCCGATGCGCTGGCGCTGTCCGCCGGAGAATTCGTGCGGGAAGCGGTCGCGCAGGTTCACGTTGAGCCCGACCTTCTGCATAATCTCGGCGACGAGCTCCTTTTCCTCCTTCGCCGTCTTGACCAGTCGGTGAACCCGCAGTGGCCTGGCGATGATCTCGCCGACCCGCATCTGCGGATTGAGCGAGGCATAGGGGTCCTGGAAGATCATCTGCATGTGGCGCCGCGTGCGACGCACCTCATCCGCTCCCCGGCTGGCCAGGTCGATGCCCCGGAACGTCACTTCTCCCGAGGTCGGCTCGTACAGGCGCAGGATCGTCCGGCCGGTGGTCGTCTTGCCGCAACCGCTTTCGCCGACGAGACCCAGGGTCTCGCCCTTCATGATATCGAAACTGACGCCATCGACCGCCTTCACTGCGCCGATCGTCCGGCCCAGAAATCCTGCACGAATGGGAAAGTGCATCTTCAGGTCTTTGACGCGGACGAGGATGTTGTCGCTCATGTTTCGGTCCTCACGACATCAACTGGCTGTGCCAGCATGCAACGGCATGACCTGGCACGACCTCGGCGATCGGCGGATTTTGCTGCCGACAGATATCCGTCGCGAAACCGCAGCGCGGTGCGAAAGGACAGCCTGTGAGCGTACCCAGAAGGTTGGGCGGCAGGCCGCCGATCGCCTGCAGCTTGGTCTTGACGCGTGCGTCGAGCCGCGGCAGCGAATTCAGCAATCCGATCGTGTAGGGATGTGCCGGCCGGGCATACAGCTCGTCGACGGGCGCCTTTTCGACGATATGGCCGGCATACATGACGGCGACCGTATCGGCGAGACGGGCGACGACACCGAGATCGTGGGAAATCCAGATCACAGCGGTGCCCAGCTCATCCTGCAGTCGTTTGATCAGTTCGACGATCTGCGCCTGGATCGTGACATCGAGCGCCGTCGTCGGTTCATCGGCAATGATCAGCTGCGGCGAGCAGGACAGCGCCATGGCAATCATCACCCGCTGCCGCATGCCGCCGGAAAACTGATGCGGATAGTCGTCAAGCCGCTTGTCCGGCGTCGGGATGCCGACCATGCCCAGGAGATCCGACGCCTTTGCCCTTGCCTGGCGGTGCGACAGGTTCTCGTGCGCGTGGATGTTCTCGGTGATTTGCGCACCGACCCGCATCACCGGATTGAGCGATGTCATGGGATCCTGGAAGATCACCGAAATGGCTTCGCCACGAACCTTCCGGAGGCTCCGATCGTCGAGCTTCAACAGATCTTCGCCCTTGAACAGGATCTCGCCGCCGACGATGCGGCCCGGCGGAGACTGGATAAGCCGCAGGATCGACAGAACGCCGACCGTCTTGCCGCTGCCGCTTTCCCCCACGATCGCCAGACATTCGCCCTTGTCCACCGTATAGGAAATGCCGTTCAGCGCATTGACGACGCCATCGGCCGTGTAGAACTTGGTTTGGAGGTTCCGGACTTCGAGGAGCTTTGTCCCTTTTTCCAAGACCGGCCCATGATCACCCGCGTCCGATACGGTTGCCGAACGTCCCTTCACATCCGCAACCAGATTGGATGAAATGCTCGCCGTCATGCGATCGCCGTTTGGCGGTTCACGAGGGCCGGAGCGAGGCTATCATGTGTCGTTCGGTCTTCGAAAAATCGACCACTTTTGTTCACAAGCGCCCCATCGCACTGCGTCTGGTGTTCGGTGATGGTAGGATCGAATAAAACGAACAAAGGCCACCTTCCTGCTTGTTGAAGTACCACGGAACCTGCCTTCCAAGCTCGCGTCTCAGTTCTAGGGCGACTTCCAAAACCCATCAGAGACGCTGGCTCAGTAGCCGCTCTCCCGATCATAGAGGTTGCGCAGCGGCTGACCGGCCGCGAAGCGCCCGAGATTGTCGAGGAAGATATCGACGATACGTGTGTTTTCGAGGCCAACCGTGCTGGCCGAATGGGGAGAGATCAGCACGTTTGGCAGATCCCAAAGCTGGCTGTCTTTCGGGAGTGGCTCGACTTCGAACACGTCGAGCGCAGCGCCCTTGATATGGCCGGAGCAGAGCGCCTTTATCATCGCGGCCTCGTCGATCACCTGGCCACGTGAGATGTTGACGATGACGGAACCCGGCTTCAACGCCGCGATCTCGTCAACGCCGATCAGCCCGCGGGTTTCCTCGGTGAGTGGGCAGCAGAGGATCACCGCATCGACCTCCGGCAACACGCTCTTGATATCGCGCTGGTCGATCATGCGGCTGACGCCTTCCGGCGCCTCGACGCCGGAGCGGCGACGCGTACCCCAGACCTCTACCCCGAAACGCGCGCAGTCCAGCGCGATGGTCGCACCCAGTGAACCAAGGCCGACGATGAGCACGCGCGCGCCCTCGAGCCCTTGCGCTGTGTAACGCTCATAGCGGTGCGCCTGCTTCTCGGCATTGAGATAAGGCACGTCCCGGAAGAAATACAGCAGACCGAGCATGGCGAATTCCGCCAGGGGGCGGGCATGGACGCCCGATGCCGTCGTGAAGGCGATATCGCTCTTGTCGAGGCCGGTGCGACGAAGAAACTCGCCGATCCCGGAACTGGTCGCCTGTACCCAACGCAGGTTCGGCGCATTGGTCGGCATGCCTGCCGCATCCAGACGGTCGAAGTCGAAGAAGATATCGGCACGCTTCAGGCAGTTCGCCCACCGGGCTTTTTGGCCCTCATCGAAATTCCGGGGCTCGCCACCATGATCGGCAACGTATCGAGGCTTGGCCAGCAGTTCCGGCTCGTGGATCACATCGAAGCGGTCCGGATCGAAAGCCCTGATACGCGCGACATGCTCGTCCTCCAGGGGAGAAGCAATCAGGATGGTCAGTTTACCGGCAGGATCACGTGCAGCTGTCATCTATCTCTCGCCTATTGCTTACAAAACGCCGAGCGGTCTCGTAGTCGACCAACAAGAATGGCTGGAACGACCACGGTATTGGTGTCCCGCCACGCGCGGTCTCCCTTGAAAAGAGCCCGCTGCCGCCGCCGTGCGAGAGCCGGGTTACGACGTCTCGGCATGCAAACCTCCACCACCAGCACCCGCGAAACGCTCATGGACGTTGCGCGACGGCGGTGAAGGCGTAGCCGATTTCACGAGAGTTCACGGCAAGTCCGATCTGCCTGTCTGGAATGATCGCTCAATGGTCGAACAAGCCGTCGGGATTCTTGAAGGATTTGAACTCGAGCGCATTGCCGGCGGGATCCTTCAGAAAGAACGTGCCCTGTTCGCCGGGCTCGCCCTCGAAGCGCAGCTTTGGTTCGAGAATGAAGGGCCAGTTCACTGCGCGCAAGCGCGCGATCATGCCGTTCCAGACTTCCCATGGTAAAACAGCGCCGAAGTGATGGAGCGGCACAAGATCGCTTCCAACCTTCGAAGTCGCCGGAGATTTAGGGTCGCTGTTTAGATGTGCAGAGATCTGGTGTCCGAAAAAATCGAAATCGATCCAGTTTTCGGCCTCGCGACCGACCTTGCAGCCGATTACCTCGCCATAGAAATGGCGAGCAGTCTCCTTGTCGTCGATTGCGAAAGCCATGTGAAAGGGGATCATGCACTTCTTTCCGAAATTGTGACGGTTACCGTCTGCGACCTTGGGAGGGTTGCAGACTATCGGCTTGGCAAAACTCCTCAAGGTGCATAAAGATCTGCGATTGATGAGTTGAAGGAATGCAAATCTTTGAGCCGCCGCCTATTGCCTTCCCTCAATGCATTGCGGACATTCGAAGCCGTTGCTCGTCACAGCAGTTTCACACGTGCGGCGGAAGAGCTGAATGTGACGCAGAGCGCGGCCAGTCGCCTCGTGCGAAGCCTTGAAGAATATCTGCAGATCCCGCTTTTCACACGGCAGAGCCGCCGAATCGAGCTGACGGACGAAGGGCGTTTCTACAGCCGCCTAGTGCATGAGGCTCTCGATCTCGTGGAGGCCGGCACGGTCGAACTTATTTCCTCAAGCAAAGGAAAGGGAACCCTATCGATTGGCATGCTGCCTACGTTCGGTACGCGCTGGCTGTTGCCGCGCCTGCCGTCCTTTCAGGAAAAACATCCCGAGATCGCGCTCAATATCATCTCAAGCGATGGTGAACTGGACTTCACAAAGGAGCGGATCGATGTTGCCATCCGTTTCGGCCATGGAAACTGGCAGGATGCGATCGTTGACCCTCTGATGTCAGAGGAGATAATCCTGGTCTGCAATCCGAACGTCATGCAGGGGCCCAACCCGCTCGCCAGCTATAGGTCGCTTCGTCATCACCCGCTCATCCGACACTCGACACGGCCGAACAGCTGGGACCACTGGTTCCGCTCTGTTGGCGTGCAGCATGACAACATGCGCTGGGGGCCGAGCTTCGAACATTTCTTCATGATCATTCAGGCTGTCATCGCCGGCCTTGGGGTTGCACTGCTACCGACTTTCCTGGTCGAGGACGAGATCAGGAACGGAACGCTGGTTGCTCCGTTCACGGCTCGCATCGCCGGTCCCGGGGCCTACTATCTCGTCACATCGGCCGCGAAGGCTGAGCTCAACCGCGTCAAGCTGTTCAGGACTTGGATGCTGACCCAACTGCCAGCCGCAGGGTCTTGATATCTGCTGCCGCATGCGGCGGCACTAAAAGTAATAGTCCGGCCTCATTTCAACAGTGTACTGGGACCACGAGCAAGCTACTCACGCGCGTCCGTTCATGCGGTTCATGCCGCAAGGCTAAAATGGTGGGAACCTGAGCTTCACTTGTGCGGGAAGAGCCCTGCCAAGCCAGTTGCCGGGCAGGGCCGACCGATTAGCCGCCGACGATGGCCGACGTCATCGTCTTCACGTTGTAGCGAAACATATCGATATAGGTGGACGCCGGACCGTCGGGACCCGACAACGCATCGGAATACAGCGTGCCGCCGACCGTAAGGCCGGTCTCCGCTGCGATCTGCTCCACAAGCCGCGGGTTGGTGATGTTCTCCAGGAAGATCGCCGATGCCTTGTCTTCCTTCACCTGATCCACGAGCTTGGCGACATCTGCCGCCGACGCTTCCGCTTCCGTCGAAATGCCTTCCGGGGCGATGAACTTGATGGCGTAGTCGCGCTCGAAATAGCCGAATGCGTCGTGCGAGGTGATGATCGTCCGCTTTTCCGCAGGGATGGCGTCGATGGCCGACTTCACCTCTGCCTCCAGTGCCGCAAGCTTCGTCAGAAAGGCTTGCGAGTTCGCAGTGTAGGTGACGCAGCCCGCCTTGTCGGCCTGGCAAAAAGCGTCGGCGATGTTCTTCACGTAGATCTCGGCGTTGTGGATCGACTGCCAGGCATGGGGATCGAATGCGCCATGGTGGTGATGGCCTTCGTGACCGTGGTCATCGTGCCCCGCTTCCGCATGGTCTTCCCCTGCATGATCATGCGCGGCTTCCGCCTTCTCCCCAGCCTCGTGCTGCTCATTCTCCTCCTCGGTATTCTTCAGGGGCTCGATGCCTTTGCTGACTTCGACAACCTCAGCCTTGGTGCCGCTGGTCTCGATCAAGCGGGACATGAAGCCCTCAAACTGCAGGCCGTTGACCAGAACGACATCGGCACCCTCGAGCGCCGCAGCATCGGCCGGACGTGGCTGATACACATGCGCGTCTCCATCGGGACCAACGAAGGTGGAGATGGCGACCCGTTCGCCGCCAACATTCCTGGCAAGGTCGGCGATGATCGAGAAGCTGGCAACGACCTTGAGTTCTGCCGCGGATGCGTTGGATGCGATGCCGCCGAGCACCAGGAGGCTCGTAAAGGTGGTCAGGCGTAACGTCTTGAACATGGGAAACTCCTTTGTTGTCAGGCTGTCTTGTGGCGACCGGAGGTGAACAGGCTCGCGAGCACTCCCCTGCGGCCGACGAGTGCGGAAAAGAGATAGAAGGCGCCGGCGATGAAGATGATCGCGGGGCCAGAGGGCATGGACGCGTGATAGGAGAGCAGCAGGCCGCAGACCGACGACAGCATGGCGATGCCGACTGCAATGAGACACAGGCTGCGCACATCGTTCGACCAGAAGCGGGCACCGACGGCCGGCAGCATCATCAATCCAACCGACAGAAGCGTGCCGAGAGCCTGGAAGCCGCCCACGAGGTTGAGGACCACCAGCACGAGAAACAGCAGGTGAACCGGCCCGCCGATGCGGCTCACGGACCGCAGGAAGAGCGGGTCGAGGCATTCCGCAACCAGCCCTCTCCAGAAGACGATGAGGATGGCGTAGGTGAACACGGCAATCCCGACGATCAGCCCGAGTGCCTCGTTGTTGAGCGCCAGGACCGAACCGAACAGGACATGCATCAGGTCAACGCTCGACCCGCGCCACGACACGATCAGCACGCCGACGGCGAGCGAAATCAGGTAGAAGGCTGCCATGGAGGCGTCCTCCTTCTGCACCGTCAAGCGGGAGACGAGCCCCGAGCCGAGTGCGACCAGAAGGCCGATTGCGACACCGCCGATCGTCATCGGTATGATCTCGAGACCGAAGAACAGGAAGCCGAGTGCGGCGCCCGGCAGAATGGCGTGCGACATGGCATCGCCTGTCAGGCTCATCCGCCGCAGCATCAGAAATACACCGACCGGCGCGCAGGAGACGGACAGGATCAGCGACCCGAAGAGCGCCCGCTGCATGAAACCGTAGTGCAGGAACGGGCCGAACAGATAATCAGCCAAGGCGCGCCACCGTCTTCTGTACCCGTTCCCCCGCCAGATGCCCGTCTTCGTGGCCCGCTTCAGGCCGCCGCTCCTCGCACCAGCCGGCATTCTCGTCCCACGCTTCCTGGAACCCCCTCGCCCGCACCAGATTGGCGGGCGTCATGACGTCTGCGGTCCTGCCCCATCCCACCAGGGTCCGCGCCAGCAGCATCGTGTCCGGGAAGTGCTCATGCACAAGGGAATGATCGTGCAGCACGCACAACACGGTGCGACCCTCGGCGACCCAGGCTTTGATGAGCGTGATGAGGTCGGTGATGGTTCGGTCATCGACGGCATTGAAAGGCTCGTCGAGGAGGATCAGGTCGGTATCCTGCAGCATGGCGCGGGCAAACAGCGTTCGCTGCATCTGGCCGCCCGAAAGGCTGTCGATCGGACGCGTTTCGAACCCGGAGAGACCGACGGCGCGCAGACACCGGGCCAGCTCGGCCTGATCGCTGCTGCTGACACGCCCGAGCAGCCCGCGGCGTTGCCAGAAGCCGAGTGACACGAGATCCACCACCCTTGCCGGAAAACTGCGGTCCAGCTCCGACTGCTGTGGCAGATAGGCAAGGCGTCCGAAGTGCGGCCTGCAAAGGCCGCTCATCGGCCTCAGTATCCCTGCAATGCCCTTCAGAAGCGTCGACTTTCCGGATCCATTGGCACCGACGATCGCCGTCAGAGATCCACGTTCAACGCCGCCGGTGAGATGATGGACGGCAGCATGGCCCTGGTAACCCAGTGTGAAATTCTCGAACTCAAGACAAATATTGCTCATCGCATCCTCGGGGATTGACAAGCCCTGCTTAGGTAACGTTATTACGTTCGTCAATCGGAAACGTAACGGTATAACGTATTAGATGGTGCCGGGAACGGTGCCCATCTGGAGGCGATCACGTCACAGCAGAAGAGCGACCCAACACTGGTGACCGTCCTGACCGGCTATCTCGGCGACCACCAGCGCGCCTGAAAGAAGAATGAGGCCCGTGTCACGCGGCTCGCCTTCATCGGACGCAATCTGCCCCGGGACATCATCCGCGACGGCTTCCGGAAATGCCGCGCTGTTCGACAGGCGGCAGAATAGGTCCACTCGCCACACTCAGATCTCAACATGAAGAAAGGTATTCCATGAGACTGTCTCTCGCCCGAAACCGTCTGCTCGCCGCAGTCGCCGTCAGCATGGTTCTGGCCGCAGCTGGCGCGTCCGCCGAGGACGATTACGAGAGCAAGGAGGCATGGCGCCTCTTTGTCGCCGACCACACAAACCCCGTGGTCCGCGCCATCGATTTTGAAACGGGCAAGGAGCTGGGTCGGTACGACGTGAAGGGCGCGGCGGCGCTGACCGCCAGTGCCTCCGGCCAGACCGTGTTTGCCACGCAGTCGGACCACGACATCGTCCACATCCTCAAGACCGGCATCAACGTCTCCGACCACGGTGATCACCGCGATCTCGATGTGTCGGATGTCGGGCTGTTGCCGGTGACGTTCGAAGGCAAGCGGCCGTTCCACGTCGTCCCGCACGACGACCATGCCATCCTCTTCTACGATCGCGGCGGCAAGGCCGACATCATCGATGAAGCGGCATTGCTCGAAGGCAAGGCCGAAGTGAGGACGATCGACACGACGAAGCCGCATCATGGCGTCGCCGTGACGATGGGCCGCCATGTGCTGGTTTCCGTTCCGAACACCGAAATTGAGACCAAGCCGGACGAGTTGCCGCCACGCGTCGGATTGCGGGTGATTGACGAGAAGGGCGAACAGGTTGGTGAGATGGCGACATGCACCGATCTTCACGGCGAAGCCACCTCGGCGCGGCTTGTCGCCTTCGGCTGCAAGGAGGGCGTTCTGATTGCCCGTCCCGGCGGAACCGACGGGCCAAAGCTGGAGATGCTCGCCTATCCCGCCGACCTGCCGAAGGCCTCTACGGGAACGTTGCTCGGCGGCAAGGCCATGCAGTTCTTCCTTGGCAACTACGGCGAGGACAAGGTTGTGCTGATCGACCCGGACAGCGACGAACACTTCAAGCTCATCCAGCTGCCGACGCGCCGCGTCGATTTTCAGCTCGACCCGGCGAACCCGCGCAATGCCTACATCCTGACCGAGGATGGCGACCTGCACGTGCTTGACGTCATCAACGGCAAGACCGTCCGCAAGGCCAGGGTTACGGAGCCGTACAGCAAGGACGGCCACTGGCGCGATCCGCGCCCGCGTCTGGCCGTTGCCGATGGTCGCATCGCCATCACCGACCCGCGTCATTCGCTGGTTCGGGTCTTCGATGCCGACACTCTGGCAGAGGTCCGCACCATCGCTGTCGAAGGACAGCCTTTCTCGATCGTCGCCGTCGGCGGCTCCGGCGCCTCGCATTGACGTAAACGCGGGTCCGGAACTGCTGCGGCGTGTCCGGACCCGCAATCGCGCCTGCCGGGAGACGGTGATGCAGCACACAGCCCACGCGGACGACCCGAAGCTGACGAGGAACCAGAAGCTGGTGCTGTCCGTGCTGCAGTCGTGCGACCAGCCGCTGATGCCTATGCGATCCTCGGTCGGCTGCGGACGATGGGCTCAAGGCACCGCTCCAGGTCTACCGCGCTCTGGAGAAGCTTCGTCAAGCAGGTCTCATCCACCGGCTGGAGAGCATGAACGCCTTCGTCGTCTGCTGTCATTCCAGGCATGGCCAGATCCACCCGGGGATGACGGCGTTCGGGGCCTGCGAGGCCTGCGAGGCCTGCGAGGCCTGCGGCGAGGTCAGCGAGCTTCATGACGGCAAGGTCGAAGAGGCCCTACCCGACATGCCAGAGGCAGCGACTTCAAGATCCGCGCCACCACCATCGAAGTCCACGGTCTCTGCGGCGCTTGCCGTTAGGCACCTGATCGCCAGACCAGGCGTTCTCGGCGTCCCGCTTGTTCGTGTGCCGGCCTGCTGGAAAGCTCATGCAACGGCCACCCGGTGGCGCGTATTGCGCACCTCGAACAGTGCCGCGACGAAAGCCCGCACCAGCCTCGCCTTCTGCATGTCAGGCCGGAACAGAAGGTAGCTCTTGAAGTAGACCGCCGGCTCGAAGGGCCGAAAAACCAGGCCGCGCTCTGAAAATCCATCGATCGACAGCGGGTTGACGATCCCGACGCCGACACCTTCGAGCGACAATGCGCAGGCGGTGATGGCGAAAGGCGTCTCGATGACGAGATTGGGCCTGGCCCCGACCTCACGGCAGAGCGCGTCGAATTTCAGCCGCGCTCGATCCTCGGGAGACAGCGCCACATAATCCACTCCATCGAAATCGGCGGGGCCGATGATCTTCTTCGCCGCAAGCGGGTGGCCGGGCGGAATGGCGCAGAGCGCTGGGAAGCTGCCAAACACCTGATGCTCGACGCCGGAAAGATCGACCTCATCGGCGGCCAGTCCCAAGTCGTATTCTCCGTCAACGACATGGTTGCGCACGGAGGCCGATGTCATGATGCTGAGCGTTATGATCGCCGACGGGAAGCTCTCCTTGAAGCGGCGTACGGCGCGCGGGACGATTGTCGAGCCTGCGGCGGCAAGGCTTGCGACGCGGATGTGCCCGGAGCCGAAGTCGCGGATACGCGCGGCCGACGAACGCAACCTGTCGAGACCGCGGAAGCTCGTCTCCACGTCGCGGTAGAAGATATCGGCTTCGGGCGTCGGAACGAGCCTGCCCTTCACGCGATCGAAAAGCGGAAAACCGACAGCCGCTTCCAGCTCTCCGATGAGCCGGCTGACAGCGGGCTGCGTGACACCCATCAGTTCCGCTGCCCTTGACGCCGTTCCCGAGATGATGACGGCCCTGAAGGCTTCGATCTGTCGGAAGTTCAATGCCATGTCCTATCAGGTTTACGCATGGACCTAGACGTTCTGGTCAATTGTCCTTCTACCATGCCCATGACAGGTTTTCTCTCGAAATCGAATGAGGGAATACCATGCGCGACCGGACGCTCTGCGTTAAACGACCTGAAGTCTCCCATGCAGGCTTCGCCAGCCTCGCCACCGCCACCTATCGGGCCTCCACCATCGTCTTCGACAGTGCGGAAGCCTATGCTAATCGTTCCAAGCGCGGCCCGGACGGCTACACCTACGGACTTCACGGCACGCCGACGTCCCGCACGCTCGAGGCCTCGATTACCGCTTTGGAACAGGGACTTCGAACGGTCCTGGTGCCATCCGGCCAGGCCGCCATCACGGTTGTCTTTCTGTCGGTGCTGATGCCCGGCGACACGGTTCTCATCCCCGACAGCGCCTACCCGCCGGTCGCCGGCTTCTGCGAAAACTACCTGAAGCCGCGCGGCATCTCCTACCGCATCTATGACCCGATGATCGGCTCGGGCATCGCCAGCCTCATCGACGAGACCGTCAAGCTGATCTGGACGGAATCGCCCGGCTCCACGACCATGGAGATCCAGGATATCCCCGCCATCGTCACGGCTGCAAAAGCGCGCGGCGTCCTGACCGGCTGCGACAACACCTGGGCAACACCGCTCTATTTCAAGCCGCTGGCCAACGACATGGACTTCTCGTCGATGGCGCTGACGAAATATGTCGGCGGCCATTCCGACCTGCTGATGGGTTCAATCGCGGTCAAGGACATCGCGCTCCACAAGAAGCTGAAGGACACCATGCGGATGATCGGCATGGGGGTTTCGCCGGACGACTGCGCGCTGGCGCTTCGCGGTATGGAAACCATGGGCGTCCGCATGGCCCATTCCGGTCGGGTCGCCTTGGACTTCGCTAGGAAGATCGCGGATCGCGTTGCACCGGAACTGGTGCTGCACCCCGCCCTCCCCGGAGCCGCCGGCCACGCATTCTTCCAGCGCGACTTTGCCGGTGCGAGCGGCGTCTTCAGCCTGGTCATCCCCCCACACGCCGAGGCCGCCCTCCCCGACCTTCTGACGGCGGCGCGGACCTTCTCGATCGGCGCCTCCTGGGGCGGCACCCACAGCCTGCTTGCGCCCATGACCATCACCCGCGTGACCGACCCTGATGCCCATGCCGGCACGATCCTGAGGATCAATGTCGGACTGGAGGATGAAGACGATCTCTGGGCCGACCTCAAGCCGATCGTCGAAGCGATCGCGACAGCGCCCGCCGTGGCGAAGACTGCCTGAACGACACCACCAAACAATCAATAACAAAGGGAACGACAACATGAAGAACTGGAAACTCGGCCTTGCGGCACTGGCCGCCGCGCTGGCCGCCACTGCGGCACATGCAGGACCAACGCTCGACAAGGTGAAGGAGAGAGGTCGCATCGTCTGCGGCGCAAGTCAGGGTACTGTTGGCTTCGGTTCGCCAGACGACAAGGGCCATTGGACCGGCCTCGATGTCGAAACCTGCCGTGCCGTTGCGGTGGCCGTCTTTGGCGACAAGGACAAGGTGGAGTTCGTCCCCTTGAGCGGTCAGCAGCGCATTCCGGCTCTACAGACCGGCGAAATCGACATCCTGCCGCGCACCCTCACATGGACACTGCAGCGCGACGCGAACGGCATCGATTTCACCACGCCGACCTATTACGAGTTCACCGGGTTTATGGTCGCCAAGGCCTCCGGCGTCACCAAGGTTGAGGAGATGACGGGCGCGTCCGTCTGCGTTCAGACAGGCTCCACCACCGAGGTCGTCGTCAACGACGTCTCAAGCAAGCTTAACCTGAAGCTCAATCCCGTTGTGTTCGACAACGTCGCCGCAACCCGCCAGGCCTTCTTCTCCGGTCGCTGCGACGCCCTCATCACCGATGCAGCGGCCCTTGCTTCCGTTCGCGCGACGCAGTCGGACAAGCCTGCAGACTACATCATTTTCCCGGCGACTAAGTATATGGATGCCCTGACGCCGGCCGTGCGCCACGGCGACGACAACTGGATGGACATCGTCAACTGGTCGATCCAGGCGCTGCTCAATGCGGAGCTCTACGGCATTACGCAGGCCAACATCGACGGGATGATGACCTCGGACGACCCGCGGGTGAAGCGCTTCCTCGGCGTCGAACCCGGCAACGGCAAGGCACTGGGGCTCGACGACAAGTTTGCCTACAACATCGTCAAGCAGCTTGGTAACTACGGCGAGATGTTCGACCGCAACCTGGGTGCCGGCAGTGCGCTCAAGATCGAGCGTGGTCCCAACAGGCTGTTTTCCGATGGCGGGCTGATGTTCCCGATGGCCTTCCAATAGGTCTGGAGCCGATCATGATCTCCGCTGTTCTCGACAACAGACGGTTCAGAAGCTGGGGTGGGCAGATCCTTCTGCTGGGCGGCTTTGCCGCCCTCCTCACCTGGCTTGTGAGCAACACCGTCACGAACCTCGATGCCCGCGGGATCAAGGTCGGTTTCGACTTCCTCTGGCGGCGTGCCAATTTTCCGATCTCCGAAAGCGTCCTGCCCTACGACCCTTCCGATACTTTCCTGTGGGCCTATGTGACGGGCGTCGGCAACACGCTGGTCATATCGATCCTTGCAATTATTCTGTCGACGGCGCTCGGCCTGCTCGTCGGGCTGGCGCGACGGTCGAAGCATCCGCTGACCGCGGGCGTCGCCGGCGTCTTCGTCACCACCATGCGCAACATGCCGCTGATCGTCCACCTGCTGTTCTGGTACGCGCTTGCGACCACGGCGCTGCCGGCACCGCGTGAAGCTTACAACCCGCTGCCCGGCGTCTTCCTGTCACTGCGAGGCTTCTACATTCCCGCGGTCGAACTGGACACCTTTGACTGGTCCGTCGTCGGCCTCGTTATCGCGGCGGCCTGGGGCGCCTGGCGCCTGCGACACCGCATCATCGGCACCGGCCACTGGCCTGACCGCCATCCCGTCCTGGCGCTTTCGGCGCTGGCGGCTGCCGTTGCCCTCGGCGCGGTGCTCTTTCTCCAGCCAGGTGCCGCCGTCAGCTTTCCCGAAATGCGCGGCTTCAACTTCACGGGCGGGCTGCGCCTTTCGCCGGAATTTGCGGCCCTCATGCTCGGCCTGGTGATCTACACCTCCGCCTTCATTGGCGAGATCATCCGCGGCGGCATCGACGCGGTCTCGATCGGACAATGGGAGGCCGGCCGCGCGATCGGACTGTCGGAGCGGCAGACGCTCACCACGATCATCATCCCGCAGGCGCTGCGGATCATCATTCCCCCGATGACGTCGCAGTATCTCTCGACCGTCAAGAACACCACGCTCGCGCTTGCCGTCGGATATCCGGAGCTCGGCCTCGTCGTCGGCACGGTGATCAACCAGACCGGCCAGGCGATCGAGAGCATCGCGCTGCTGCTCGGCATCTTCCTGACCATCAGCATTGCCGTGTCGCTGTTCATGAACTGGTACAATGCGCATGTCGCATTGGTGGAGGCACGATGACCGTGATCGACATCGCCCCGACGGTTGCCCACATCGCACCGTCCGCTCCGCCAAGGCCACCGCGCAAACCGATCCTGCAGCTCTTCTTCGGTGATCTGGTGGCATCGGTTCTCACCGTCACCACAGGGGTCCTGCTGATCCTGCTGATCCCGGCTCTGAACTGGGCCGTCCTGGATGCGGTATGGTCGACCGACGATCCTTCAACCTGCCGCAACGGTGGCGCCTGCTGGGCCTTCATCGCGGCAAAATTCCGCTTCATCATCTTCGGCGTTTATCCGCCGGACGAGCAATGGCGGCCGCTTCTGGTCATGGGCCTGATCCTGGTGATGATCCTCGCCTCCCTGTCCCCGAAGCTCTGGGGCCCGAGACTGATCCTGGCCTGGATCGCATCCGTCGCCGTCATGCTCACCCTGATGTGGGGCGGCGTCCTCGGGATGACCTCCGTACCCACCTCAAGCTGGGGCGGACTGCCGGTGACGCTGCTGCTCGCCTTGCTGTCGCTCGGCCTCGGCTTCCCGTTCGCGGTCTTTCTGGCGCTCGGAAGACGCTCCTCGCTGCCGATCCCGCGCCTGCTGTCCCTGATGACGATCGAGCTGGTGCGCGGCCTGCCGCTGGTGGGGCTGCTGTTCGTGGCCTCCATCCTGCTGCCGCTGCTTCTGCCGGCCGGCTGGTCAATCGACAAGCTGGGCCGTACCCTGGCGGCGCTGACGGTATTTGCCGCCGCCTATCTTGCCGAGGTGATCCGCGGCGGGCTGCAGGGTGTTCCAGCCGGCCAGATCGAGGCCGCCAAGGCCCTGGGCATCCCCGGCTGGAAGGCGGTATGGCACATCGTCCTCCCGCAGGCGCTCCAGAAGGTCATTCCGCCTCTGACCAACACGGCGATCGTGATGGTCAAGAACACCAGCCTCGTCCTGATCGTCGGCGTCTTCGACATGCTGAGCGCCGCGCGCGTGGCCGCCACCGATCCGCTATGGCCTGCGCCCTATGTGGAAAGCTACGTTTTCGTCGCCTTGATCTACTTCCTGATCTGCTTCGGCATATCCAACTACAGCCGCTGGCTCGAAATCCGCGTGCAATCCCGGAGCTACCGATGACCGCCCATGACCTGAATGCCATTGAAGTCGCAGCCCTCGACAAATGGTACGGCAGCTTTCACGTGCTGAGGAACATCGACCTCACGGTCGCGACAGGAGAGCGCATCGTCGTCTGCGGCCCCTCGGGCTCGGGCAAGTCGACCCTCATCCGCTGCATCAACCGGCTGGAGGAACACCAGCGGGGCAGCATTTCCGTCAACGGCATCAAGCTCGGCGACAGCGTCAAGAACCTCGACGCGATCCGCCGTGAGGTCGGCATGGTGTTCCAGCACTTCAACCTCTTCCCGCACCTGACCGTCAAGGAGAATTGCGCCCTGCCGCAGATCCTGGCGCGCGGCAAGCGGCGGCGGGACGCCGAGGAGATGGCCATGCATTTCCTCGGAAAAGTGTGCATCCCGGAACAGGCCGACAAGTATCCCGGCCAGTTGTCCGGAGGGCAGCAGCAGCGCGTGGCGATTGCCAGGGCCCTTTGCATGACGCCGAAGATCATGCTGTTCGACGAGCCCACTTCGGCGCTCGATCCTGAGATGGTGAAAGAGGTGCTCGACACCATGGTGACGCTCGCCGACGAGGGCATGACGATGATCGTCGTCACCCATGAAATGGGCTTTGCCCGCCGGGTCGCCGATCGCGTCGTCTTCATGGAGGCGGGTCAGGTCATCGAGATCAACGAGCCGACGGCATTCTTCGATGCTCCCGAGCAGGAGAGCACGAGACGCTTTCTGACGAACATCATGCACTGAGGGCCGCTTATGCGAGGCGGGCGTTCGATCTGACAAAGGGGCAGCGATTGGGGGCGATCATCGCGCCATCCAGAGCCTTCTGATGAAGCTGCGATGCCGGGCCTCACCCGGCCATTCGCCATAGTTCCTACTCCGCCGCGATCAGGTTGGTGCGCGCTAGGTTCTTTCCCTGCTCAGACCAGATTGGCTGGAGCTTCATCACCTGCTCCGGCAATTGCGCCACGATGCCTTCCGCCGCCGCCTGCAGGGTGTCGATCGAGGGCATCTCCTTCGGCGGCAGGACGCCGTCGAGATCGACGAGGAATTCGCCGAAGAGGTTGCGCGACAGGGTGATGATCCGCTGCATCAGGGGGCCGAACTCGTTCGGCTGCGTGACGATCCTCAAGCCCTGATGGTCAAAGACCGCAGCCGCGGCCGACCCGTCGAGCGAGGCATTGAGCGCTTCGATGAACAGCCGGTACCCCATGAAGTCCTTGAGGAGGAGGAAGTCCAGCGCGGCGGGGTTTCGTGCAGCGACCGGGTCGGCGACGAGGATGCACGGACGCAAACGGCCGCGAAGGTCGAGACGGTCCACCAGCGAATTGAGGGATTGTCCGGTGCCGACCATGTCGACGAGAAGATTGCGCTCGCCCATGTTCGATCGAAGATAGGCCTCGAATTCCTCCCTGCCGTCGTGGCAGAGCGTCCGCGATATCTTCAGGTAGCGGGCATGCGGCATGCCGGTGCGGGCAAAATGGCTGGACACCAGCATTTCATGCCAGAGGTTGCAGTCCCTGGCGCAGGTGAGGATCCGGTCGGCCTCGAAGGTTGCAGCAAGCTGCCTGATCCACAATGATCCCAGGATCATCAGCGGGATGTTGATCGAGGCCTGCGCCTTCAAGGCGTTGGCGATCTGCGGCTCCCGGTGATGGATGCCGAGCCTCAGGCGCCGCACGGCGTGCGCATAGGCCGACAACCCCGCCTGGTGCAGAATAGTCTCGGTCGCGCTCCACTTCGAGATGCTCACATACATCGGCTGGATGCCGACTTCCGAGGCGCCGACGACGTCCGCATGCAGGTTGTCGCCGTAGTGGCAGCGGATGGCATGCTTGGCCATCACATCCGGCCAGATCTTGCGCTGGTGCTTCCCGTAATTGCTGAGGTAGAGCTCGTTCTCCAGCCCGCACTTCTCCTTGAGGATCCGCTGGACGAACTCATAGGGCAGGTACATGTCGGAAATGATGATGTCGCCCGGGTTGACGAAGGCAACCACCTCCTGGATCGGGAAGAGCGTGTCCCACTCCTCTTCCAGTTCCATCATGCACAACATGCCGGCGGTCGCCTCGGTCACCAAACCTTCGGCGACCAATGATGCGTAGATGTCGTCGAGGCCGTAGTCCTGCCGCCCGAAGATCGACATCTCGACCAGGTGACGGCGCTCGGCAAAGCCCGCGACCCCCGACTTCACCTCCACCGCCCGAAAAACCTCCAGCGGATCGTAGCATCGCCGTGCGACCAGCGTATCGAACAGGTCGAAACTCTGGATCTTGCCATGGTCGTCCGAAGCGTTTTCGCGCAGGACATGGGTGGACCGCGGATCCCCCTCGTTCGGCAGCGGACCGCAATAGGTTCCGGCAAGCTGCAGCCTGCCTCCCTCGGCGAGGCGCGTCTTCATCACGCAGGTCGGCCGGCCGTTGTGATCGAGGATACGAACGGTCTCGCCGTCAATATCCCAGAACCGTTCGTTCGGATGCGAGTAACCTGCGACCGAACCGCTCGCATGAAACAGGAACGTCCGGGAAACCGTGATGTCGTGCGGTTCGATGACGAAGTCGAAGGTTCTCGAAGTAAGCCACTCGCGCGTCGGCGCTGGAGGGCTGATTGCGACAACGGCGTTCATTGGACGTTCCCCAGATTGATGGCAAGAATGCTAGCCGGTTAAACTTGCGTCGGCCTGTATCGCCGGCGCCAGTACGTGCGCGCTGCATAGCTTCGCACCAGTTTCGACGCCTATCTTCTTCGTCATTGCACGGCGAAAACTTGACCGTGCGCACCGGAGCGCAAACAACGATGACGATCGCCCAGAGAGCAGGCTTCCCCAATCCTTTCATCACACTGGAATGCCAGTCGCATGGGATCGACGCCGCGCCCATTCCGACGCATGTGTACGAGACGTTCGCGCAATGCAATGAGGACCTGATCGTCGAGGCCGTGCTGCGTGCCAACCTTTCGCGCGCCGGCCGGTCGATGGACACCGTCCGCTATATCGAGATCGGCGCCAACCATCCGTTCCAGACGAATTCGACCTACCTGCTCTACAAGATCTACGGCGCACAGGGTGTTCTCGTCGAGCCGATCCCGGCGCTGGCGCAGGTTCTGCAGGCGAAGAGGCCGCGCGACACGGTGGTCAACTGCGCAGTGAGCACCTCGACAGTCGCCACCGTCGACCTGCATGTTCATGAGAAGAACGAACTGTCGTCGGTGTCTGCCGATCACATCTCGCGCTTCAAGAACCTCGGCGGTTCGGACGGCATCCTCGAGACGATCACCTGCACCAACATGCACGTCAACGATTTCATGCGCGCCTATTACGGCCCGTACTGCGACTATCTGTCGGTCGACGTCGAAGGCCTGGATGCGGCACTGCTCACCGAGATGGACAGGGTTTTCCAGCCGACGATCATCCAGTGCGAGCACGAGGGCCGCGTCGAAGAGTTCGACAAGATCCTGCGGCCGCGCGGCTATGGTCTGCTGGCCCAGACCGACGTCAACGTCATCTTCCTGAAGTCGACGGTTCTCTGACACGAACAAAGGGTCTCGCCGTTCGATCTCGAGCCGGACGCGGTCGAGGTCGGCGGCGAAGCGCTAGAGGAGCGCTCGCATTGAAGATCGGCTACGACAGCAGAATTCTACCCATCGATGGCGGTCGCCCCGAGTTCGCGTTGATCTTCGTGCATGGAAGTCATGCCGAGGACCTGACGCCCAGGAAACTGGCGGAGCGATGGGGTCCGCATATGGCGACCACGCTGTTTGCCATGCCGGTGTTCAACGGCATCGGCGGGCCGCCTGAGGGCGCGTCGCTTGAGAGCCCTCCCGGAGCATGGCCGGCCGGCAGTCTCGAACCCGCCTGCGCCGCGCTCGGCCGGTACGTGGACCAGATCTGCGAGGAATATGGTCTCTCGCCCGACCGCGTGACGATCGCCGGCCTGATGGAAGGCGCCACGCTTGCATTTCGCTACGGTCTGGAGACGGAGAACGGTCCTGGATCCATCGTCGGCTTCGGCGGCAACCTCACCGGACTTGCGATCACGAAGGAGACGGTGAAAAGCCGTCCCGCCGTTCTCCTCGTCCACGGGGAAACGGATGGCGTCGTTCTTCCGGCCGCCTTTCTGCAAGGCTACACGATGCTCGCCGAGGCCGGGATCCCCGTCACCACCTGCTTCCGGCCGCAGGTGGGCAGGGTCGTCGACGGCGTGGGTGCCGACGCGACGATGTTCTTCCTG
This sequence comes from Rhizobium sp. 0TCS1.26, assembly GCF_050455525.1. Lineage (NCBI taxonomy): Bacteria > Pseudomonadati > Pseudomonadota > Alphaproteobacteria > Hyphomicrobiales > Rhizobiaceae > Rhizobium > Rhizobium sp. 0TCS1.26. Next base: position 109,628 of record NZ_JBCIYV010000005.1, on the reverse strand, counting down.
AGGGGTATGCAATCGACGAAGCCGCCTGTCATCATCCCCCGGGACGCGGCACCGAATGTCGAAAAATCCGTCAAGCTGGTGATCTGGGATCTCGACGACACCTTGTGGAGCGGGACACTCGATGACGAGGATGCGCTGGTTCTCTACGATAGACGGGTCGAAGCGCTCCGACGGCTCAACCGATCGGGCGTGGTGTCGGCCATCTGCTCGAAGAACGACTTTGTGACGGCGCGCCGGAAGCTGGAGGAGTTGGGGCTGTGGGACGAGTTCGTGTTTCCGCGGATAGGTTTCGTTCCGAAGGGGCCGGCACTGCGGTCCTTGATCACGGACATGCAGCTGAAGGCAAAGAACTGCGTCTTCATCGATGACAACGACGTCAACATTGCCGAGGCGAAAGCCGCCCTTCCCGACCTGTTCGTGGTCGACGCGAAGTCTCCCGACTGCGACGCGTTCCTGGAACGGCTGGTCGACGCGCATGCTCATGTTCAAAAGTCACGGGTCGAGGAATATCGAAGCCTCGAAAGCCGGGTGACGGAGAGCCGCAGCTTCGACGGCGACCGGGAGAACTTCCTCAAAGGCTGCGACATCCATGTGGCGATCGCCAGCAGCGCCGATCTTGTCGATTTCGCACCGCGCATCGAGGAGCTCATCAACCGCACCAATCAGCTCAACTACCTGAAGACCCGGGTTCAACCGGGCTCTATGGTCGACTTCGTCTCGGAGCCGTCCCTGCGAGAGGGCTTTGCTCTCTTCGCCTGGGACAAGTTCGGCTACCACGGTCTGGTGGGCTTCATCGCCGGCGATGTCCGGACCGGGACCCTGCTCCACATGGCGTTCTCGTGCCGCATCATGCACATGGGCATCGAGAACGTTCTGCTGCACCGCGCCTTCCAGCGGTTTCCCAGTCTGCAGGTGCCGGCGAGCGTGCCCGTCGTGCCAGAGATACCCGACTGGATCACCGTCGATCACTTCGCACACCCTGACGTGCGGGCGCGCATACTTGCCGAGGAGAAGAGCCTCGGCCCGGACACGCGCGACGTCCGGATCCGTTTCATGGCCAACTGCCAGTCGGGCGTGTTCAGCCATTTCTCCGGGCTTCGCGACGTCGCGGAGGTGGACAGCCATCCGAGGATCTTCGTGATGTCGCTGGTGCTGGACAAGTCGTACCGACAGCAGAATTTCCCGCCGGCCGTCGTCCACTATATCGGCTCCGACTTCTACGACATCATGTGGCCGGCGGAGCTGCGGCACAGGCTGGACAGCGAAGTCTACGAGCAGTGCGTCACGGAATTCTGCGACTATCTGAAAGCGATGGGGCGACGGCTGCTGGTGATCGGAAACCCGCGCGGTACCGAGGTCAACCATGACCACGTCATCCGAGGCGTTACACGCGAACGGATGAACGCCTTCAACGACATCTGGAGACGCATGGCCGCCCACCGGACTGAGGTCGATTACCTCGACGTCGACGGCTTCGTCGGTCCAGACAGGATGGCCGATTGCGTACACTTCAGGGTGGATGCAAGCCGCGACATCGCCGAGCGTATCCGCCAGTGGCATGACGATCTGCCGGAGAGCGTCTTCATGACCGGCCCGCTCCTCGAAACGGCCTGAAAGGCGAACCGGACCGACCAGGGTCGAACCGCCCATTTTCGTCCCGAAGCGCGCCGCGGCATGCGGCGTTCTTCCTGTCAGAACGAGCGGTTCGCCACCAGCGAAGATCGCTCGCGGGACAGGTAGGTCCCGCCGGCTTCGTGCGCCGCGACTGCGGCTTTGCCGACTATCGTCGTTCCGCGCAGCAGCACACGGACCGGCCAACCCTGAACCTCAAGCCCCTCATAGGGCGTGTAGTCAGCGCCGTGCTGCAGCAGGTCGTTGGTCAGCGTCACCCGGCTGTTGGGATCCCACAGCGCCAGGTCGGCATCGGCGCCGATAGCGATCGTTCCCTTGCGCGGATAGAGCCCGTAGAGCCTGGCATGGTTGGTCGATGTCATCGCGACGAACTGGTTTACGGTAATCCGGCCCTTCATCACGCCTTCGGAAAACAGGATAGGCAGGCGGGTCGCAACACCCGGTATGCCGTTCGGGATCCAGCGGAAGTTTCGCTTGCCCTTGTCGTTCAGCTTGCCCTGTGGATCATCGAAGCGGAAGGGGCAGTGGTCGGACGAAAACAGGTCGAAGACCCCCTGCTCCAGCCCTTCCCAGCAGGCCTCCTGGCTCTCCTTGTCGCGCGGCGGCGGCGAGCAGACATATTTGGCGCCTTCCATCGCCTCCTGGTCGAGATCGTCGGCGGTCAGCATCAGGTATTGCGGACATGTCTCGCCGGCGATCTTCTGGCCGCGCTGGCGCGCCCGGCGGATCTCCTCCATCGCCTCGCGGTTGGACACGTGCACGATGACGATCGGCACATCGACGATCTCGGCCAGCGACAGTGCCCGGTGCGTGGCCTCACGCTCGGCGGCGATGGGACGCGTCGTGGCATGCGCTTTTGGCGAGAGCTTGCCCTCCTCCTCGTGCCGGCCGATGAGATAGCGGATGGCGTCCTCGTTCTCGCAGTGGACCATCACCAGGGCGCCGGTGCGCCGTGCGGCATCAAGCGTCGCCAGGATCTCGTCGTCGCGCAGCCGTAAGCCGTCATAGGTCATGAACACCTTCAGCGACGTGTAGCCGTCCTCCACCAGCGCCGGCAGTTCCTGGCCGAGAACGTCGGGCGTCGGATCGGTGACCACCAGGTGGAAGGCGACGTCCACATGGCATTTGCCGTCGGCCTTGGCGTGATAGACCTTGAGCGCCTCGCGCAGCGTCTGGCCCTTTTCCTGCATGCAGAACGCCAGAACGGTGGTGTTGCCACCGACCGCCGCCGAGCGGGTGCCGCTGTCGAAATCATCGGCCATGACGATGCCGTTGCCGGACGGCTGATCGAGATGCACATGGCTGTCGATACCGCCGGGCAGCACGAGAAGACCCGTCGCGTCGATCACCTCGTCGGCATCGGTGAGCTCGGCCGCCAATGCCGCGATCTGGCCGTCCTTGATGCCGATATCACTGACGAAGGTGTCGCTTGCCGTTACCACCGTGCCGTTGCGGATGACCGTGTCGAAGCGCATCGTCTCTTCCTTTGTCCAGGTTGCCGGTTAGCTGGCCTTGGCGAGACCGGTCTCGCCCGAGAGGATGGTGTCGAGGGCGGCGGTGAAGCGATCCACCTCCTCCACCGTGTTATAGTGCACCATCGATACCCGCAGCATGCCGCCATCGTCGGTCACGCCGAGATATTCGGCGAGCCGCCGCGAATGGAAGTCGCCGAACCGCATGGCGATCTTCTGCGCATCCATCGCCACGCAAAGATCGCCCGCCTGACGGCCGTCGAAGCGGAAGGCAATGGTCGGAACGCGGCTGCCGTCGCGATTGTAAGCCTGGCCGACGATCTGGCAGTCGTTGCGCGACCGTAGGTACCCGAGCAACCGTTCGGTCAGCAGGTTTTCCTGAGCCGTGATGGCGGTGAATGCCGCCTCGATCTTTTGGCGGATCGATCCGGTCTCGCCGGCCTGTTCGCCAAGCGTCGCCAGGTAGTCGACGATCCCGCAGGTGGAGTAGGCAAGCTCATAGTTCGGATTGCCCGGCTCCAGCTTGCCCGGCACTTTGTCCTTGCCGTAAAAGTAATGGTAGAGCGTGTCGAGTTCGAGCAGCAGGTCGTACTTGCCATACATAAGCGCGTAGTGGGGGCCGTAGGTCTTGTAGAGGCTGAAGACATAGTAGTCGGCATCAAAGGCCTGCACGTCGACCGCCCGGTGCGGCGCATAGGCCACCGCGTCGACGCAGATCTTGGCGCCGCGGGCATGGACGAAATCGGCGATCTCGCGGATCGGGTTGATCGAGCCGAGGATGTTGGAGACGTGCGTGACGCAGACCAGCTTCGTGCGCTCGCTCATCAGCGGGACGAGATCGTCAAGCTCCAGCGTCAGGCTGTCCTTGTTGAGCGGCCAGATCTTCAGGACGACGCCGCGCTCCTGCAACCTGTCCCAGGGACCGATATTGGATTCGTGATCGGCAACCGTGACGATGATCTCGTCGCCCGGCGACAGCTGGCTCTGCATGGCGCGCGCGAGGTTCTGCAGCAGGGCCGTGGTCGAGTTGCCGAAGACGATCTCTTCCGGGCGGCTGGCGTTGACCAGATGCATGGCGGCGGTGCGCGCTTCGTAGAGTGCAGCGGCTGCCGCCTGCGACACCGCATAGGAGCCGCCGATCTGCACGTTCTTCTCGATCAGGAAGGTATTGATACGCTCCACCGCACCCTTGAGGATCTGCGAGCCGCCGGCATTGTCGAAAAAGGTCCAGCCGCGGGAAAGCCCGGGAAACTGGCTGCGCACGTAGTCCAGGTTGAGCGGCGCCGTGTTGGTCATGCTAATCGTCCTTCGAATTCTAAAGTATTCAGTGATCGAGAACGGCGCGCAGGAAGCCCCGCGTCCGATCTTCCTTGGGCGCATCGAACACCTCTGTAGGCGTACCCGCTTCCACCAGCCGTCCGCCATCCATGAAGATGACCCGGTCAGCGACCTGGCGGGCAAAGCCCATCTCGTGTGTCACGACCACCATGGTCACGCCGGTGCCGGCGAGTTTGCGCATGACGTCGAGGACTTCGCCGACCATTTCCGGATCGAGCGAGGAGGTCGGCTCGTCAAAGAGCAGCACTTTCGGCTCCATCCCGAGCGTCCGGGCGATCGCCACCCTTTGCTGCTGACCGCCGGACAGTTGCTCCGGATACTTTTCCGCCTGCTCGGCGATGCCGACGCGTGCCAGCAGTTCGCGCGACTTGCGCTCGGCCTCGGCCGGCGTCGTGCCGCGCACCCGCATGGGAGCGAGCATGACGTTCTTCAGCACGGTCATGTGGGGGAAGAGGTTGAACGACTGGAAGACCATGCCGACCTCGGCACGCACCCTGGCAAGTGCCGGGCCGGGTTCCACGCGGATGCCGTCGACGATGATGCGGCTCTCCGGTGTCGCCGCTTCGAGATGGTTGATGCAGCGGATCAGTGTCGACTTTCCCGACCCCGACGGTCCGATGACGCACACAACTTCGCCCTCGGCGATATCCAGATCGATGCCGTGCAGCACGGTGAAGGTGCCATAGGCCTTGGTCAGGCCGCGGATGGAGATGAGCGGTTGAGGCCTGTCCATCAGCGTCTCCCCCGGCTGAAGTGTTTTTCAAGCCGCTGCACTACCGCAACCATCGGCCAGAGCAGGATGACGTAGATGAGCGCGGCGCCGATCAGCGGCGTCGGGTTGGCGGATAACGCCTGCGCCTGCGTCGCCTGCTTCAACAGGTCCGGCATGGCGACGACCGAGGCGAGCGCCGTATCCTTCAACACGTTGATGCAGTTGTTGGTGAGCGGTGGAATGACGATGCGTATCGCCTGCGGCAGGATCACATCGACCATCGTGTGCCTGCTGGACAGGCCAAGCGCCGCCGAGGCCTCGAACTGGCCATGCGGGATCGCCTCGATGCCGGCGCGGAAGATTTCGGCCGTGTAGGCAGCCGAGACAAGCGACAGCGCGGTTACCGCCGACAAGAAGGGAGACAGCCGGATGCCGACGAAGGGCAGGGCGTAATAGACGACGATCAGCAGCACCAGCAGCGGAATGGAGCGGAACACATCGATGTAGATGCGGATGAGAGCCTGGGCGAATCTGGTCGCATACATGCGCGCCACGGCGAGAAACAGACCGCCGACAAGTCCGCAGACGATACTGACGGCACCGATCTGCAGCGTCACCACGAGGCCGCGCAGCAATTGCGGGAGACTTTCGAGAAACACGTCGAGATTGAAGAAGGTATTGATCAGGTTCATGCCGGTGAGGCTCCCTTTGGCAGGCCGGCGGGAAGGGGCCACCGCCCCGCCGGCTGCGAGACAGCCTTACTTGGCTTTCGGCATGTCCATGACCATGACGGTCGAGGTCGTGGCTTCAGCCTTCGCACCGAACCAGGTCTCGTGAAGCTTGGCGAGGTAGCCTGATCACGTCATTCACCTGGGCTGCCAGCGGATCACCCTTGTTGAACATGATCGAGTATTTCTCACCGGTCGGGATGCGCTCGACCACCTTCAACTCGGGCTTGTCCTTGACGTAGTAGAGGAGGGCCGGGATGTCGGAAATGTAGCCGTCGATGCGGCCGGCGACCAGATCGAGCATGGCCGGCTGCAGGCCCTCGAACTTGCGGATCTCGCCAAGCTTGTAGTCGCCCTTATGGGCTTCGGCCCACATGTCTCCCGTCGAGCCGGTATCGACGCCGACAACCTTGCCGCTCATCGCCTTCAGCCCGTCGATGCCGGATTTCGCCGTTGCCGTCAGCGACTGGTCGCTGTCATAGTAGGGCTGGGCGAAGCTGACGGAGGCAAGGCGCTTTTCGGTGATGGTGATCGACGAGACGGCCATGTTGATGCGGCCGGATTGCACGGCGGGGAAGAGGCCGGCGAACGGCGTGTTGACGAATTCGACCGTCTTGCCGAGGCGCTTGGCGACTTCATTGACGAGGTCGACCTCGAAGCCGACGGTCTTGCCGCTGGCATCCTGGAACTCCCAGGGCACGTTGCCGATGTTGGCGCCGACGGTCAGGTCGGCCGATTGCGCGGCGGCGGCACCCAGCAGCGCCATCAGGCCGGACAGGAGTGTTGTCTTGAAGGTGTTGGAGCGTGTCATGAGAGTTCCCCTTGTTATTTGAACATGACTCAATCTACAGTGGCCTGACTGGTCAGACCAGTCAGGCCAAACAAGCATGTGGCTTCCATCTTGGCAATGGGCGTGGAAAAAATAGATCGGCCGCTGCGGTCCCGCAGCCTGATTGGAAATCTCGATGTTAAGCAAGACGCTCGTACCGCAATCGGTGGCCCGCGAAATCCAGACGATGATCCGCAGCGGCGTGCTGAAGGCCGGTGAAAAGATCCCCTCGCAGCGGGAGTTCTCGCAGACCCTCGGCGTCAGTCGGGCGTCGCTGCGGGAGGCGCTGCTGACCCTCGAAACGCTCGGCCTGCTGAAGACCGAGATGGGACGGGGCACCTTTGTCGCAACGCCTGCCGAGGGCGAAAGCCAGAGCGGCGCGCACATGGCGCCGTGGCGCTATTCCGACAGCTACTCAGTCTTCGACGTCTTCCAGACCCGCATCCTGCTCGAGGGCGAGATCGCCCGGCTTTCCGCGGGTCGGCTGACCCAGCTGCAGCTCGAGAAGATGGAGAAGGCGACGCAGACCATGGAGGAATGCTGGGCCGGCCAGGATCTTCTCGACAATGTCGAGGCCGACCTGGAATTTCACGGCATCATCGTCTCGGCATGCTCCAATGCGATGCTCAGGGCGCTCTACCAGAACGTCCGTGACCAGGTGACGGAAACGCAGCGCCAGCCGATACCCATCACCGATCCGCAGCGGATGCGCGATTCCATTGCCGAGCATCGGCGGATCATCGCGGCGCTGAGCGAAAACGACGCCGCGCTCGCCCGTCGGGAGATGGAAGGCCACATCCGCAATACCGCCCGTTGCGCCGGACTGCAGCCCTGATCGCATCCGATCGGACGTGCCGGCGATAGCCGCCCATATTGCGGCGATTCTTCATACCGTTTGCTCGCTTGGCACCGCCGCTGGCTTTGGTTTCGCTAGGGGAAGGCCCGCGGCCGCCCATGTGGCTCGGATTGCACGCCATCCAGGTCCTGCTGCACCCCTCCAGGAAACGCCCGAATGACAAAATGTACACGTGTGCATTTTGTCATTCGGCTGTTGTGAAGCGGCTCTAGGGTCCGCCCTGTTCAGGATCAACTCGTTGCTTTTCGGACCGGGCGTGCTGCTCTCACCAAGGTCGACGAAATGCAGGATCGCTCTTCGGGGGACCACACCATGACCGTACTTCCGCGCCTCAAATCCGTCGTGCTGGCATCAATGCTGCTGGCATCCACCGCCGTCCTTGCCGAGGCGAGAGACGTCACCATCTCAGTCTGGGCCGGCGGCACCGGACCGACCAACAACTACCGCATCGAAGCCATCAAGATGGCTGCCGACCTCGTCGAGCGCGAAGCCGCCATTCGCGGCGAAGATCTCAAGATTACCGTGGATGGACAGGCCTGGAACGGCTGGGACGATTTCAAGCAGGCCGTAACGCTGGCGGCCGAATCCAAGAAGGCGCCGAACATCATCGTCACCGGCCACGAGGACATCGGCCCATGGTCGCAGTCGGGCCTGTTGCGCCCGATCCAGGATTACGTCGATTTCGGCGCATGGCCGCTCAACCAGCTCTATCCGAACCTCATCGCTGTCTCATCCTACGACGGCCGCATCTGGGGCATCCCGCAGGATGCCGAGGCGCGCGCATTCTACTTCTCGCGCAGCCACCTCAAGGCGATCGGCTATTCGGAAACCGATATCGATGCGCTTCCGGGCAAGGTCGAGCGCGGCGAATACACGCTCTACTCGATGCTCGACGACGCCAAGAAGATGCAGGACGCCAAGGTGGTCGAGCCGGGCAAGGGCTTCATGCCGCGGCCCAACAACGGCACCGACTACTGGCAGTTCTACCAGAGCTTCGGCGGCGAACTGGCGGACGCCGAATCCGGCAAGCTGGTGCTCGACCGAACGGCGCTGACCGGCATGTACCAGTTCTTTGCCGATGCCGTCGCCAAGGGCGTCGTGCCGGCCACCTATCTCGGCATGACCTGGGACACCTGGCACCAGGCCGTCGCCGGCGACAAGGCCGGCATCACCCATGGCGGCACTTGGCACAAGGCCGAATGGGAAGCCAAGTGGGGCATGAAGGACTTCTTCGGCCAGATGCAGTACAGCCTCGTGCCGGCCGGCAACGACAAAGGCCGCGCCAACACGATCACCCATCCGCTCGTCTACCTGCTGTCCACCGGCGGCACCGACGAGGATGCGACGCTTGCAGCCGAACTGATCACCATCGCATCGGAGCCGCACATCAACGCGCTGCACGCGGTGAAATCGGGCCACCTGGCGATCGGCTCGGCCGAGGCCGGCATTCCACTCTATGCCAATGACCGCTGGACGACGATCGCCACCGAAAGCCTGCTGCCGCACGCCAACGCGATCCCCAACAACAGCGATTTCGGCGTCTACTGGAAGGCGATGTACAAGGGGCTCGAAGCCTCCTGGACGAAGACCTCTTCCGTCGCCGACGCCGTCAAGGCGGTCGAAGCGGAAGTGCGTGCCGCACTTGGCGACAAGATCATCATCCGCTGATCATCCCTCGACCGGGCGGAGCTTCTCCGCCCGGTCTCTCCTGCCATATCCGGTGTCCCATGCGCATCTTCAGCTCTCTCAGGGCAAACCTGCTCGGCCTTGCCTTCATGGCGCCGGCGCTCGTGCTGCTGTTCGGCTTCTTCTTCCTGCCGGCGATCCTCACCAGCGTCTTTGCCTTCACCAATATGAGCACCGCGACCGGCATCACCGGCGGCTCCTACGTCGTCACCGGCAACCTGTTGCGCGCCCTGGGCGAAGAAGGCCTCGATCGCAGAACCCTGGACAGGCTCGGCCAGTCGATCTACCGGATCGACGGTGCCGGCCTCGACAGGGCGCGCGTGGCCAAGGTCGATCCCAAGCTGATCTTGGAGATCGACGAGCGGTTGAACGGTCGATCCTTCTCCAGCGCGACCGACTTCGAGAAGGAATTGAAAGCCCTGCCGTCGCGTCCGAGCAGGATCCGCGACCTCAAGATCGCCGCAGCGTCGTTCGAGCAGTCGGTCCTCAACCAGCGCTACGCGGGCCGCGCCGACATGAATGCCGCCCTGTCGACGATGCTGCCTGACGCGCCTGCGGCCACAGTCGCAAGAATCGCCGATGCCAGCTATACGGGCTGGACCTGGACGAGCGAGAACTTCACCCATCTGGCATCGACGCCGGACACCTGGAGGATCGTCGCCAACACCGTCTTCTACGTGGCGGTGACCCTCGCCTTCAACGTGCTGGTCGGCCTGTTCCTGGCGATCACCACCTTCTATCTGCCGCCCACGGGCGCCGGATTTTTCAGCGTGCTGTGGCTTCTGCCGCGCATCACGCCAGTGGTTCTCTACACCGTGCTGTGGAAGTGGATGACCTGGGAAGACGGCTTCCTCTTCAACGTCGCCAGCCATCTGGGCCTGCCCGCCTTCAACTACATGAAGGGGTCGGTGGAGAGCGCCTGGACCGTGGTCATCCTGGTCAACGGCTTCGTCGGCGCCTCGTTCGGCATGATCCTGTTTTCCGGCGCCTTGAAGGCCATCCCAAGCCAGCAGCTGTGGGCGAGCGAGGTCGATGGCGCCAGTCGATGGCAGCAGATCCGCTACATCATCCTGCCGCAGATGCGCTGGCCGATCCTGTTCGTCACCAGCTACCAGACGCTGTCGCTTCTGTCCTCCTACCAGGAGATCTGGCTGACCACCAATGGCGGGCCCGGCAGCACGACGACGGTCTGGGCACTGGAAGCCTTCAAGACCGCGCTCAACAACTATACCGGCAATCTGCAATACGGACTGGGTGCCGCCATGGCGCTGGTGCTCGTCGCCGTCGGGCTGCTGCTCTCCGTCGTCTACCTGCGTCTGTTCCGCTTCGACGACATGATGTCGAAGCCCAAGATCGAATTCTGAGGAACGGCCATGACACGCAACTTCGCAGCCTGGCCGGTTATCCTGCTGCTCACCATGCTGAGCCTGCCGCTGGCAATCATGTACCTGTTCCTGGTCGTCGACACGTTCAGCAACACGGCCCCAGGATCGATCCTGCCCAACGCCCTCACCCTTGAGCACTGGCGGTTCCTGATCGACCCGACGATCACCGGCGATGTCTGGAAGCCGACGCTGACCACCTTTCTGTTTGCCGTCAGCATGGCGGTGATCGTCGTCAGCGTCTCGGCGACAGCCGGTTATGCGCTCTCGCGTCTGGCCCTGCCGTTCCGCCGCTTCGTACTTTCCGGCATCATGGTCATGCATGCCTTCCCTTCCGTCACCCTCATCATCGGCGTCTTCCTCGTGCTGCAGTTCGCCGGCCTCTACAACTCGCTGATCGGCGTCATCCTGGTAAAGTCGAGCCTGATGCTGCCGTTCGGGATCTGGATCATGAAGGGCTTCTACGATGCCGTGCCGTGGGAGATCGAAATGGCCGGCGTACAGGATGGGGCATCCCGTTTCACCGTCTGGCGGCGACTGATCCTGCCGCAGGTCAAACCGGGCCTCCTGTCGCTGGCCATCTTCGCCTTTATCGACGGCTGGAGCGAGTACATGCTGCCGCGGATCCTTGCGCCATCGGCGGATTTCGAAGTCCTGTCGATGTATCTCAACACCGTCTCCGATCCCAATTCCAGCACCTACAACTTCAACATCTTCAAGTCGGTCGGGCTGTTCTATACGCTCCCGGTTCTGGCGCTCTTCGTGCTGTTCCAGAACCGGCTGATGAACATCTTCGGCGGAGGCACCAAGGGCTAATGCAGATCTCCATCCGCAATTTCACCAAGACGTTCGACGACACACCGGTCATCGACAACATGAACCTGACGATCGAAGACGGCGAAATGCTGGCGCTTCTGGGGCCGTCCGGCTGTGGCAAATCAACGACGCTGTTCACGATCTGCGGCATCCACCGCATGAATGGCGGCCGCATCCTGTTCGGCGATCGCGACGTCAGCCATCTGCCGAGCCAGAAACGCAATGTCGGTGTGGTGTTTCAGAACTATGCCCTCTACCCGCATCTGAGCATATTCGAGAACATCGCCTTCCCGCTGACCGTCCGTCGCGACAGCAGGGCGGACATCGACCGCGCCGTGCGGGCGATCGCCGAGCTGACGCATATTTCCGAGCTGCTGGAGCGTCGCCCGGGCCAGCTGTCTGGCGGCCAGCAGCAGCGTGTCGCCTTGGCACGCGCCCTGGTGCGCAGGCCGGACGTGCTGTTGCTCGACGAGCCGCTTGCTAACCTCGACGCCAAGCTTCGGCTGGAGATGCGCTCCGAGATCCGTCGCATCCAGCGGGAAACCGGCATTACCGCCGTGCTCGTCACCCACGATCAGGTCGAGGCAATGTCGATGTGCGACCGCATCGCCATCATGAAGAAGGGCGAGATCGTCCAGATCGCTACGCCGTCGGACATGTATCGGAACCCGCGCACCGCCTTCGTTGCCGGCTTCCTCGGCAACCCGCCGATCTCCTTCCTCAAGGGCGTCGCAAACGAGGGTGCATTTACGATGACACCACTTGGCCTGCGTATTCCGCTGGTGGCCCTGGACGGGATCGCCGACGGCACCGCTCTGACGCTCGGCGTTCGGCCGGAGGATTTTGGCCCCCAGGGCAACGTGGCGATCGAGGGAACGGTGACGTTTGCCGAGACGCAAGGGCGTGAAAACCTCTATGACGTGACATTGGCGGACGGCTCGGTGCTGCGTTCGATCCAGCCCTCCGGGCGAACTGTGGCAGTCGGCGACAGCGTTCGCTGGCATATCGACAGCAAGGCCGTGTTCGTGTTTGCCGAGGATGGCGAGAGGCTTTGACCAGGGCGAGCGAAATGGCCGGAACGCAACGTGATCTTTCAGCCTTCTTCAGCCGTTTCGGCTGGCCGGAGAACCGCCGCCTGCCGTTCTGCATTGCCCATCGCGGCGCGAGCGGTCACGCGGTGGAGAACACGCTCATTGCCTTCCGGCGCGCTGCCGAACTGGGCGCCGAGATGTGGGAGATCGACACGCAGCTGACCGCCGACGGTGTGGTCGTCGTCTCGCATGACGATCACCTTGAGCGCGCGTTCGGTGCCGATCTGCATATCTCGCAGCTGAGCTTTGAGCAGCTGCGAGAGGCGGTGCCCGAGGTGCCGAGCTTTGACGAGGTAGCAACGCTCGCCCTCCAGACCAGCTGCGGCCTCTATGTGGAGTTGAAGCGCGCCGGAACCGGTCCGCTGTGCTGGCGCCACCTTCAGGCGATGGGACAGCGGTTTGCCTGTTTCGGCTCGTTCGACGTGAAGCAGGTGCGAGAACTGCGCGACCTGGGCTGTGATTATCCCCTGTCGGTGCTGGTTCGGGTCGGTGCCGATCCGCATGGACTGGGCGATGAAGCGGGCGCCGATATCCTGCATCTGTGCTGGGAACGCGCCGGTGACACGCCACAGCAACTGGTGACCGACGACCTGCTGAAGCAGGTCTTCTCGCAGGGCCGGGAGGTCGTTCTCTGGCATGAGGAGCGGCCCGACGTTCTGGCGCAGATCATGGTGCTGCCGGTCCTCGGCATCTGCACCAATCTGCCGGATTTGATGCAACCCAGGCAAACCGGTTCCCTTGAGCGTCCGGCGAGGCGGGTTACCTCGCACGATGTCGCGCGTGCTGCCGGCGTGTCGCGTGCCGCGGTGTCGCGCACCTTCACCCCCGATGCCAGCGTCTCCGAAAAGACCCGCGAGAAGGTTCATCAGGCGGCGAGGGATCTCGGCTACCGGGTGAATTACCTCGCCCGCGGCCTCACCAACAAGCGGTCCGATTTCGTCGGACTTGTCGCCGCCGGGCTCGATAACCCGTTCCGCACCCAGCAGCTCGAGCATCTGGCCCGGGCGCTGATCGCCCGCAACTACCGGCCCATCCTGCTGCCGACCTCGAAGGAAGCCGACAGCGCCACGGTCATCGGGCAGCTGCTGCACTATGCGGTCTCGGGGGTCATCGTGACTTCCGACGCGCCGCCATCGCACATCTGCGAGGAATGCGCCGCCGAGGGCGTGCCGATCGTGCTCATCAACAAGGGCGAGGACTATCCCTTCGTCGATCGCGTCGTCTGCGACGACCGCAATTCGGGCTACCTCGCAGCCGATCACCTCGTGCAGGCGGGCGCTCGGAGGCTGGCGGTGGTCGCTGGCACGGCAATATCCTATTCGTCGCGCCGTCGTGCCGAGGCGTTCCGGGCACGCTGTGCGGCAAGCGGCATCGATGGAGCGCTCGTGCCGGTGGCACAGAACGACTACCGCTGCGGGCGCGAGGTCGTGCCGACCCTGCTCGACCTCGGCATCGACGGCATCTTTTCCGTCAACGACTACATGGCCTGCGGCGTTCTGGATGGCCTCAGCGATGCCGGCCGGCGCGACGGCTCGGTCCGGGTGATCGGCCACGATGACATCCCCCAGGCGGCCTGGGGTGCCTACGACCTGACCACTTTCCTGCAGCCCTGCGATATCCAGGCCGAGCAGGTCATCGATCTCCTGACAACCCGAATTTCCGATCCGGAGGCCGTCGCCCGTGTGGAATTCACACCGACAACCTTTATCAACAGAAGAAGTGCCTGATGACATTCGCATTCGATACTGCCGCACTGCGTCAGCGTGCCCAACTTGCAATCGCCGTGGCCCGAAGGGTCGGACGGGACGCCGCCGCCTTCAGAGCCGATGCCGGCAGCGAGGAGCTGGCTGTCGAAAACAAGGGCCTGCAGGATTTCGTCACCGTCGCCGACAAGCGTGCCGAACAGACGATCCGCGCTGCGCTTCAGGAAAGCTTCCCAGACGATGCCTTCATGGGCGAGGAGGGCGGCAGCGCCCGCCCTCAGACGGCGCGGACCGATACCCCTCCCGGTACCTGGGTCGTCGATCCGATCGACGGCACCACCAATTTCATCCGCGGCTTCCGCCACTGGGGCGTGTCTATCGCATTCGTTTCCGGCAAGGACATCCTGGTCGGCGTGATCTATGACGCGACGCGTGATGTGGTGTTCAGCGCGATAAGCGGCGAGGGGGCCCTGCGCGACGGCAAGCCGATCAGAGCCGCGAGGACCACGGACCCGGCCCGCGGCATCGCCATTCTCGGTCACTCGCGGCGGACCGATTTCGAGGATTACCTCGCGGTATCCCGCCGCCTCTTTGACACCGGGATGGACTATCGCCGCATGGGTGCCGCGGCCATCGGCCTTGTCCGGGTCGCGGAAGGCGTGGCGGATCTCTACTACGAACGCCATCTGTCACCCTGGGACGTGCTGGCCGGGGCGGTCATCGCCCGCGAGGCTGGCGCTCAAGTCGCCATTCCACCGGTCGAAAGGCTTCTCGCCGAGGGTGGGCCAGTCTTTGCCTGCGCGCCGGGGCTGGCGCAGGCACTGTCATTCCTGGTCGAGACGGAAAGAGAGGCGTTCGAGCCGGCCTAGATTACGGGCGCGGCCGAGCCGCTGCGCTGCAGCCAGGCGCGCTCCATGGCGGGCGCTCCGTCGGTGGTGATCTGGTCTGGTCGCAACGCCATCAGCGCTGAGAATTCCGCCCACTCCGGATCGGTGAAGCCCGCCTCCGGAGCTTGCAGATTGTAGGTCCACGCGTCGACGACCTTTCCGTGCCGATGGCAGAGCCCGATCAGGTCGAGACCGTTTTTGGCTGCGTGGAGCAGCAATTGCCACGACAGATAGATGGTTTCGGGCTCGGTCGGACCTCCAACATCGGCCACGAGCTCGCACTCGACAGCGGCCCATCCATCCTGGCGCTGGATCTCGACCAGCTTGTCTGTAGGATCGATACCGCGCTTCAGATCGGGCATGCATTGCCTGAGCGCGATAATTAGCGGAAGGTCGGAGCCACTGACGATAAGCCGGCTAAGGGATCCACTGAAGTAGTCTCTGAGGTGATCGATGCCGCGTTCGCCGATGCGGTCGAGACCGTCCTTCATGTCGAACTGCAGCAGGGCGTCCGGATGCGCGTCGGCGATCAGCCCGGCAAGCTCCTCGCTCAGCATGGCAGGGTTTGCGCCGTCGAGCATCATCAAGCCATCGAAGTCTCCGGCGACCGTCTCCCGAACCGGGCCGCGACCGGTAGTCTCGCCCTCGAGCACCTCGTCATGCAGGACCGCGAATCCGCCGTCGGCACGCACCCGCAGATCGATTTCCATCGATGCCCCGAGCTTGAAACCGTCAGCCATGACGGCCGGCGAGAACAGCGGATCGCCCGGGTGGCGGCGAAGGCGATGCCACTTGAGGCGGGTTTGAAAATCCTGGTGTCGGATGAAAAGGCCGGAGTTTGAAGGCGTCATGATATCTGCACTGTCCGATCGGAGGGAATCAGCCGACGGTCCTATCCGCCTTACTTGTCAGCAGGATAACAGAAGCTGCCGCCGATCTCTTCCCCCACTCAACCGAGCGCCAGGTCGAACACGTGATGGTGGATGTGACCGTCGAACATCTCGAGCAGGCCTTTGGTGACTTCACGGCTCTCGTAGCGGATCGGTGAATCCAGCGCGACGGCCAGCGCCTCGCGGCTGTCATACATGGTCGACAGCACCATCGGGTAGCTTGGAGCGCCTTCGTCCCGCTCGATGTGGTAGAGCACCCGCACTTCGCGGATCCCTGGGAAGGCGAGCCACATCGGCATCAGTCTGTTGCGGACATAGGCTTTGAAAGCCTCCTCCTGTCCCTCACGGATAGTGCCTTCGAAAAAGGCCTGGCGAATGATCATTCGAATGTCCTGTCAGTTGACGGTGGTCGCCGGCGTCTCGCCGCCGAAATGCGCGGCCAGGTTGGCGAGCACCATCTCGCCCATGGCAAGCCGCGTTTCGATCGTCGCGCTCCCCTGGTGCGGCATCAGCACCGTGTTCGGCGCGGTGAAGAATTCCTCGCGGATGTTCGGCTCATTGACGAACACGTCTAGGCCGGCGCCGGCAATGGATCCGTCGTTCAGCGCCGCAAGAAGCGCATCCTCGTCGATGACCGTGCCCCGGGCGATGTTGACGACGAAACCCTTTGAGCCAAGCGCCCGCAGAACCTCCGAGTCGACCACTTTACTGGTCGCAGCACTTGCGGCGATCGCAACGCAAAGCACGTCACTGTCTGCCGCCAGTTCGACCGGCGATGCGCAGGACTTCCACGGCGTATCCGCCACCGGTGACCGGTTCCAGTAGCGAACCTGCATGCCGAAGGCCTCCGCACGACGGGCAAAAGCCTTGCCGATCTGCCCGAGCCCGAGAATGCCGACGCGCTTGCCCGTCGGGCTTGTACCGAGCGGAAACGGCTCGTTACCCCACTGGCCGCCACGAACATAGGCGTCGCCGCACGGTACGTGCCGGAGCACAGCCAGCATCAGCGCGATGCCAATATCTGCGACGTCATCGGTAAGGACGCCGGCGGTGATGGCGACATCGATGCCGCGGCTGCGGGCGAATGGGAGATCGACCTTGTCGGTTCCCACACCGTTGACGGAGACGACGCCGAGAGCCGGCAGCTTCTCGATCCACTCGTTGGAGATCCCGGTGCCGCCGCCGGTCACCACGCCGCGGATATTCGGCAGCGCCGTTTCAATTGATGACACCTGCGCCGGATCGTACAGCCGGTGCACCGTGTAGAGAGCTTCCAGCCGTTCCTCGAACGGCGCCATCATCGGTTCAAGCAGCAGGACTTCGGGTTTCATGTCTGCATCCACTGTGAGGATTGTTACGGATCAGGAAATCTGGCCAAGGAAGGTTTTCAGCCGCTCGTTCTTCGGATCTCCGAAGAACGCCTCGGGCGTGCCGGTTTCGAGGATCTCGCCACGGTCCATGAAGATCACCCTGTCGGCCACCTGGCGCGCAAAGCCCATCTCGTGGGTGACGCACAGCATGGTCATTCCCTCGCTGGCGAGGTCGATCATCGTGTCGAGCACCTCCTTGACCATTTCCGGATCGAGTGCCGAGGTCGGCTCGTCGAACAGCATGATCTTCGGGTTCATGCAGAGCGCCCGGGCAATCGCGACGCGCTGCTGCTGTCCACCCGACAGCTGGGCAGGGTACTTGTCGGCCTGTTCGGGGATCCGGACCCGCTCCAGGTACCGGCGAGCGATCTGTTCGGCCTCGACCCTGGAGGTGCCCCGCACCTTCATCGGCGCAAGGGTGCAGTTCTCCAGCACGGTCATGTGCGGGAAGAGGTTGAACTGCTGGAACACCATGCCGGTTTCCTGCCGGACGATGTCGACGTTCTTGCCGCCTGCCGTCAGGTCATGGCCGTCGACGACAATCCTGCCCTTCTGGATCGTTTCCAGCTGGTTGATGCAGCGTATCAGCGTCGACTTGCCCGACCCGGAGGGGCCGCAGATGACGATCCGCTCGCCGCGCTGGACGGAGAGATCGATGTCCTTCAGGGCGTGGAAGGCGCCATACCATTTGTTGACGCCTTCCATCCGCACCACGAGGTCGGAAGCTCCTCGCACATCCGTCGCTGCGTTCGTTCCAACTTCACTCATGCGAGGACCTCCTTTCGATGATCGGGTGCTTACTTCTTGGTGGCTACGAAGTCAGGCAGCGGCGCACCGAGCCACTTTTCGTGGATCTTGTTGAGTTCGCCGCTTGCCTTCGCCTTGTCGATGAAGCCGTTGACGGCCGTCAGCAGTTCGGTGGATCCTTTGCGCACGGCAATCCCCTGAACCTGCTGGCTAAGCTGCAGCTTCTGATCGAAACGACCCGGCGCGGCCTTCTCGATCTGTGCGGCGACGACGTTGGAGACGCCGATCAGTTCGACCTGACCGGACAGCAGGGCCTGTACGGCACTGGCATCATCATCGAAACGCTGGATCTTTGCATCCTTCGGCGCCACCTTGGTGACGGCGGTATCCTGCGTCGAGGCACGCGCCACGCCGACGGTCTTGCCGGAAAGATCCTCCGCCTTCGAGACGCTCGTGCCGGTGGCGCCGAACACGCCGATCGAGATGCCGGCGTAGGGCTGCGAGAAATCGACGCTCTTGGCACGCTCCTCGGTGATGCCGAGCGAGGCGACGAGAAGATCAACCTGGTTGCTCTGCAGGTAGGGAATGCGGTTTGGCCCGGTGACCGGCACGATCTGAACCGTCACGCCCCATTCCTGGCCGAGCAGCTTGGCAACGTCGGCGTCATAGCCGTCAGGCTGGTTGGAGGTATTCATGATGCCGAACGGCGGGAAATCGACGAGCATGCCGACCTTCAGCGTGCCGGCGGACTTGATGCTTTCGACCGTCTGCGCCGAAGCCGTGGAAGCGGCAGCGCCGACCACCAAACCCGCGCCGATTGCGGCCATCACCATGCGTCTGGAGAAATTCATGTTCCTACCCTTTGCTGTTGTGCCGGCGTCCTCCCCCGGCGTTTGATCCCGTCAACGTGTGGTCGCGCGGGAGAATCGTACTTCCATCCGCCGCGCCAGCACCGACAGCGGCCAGCACAGAACGAAGTAGACGGCCGCCACAGTGCCGAACACCATGAACGGACTGAAAGTGGCATTGTTGATGATCTGCCCCTGACGGGTAAGCTCGGTAAAACCGATGATTGCCGCCAGGGATGTGCCCTTGATGAGCTGCACCAGGAAACCGACGGTCGGCGCGACGGCGATCTTCGATGCCTGCGGCAGGATGATGTAGCGCATGCGATTGAAGTAGCGCAGCCCGAGAGCGGTCGCGGCCTCCCGCTGGCCAGGCGGCACCGCGTCGATGCAGCCCCGCCAGATTTCGCCGAGGAAGGCGCTGGCGTGCAGCGTCAGGGCGACGGTTGCAGCAAGCCAGGGATTGATCGCGAAGCCCATGATGTTCATGCCGAAGAACACCAGGAAGAGCTGCATCAGCAGCGGCGTGCCCTGGAAGACGCGGATGAAAGCGGTGGCGATCAGGCGTGGCCATCGCGCATCCGAAACCCGCATCAGGGCGACGAACAACCCGCCGATGCCGCCGCCCGCAAAGGCGATCGCCGACAGTGCGATCGTCCACTGTGCGGCATAGACGATGATCCAGAATTCATTGATGCCGAAAGGTCTGATCAAAGGCATGTCAGGCTCCTAGCGGCTCAGGGGATATTTGAAAGCGGCCTTCTCGATAACCGAGAAGATCAACGAAAAGCCGATCGACATGACCAGGTACATCGCCGTGATGACGATATAGACCTCGAAGCTGGCAAACGTTTGCGACTGAAGATTATTGCCGGCAGCTGCCAGATCGTCGGCGGAGATGGCCGAAACGACGCTTGAGGTCAGCATCAGGTAGATGAACTGGCTGGTCAGCGACGGGTAGACGGTTCTGAGCGCCGGCTTCATGACGATGTAACGAAACACCTGAAGCTTGGAGAGGCCGAGCGCGGTCCCGGCTTCGACCTGGCCCTTCTGAATCGATTCGATGCCGGCGCGAATGATCTCCGTGCCGTAGGCGCCGAAATTGATGACCAGCGCCAGAAGTGCCGCGCCATCCGGCGACAGACGAAGGCCGAGCGATGGCAGGCCGAAGAAGATGAAGAAGATCTGCACCAGGAACGGCGTGTTGCGGATGATCTCGATATAGGCGTTGATGACCCAACGCAGCGGCGCCACGCCGGATGTCTTGCCGGCCGCGCAGATAACCGAAACGATCAATCCGAGGATCATCGATGCGACGGACAGCTGAATGGTCAGCCAGGCTCCGAGCAACAACTGGTCGAACCCCGCAAACACGGGCTCAAAGTTAAACACGTACAACTTGGGACCTCCCCCGCGGTTGTCGAAAGGGAAGCGCTCCTCGGCACCTCCTCTTCGTTTAGATCGATCTAAAAGCTTTCGAGGCCGGTCGTCAACACCTCTCCTTGCCTATTGTAGGGCGGAGACGGCGATCAGCCCACATGTCTGTCGGATGTGCAGGACACTTCGCGTCACGAGCCTGCGAGCCTCACGCCGCGGATCCGACAGCCGGTCGAGCAGCAACTGCGCCGCCGTCTGGCCGATCGTCACCGGTGCCGTCGAAACCGAGGTCAGGCGCGGGCGCATGGTTTCGGCGTCGCTGACGTCGTCGAAACCGATCAGAGAAATATCTTCGCCGATCCGCAGTCCGCGATCGTGCAGCCCGGCGGAAAGACCCAGTGCGACGACATCGTTGAAGCAGATGACGGCCGTCGGATGCTGATGGCCGTCAAACAGCAGCGATGCTGCTCCGGCGATCTCCCCGACGGGGTTCGGCACCCGGATGATCCGTAGCGGATCGAGGCCACGCGACAACATGGCGTCGCGGAAGCCATCGACCCTTTCGTTGTAGGCAGAGTGGACCGGACCGTGCACGGCAAACGCGATCCTGCGATGACCGAGCGCCGCAAGATGATCGACCGCCTGGGCGATGCCGCCGGCGTAATCGGCGCCCGCATAGTCAAACTCGTCTGAGACGTGACGAAGAGCCTGCACCAGCGGCAGGCCCGACTGGGCAAACTGCCGCATGAATTCGGGTCCGGTGTCGGCTGCCGGGCAGATGATGACGCCGTCGACGCTGTGTTCGCGCATCCGACGCATCATCATGTCCTGACGTTCGGCGCTATCACCGCTATTGCCGAGGATCACGACCATCCCCGCCGCATCGATGACGGCCTCGATGCCCGACAGCAGTTCGGCAAAGAAGGGATTGGTGAGATTGGGCACGATCACGCCGGCGGTATAGCTGCGCTCCGCCCGCAGTCTGGCAGCGCCCATGTTGTAGACATAGCCGAGGTCTCGCATCGCCTTTTCGACTCGCATCCGCGTTTCGGCACCGACCAGCGGGCTCTTGCGGATGACGAGCGAAGCGGTCGCACGCGACACGTTGGCGTGCTGCGCAACGTCGATCAGCGTGATGCGGGGCTTTTTTCGCTCTTCGAACGGCATCCTCATCTCTTAGCAGAGATCCGGCGATCTCGAACAGGTCTCACGTCACCACGTGCAGCAGCCGTCAGCCGAGCGACGTGTGACCGTTGATCAGCAGCGGCTTCGGCGTGTCCATGCAGCGTCCCTGCGGCGGCTGTCGCAGCCAGCGCCGCATCCAAGGTCCGTGGTTCCTGGCAGGCGCTGATGTAATTCCGACGACGACCTCGCCCTCAGCCTGCCTCGCGTCAGTCAGTGCCGCGACGCGGCTATGTTTGAGCGGTGTGGGAGCCATGACGTCAACCTCGTTGTGTTGAAGCCATCATAGCCAGATCGACAGAGGCGCCCGTTCGATTGCGTTTCGATGTGTTGCAGGTGACGACCGGACGTGTCGAACAACGTCCGGTCTTTAGCCGTCAGGCCTTGTCGACATGCTCCACCCGGCCCGAAAACCAGTTGGCCAGCAGCGCGCCGGAGATGTTGTGCCAGACGCTGAAGATGGCGCTCGGCACGGCGGCGAGCGGCGAGAAGTAGGCGGTGGCCAGTGCCGCGCCGAGGCCGGAATTCTGCATGCCGACCTCGATGGCGATCGCCTTGCGCTTGGCAAGCGACAGGCCGGACGCTCTGGCCGCGAAGAAACCGAGCAGGTAGCCAAGGCCGTTGTGCAGGACGACGACCGCAAAAATCATCAGGCCGGACTGGACGATGGCGCCCTTCGAGGCACCGACGACGGCCGAAACGATGAGGACGATGCCGATGACGCTGACGAGGGGCAGGGCAGGGACCGCCGCCTTGACGAGGTTCGGCAAAAGCTTCTGCAGCGCCGCGCCGAGCGCCAGCGGCACCAGCACCACCTTGACGATGCTGAGGAACATCGCCCAGCCGTCGACCGGCAGATACTGGCTGGCAAACATCCAGACCAGGAACGGCGTCACGATCGGCGCCGCGAGCGTCGTCACCGAGGTGCAGGCGACCGACAGCGCCACGTCGCCCTTCGACAGGTAGGTCATGACGTTGGACGAGGTGCCGCCGGGGCAGCAGCCGACGAGGATGACGCCTGCGGCGACTTCCGGCGGCATCGGGATGATCCAGGTCAGCAGCACGGCGAGCAGCGGCATGATGATGAACTGGCCTAGCACGCCGATCGACACGTCAAAGGGCCGCCGCAGCACTTCTCGGAAGTCGTCGACGGATAGGGTGAGACCCATGCCGAACATGATGATCGACAGCAGCGTGACGATCCATGGCGCGATCTGCTTGAACGTATCGGGGAAGAAGAAACCCAGAACTGCAAACAGGATGACCCAGGCCGCAAAGGTTCGACCGACGAAAAATGAGATGGATGCCAGAAGCTTCACAGGCGCACTCCGAAATAAAACAGATGGCGAGGTCTATGCAGCAAGATAGGCAAGTCAAGGCCACGCGAAGCTCGACCCGGCCTGTCGCTGCGTTTCCCGCACCCGCCGCGCCCGAAATGCCCTGTTTGTCAGCAGCCAGCTGGCAAAGACCAATCCGACTATTCGGCATCCGCTCTCGAAATGTGGTATCCGACATCGAGTCTGACCAATGCCTTGGAGGAAGCAGCGGTGCACCTACGCCACCAGATCGTCGCCCTTGCCATCGTTCCGCTCGTCGTCGCGATCCTGACGATCACCGCCTTCATCACCTGGCAATCGACGCGACTGGCCCAGAGCAGCATCGAGACCTTCGAGCGCAACATGCTGAAGGCGAAGGAGACCGAGCTCCTCAATCTCACCAACCTGGCGCTTTCCGCCATACGCGATGTCTACGAGGATGCCGGCGCGGACGATCAACAGGCCAAGGACCGCGTAAGGTCCATCCTCACCGCGCTCGACTATGGCAAGGACGGCTATTTCTTCGTCTACGACTATGACGGCAACAATATTGTTCATCCCCGCCAGGCCTTCCGCGCCGGACACAACTGGTTCGACCTTGTCGATCCGGACGGCGACCAGGTGATTGCCAACCTGATCGGCAAGGCGATCGAAGGCGGCGGCCTGCACCAGTACAAATGGGAAAAACCGTCCAGCGGCGAGATGGCCGACAAGCTGTCGTTTGCGGCGGGGCTGAACAAGTGGCGCTGGATGGTCGGCACCGGCGTCTATCTCGACGACGTCTACGCCCAGACCACTGCCGCCAAGGCCGACATGCGGCAGAACATCCGTCGGACGTTCACCATCGTCGCCATGATTGCCGTGCCGGCCGTGCTCGTGGTGTTCGCCACCTGCATCTGGATCACCCTTCACGAGCGCCGGCTTGCGGACGAAAAGCTGAGGGCGCTGACGCAGCGCGTCATCGATACGCAGGAAGAGGAGCGCGCAAGGCTTGCCCGCGAACTGCACGACGGGATCTCGCAGAGCCTGGTGGGCGTGCGCTATGCCATCGATCTTGCAAGCCGTAAGACAAGCAGCCAGGCGGACGATGCCGCAGCGGCTATCGGTCGGGGCGCCGATGCATTGAACGGAGCGATCAAGGAGGTGCGGCGGCTGTCGCACGAGCTGAGGCCGCGTGTGCTCGACGATCTGGGTCTGACGCCGGCGCTGAAATCGCTGACGGAGAACTTTGCCGAGCGAACCGGGATCGCCGTCGCCATCGAAGCGGAGACGCCCGACCGGCTGAAGCCGGAGGCCAGCACCGCGCTTTACCGCATCGCCCAGGAGGCGCTGACCAATGTCGAGCGGCATTCCGGCGCCACCCGCGTCGAGATCCGCCTGTGGAGCGAGCGGGGACGGATGCGGATGACGATCGCCGACAACGGCAAGGGGTTCGGCGGTGCGGGCGGCGGCGACCAGCCGATGTCGCGAGGCCTCGGCCTGCGCAACATGAAGGAACGCATAGGGCATTTCGGCGGCATCTTCCTGGTCCGCTCCTCGGATACCGGAACGACACTGACCGCCATGCTGCCGAAATCCGCCGGTCAACCTGCCGCGCCATTGCAGGAGGCAAGCTGATGGCATCCCGCCGCATCACGGTGCTGCTGGTCGACAACCATCCCCTGGTTCTCGAGGGGCTGAAGGCGCTTCTGGATACCTATGGCCATATTGAGGTGGTGGGCACGGCGGTTCATGCGATCGCAGGGTTGGAGGAGGCTAGACACACTCTGCCGCAGGTGGTGCTGATGGACATCAACATGCCCAAGATGAACGGCATCGATGCCATCGAGCTGTTCAAGTCGGCAGTCCCCGACACCCGTATCCTGATGCTCTCCATGCACGACAACCGCGAATATATTTCGGCATCGGTAATGCGGGGCGCCTCCGGCTACATCCTGAAGGACGTCCCAACGGAAGAGATCGTTGCGGCGATCGAAACGGTCGCAGCCGGCGGCACCTACTTCTCGTCGGGAGTTTCAGACGCATTGCTTGCGGGCAGGCGACAAGAGAGCGACGACAGGCTGACGTCTCGAGAGCGCGACGTGCTGATCAGGCTTGCGGCCGGGAGCAGCAATCGCGACATTGCCGATGCGTTGTCGATATCGCCGGCAACGGCGGAGACGCATCGCAAGAACATCAAGAAGAAGCTCGGCATCGCAACGACCGCAGGCCTGACCCGCTACGTCCTGGAAAATGGATTGTCGGCAACCGGCACGCGACCGGATCTACCCATTTCTGGGTAGCAGGCCTCACTTGCCGCCAACCTCAGCTTGTTCTGCTAAAACACGGGACGTACCAGTGCATCCATGGCTCTTCCGACAGGGCTTTGGGAGGATACTGATATGTCTGGGCTGCTGGCGCTGTCGCGTTTCATCGACGCGGCGAACACGTTTATCGGCAAGGCGGTTTCCTGGCTGATCCTGCTGGCGATCGTCATCAGCGCGGTCAACGCCACGACCCGCAAGCTTTTCAACATGAGCTCCAACGCCTGGCTCGAAGCGCAGTGGTACCTGTTTTCGGCGGGTTTCCTGGTGGCGGCCGGCTACACGCTGCTGAACAACGAGCACGTCAAGGTCGACCTCGTCTATGGCCGCCTGTCGCGCCGGACGCAGCTGTGGATCGAGATCCTCGGCACGCTGTTCTTCCTCTTCCCGTTCTGCCTCATCACGATCTATCTGTCCTGGCCGCGCGTGACCTCCAAGTTCATCAGCGGCGAAATCTCCAACAACACCGGCGGACTCTTGCTTTGGCCCGTCTGGGCGCTGATCCCGCTGGGCTTCGGGCTGCTGGCTCTCCAGGGTCTGTCCGAACTCATCAAGCGGATCGCCATCCTGCGCGGCGACATGCCGGACGCCATCGCGCTGGCCGACGCCGAAGCATTGACCCTCTAAGGCAGGATCACCTCCATGTTCGCATTCTTCGCAGAGAACCTCGCGCCGATCATGTTCCTGTCGCTGATCGTCGTGCTGCTGCTCGGCTATCCGGTTGCCTTCGCGCTCGCCTTCGTCGGCTTTGTTTTCGGCTTCATCGGCATCGAGATGGGTCTGCTGCCGGTCAATCTGTTCGGCGCCATCCCCGATCGCATCTTTGGCCAGATGTCCAACGAGACGCTCCTCGCCATTCCCTTCTTCACCTTCATGGGACTGATCCTCGAGCGAAGCGGCATGGCCGAGGACCTGCTCGACACGATCGGCCAGCTTTTCGGTCCGGTGCGCGGCGGCCTTGCCTTTGCCGTCATCTTCGTCGGTGCCATCCTTGCCGCCACCACCGGCGTGGTCGCCGCCTCGGTGATCTCCATGGGCCTGATCTCGCTGCCGATCATGCTTCGCTACGGCTATGATCGGCGCGTGGCCGCAGGCACGATCGCGGCATCTGGAACGCTGGCGCAGATCATTCCGCCGAGCCTCGTGCTGATCATCCTTGCCGACCAGCTCGGCCGCTCGGTCGGCGACATGTACAAGGGCGCGCTGATCCCGGGCCTGCTGCTGGTCGCCGCCTATGCCGGCTACATCATCCTGATGTCGTTCATCCGCCCGGCGAGCGTCCCGGCGCTTCCCCCCGAAGCGCGTTCGCTGCGCGGCTGGAAGCTGTTCCAGAAAGTCATCATTTCGCTCGTTCCGCCGCTGGTGCTGATCTTCCTGGTCCTCGGCACGATCTTCATCGGGCTTGCCACCCCGACGGAAGGCGGCGCGATGGGTGCCGTCGGCGCGCTTGCACTTGCAGCGCTCAACCGCCGCCTGAACCTCGACATGATCAAGTCGGCGCTCTACGCGACCGTCAAGCTGTCGTCCTTCGTCATCTTCATCCTGCTCGGCGCCCGCGTCTTCTCGCTGACCTTCTACGGCGTCAACGGCCATGTCTGGGTCGAGCACCTGATGACGTCGGTGCCGGGCGGCGAGGTCGGCTTCCTGATCGTCGCCAACCTGCTGGTGTTTTTCCTGGCCTTCTTCCTCGATTATTTCGAGCTGGCCTTCATCATCGTGCCGCTCCTGGCGCCGGTGGCCGACGCCCTGGGGATCGACCTCATCTGGTTCGGCGTCATGCTGGCGATCAACATGCAGACCTCGTTCATGCATCCGCCTTTCGGCTTCTCGCTGTTCTACCTGCGCTCCGTGGCGCCCACCCGGGCCTACAAGGACAGGATCACCGGAGCAACGATCCAGCCGGTGACCTCCGGGCAGATCTACATGGGCGCCCTGCCGTATCTCGCCATCCAGCTGGTCATGGTCATCATCGTCATCTCGTTCCCGGGCCTCGTGACGCACTACAAGTCCGGCGCCGTGGCGGTTGATCCGTCGACGATCCAGCTGAACGTTCCGATGCCCGGCAGTGACGGCTCCAACCCGTTCGGCACGCCAACGCAGCCGTTCGGAGCACCCGATCCGTCGACCGATACCCCGGCGGCGCCGACGTTCGGTGCCCCGCCCCCAAGCTTCGGAGCTCCTGCACAGTCCACTGAACCGGCACCGCCCAGCTTCGGGTCGCCAACCCCCAGCTTCGGCGCACCGCCGCCGCCAAGTGGGACCAACCCCTGACGAAATTCCGACGCAACGCGCGTCGGCGTGAATGACCACGGCCGGATCTGCCGGCCATGGATACCCAAACGGAGGAGGATGAAATGACGAAGGACGTAAACCGTCGTGGCTTTCTGACCAAGGGAGCGATTGCCGGAGCCGCGACAGCGGCTGGCTCTGCGCTTGCCGCACCCGCCGTTGCGCAGGAGATGCCATCGATCCGCTGGCGCCTGACATCGGGCTTTCCGAACAACCTCGACACCATCTATGGCGGCGCTGTCGTCATGGCCGAGGCGCTGTCGAAGATGACCAACGGCAAGTTCCAGATCCAGGTGTTCCAGGCCGGGGAAATCGTGCCGGGTGCCCAGGCCATCGATGCGGTGAAGGAGAACACCGTCGAGCTGGCGCATACCTGCGGCTACTATTTCACCGGCAAGGATCCGACATTCGCCATCGGCTCGACCATTCCGTTCGGCCTCAACGGCCGCCAGCAGAATGCCTGGCTCTATCACGGCGGCGGCAACGAGGCCTATAACGAGTTTCTCTCCAACTACGGCGTGGTGGGCATTCCCGGCGGCGCGACCGGCGCCCAGATGGGCGGCTGGTTCCGCAAGGAGATCAAGAGCGTCGCTGACCTCAAGGGCATCAAGATGCGTATCGCGGGCGTTGCCGGCGAGGTGATGTCGCGGCTCGGCGTCGTTCCGCAGCAGCTTCCCGGCGGCGACATCTATCCGGCACTCGAACGCGGGACGATCGATGCTGCCGAATGGATTGGTCCGTATGACGACGAGCGGCTCGGCTTCTACCAGATCGCCAAGAACTACTATTATCCAGCCTATTGGGAAGGCGGGCTGACGATCCACTTCTTCATCAACCAGGCACAGTATGCCGGCCTGCCGGACGCCTACAAGGCCGCTCTCGACACCGCCTGCAAGGCGGCGAACATCAACATGCAGGCACTCTACGACGTCAAGAACACCTCGGCCATCCGGTCGCTGGTCGGCAAGGGCGTCCAGCTTCGTCCGCTGCCGCGCGACGTGATGGATGCCGCCTACAAGGCGTCGTTCGACCTCTATGCGGAGTACAGCCAGAAGCACCCGGCCTGGGCGAAGATCTATCCGGGCTGGAAGAAGTTCCGCGACGAGAGCTTCGAATGGTTCCGGGTCGCCGAGTACAGCTACGACAGCTACATGTACGCGGCGCAGGCATCCGGTCGATAAGTCGGGGCGCCGAACCAAATCCCGGCCCAACGTAACAGCTCCGCGACGACAAGCTGCCGTCGCGGAGCTTTCAACATGACTGGCTTATGCCGCCGCCGCGATACCCTCAAGTTCGCGCATCACGTCTTCCGACAGTGTCACGTCCGCCGCCGCGCAGTTTTCCCGCAGATGTCCACGCGAGGATGTACCAGGGATCAGCAGGATATTCGGCGAGCGCTTGAGCAGCCAGGCCAGAGCCACCTGCATCGGCGTTTTGCCAAGCCGCATCGCGACATCGCTCAGCGTCGAGGACTGCAGCGGCGAGAAGCCGCCGAGCGGGAAGAACGGAACGTAGGCCGTGCCTTCGCGTGCAAGCTGGTCGATCAGGGCATCATCCTCCCGGTGCGCCAGATTGTACTGGTTCTGCACGCAGACAATCTCCGTGATCCTGCGGCCGTCTGCGACCTGCTTTGCGGTGACGTTCGAGAGGCCGATATGGCGAATGAGGCCCTGCTGCTGCATCTCGGCAAGAACTGTCAGCGGCTCTTCCAGCGACCCTTCCGCCGGCCCATGGATGTCGAACATGGCGCGCAGGTTGACCACCGCAATCGAGTCGAGCCCGAGGTTCGTCAGGTTGTCGTGGATGGCTTTCGTCAGCGCCTCCTTCGAGAAGGCTGGGTCCCAGGACCCTTCCGGACCCCGCGTCGCACCAACCTTGGTGACGATCATCAGATCGTCCTTGTAGGGGTGCAGTGCCTCGCGGATGATCTGGTTGGTGACGTGCGGGCCGTAAAAGTCGCTGGTATCGATGTGGTTGATGCCGCTTCCCACCGCCTCGCGCAGGACCGCGATGGCTTCCGCCCGATCTCGCGGCGGACCGAAAACGCCCTTTCCGGCAAGCTGCATGGCGCCATATCCGAGGCGGCGAACGGTGAAGCTGCCGAGATTGAAGGTGCCTGAGGATTGGATGCTGCTGGTCATGCTCGACCTCCTGTTGCTGATGAGCGCAAGGTAAGGCACCCGCTGCTGGATGATAATCGGCTACAATCCGCACGGCTTGTCCGGCCTGGCGCACAATGGCAACAAACTGATCCACCGGTCACCGCTGCTGCTGGCGCTGCTGCCACGCTCCGGTTTTTTCAGCCGCAGGACGGCGACAGACGGTGGCCCCCCGTGCCATAAGGCGCGCTGACAGACAGACCGGGCCGACAAAGACATGATCCGCATCGAGAATATCAGCAAGTCCAACAGCCATCGCATCCTCTACATCGAGGCCTCCGCCGCTCTCAATCGCGGCGAAAAGATCGGTCTCGTCGGCCCGAACGGCGCAGGCAAGACGACGCTGTTCCGGATGATCACCGGCGAGGAGATGCCCGACGAGGGGCAGGTGGCGGTCGAGAAGAACGTCTCCATCGGCTACTTCAACCAGGACGTCGGCGAGATGTCCGGGCATTCGGCGGCAGCCGAGGTGATGAACGGTGCGGGACCTGTGAGCGAGATCGCCGCGGAGCTTCGTGACCTCGAGGCGGCGATGGTCGATCCGGACAGGCTGGATGAGATGGACCAGATCATCGAGCGCTACGGCGAGGTTCAGGCTCGTTACGAGGAACTGGACGGCTACGGACTCGAAGGCCGGGCACGCGAAGTTCTGGCCGGCCTCAGTTTCACCCAGGAGATGATGGACGGCGACGTCGGCAAGCTGTCGGGCGGCTGGAAGATGCGCGTTGCGCTCGCCCGCATCCTGCTGATGCGCCCAGACGTGATGCTGCTCGACGAGCCGAGCAACCACCTCGACCTGGAAAGCCTGATCTGGCTGGAGGATTTCCTCAAAGGCTACGACGGCGCGCTGCTGATGACGTCGCACGACCGCGAGTTCATGAACCGCATCGTCACCAAGATCATCGAGATCGATGCCGGTGCGCTCAACACCTATTCCGGCGACTATGGCTTCTATGAGCAGCAGCGGGCGCTGAACGAGAAACACCAGCAGGCACAGTTCGAACGGCAGCAGGCCATGCTCGCCAAGGAGCTGAAATTCATCGAGCGCTTCAAGGCGCGCGCTTCGCACGCCTCCCAGGTGCAGAGCCGGGTGAAGAAGCTCGACAAGATCGAACGCGTCGAGCCGCCGCGTCGCCGGCAGACCGTGGCCTTCGACTTCCTGCCGGCACCGCGATCCGGCGATGACGTCGTCAGCCTCAAGAAGGTGCACAAGCGCTACGGCAGCCGGGTGATCTACGAAGGCCTCGACTTCATGATCAAGCGGCGCGAGCGCTGGTGCATCATGGGCGTCAACGGCGCCGGCAAATCGACGCTGCTGAAACTGGTGACCGGCTTTACCGATCCGGAAGAGGGCAGCGTCAACGTCGGAGCGAGCGTCAAGACCGGCTACTTTGCCCAGCATGCGATGGATGTTCTGGACGGCGACAGTACCATCCTGCAATGGCTGGAGGAGCGTTTTCCCAAGGCGGGCCAGGCGCCGCTGCGCGCGCTCTCGGGCTGCTTCGGGTTCTCCGGCGACGACATCGACAAGCGGTGCCGGGTGCTGTCGGGTGGCGAGAAGGCGCGGCTGGTGATGGCCGCCATGCTTTTCGATCCTCCGAACTTCCTGGTGCTCGACGAGCCGACCAACCACCTCGACCTCGACACCAAGGCGATGCTGATCAAGGCGCTGTCGTCCTATGAAGGCACCATGCTATTCGTCAGCCACGACCGGCATTTTCTCAGCGCGCTCTCGAACCGGGTGCTGGAGTTGACGCCGGACGGCATCCACCAATATGGCGGCGGCTACACCGAATACGTCGAACGCACGGGCTACGAGGCTCCGGGAATTCTGCGCTGACAGATCGATTATAGGCGCGTATTCCTATTGACGTCGGCAGCTATTAAGGAATATTTTCCTCTCATGCTGTTACGCCCTCACCAAGTCCTGGTTTTTCTCCCGGCGCTGATCCTGGCGCCGGTGTCGGTGCACGCCGAAAACATTATCGACGGGCCGGTGATCGCTGAAATCCTGCGGGTGATCGACGGCGATACGATGCTGGTGACGGCGCGGCCATGGCCGCAGCAATCCATCGAAGTCTATGTTCGGCTGCGTGGCATCGATACACCCGAACTGCGATCATCCTGCACGGCGGGGCGTGACGCTGCTGCGGCCGCCAAGCAGCGGCTGGAAAGCCTGGCAGCCGCCTCGCCGCGCGTGAAGCTGACGCGGATCGCCGCCGACAAGTATTTCGGCCGCATCATTGCCGACGTGGTGATGGCGGATGGGCGTGATCCCGCCAGGGACATGCTGCAGGCGGGGCTAGCCGCCGGCTACTCCGGCAGCGGCCGCAAACACGACCTGTGCGACGGCTGATCCTTTACGCGGCGACGACCGGGTAAGGCCGCCGCCGCTTGAAGAATTAAGGGGTCAAGCCGCCGGTGCAGCCGCCTTGTTCTGGCGGTTCTCGATCAGGTCGTCGACAACCGCCGGATCGGCGAGCGTCGAGGTATCGCCAAGCGCTCCGAAATCGTCCTCGGCAATCTTGCGCAGGATCCGCCTCATGATCTTGCCCGAGCGGGTTTTCGGCAGGCCGGGCGCGAACTGGATCTTGTCCGGCGTGGCGATCGGGCCGATTTCCGAGCGCACATGCTTGACGAGATCCTGGCGCAGCGCCTCGTCTCCCTCGTGGCCAGCCATCAGCGTGACATAGCAGTAGATGCCCTGGCCCTTGACCGCGTGCGGATAGCCGACCACGGCCGCCTCGGAAACCAGTGCATGCGATACGAGCGCCGATTCCACCTCCGCCGTGCCCAGCCGGTGACCGGAAACGTTCAACACGTCATCGACGCGGCCGGTAATCCAGTAGTAGCCATCTTCGTCACGTCGGCACCCGTCACCGGTGAAGTACTTGCCCTTGTAGGTGGAGAAATAGGTCTGCACGAAACGCTCGTGATCGCCGTAGACACTGCGCATCTGGCCGGGCCAGCTGTCGGCGATGCACAGATTGCCGTCCGCCGCGCCCTCAAGGACATTGCCTTCGTTGTCGACGAGTTCCGGCTTGACGCCGAAGAAGGGCAGGGTGGCCGATCCCGGCTTCAGGGCGGTTGCCCCCGGCAGCGGCGTGATCATGTGGCCGCCGGTCTCGGTCTGCCACCAGGTGTCAATGACCGGGCAACGCTTGTCGCCGACGACGTTGTAGTACCATTCCCAGGCTTCCGGGTTGATCGGCTCGCCGACCGTGCCGAGCAGCCTGAGGCTTGAGCGCGAGGAACGGGTGACGAAGTCGTCGCCTGCACCCATCAGCGATCGGATCGCCGTCGGCGCCGTGTAGAAGATGTTAACCTGGTGCTTGTCGATGATCTCCCAGAACCGTCCCTGGTCGGGGAAATTCGGCACCCCTTCGAACATCAGCGTCGTGGCGCAGTTGGCGAGCGGCCCGTAGACGATGTAGGAATGTCCGGTCACCCAGCCGACGTCGGCCGTGCACCAGTAGATGTCCCCGTCATGGTAGTCGAAGACGTATTCGTGAGTCATCGCCGCGTAGACGAGGTAGCCGCCAGTGGTGTGCAGGACACCCTTTGGCTTGCCCGTCGATCCGGAGGTGTAGAGGATGAACAGCGGATCTTCCGCCTTCATCTTCACCGGCTCGCAGTGGCCCTTCACGGCCGCGATTTCCTGATGGTACCAGAGGTCGCGGCCGGGCGCCCAGTTGGTCTTGCCGCCCGTGCGGCGAACGACCAGCACGTTGTTGACGGTCACGTACTGGCGCGCGGCGATGTGGATCGCCTTGTCGGCATTTTCCTTGAGCGGCACCGGCTTGCCGCCGCGCACGCCCTCGTCGCAGGTGATGAGGAAGGTCGACTGGCAGTCGACGATACGGCCCGCCAGCGCTTCCGGCGAGAAGCCGCCGAAGACCACCGAATGCACGGCACCGATGCGCGCGCAGGCAAGCATCGCATAGGTCGCTTCAGGTATCATCGGCATGTAGATGGTGACCCGGTCGCCCTTCTTCACGCCACGCTTCTTCAGCACGTTGGCAAGCCGGCAGACCTGATCGTACAGCTGGTTGTAGGTAATCTTCTTGTCGATGTAGGGGTTGTCGCCTTCCCAGATGATCGCGGTGCGCTCACCATGCGTCTTCAGGTGCCGGTCGATGCAGTTATAGGAAACGTTGGTGAGGCCGTCTTCGTACCACTTGATTGGTACCTTGCCCCTGAAGGACGTGTTCTTGACCTTGGTATAGGGCTTGAACCAATCGATCCGCTTGCCGTGCTTGCCCCAGAACTTATCCGGATTCTCGATGCTTTCCTCGTACCATTTCAGATAGGTATCGCGATCGATCAGCGCCTGGGACTTGACCTGCTTCTGTACGGGATAGAGCTTCTCGGACATCCATTCCTCCTCATGCAATCCACCGCCCGTCGCAACGAAAACGGCTCCCTCGGTTACTTCATATCAGGTGGGGCGATGGCGACAATTAGACAAACGGTCATTGCGCCGGAAGAATTGCAATTTCATCTTAATGCAGTTATAGAGCCCCATAATTCCCGGAAATTTGTGGTTACAGCCCACGGCCCGCGACACCGGCGCGGACGATAGAAGGATCATATCCATGGCTCAACAATTGCTCATGCCGAAAGCAACGGCGGTCTGGCTCGTCGATAACACGGCGCTGTCCTTCGATCAGATCGCCCAGTTCTGCAAGCTGCACCCCCTGGAAGTGAAAGCGATTGCCGACGGCGAAGCTGCACAGGGCATCAAGGGGCTGGATCCCATCGCTACCGGCCAGTTGTCGCGCGATGAAATCGGCCGCGCCGAACAGGACGTCAATTACCGTCTGAAGCTGTCCGACCCGAAGGTTCGCGTTCCCGAATCGAAGCGCCGTGGGCCTCGCTACACGCCGGTTTCCAAGCGCCAGGATCGTCCGAACGCCATTCTCTGGCTGGTTCGCAACCATCCGGAACTGAAGGACATGCAGATTTCGCGGCTGGTCGGCACGACCAAGTCGACGATCGAGCAGATCCGCGATCGCAGCCACTGGAATTCGGCGAACCTGACGCCGATGGACCCGGTGACGCTCGGCCTCTGCAGCCAGATCGATCTCGATCTTGAAGTCGAACGCGCTTCGAAGAACCGTCCGTTGCCGACCGCGGCCGAACTGGGCGCAACCCTCCAGGCTGCCGCCGAGACCGAGAACCTCGGCTATCGCTATGAGCGCCCGGAAGAGAAGGAAATCGACGCGGATGCCGTGTTCGCCAAGCTCTCGTCGCTGAAGTCGACGACCCGCGACACGGACGAAGACGAAAACTTCTGATCCGTTCTGTCAGCCACGCCTCTGAAAGCCGGCCATGTGCCGGCTTTTTGCTGCTCAGCCCGTCGGTGCTGGAGCATGCATATAGCCGTTCCTTTCCAGGATCTCGGCAATCTCATCGAGCACTGCTGGATCCTCAAGCGTTGCCGGCATCTTCCACGGCAGCCCGTCGGCCATCTTCTGCATCGTGCCGCGCAGGATCTTCCCGGACCGGGTTTTCGGCAACCGCTTGACGATCATCACCGTCTTGAACGCTGCCACAGGACCGATCTGCAGCCGGACAAGATCCACCACCTCCACAGCGATCGTTGGCGGATCGCGCGCCACCCTGTTCTTCAGCACCAGGAAGCCGCAGGGGATCTGTCCCTTCAACGGGTCCGACACACCGATGACGGCGCACTCGGCAACATCCGGATGCATGGCGCACACTTCCTCCATCGCGCCGGTGGAGAGACGGTGGCCGGCGCAGTTGATGATGTCGTCGGTGCGCGCCATGACAAAGACATAGCCGTCCTCATCGATTATTCCTGCATCGGCCGTCTTGTAGTAGCCGGGAAACTCCGCCAGGCACGCTGCCCGGAACCGCTCGTCGGCGTTCCAGAAGCTGACGAGGCAACCCGGCGGCAGCGGCAACCTGATGACGAGGTTGCCGAGCGTGCCGGCCGGCTGCGAATGACCGGCATCGTCGACGACCTCGACGGAATGGCCCGGCATCGGAAGGGTCGGTGATCCGTACTTGAAAGGCAATGCCCCAAGGCCGATAGGATTGGCGGCGATTGCCCAGCCGGTTTCCGTTTGCCACCAGTGATCGACCACCGGCACCTTCAACATCCGCTCGGCCCATTTCAGTGTTTCCGAATCGGCCCGCTCGCCCGCGAGGAACAAGGCCTTGAGGCCGGAGAGATCGTGAAGGCCGACGAGATCGCCGTCCGGATCGTCGCGGCGGATGGCGCGGAACGCGGTCGGCGCCGTGAACAGCACCTTCACGTCATGTTCGGCGATCACCCGCCAGAATGCGCCGGCATCCGGGGTACCGACCGGCTTGCCTTCGAAGACGACTGTCGGATTGCCGGAGAGCAACGGCCCGTAGACGATGTAGGAGTGTCCGACCACCCAGCCGATGTCCGAGGCTGCCCAAAACGCCTCGCCAGGCTTCACACCATAGATGTTACGCATCGACCAGTGGAGCGCCACCATGTGCCCGCCATTGTCGCGCACCACGCCCTTCGGCCGGCCGGTCGTTCCCGATGTGCAAAGGATATAAAGCGGGTCCGTCGCGGCCAGAGGTTCGCAGGCTATCTGCGTGCCGGCCATCTTCTCGGCCCTGATCGCCTGCCCCAGATCCAGATCGCCGCGGTCCGGCCAAAGCTCTGCCGGCAGCTGTTCGCGCTGAAGGATCAGGCAGTGGTCCGGCTTTGAACCCGCCAGATCCACCGCGCGGTCAAGCAGCGGCTTGTAGGCGATGACGCGCCCCGGCTCCAGGCCGCAGCTGGCGCTGATCGCTACCTTGGCCTGCAGATCGTCCAGTCGCGTCGCCAGTTCGTGAGCGGCGAAACCTCCGAACACCACCGAATGCACCGCGCCGATGCGGGCGCAGGCAAGCATCGAGAAGATCGCCTCCGGCACCATCGGCATGTAGATGACGACACGGTCTCCCTTGGCAACGCCGAGGTTCTTGAGAACCGCCGCAATCGCCTGCACCTCTTCCAGCATCGCATCGTAGCTGAAGATCTTCTTCTCGCCCGTCAGCGCGCTATCGAAGATCAGGGCCCGCTCGGAGCCGCGCCCGGCGGCTATATGCCTGTCGAGGCAATTATAGCAGGTGTTGGTCTCACCGCCGACGAACCACCGTCCATACACGCCGAGATCCGGGTCGAAGATACGGTCCGGCGGCTTGAACCATATCAGTTCCGTCGCAGCCTCGGCCCAGAATCCTTCCGGGTCGTTCTGCCAGTGCTGATAGACCGCTTGATATCGGCTTTCCATCTGCTCCTCCCAAAGCTTTGCGCCAACTTAGGAGGATGCCTGGGAGTGTTGAAGCCCGACCAAGGGTGCAGGCGAAATCTATCAGCGGTGCCCGAAGATGGCGGACCCTACCCGCACGCTGGTGGCACCCATTCCGATAGCAATCTCGAAGTCACCGGACATGCCCATCGACAACTTCTGCAGGCCGCATTCATCGGCAAGCTTGGCGAGCAGCGCAAAATACGGTCCGGGATTGCCCTCCGCCGGCGGGATGCACATCAGCCCCTCGATCTCAAGCTCAAGCTCCCGCCGGCAGAAATCGACGAAAGCCACCGTCTGCTTCGGCTCGATGCCGGCCTTTTGTGGCTCCATGCCGATGTTGACCTGGACGTAGAGCTTCGGATGACGCGCCTGTCTGGTCATCTCCTCTGCCAGGGCCCTGGCGATCTTTTCCCGATCGACAGTCTCGATCACGTCGAACAGGGCGACGGCGTCAGCCGCCTTGTTCGACTGCAGCGGCCCGATGAGATGCAACTGGATGCCGGGTGTCTCGGCCTTCAGCTCCGGCCACTTGGCCTGGCTCTCCTGCACGCGGTTCTCGCCAAAGATCCGCTGCCCCGCTGCGATGACGGGGCGGATCGCATCAGCATCGAAGGTTTTCGACACAGCAACAAGCGTGGTGGAACCGGGTGTGCGTCCGGCTTCGCGCTCAGCCGCTTCGATCCTGTGGCGTACCTCTACCAGGCGCTCCTCGACCGTCATGCTTTTCATCCTCGCCATTGCTCTTGTCACGCGATTACCGGCACATCACATGAAAGCCAAGCGCCGATCGGTGAACTTGCACCGGAGTGGCCTCAAAACTTGACGCTTCCTGCCATTCGTGGTGAAGGTCAACCATCTTATTCAGACCCGGAATTTCATTGAAATGGCGAGCGAACGTTACAATCCGCGGGATGCCGAACCCCGTTGGCAGCAGACCTGGTCGGAGGGCAAGACCTTCGAGACCGACAACAGCGATCCCCGCGACAAGTACTACGTGCTCGAGATGTTCCCCTACCCGTCGGGGCGCATCCACATGGGCCACGTGCGCAACTATGCGATGGGCGATGTGGTTGCCCGCTACAAGCGCGCACGCGGTTTCAACGTTCTCCACCCGATGGGATGGGATGCATTCGGCATGCCGGCCGAGAACGCCGCCATGCAGAACAAGGTTCACCCGAAGGACTGGACCTACCAGAACATCG
This sequence comes from Rhizobium sp. 0TCS1.26, assembly GCF_050455525.1. Lineage (NCBI taxonomy): Bacteria > Pseudomonadati > Pseudomonadota > Alphaproteobacteria > Hyphomicrobiales > Rhizobiaceae > Rhizobium > Rhizobium sp. 0TCS1.26. The sequence continues at coordinate 71,515 of NZ_JBCIYV010000005.1, read as the reverse complement.
CCACCATGCGGACCCAGCTGAAATCGTTGGGTCTGTCCCTCGACTGGTCGCGCGAATTCGCCACCTGCGACGTCGAATATTATCACCGCCAGCAGTACCTGTTCCTCGACATGATGGAAAAGGGCTTGGTCTACCGTAAGCAGTCGAAGGTAAACTGGGATCCGGTCGACCAGACGGTATTGGCCAACGAGCAGGTGATCGACGGCCGGGGCTGGCGCTCCGGCGCGCTCGTCGAGCAGCGCGAACTGACCCAGTGGTTCTTCAAGATCACCGATTTTGCCGAGGATCTTCTGGAAGCGCTGGACGGTCTCGACCAGTGGCCGGAAAAAGTCCGGCTGATGCAGAAGAACTGGATCGGCCGCTCCGAAGGCCTGACCATTCGCTGGGAGCTCGGCGATGAAAGCCGGGCGAAGGCCGAATGCAACGAGATCGAGGTTTACACCACCCGGCCTGACACCTTGTTCGGCGCCTCATTCCTCGCCATTTCGGCCGATCACCCGGTTGCCAAGGCGCTCTCCGTCGACAACCCACAGATCGCGGAGTTCTGCGAAGAGTGCCGCCGTCAGGGCACGTCGCTGGCAGCTCTCGAAACCGCCGAGAAGAAGGGCCTGGCGACGGGTCTGACGGTCAAGCATCCTCTGGATCCTGCGTGGGAACTGCCGGTCTACATCGCAAACTTCGTGCTGATGGACTACGGCACGGGGGCGATTTTCGGCTGCCCGTCCGGCGACCAACGCGACCTGGATTTTGCCCGCAAGTACGACCTGCCGGTCGTGCCTGTCGTGATGCCGGCTGACGGCGACGCGACGAGCTTCACCGTTGGTGACGATGCCTATGTCGGCGACGGCGTGATGATCAACTCGCGCTTCCTCGACGGGCTGTCAACGGACGATGCATTCGATCAGGTCGCCACCCTGCTGTCCGATCAGCAACTCGGCAACGCACCGCAGGCCAGCCGCAAGGTGAACTTCCGCCTGCGCGACTGGGGCATTTCCCGCCAGCGCTACTGGGGTTGCCCGATCCCCGTCATTCACTGCGAAGTGTGTGGCGTGGTGCCGGTGCCGAAGAAGGACCTGCCGGTCAGGTTGCCGGACGATGTGACCTTTGACGTGCCGGGCAATCCGCTCGACCGTCACGCCACTTGGCGTCACGTGTCCTGCCCGCAGTGCGGAAGCGACGCGCGGCGCGAGACGGACACGATGGATACGTTCGTCGATTCCAGCTGGTACTATGCGCGCTTCACCGCGCCGTGGGAGGATGCACCGACCAATCCGGCCATCGCCAATCACTGGCTGCCGGTGGACCAGTATATCGGTGGCATCGAACACGCGATCCTGCATCTGCTGTATTCGCGCTTCTTCACCCGAGCCATGCGCGAGACCGGCCATGTGGGCGTAAGCGAACCGTTCAAAGGACTGTTCACCCAGGGCATGGTGGTCCATGAGACCTACCGGCAGGGAAGCGGCCAGACCGGCCAGTGGGTCGCTCCGGCCGAGATCCGCGTCGAGGACGTCGATGGCGGCCGCAAGGCCTACCTCCTGTCGACCGGCGAGGAGGTGGCGATCGGCTCCATCGAGAAGATGTCGAAGTCGAAGAAGAACGTCGTCGATCCGGACGATATCATCGCGTCCTATGGTGCCGACACGGCGCGTTTCTTCGTGCTGTCGGATTCTCCGCCGGATCGCGACGTGATCTGGTCGGAAGCCGGCGTCGAGGGTGCCCATCGCTTCGTCCAGCGTGTCTGGCGTCTGGTATCGGAAGCCGTGCCGGCATTGCGGGCCGTGTCGGCAAAACCCGCCACGCAGGGACCGGCGCTGGCAATCTCGCAGGCCACCCACAAGACGCTCCAGGCCGTGCAGGGCGACTACGACAAGCTGGCCTTCAACAAGGCCGTTGCCCGGATCTACGAACTGGTTAACACGCTGGCCTCGCCGCTCACGCAGGCCGCCAGTGGCGAGGCCGACGAGACCCAGCTGAAGGCGCTGCGCAATGCCGTGGAGATCCTCATCCAGCTGGTGGCTCCCATGACGCCGCACCTGGCCGAAGAGTGCTGGATGGCGCTCGGCAATCCGGGTATCGTCGCCGAAGCCGCATGGCCGGTGTTCGATGCGGCGCTGGTCGCCGACAATGAGGTCACGCTGCCGGTGCAGATCAACGGCAAGAAGCGCGCCGAATTGACAATCGCCCGCGACGCGGATCAGAATGCCGTACAGCAGGCCGTTTTGCAGCTTGAGGCGGTTCAGTCGGCACTGGCCGGGGGCCAGCCGAAGAAGATCATCATCGTCCCACAGAGGATCATCAACATTGTCGTTTGAGATCTCGCGCGTCATCCGGCGTGTCAGCCGCGTCTTCCTGGTTGCAGCTGCCGTCACTTCCTTGGCGGGCTGCCAGGTTCGTCCGCTCTATTCTTCCGTGGACGGAGCAGGCCCGAAGCTGGCCGCCGTGAAGATATCGCAGCCCCGCGATCGCGTGGAGCAGCTGGTTCGCAACCACCTTGTCTTCCTCACCAACGGTGGGGCAGGGGAGCCGGCGCATGCCGACTACCAGCTGCAGCTGTATGTCACCTCGGTGCGCGCGGACGTTCTGGACGAGCAGGTGGCACGCAACACACCGACCCGAGTTACCGTTTCGGCCACCTTCAGCCTCACCCGGGTCAGCGACGGCAAGGTGCTGAAGACCGGGGCGCGCTCGATCACATCGTTGGCCGACGTGGGGCTCCAGGAATTTGCCAAGCTTCGCGCCTACCGCGATGCAGAAGATCGGGCCAGCCGTGAACTGGCTGAGTTCCTGCGCGGCGAGATGGCGACCGTTCTTGCTCGCAACGGCTGATGGCGGAGATAAAGGCACATGAATTCGACCGCTTTCTGCCGAAGGCGGTCGACCTCTACCGGATTTTCCTGATCTACGGTCCGGACCGCGGCCTGGTGTCCGAGCGGGCGGCGGAAATCGCTGCAAAGGCCGGCGCCAAACTGGACGACCACTTCTCCTATACGCGGCTCGATGTCAGCGATCTCCAGGGTGATCCCGGCCGGCTGGTGGACGAGGTCAACTCGCTCGGCCTGTTCGGTGGCTCGGGCCTGATTTGGGTCAAGGGCAGCGGACCGGAGAAGGTGATGGCCGACGGCCTGCAGGTGTTGACCAGCGGGCCAGCGCCGGAGAACCGGCTGATCATCGAAGGCGGAGACCTGAAGAAAAGCAGCCTGCTGCGCAAGCTCTGCGAGCAGGCGAAATTCGCGGTCGCCATTCCCTGCTACGCCGACGACGTCAGGGCGCTGAACGGGCTTGTCGATCAGGAGCTGGCGGCCGAAGGTCTGCGCATCTCGTCGGCCGGCCGCGAACGGCTGCTCGAAGCGCTTGGCGGTGACCGGGTAGCGTCTCGCAACGAGATCCGTAAGCTCGCGCTCTATTGTCGGGGCGGCAGTGTGGTCGAGGAGGAGCATGTCCTCGACATCATCGGCGATGCAAGCGCGATCTCGACCGACGATGCCGTAGATTGTGTCCTGAAGGGCGACGTCGCGGGTCTGCACCGGGCGATCAACAAGATCGTCACGTCCAGGACGCCGATCTTCCTGGTACTGCAGTCCTGCCTCAAGCAGTTTCAGCTGCTGGATTTGATGCGTGCCGAGATGGATGAGAAGCGCGCCGCCGTTCCGCAGGTCATGCAGACCATGGGACGGCACATCCATTTTCGTCGCAAGCCCTTGTTTGAAAAGGCGCTTTCCAGCTGGCGGGCTGACGGACTGGCGCGTGAGACAAGCCGTTTGCAGGGCGCCATCCTGCAGTCACGGCAGAAACCGGCGCTTGAAGATACGGTCGCCTTCCAGACCCTGCTCGCGACGGCACTTCAATCGGCGCGCGCCAACGGGCGATAGTCACTAGATATGATGGTCTTTCGTCAGAAGAGCAGTCGATCCTAACGACGCTCCAGCAGCCGGCAGATATCGTCGAGCTGATCCAGCGATCGGTAACTGATGCGGATCTGGCCGCCGGTACCCTTGTAGCTGATCTTGACCTCGAGACCCAAAGCATCCGACAGCGTCCGCTCCAGAGCAAGCGTATCGGAATCCTTCTCCTGTGCACGCAGGGCCGACTGCGGCTCGTTCTGGGCCTTGATGTCGTTCTGCGCCAGTCGTTCCGCATCGCGCACCGACATACCCTTGGAGACGATCGTCTTGGCCAACATTGCCGGGTCGGACGTGGAAACGAGTGCACGTGCATGGCCTGCCGACAGATCCCCGACCGACAGCATGTCGCGAACCGGTTCGGGAAGCTTCAAGAGCCGAAGGCTGTTCGCCACATGGCTGCGGCTCTTGCCGATGATCTCGCCCAAATCGTTCTGCGTGTAGCCGTGCTCGGCAATGAGCTGCTCGTAGCCCAACGCTTCTTCAAGCGGATTGAGATCCGAGCGCTGGACGTTTTCGACGATCGCAATCTCAAGTGCCGTACGATCGTCCACATCGCGAACGATGACCGGGATCTCGACGAGGCCCGCCAGCTGGGCGGCGCGCCAACGCCGCTCGCCCGCAATGATTTCGAAGTCGGATCCGCGCGGACGGACAACAACCGGCTGAACAATGCCGTGCTGCCGCAGCGAGCTGGCGAGATCCTGCAGCTCCTCTTCCTTGAACATCCGGCGCGGGTTTCGCGGATTGCGCAGGACATGCTCGATTGGCACCATCCGATCGGCGCTCACGGCCTTGGACGGCAGATCACCAACCGGCGCTGTCTGGTCCATCTCTCCAATGAGAGCCGCGAGCCCGCGCCCCAGCCGTCGCTTGGAACTATCTTCGCTCATGTTCTTCAACCCTTAGAAAATCAGGCAGCCTTGCGGCGCCGCTCGCGTTGGATCACTTCCGACGCCAACTGCAGGTAGGCCTGGCTTCCGGCGCATTTCAGATCATAAAGGATAGCCGGCTTACCATATGACGGCGCTTCCGAGACCCGGACATTCCGCGGGATCAGCGTATGATACACCTTGTCGCCCAGATAGGACCGGACGTCGTTCACAACCTGCTGGGCGAGGTTGTTGCGCGCGTCGAACATCGTCAGGACAACTCCCTGGATATCGAGGCGCGGATTGACCGTCTGCTTTACCTGGTTGACCGTATCGAGCAACTGGCTCAGCCCTTCGAGCGCAAAGAACTCACACTGCAACGGAACCAGAACGGAATGGGCAGCGGCCATCGCGTTGACAGTCAGAAGATTGAACGAGGGCGGGCAATCCAGCAGGATGTAGCTGAACCGGCGGGCTTGCGCCGTCTCTAATGCGCGGCGAAGTTTGAATGCGCGGTCGGCATCACGTCCGATTTCCATCTCCAAGCCCAATAGATCCATCGTCGAGGGAACGATGAACAGGTTCGGCACGGCCGTCGGAACAGCGGCCTGCTGAATATCACTCGTTCCCATCATCACGTCGAAGGATGAAAGCTTCCGATCGCGCCGATCGATGCCGAGCCCGGTGCTCGCATTGCCCTGCGGATCCAGATCAACGATGAGGACGTTCTCGCCGATCGCGGCAAGCGCCGTCGCCAGATTGATGGCGGTGGTCGTCTTACCGACTCCGCCCTTTTGATTGGCGATGGTTATGATGCGATTGGTCTCGTACATTGAGCACCTGCTTGGGAAGGTCAAACCTTGCGGTGCAGCTTCGAGATTTCGAGAATGACGGAATCATCTTCAACCGCACTGGCATGTTGTAACAGATCGAATTCCCAGCGACTATTCGCTTTAACGATCTCAGTCTGATAATCCCGGCCTTTGTGAAGGTAAGCGACGGTATCCGGGCGGTCTCTCATCCACGGACTGCAGTAGTCCAGGAGTTGCGGCAACTCCGCCAATGCTCGCGCGGAGATGCGATCACATTCAGAAATCGTCTGAGCTGCAGATTCGATTCGGACAGGGTGGACCGAGCCGCGTCCGCCGGTCTCCATCAGCGCAGTTCGGAGAAACGATGCCTTCTTCTGGTTGCTCTCGACAAGATGCACCCAGCCATTTCCGAGTTCGGCAAGGAAGATCGAGGTGATGATGCCGGGAAACCCGCCTCCAGATCCGAGATCGACCCAGGTTAGGGGCTTTGGCGAGAGCTGGAAGATCTGCGCACTGTCGGCAATATGGCGCTGCCACAGATCATCCTTGGTTGAAGGGGCAACCAAATTGATTGAACGCGCCCATTTTGCGAAGAGAGCTGAAAAGACTTCAAGCCTTTCCGTTGTTTCACGTGAAACACTTATTCCGTTCAGTTTCATGCGAGGACTCGCGACAGGCGATCTTGCGCGTCCGCCTTCTTGACTAGAGACAGGATCAGAGCAAGTGCGGCCGGCGTCATCCCGTCGATCTTTGCAGCTTGCGCGATGTTTGAAGGCGCCGCATTTGTCAGCTTAGCCCTCAGCTCGTTCGACAGCCCCGACAGACGGTTGAAGTCGAACCCAACTGGTATCGCTCTGTTCTCGTCTTTCTGCACGCCCGCTATGTCGATGCTTTGTCGCTCCAGGTAGACAGAATAGCTTGCTTCGATTTCCAGCGCCTCCGCGACAGCAGGCCTTAATGAGCCGAGTTCAGGCCAGACCCTGCGCAATACAGCCAAATCAATCCCGGCGTGGGAGAGAAGGGTATAACCGCTTCGGCGCTGGCCATCCTGATTGAGATGGATGCCGTGAACCTGTGCCTGGTTCGGTGTCATGCTGAGATCCGCCAGCAATGCGCGCGCCGTTCTCAGCTCGCTCTCATACTGTTCGAAACGCGTGCGGCGCGCATCCTGGACTAACCCAAGCTTAGTCCCGACGGGAGTAAGCCGAACGTCGGCATTGTCGGCCCGCAACGACAGACGATATTCTGCCCGTGATGTGAACATCCGGTACGGCTCGCTGACGCCGCGCGACGTCAGGTCATCGATCATCACGCCGATATAGGATTCAGTCCGGCTGAAGACGTGTGGTGACTGGTCACCCGCGCGTCGCGCGGCATTGAGCCCGGCAACGAGACCCTGAGCGGCTGCCTCTTCATAGCCGGTCGTGCCGTTGATCTGCCCCGCGAGATAAAGGCCCGGCAGCCGCCGGAGCTGCAGGTCCTGCGTCAGCTCTCGTGGATCGACATGATCATATTCGATGGCATAGCCGGGCTGCAGGATTTCCACCTGCTCGAGGCCCGGGATCGTACGAATGAAGGCTTCCTGAACCTCGACCGGCAGCGAGGTGGAGATGCCGTTCGGGTAAACCGTGTGGTCCGAAAGACCTTCAGGTTCGAGGAAAATCTGGTGACCATCCCGCTCCCCGAAGCGGACGATTTTGTCCTCGATCGAGGGGCAATAGCGTGGACCGACCCCGGTGATCTGTCCCGAATACATCGCCGAGCGCGTGATATTGTCGGCAATGATCTTATGTGTGGCTTCGGTTGTGCGGGTAACACCGCAGGCGATCTGCCGGTTGGTGATCCGGTCAGTCATGAACGAGAAGGGAACCGGGTCCTCGTCAGCTTCCTGCTGACCGATACGGTCCCAGCCAATGGTGCGGCCATCTAGACGAGCAGGAGTGCCTGTCTTCAGACGTCCCAGCGCTACACCCGCCCGTTCCAGGGTTCCAGACAATCCGAAGGATGGCGCTTCGCCAACGCGCCCGGCCGAAGTCGTCTCGTTGCCGATATGAATAACGCCGCGCAAGAAAGTCCCGGTGGTCAGCACCACGGATCGGCAGGTGAAGGTGCGGCCATCTTTCATGATGACGCCGGACACTACACCTTCCGACTGCTCCAGATCAAAGGCATCGCCTTCGATGACGGTGAGATTGGGACATGCGGCTATCTCAGCCTGCATCGTCTCACGGTAGATCTTTCGATCGGCTTGAGTCCGCGGACCCCGAACTGCCGGGCCCTTCTTGCGGTTTAGTAGACGGAATTGGATGCCGGCGGCGTCTGCCACCCGTCCCATCAGGCCGTCGAGAGCGTCAACCTCACGAACCAAATGGCCTTTGCCAAGGCCGCCAATCGCTGGATTACAGGACATCACTCCGATTGTCGCGCGGTTGTGCGTAACCAATGCGGTCTTCGCACCCAGCCGCGCCGCTGCGCTTGCAGCTTCGCAACCCGCATGCCCGCCACCTATCACGGCTACATCGAAATCGTTCATCGTCATCACCAACTGCTTCAGCAGTGTTTCACGTGAGTCATTTACCGATACAGAACTCGGAGAAGATCACATCCAGGAGATCTTCAACATCAACGCGTCCGGTAATTCGGCCAAGCGCCATCGCAGCCAACCGAAGGCTTTCCGCGCGGATATCAAGTTCGGCACCAGATAACGCTTCTGCAAGGAAATTGGAAGCCCGCGTCAGGTGTTCGACATGGCGCATGCGTCCGGCACCCAGTGAAGCAATGGAGTTCCAAGCCAATTCGACGCGGGCCAGGATTTCCTTCCTTACATCGTCCAGACCGACGCCCGTGGAGGTCGACACTACGAAATCAAAAGCGTCTCGGCTCCAGGGATGCAGATCACTCTTCGTACCGATACGAAGAGTGGGAATATTGAGTTCATGCCCCACCGACCATTTCGTGTCCGAATCGATCTCGGTGAGCGCCAGTAGAAGATCAGCTTTCTGAGCGGTACCAAGGGCGCGCCTCACACCTTCTCGCTCGACCACATCTGTGGTTTCGCGCAGGCCGGCTGTATCCGACAACCGGACGAGAAAGCCCTGAAGATCAAGCTCAACCTCGAGGACGTCGCGCGTTGTGCCGGCGATCTCGGTCACAATCGCCACATCCCGTTTCGCGAAGGCGTTCATGAAGCTGGATTTGCCGGCGTTGGGAGGCCCGATGATGACAACCTTGAAGGCATCACGCACGGCATCTGCCTTTTGGGTCGCGTCGATCTGCAGAGCTATCTCGCGCTGCACCTGAGCAACGTCCGCCCAGACTTGCTCGGAGACGGAGCCTGGGACGTCGTCTTCGTCGGCGAAATCGAGCTCCGCCTCGATCAGGGCCCGGGCCTTTGTAAGACGATTGGCCCAGGCTGCATAGCGGGTTGAGAGACCTCCAGCGCTCTGCTCGATGGCAAGCCGCCGTTGCATCTCGGTATCGGCCGCGATCAGATCACCCAGCCCTTCCACCTCGACAAGATCCATCTTTCCATTATCGAAGGCCCGATGCGTAAATTCTCCAGCCTCCGCTAGCCGCAGACCGAGGTGGGACAGTTCAGCAGACACGGCAGCCACCACGGCACGTCCGCCGTGCAGTTGCAGTTCGACACAGTCCTCTCCCGTGAAAGATCGTGGACCCGGGAAGGAAAGCACCAGACCTTTGTCGATCAAGTCTCCGTCCCGGTTTCGAACGGCTCGGAGCAAGGTTGCTCTCCGTTTGGGAAGGTCTCCAGCCAGTCGGCCGACAGCGTCGAAAGCAGCAGGTCCACTAATGCGAACGACCGCCACCCCGGAAGGTGGCGGTCCGCTGGAAAGCGCGAATATGGTGTCTGAGCTCATCATCCGATGGACGATCCTGAATCCGGCTAATCAGTAGCTTCGAGCCAAAGGTGACTCCGGCTATCGATCAGGTATTCATGGAGTCGAAGAAGTCGCCGTTATTCTTCGTCTGCTTCAGCTTGTCGATCAGGAACTCGATTGCATCGGTTGTGCCCATCGGCGCGAGAATGCGGCGCAGGACAAAGATCTTCTGCAGATCCTGGCGCGGCACGAGCAGGTCTTCCTTACGTGTACCGGACTTGAGGATATCCATCGACGGGAAGATGCGCTTATCGGCAACCTTGCGATCAAGGACGATTTCCGAGTTGCCGGTGCCCTTGAATTCTTCGAAGATCACTTCGTCCATGCGGCTGCCGGTGTCGATCAGGGCCGTGGCGATGATTGTCAGCGAGCCGCCTTCTTCGATGTTACGGGCCGCACCGAAGAAGCGCTTGGGACGCTGCAACGCGTTTGCGTCCACACCGCCGGTCAGCACCTTGCCCGACGACGGAACGACCGTGTTGTAGGCGCGACCGAGACGAGTGATCGAATCCAGCAGGATGACGACATCGCGACCGTGCTCGACGAGACGCTTGGCCTTCTCGATCACCATTTCGGCGACCTGGACGTGACGGACGGCCGGTTCGTCGAAGGTCGAGGATACTACCTCACCCTTTACCGAACGCTGCATGTCGGTGACTTCCTCGGGCCGCTCGTCGATGAGCAACACGATGAGGTAGCATTCCGGATGGTTGGCAGTGATGGAGTGAGCAATGTTCTGCAGCAGAACGGTCTTACCCGTGCGCGGCGGAGCGACGATCAGACCGCGCTGGCCCTTGCCGAGTGGCGCCACCAAATCGATGACACGCGCCGACAGATCCTTGGACGTCGGAATGTCGAGCTCCATGCGGAAGCGATCATTCGGATAGAGCGGCGTCAGGTTGTCGAAGTGGACCTTGTGGCGGATCTTTTCCGGATCATCGAAATTGATCGTGTTGACCTTGAGAAGAGCGAAATAGCGCTCGCCTTCCTTGGGTCCGCGGATCGGGCCTTCAACCGTATCGCCGGTCTTCAGCGAGAAACGGCGGATCTGCGAGGGGGAGATGTAGATATCGTCCGGACCCGGCAGGTAATTGGCATTGGCGGAACGCAGGAAGCCAAATCCATCCTGGAGCAGTTCGACCACGCCCTCGCCGATGATCTCGACATCCTGGCTGGCCAGAACCTTGAGGATCGCGAACATCAGTTCCTGCTTGCGCATGGTGCTCGCGTTCTCAACCTCCAGCGACTCGGCGAAGGTCAGCAAATCAGTCGGGGACTTGCTCTTGAGTTCTTGAAGCTTCATTTCAGCCATGAAGGGGGACCGTCTTGGAATTGTGAGGGAAATTGGCGTGTCTGTGGAACTGGCTTCCGCGGAAAGCACGGAGGTCTTTGAATTACACACGAGCCACGAGAGAAGAGGTGGCGCTGAAAATAGCGAGTTCATCGCAAGGCCGCAAGGGGGCAGCCGACAAATCGTCGCCGTCAGAACGGCTTGACGACGACCAGGATGACGATCAGCATCATCAGAACGGTCGGCACCTCGTTCATCATCCGCCAGTAGCGCGCCGGCTTGCGCGGGCCATCGGCAGCAAACTGCCGGACCGCCCGGCTCTGATGCACATGTGCCATCGTCAGCAGAACGACGAGCGCGATCTTGGCATGCAGCCAGCCGCCCTGAAAGCCGTAGACCGACCAGGCGAGGTAGAGGCCGAGCACCCAGGTGATCATCATCGCCGGGTTCATGATCACCTTCAGCAGGCGGTATTCCATCACCTTGAAGGTTTCGGACTGGGTGGAGCCAGGCTCTGCATCGGTGTGGTAGATGAACAGGCGCGGCAGGTAGAACAGTCCAGCCAGCCAGGCGATAACCGCGATCACGTGAAACGCCTTGATCCACAGGAAGAAGTCGTCCGGCCGCAGCACCGCGATCGCCGCCAGCATTGCTGCAAAACCGCACAGCGCAATGCCGGCCCGTAGTGCTGCGCGGCGCCCAGGTCGACGATCGGTCTGCTTCTCCGCAGTCATCGATGCATTCCGCGAACGCGATCGACCAACTGGGTGACGTGATCGGGATCGGCTGCCGGCGTGATGCCATGGCCGAGGTTGAAGACGAGTGGCCCCTGACCGAGCGCCTCGAGGATGGCATCGATACCCTCGTCGAGAGCTTTTCCGCCGGAGACCACGCGCATCGGATCAAGGTTTCCCTGGACCGGTCCGTCCTTCTGCAAATCCTTTGCGAAGCTGAGCGGCACCGACCAGTCGAGGCCGATCATGTCGGCACCCGTCTTCTGCCGGTAGGTCGCAAGTTGGAGGCCTGCGCCCTTGGCAAAGGCGATCACCTTGGCCTGGGGCCGCCTGGCTTTGACGGAGCGAATGATCCGCGCCACCGGCGCGACGGCATAGGCCTCGAACTCGGCTTCGCCCAGCACGCCGGCCCAGGAATCAAAGATCTGCACCGCATCCGCGCCGGCATCGATCTGTGCCACGAGGTAATCGGCCGACAGATCCGCAAGCACCGCAAGCAGATGCGCGAATGCCTTCGGGTGCCGGTAGCCGAACAGTCTGGCGGGAGCCTGATCCGGTGTGCCGTGGCCGGCGATCATGTAGGTGGCAACCGTCCAGGGCGCACCACAGAAGCCGAGGAGGGTGGTTTCGGCGGGCAGCTCCGCGCGGATCTGGCGGACGGCCTGCATCACTGGCGCGAGATGACCTAGAACCCCTTCCGGAGCCAGGGCCATGATCGCATCCTCGTCGATCGGATCCATCCGAGGTCCGGAGCCTTCAACAAAGTGCACGTTCCGCTTCAGCCCGTCCGGGATCACCAGGATGTCTGAAAACAGGATCGCGGCATCGAAGGCATAACGCCGGATCGGCTGGAGGGTTACCTCGGTTGCCAGATCCGGCGAATAACAGAGATCGAGGAAGCTGCCGGCTGCTGCGCGGGTCCTCCGGTATTCCGGAAGATATCTGCCTGCCTGTCTCATGAGCCAGATCGGTGGTGGTGATACGGTCGATCCCTCAAGGACCTCCATCACTTTGCGGCGTACTGCAGCCAAGAGGACGTCCCCCTAAATAAAACAAATGAGATTCTTAGGTTTTTGATTCTTAGAGTCTGTGACTATCAAGGATCCTCGGCTTTGCACAGTCAGAGCGGCATCGGTGCGACATCAGGTCAACGGAGGGCCAGATTCCCGACCGAGCAGCCGGGATCTGTGGATAGCCGGAATCGATGTGCAGGATCAGCGGGTTGGAAAAACTGTGCCGATAGCGGTCTTGTGGATAACACGTGGGGCGGATCGGGATATCCGAAGCTCATCCCCGTTTTCAACAAGCTGGTAAAAAGGCTCGCCATCCGACGGCCGATGTGGATAAATCGCGACTTATCCTGCATCGGGTTCGAGCGACCGGCACCGGTCGATGTTCGTCCCGCATTATCAACAGAGGAGGAAGTTTAGCGTGGAGAACCGCAAAAGCTTCTTTCATCTGCACCTGATTTCTGACTCTACGGGCGAGACGCTTATTTCAGCGGGCAGGGCAGCATCGGCGCAGTTCAACTCGGCATTGCCCATCGAGCATGTGTATCCGCTGATCCGTAATCGCCGCCAGTTGATGCCGGTGTTGGAATCGATCGACGAAAAGCCCGGTATCGTCCTTTATACGGTGGTCGACCAGGAACTTGCCGATTACATCGATGAACGCTGCAAGGCGATCGGAGTTCCGAGCGTCAACGTTCTGGAGCCGGTTCTTGCGACGTTTCAGACCTACCTCGGGACGCGGTCGCGACGCCGCGTCGGTGCGCAGCACGCATTGACGGCGGAGTACTTCCAACGGATCGAGGCGCTGAACTTCGCCATGGATCACGATGACGGTCAGATGGCGGAAAGCTATGACGAGGCCGATGTCGTTCTGATCGGCATCAGCCGGACCTCGAAGACGCCGACCAGCATCTATCTCGCCAATCGTGGCATCAAGGCCGCGAACATTCCGATCGTAGCGCATGTGCCGTTGCCGGAAAGCCTGCTGAAGGCGACGAAGCCGTTGATCGTCGGCCTGATTGCGACGACCGACCGGATCTCGCAGGTTCGCGAGAACAGAGAGCTTGGAACGGTCCTCGGCTTTGATCGCAGCCATTATACTGATCGTGCCAACATCAACGAAGAACTCAAATATGCGCGGGCGCTCTGCGCGCGGCATCAATGGCCGCTGATCGACGTCACGCGGCGGTCCATCGAAGAAACCGCCGCGGCTATCGTTGCCCTGCGCCCGAAGTTACGGTAATCGCCGCAGCGATCCCCGTGCACATGACTGGAAGGCTGTCTTGACCCAACCACTCGTGCTGGCCTCGTCCAGTCCCTTTCGCCGGATGCTGATGGAAAATGCCGGTCTTGTCTTCCAGACACGTGCCGCATCCATTGATGAGCGAGCGATAGACCAGAAGCTTGAAGCGGCGGGTGCGACGCCGCAAGAGGTGGCGCTGGCGCTTGCGCGCGCAAAGGCTCTCGATGTCTGCCATCATTATCCGGGAGCATTCGTCATCGGCTCTGACCAGACGATGTCGCTGGGCGAACGAGTCTATCACAAGCCATCGTCGCGTGCCGAAGCGCGAGAAGCGATCCTGTCGCTGTCGGGCAAAACGCACCACCTCAACAGCGGCGTGGCGATTGCGCGCGACGGCGAGGTGCTGTGGGAAACGGTATCACGAGCGGCACTGACGGTACGGCCGCTGACTGAAGCTTTCGTCGATCGCTACCTGGACACGGCCGGCGACGCTGTTCTGGGGAGTGTCGGCGGCTATCAGCTGGAAGGGCATGGGATCCAGTTGTTCTCGGCGATCGATGGTGACTATTTCACGATCCTTGGTCTGCCCATGTTGCCTGTTCTCAATGCCCTGCGGGAGCTTAGAGCTATCGATGGCTGATTCACGTGAAACAGCGCACGCCTTCGTTGTCGGATCGCCGATCCGGCATTCACGCTCGCCGATCATTCATGGACATTGGCTGAAACACCTCGGGATCGATGGCAGCTACACGGCGATCGACGTTCCCGAGGGACAGTTCGTCGGGTTCATCGAGGAGCTGAAGCGTGGGCGACAGTTCCGTGGCGGCAATGTCACCATTCCTCACAAGGAACACGCCTATCGGCTGGCAGACCAGCCGGATGATCTGGCGCATGAACTTGGCGCCGCCAATACGCTCTGGTTGGAAGAGGGGCTGTTGAAGGCGACCAACACCGATGGCTTCGGCTTCACTGCCAATCTCGACGAGCGATCGCCCGGCTGGGACAAAGCCGCACGCGCCGTCATCCTCGGTGCCGGCGGTGCCAGCCGCGCGATCATTCAGGCGGTGCGCAACAGGGGGATTGCGGAAATCCACGTCGTCAACCGGACCCTGTCCAGAGCCCAGGAGCTCGCCGACCGGTTCGGCGATAGGATCCATGCACATCCCATGGAAGCGCTCGATGAAGTTATCCAAGGCGCTAGCCTGTTCATCAATACGACGTCGCTTGGCATGGACGGCGAAACCGCGATGGACATCGACTTTCGCGGCTTGGCGAGGGATGCGGTGGTGACGGACATTGTCTATGTGCCGCTGGAAACCCCGATTCTAGCGCAGGCCCGTGCTCAGGGTTTGAAAACCGTCGACGGTTTAGGGATGCTTCTTCACCAGGCTTCACCGGGTTTCGAAAGATGGTTCGGCCAGCGGCCTGCCGTTGACGAAGAGCTCCGGGACCTGGTCATCCGCGACATGGAGCGCCACGGATGATCAAGATCGGCCTCACTGGATCGATCGGCATGGGGAAATCCACGACGGCCGGGCTTTTTGCAGCAGAGGGTACCCCGGTCAACGACGCCGACGCGGTGGTGCACGATCTTTATCGAAGCGACGCGGTTGCCCCGGTCGAGGCGGCGTTCCCTGGAGTGGCATCAACCGGTGTCGTGGATCGTGCCGAACTTGCCAGGCGCCTGTCAGACGATCCTGCAGGTTTCAAGAAGCTCGAAGCCATCGTCCATCCGCTGGTGCGAATGAGAGAAGAGCAGTTTCTTGACCAACAGGCGAGACTGGGCGCGGATATCGTCCTCCTCGATATCCCGCTCCTCTTTGAAGCAGGCGCCGCGCATCGGGTGGATACGGTGGTGGTCGTCACCTGTGATCCACAGGTCCAACGCCAGCGGGTGCTTGCGCGCCCGGGCATGACGGAGGAGAAGTTCGAGATGATCCTGTCGCGTCAGATCCCTGATTCGCAGAAGCGCCGGCAGGCGGATTTCATCATCGATACCGGCCACGGGATCGATGCGGCGACACAGCGGGTTCGGCAGATCCTCAAAGCCGTGCGCGCCGGGACCTTGAGCGAGAAGAACCATGCGTGAAATCATCTTCGATACGGAAACCACAGGTCTCGAAAACCGGCTCGATCGGGTGATCGAAATTGGTGGCGTGGAACTCTTCAATCACTTCCCCACCGGCCGCACGTTTCACGTCTACATCAATCCCGGCGATCGCAAGGTTCATCCGGATGCGCTGGCGGTACACGGCATCACCGACGATTTCCTGAAGGACAAGCCGCCATTCTCCGCCGTCGTTCAGGAACTTCTGGAGTTCTTCGACGGCGCTAAATGGATTGCCCATAACGCGACGTTCGACATGGGCTTCATCAATGCCGAGCTTGATCGGCTCGGCCTGCCGCCGGTGCCGAACGATCACGTTGTCGATACGCTGTCGCTGGCGCGGCGCAAGCATCCGATGGGCCCGAATTCGCTCGATGCACTCTGCCGGCGCTACGGCATCGACAACTCCCACCGCACCAAGCACGGCGCACTGCTCGACTCCGAACTTCTGGCAGAAGTCTACATCGAGATGATCGGCGGCCGTCAGGCAGCACTCGGTCTCGTCGGCGCCGAACAGGTCACGACGGTTATCGAAGTCGAAGACGTCGACGTCATCACGCTGCAACGACCGCGGCCGCTTCCGCCGCGGATGACCGAAGCGGAAATCGCGGCGCATGCGGCGCTGGTCAATTCGCTTGGCGAGAAGGCACTCTGGGCTCGCTACCAGTAGAACATAAAAAACCCGGCGTGAGCCGGGTTCTTGTGGTGGGCGATCTTTGGAAGATCAGCTGTTCAGCGGCTGAACCTGGGCGCGGGTCTGTTCTTCGGCGACGCGCTGCGCAAACATCTGACCGAAATCGATCGGATCGATCATCAGCGGCGGGAAGCCACCGTTGCGTGTTACGTCGGAGATGATCTGACGGGCGAACGGGAAGAGCAGGCGCGGGCACTCGATGAACAGGACCGGCAGCATGTGCTCCTGCGGGAAGCCGGTGATCTGGAAGACGCCGCCATAGACGAGCTCGGCCGCGAACACGACCTTGTCGCCGTCCTTGGCTTCAGCGTTCAGCGACAGCACAACGTCGAAATCCGTGTCGGAAAGCGGGTTGGCATTGACGTTGACGTTGATGTTGATCGACGGAGCCTTGTCGCGAGCCTGAAGCGAACGCGGAGCGCCCGGATTTTCGAAGGACAGGTCCTTCGTGTACTGGGCGAGAATGGTAAGCGACGGAGATTGGGTTTCGGTGTCCATTGGCTGTTCCTCGGCTTCGATCTTTTGCGCCGTCTATCACTTCGATGTGAGGCTTACAACCCTGACGCCCATGACGTTGGGGCAGGTTCGGGTGTGGGTTGGCCCCGTTCCGGGTGCATCATTGATCATCCGCCGGCCGGTCGGACCAGGGAGACGAGGGGCCAGATTTTCGCTGGTAATCGGTGCTGTCGAGATCGATGGTCTGCGGGCTGGCAGCGGGAGGCTGGTTTGCGCTCGTCGAAGGGTTCGGGTTGGGCGAAGAACCGGGATAGCCAGCGGGTGTGCGGCTCGTTCGGACGATCACGCGCTGGCCGATCTGCTGCCAGATCAGCCGGCGCACGCCGGGGATGAACAGCAGGAGGCCGATGATGTCTGTCAGAAAGCCGGGCAGGATCAGCAGGATTGACCCAACGACGATCATCGCGCCACTGACGATTGCTTCCCCAGGGACGCGGCCCTGTTGGCCTTCCGTGTTGATCTGCCGCAGAACGCTCAGGCCTTGGCTGCGCAGGAGAAGGATGCCGATCACGCTCGACAGGATGACCAGCGCCAGCGTCGACCATAGACCCAGCCACCGCCCGACGATCACGAAGCCGGCAATTTCCGCCAGAGGCAGACCGAACAGAACTAGCGGGACGAGGAGGAGGCGCATGGTGTCTTTCGATAAGGGTGTTTCGTTGAAAAGCGAACCATCCTTCCGCTATTTGAATGATGGCCGGATCAGACTATATGAGATGGAACCTTTCAATTCCAACGATACCACGGGTGAAAATGGGCGCGAACGACTTCATAACTCTGTTTTTCCTCGTGGCTGCCGTCCTGATATTCCTGCAACTGCGCAGCGTTCTCGGCCGGCGAACAGGAAATGAGAAACCTCCCGTCGATCCGTTCGGTGCTCGCGATGCGTCCCGTGGTCCTGGCGTCGATGATGGGAAGGTCGTGACCCTGCCGCGTCGGGACCAGGTAGACGACGAGCAGCGGTTTTCGGATATCGATGCGGTGGCCAAGCCCGGCACCGAACTGAATGGCGGCCTGCGCGAACTGGTGAAGGCCGATCCCTCCTTCCAACCGAAGGAATTTCTTGCCGGTGCCAAGATGGCCTACGAGATGATCGTCATGGCCTTCGCTGACGGCGACCGCAAGGCGCTCAAGGACCTTCTGTCGAAGGAAGTCTACGATGGCTTCAACGCGGCGATCACCGACCGCGAAGCGCGGGGCGAAACCGTCAAGTCGAGCTTCGTCGGCATCGACAAGGCAGACCTCACCCATGCCGGGGTGAAGGACAATGACGAGCAGATCACCGTCCGTATCGTCAGCCAGTTGATCTCCGCCACCTATGACAAGAGCGGTACGTTGATCGATGGCGATGCCGAAGCGGTGTCCGAAGTGATCGACATCTGGACCTTTGCCCGTGACATTCGCTCGCGCGATCCGAACTGGAAGCTCGTGGCGACCGAATCCGAGCAATGACCGTGTCGGACGGATTTCAGCTTCGGGAAGTGGACTACTCGGATTTGAGGGGGTGGGGGTCGGACGATCCCCGCCCCCTCTTTTCCGTGATGCGGGAGTGTCTGGAGTATCTCGATCAGGGAAAGCCCTACCGCGCTGGAGCCGTGGGTCTGACTGCGGACGATCTGCGGCCGTTGCTGGCTGATGCCGCGTCGATCCAGCCAGCCGATCCTGCAGCGGCGCGGCTGTTCTTCGAGCAGCGTTGCATCCCTTTCCGCATTGAACGGGGAGACCAGGGCGCGGGCTTCGTCACCGCTTTCTATGAGCCGGAAGTCGAGGTCTCGGATAAGCTGGAATCCGGCTACCGTTATCCGTTCTACCGTCGCCCGCCCGACCTCGTCGACTTGGATGAAACCAGCCGGCCGCCGGATCTGGACGCGTCCTACGCCTTTGGGCGGCTGGACGATGGGGCGATCGAAGCCTATCCGGACCGGCAGGCGATCGATCAGGGATGTCTAGAGGGACGCGGCTTGGAGATCGCCTGGGCGAAGTCCAAAATAGACGTCTTTTTCGCGCATGTGCAAGGCGCGGCACGGCTCCGTTACCCTGATGGCAGGTTGGGCAGGATCACCTATGCGGCCAAGGCGGGGCATCCCTTTTCACCGATCGGCAAGCTTCTGATCGACCGGAGAGAGATCGAGCGCGAGCAGATCTCCATGCAGTCGATCCGTCGCTGGCTGGCAGAGAATCCGGCTAAGGTCGATGAAGTGCTGTGGCACAATCGATCCTATATCTTCTTCCGGGAGGCTGAAGTCACGGATCTCGACCGCGGTCCGATCGCGGCGGCCAAGGTGCCGCTGTTGACGGGGCGGTCGCTCGCGGTGGACAGGTCGATCCATACCTTCGGCTTCCCGTTTTTCATCCATTCGCAGACCCTCAGCCATCTTTCGGACGGGCAGCCATTTTCGAGACTGATGCTGGCGCTCGACACCGGGACCGCGATCGTCGGTCCTGCGCGCGGCGATATCTTCACCGGCAGCGGAGACGAGGCGGGCGAACTTGCAGGCACCGTGCGCAATGACGCAGACTTCTACATCCTGATTCCGATAGCGGCTGCGCAGAGGTTCCGGTGATGAAAAGCGGGCGGAAACTCAATTCGGATGAACGCATCCTCTGGGGCAAGGTGGCGAAGACCACCAAGCCGATGCCCGGCCGGCTGGAGGACCTGCTCAAGTTTGATGAAGAGGATATTGCCGCCAACATGCCAGTGACTGGCGCACCCTCGGCTCAGACGGTCGGCAAGGTTTCCTTCGAAGACAGGGCAGGGGTATCCAAGCAGCAGCCGAAGGGCCAGCACCACGCGCTGGAGCGGCCGGTGAAGCGTAAGCTGGCGCGCGGTCGTCTGCCGCTGGAGGCGCGGATCGACCTCCATGGGCTGATCCAGAGCCAGGCGCATGGTGTGCTGCTCGACTTCCTGCTGCGTGCGCACGACCGAGGTCTGCGGCACGTGCTCGTCATCACCGGCAAGGGAAGTTCTCTCGGCAGTGAGGGTGCTTTGAAGCGCTCGGTTCCGCTGTGGTTCTCAAAACCGGAATTCCGCTTCCTGATCTCTTCGTACGAGCCGGCGGCACGCCAGCATGGTGGGGAGGGGGCCCTATATGTGCGCCTCAGTCGCCGGGGAGACGCCCCGTGACACCGTTCGGCGAGGCGCTGCGGGCCCTTCGCAAGGAAAAGGGCGTCACGCAGCAGGAGATGGCAGCAGCGATAGGCGTTTCCTCGGCCTACCTGTCGGCTTTGGAACATGGTCGGCGGGGCCGGCCGAGCTTTGATTTCCTGCAGCGGGTCGCCGGATATTTCAACGTCATCTGGGACGAGGCGGATGAGTTGTTCAGCCTGGCGGCCGGATCCAACCCGCGCGTCGTCGTCGACACGAGTGGCCTTTCACCGGAATACACAACGCTTGCCAATTTGCTGGCCCGGCAGATTCGCAACTTGCAGCCCGACGTGGTAGATGAACTGGTGAAGCTGCTGGAAAAAGCCCCAAATCGGGGCTAGAGCCGACGTCGTCCCCTGTTTTTCAGGCTGAGATCCTTTAAAAACGGGGTTGTAACTCCCTATAGTCCTGCCAAAGGACGACGGTGATTCGCCGCTCACCGTCCGCAGCAAGAAACTAGAAAGTTGATTGATGAGCGATACACCCGTCAGCGATAGCGCGAGTGCCGAATACGGAGCCGATTCCATCAAGGTCCTGAAGGGCCTCGATGCGGTTCGCAAGCGCCCCGGCATGTACATTGGCGATACCGACGATGGCTCCGGCCTTCATCACATGGTCTACGAAGTGGTGGACAATGCGATCGACGAAGCTTTGGCCGGCCACGCCGACATCGTGACCGTGACTCTGAATGCCGACGGATCTGTGACGGTGACCGATAACGGCCGCGGCATCCCGACCGACATCCACACGGGCGAGGGCGTATCTGCGGCAGAAGTCATCATGACCCAGCTGCACGCCGGCGGGAAGTTCGACCAGAACTCCTATAAGGTGTCCGGCGGTCTCCATGGCGTCGGCGTCTCCGTTGTCAACGCGCTCTCCGTCAAGCTCAGCCTGAAGATCCGTCGCAGCGGCAAGGTTCACGAGATGAGCTTTACCCACGGCGTGCCGGACGGACCTTTGAAGGTGATCGGCGATTATGAAGGCCGGTCGGGAACGGAGGTCACCTTCCTGCCGAGCACTGATACGTTCACCAAGGTGGATTTCGACTACGGGACGCTGGAGCATCGCCTGCGCGAGCTTGCATTCCTGAACTCCGGTGTCCGCATCCTCCTGACCGACAAGCGCAAGTCCGACATCCGCCAGGAAGAAATGCTGTATGACGGAGGCCTCGAAGCCTTCGTCCGCTACCTGGACCGTTCCAAGAAGCCGTTGGTCAATACGCCAGTCGCCATCCGCGGCGAGAAGGATGGGATCACCGTCGAAGTGGCGATGTGGTGGAACGACAGCTACCACGAGAATGTGCTGTGCTTCACCAACAACATTCCCCAGCGCGATGGCGGCACGCATATGGCCGGCTTCCGTGGTGCGTTGACGCGCCAGATCACCTCCTATGCAGACACGTCCGGCATCACCAAGAAGGAAAAGGTGACGCTGCAGGGTGAGGACTGCCGAGAAGGTCTGACGGCGGTACTGTCTGTGAAGGTACCGGACCCGAAGTTCTCGTCGCAGACGAAGGACAAGCTGGTTTCCTCCGAGGTTCGCCCCGTGGTCGAAAACCTCGTCAACGAGGCCCTCAGCACCTGGTTCGAAGAGCACCCGACCGAAGCCAAGATCCTTGTCGGCAAGGTCGTTGAAGCGGCCGTTGCACGCGAAGCCGCTCGCAAGGCCCGGGAACTGACGCGCCGCAAGGGCGCTCTCGACATCGCCTCGCTTCCCGGCAAGCTTGCTGACTGCTCCGAGCGCGATCCGGCAAAATCTGAACTGTTCCTGGTTGAAGGCGATTCTGCCGGTGGCTCCGCCAAGCAGGGTCGCTCGCGTGAAAACCAGGCGATCCTGCCGCTGCGTGGCAAGATCCTCAACGTCGAGCGTGCCCGCTTCGACAAGATGCTGGGCAGCCAGGAAATCGGTACGCTTATCACCGCGCTTGGTACGTCCATCGGCAAGGACGAGTTCAACCCCGACAAGCTGCGCTATCACAAGATCATCATCATGACGGACGCCGACGTCGACGGCGCCCACATCCGTACGCTGCTGCTGACCTTCTTCTTCCGCCAGATGCCTGAGTTGATCGAGCGCGGCCACCTCTATATTGCCCAGCCGCCGCTCTACAAGGTGACCCGCGGCAAGTCGGTCCAGTATCTGAAGGACGAGAAGGCACTGGAGGACTATCTGATCGGCCAGGGCCTCGACGATGCGACCCTGACGCTCGGCTCCGGCGAAGTGCGGGCCGGTGCAGATCTTCGCGAAATGATCCAGGATGCTCTGCGGATGCGCTCGCTGCTGGATGGCCTCCACTCGCGCTACAGCCGGGCGATCGTCGAGCAGGCTGCGATTGCCGGCGCGCTCAATCCGGAACTGACGGACAACCCGGAGAAGGCGCAGGAAACGGCGACTGAAGTTGCCCGCCGTCTCGATGTGATCGCCGAGGAAACCGAGCGCGGCTGGTCCGGTCATGTGACCAAGGAAGGCGGCCTGCGTTTCGAGCGGATGGTGCGCGGCGTCAAGGAGGCCGCCGCCCTCGACGTGGCACTGATCGGTTCTGCCGACGCCCGCCACATCGACCAGATGACGGCCCGTCTCAACGACATCTACGGCACGCCGCCGCGGCTGACACGAAAGGAAGGGACGACGGAAATTGCCGGTCCACGCGCGCTTCTTGATGCAATCTTCGCCTCTGGTCGCAAGGGCCTGTCGATGCAGCGCTACAAGGGGCTGGGCGAAATGAACGCCGAGCAGCTTTGGGAAACGACGCTGGATCCGAACGTGCGCTCGCTGCTGCAGGTCAAGGTCAACGACGCAACCGATGCGGACGGGCTGTTTGCACGTCTGATGGGTGATGAAGTTGAGCCCCGACGCGAGTTCATCCAGGAAAACGCGCTGAACGTCGCAAATCTCGACATCTGACGCATTCGGTTTCACGTGAATCTTCCTGTGGACTGATTCACGTGAAACACCTTCTGTTAGCTTTTCCGCGATCATTGCCGCCGCCCGCTGTCGAAAAGACAGCACCGTAATGGAACCAACCGCCTGTCGAGTTCTTGCCTTGGTACGTTAGCGCGCAAATGACTTTGTTGCGCCGCACAAGCGACGGGTCTAATCTCCCGGCGCAGTCGCCACCGGCCTCTTGCCGGTGGAACCCTGGAAAGCAGGAACTCGCATGTTTTACCAGCTTTATGAGTTGAACCACGCGGCCATGGCACCCTTGCGCGCCTCGACCGAAGCGTTGCGGCTTTTCTACAGCAACCCGATGAATCCTTGGGCGCAGACCTCCTACGGGCGGACCGTTTCGGCGGGGCTGGAAGTCTTCGAGCGGGCGACGCGCCGTTACGCCAAGCCGGAGTTCGGGCTGCCGACGACGGTTGTCGATGGGCGGACGGTAGAGGTTGTCGAGGAGGTGGTCTGGTCTCGTCCTTTCTGCAAGCTGGTCCACTTCCAGCGCGCTCTTCAAGCTGATCAGACGGTAGGACCGAAAATTCTCATCGTTGCGCCGATGTCGGGTCACTATGCGACCTTGCTCCGCGGCACCGTGGAAGCGCTGATGAAAGGCGCCGACGTTTACATCACGGATTGGCAGGACGCGCGCATCGTGCCGATGACGGATGGCCAGTTCGATCTCGACGATTACATCGACTACGTCATCGACATGCTGCACCACCTTGGCCCCAACACCCACGTGGTGGCGGTCTGCCAGCCGTCGGTTCCGGTGCTTGCCGCCGTGGCCCTGATGGAGGAAGCCGCCGATCCGTGTGCGCCGGCATCGATGACCTTGATGGGCGGGCCGATCGACACGCGCATCAACCCGACAGCCGTCAACAAGCTGGCGCAGGATCGGCCGCTGGAATGGTTTCAGGACAACGTCGTGATGACGGTGCCGTGGCCGCAGCCGGGTTTCATGCGCCCGGTCTATCCCGGGTTCCTACAGCTTTCCGGCTTCATGTCGATGAACCTCGACAAGCACGTGGTCGCCCACAACGAGTTCTTCGAGCACCTGGTGAGGAATGACGGGGAACCGGCCGATAAGCACCGGGAGTTCTATGACGAGTATCTGGCAGTCATGGATTTGACGGCAGAATTCTACCTGCAGACCGTCGATACGGTGTTCATCAAGCACGCGCTGCCGAAGGGCGAGATGACCCATCGTGGCGAAAAGGTCGACACCACCGCGATCCGCAACGTCGCGCTGCTGACCATTGAGGGCGAGAACGACGACATCTCCGGCATCGGCCAGACGAAGGCTGCCCAGACGATCTGCACAAACATTCCTGATGACAAGCGGATGCACTACGTGCAGCCGGACGTCGGCCATTACGGCGTCTTCAATGGCTCGCGCTTCCGCCGCGAGATTGCGCCGCGGATCCTTGCCTTTGCCACCGAGCATTCGATCGCACCGAAGAAGAAGGTGGCACCGCGCGTGATCAAAGGCGGCAAAAGCGGCTGACTGTCGGCCTCTTAGCGAATTCCAGGAGCTTAATCAGCATCTTCGCGGATTGCAGAACAGCCTGTCTTGAAGGCGGATCGGCCGCATCCCACATCGAGTTTCAGCCGCAGGCATGAGGCCTGCGCGTTGAGAACGAGGTAGTGCAACCGATGAACCAGTCTGCATTGATACGCCCGGATTGGACTCCGGCGACCATCGCCCTCATGGTCCTCGGCTTCGTGGTCTTCTGGCCACTGGGTCTTGCCATGCTCGCCTACATCATCTTCGGTGAACGGCTGCGCGACTTCAAGCGCAACGCCAACGACAGAGCGGACGGCTTCTTCAACGGCTTCCGTCGCTCCACCCGCCGGTATGGCCCAACCGCCACCGGCAACATGGCCTTCGACGACTGGCGCAGAGCCGAGACGGATCGCATCGAGGAACAGCGCCGCAAGCTTGAAGAGATGCGCGAAGAATTCGATTCGTACCTTCGCGAGCTTCGTCGCGCCAAGGATCAGGAAGAATTCGACCGCTTCATGCGCGAGCGTGGCGGCCGGGGTCCGGAAGGCAATCAGTATCCTGCCGTCTGATCGCAGTTCAGCTTTGAAGACAACGGACCGGCACCTCGCGTGCCGGTCTTTTTCGTGGCTTAAGCTCCGCCGAATCGGCTAGATATCCTCGATGTTCTCCCGTCTCACAAGCACCAGGCGCCCGGCAAAACCGCTGCAGAAAAGCGAGCGGACATTGCAGGTTGGCGACCGGCTGCTGCCTTTGACGGTTCGCGAGCATGCCCAGGCGACGCGCATCACGCTGCGCATCGAGCCGGGTGGCCGTGCTCTGCGCCTGACCATCCCGCGCGGCCTGAAGATGCGGGAAGTGGATGCTTTCCTTGCCCGCCACGACGAGTGGCTGCGCATGAAGCTCTCGAAGTTTCAGCCGGCCGCCGGGCTGCGGCCGGGTGCTGCGATCGATCTGCGCGGCGCCGCCCACCGGATCGTCCATACCGGCTCACTGCGGGGGCTGACCGAAGCGTCGGTGGAGAACGGTACCCCAGTCATCCGGGTGAGCGGGCTGGAGGATCATCTCGGGCGACGGCTGGAAGCCTTCCTGAAAAAGCAGGCGCGGATCGATCTGGAGGCGCGCGTTTCAGTGCATGCCGCGGCGGTCGGCAAGCCTGTGCGCTCCATCAGCATGAAGGACACCCGGAGCCGCTGGGGCTCCTGTTCCTCCGACGGCAATCTGAGCTTCTCCTGGAGGATCGTCATGGCGCCGCCCGTGGTCATCGACTATCTTGCGGCACACGAGGTGGCGCATCTGAAGGAGATGAACCACGGCCCCCGGTTCTGGGCGCTGTGTCTCTCTCTCTGCCCGCGCATGGAAGAGGCACGGCGGTGGCTGAAACTCCACGGATCACAGCTTCACGCCATCGACTTTGGCTGAACCGGCCACCGTCTTCACCCGCAATTTGCCTCGACTTGAGGCGCGATTCGTGCAAGTTCGCCTTTCATGACACCCGATATCAAAATCTGCGGATTGACGACGCCGGAGGCGATCGACCTGGCAGTGGCGCGCGGCGCGACACATGTCGGATTCATCTTCTTCGAGAAGAGCCCACGTCACATCGACCCGCTGACAGCCGGATCGCTTGCCGATCGGGTCCGGGGGCAGGCAAAGATCGTCGCCGTCACGGTGGATGCCGATAACGAGCAGCTGGAAGAGATTATCGCGTTCCTCAAGCCGGACATTCTTCAGTTGCATGGCCG
Organism: Rhizobium sp. 0TCS1.26; assembly: GCF_050455525.1. NCBI lineage: Bacteria > Pseudomonadati > Pseudomonadota > Alphaproteobacteria > Hyphomicrobiales > Rhizobiaceae > Rhizobium > Rhizobium sp. 0TCS1.26. Next base: position 45,110 of record NZ_JBCIYV010000005.1, on the reverse strand, counting down.
CGAGACGGCGCAGCGCGTCCTCGACGTCAAGGCGATGTTCGGGCTGCCGGTGATGAAGGCCTTCTCCATTCGCACGGCCGAGGATCTTCGGCAGATCGAAAGCTACGATGGCCTGGCCGACCGCATGCTCTTCGATGCCAAGGCGCCGGCCGGATCGGATCTTCCGGGCGGCAACGGCGTTGCCTTTGATTGGACGATCATGGCCGCGCTTGACGACGGCGTTGAATACATGCTTTCCGGTGGCCTCACCAAGGACAACGTGGCGCAGGCCCTGTCGATGACACGGGCGCCGGGTATCGATATATCGTCAGGCGTGGAAAGCACGCCGGGGGTCAAGGACAGCGCGAAGATGAATGCCTTCTTCGATGCAGTCGATGAATGGCGCCGCAGCAGAGCACAGGAGTGACACCGTGAACCAGCCTCTGAAGCCGAATTCGTTCCGGGCCGGTCCCGATGAGGAAGGCCGCTTCGGCATCTATGGCGGCCGTTTCGTCGCCGAGACGCTGATGCCGCTGATCCTCGACCTGCAGGCCGAGTGGAACAAGGCGAAGACAGATCCGGAGTTCCAGGCGGAGCTGGCCTATCTGAACACGCATTATATCGGCCGGCCGAGCCCGATGTATTTCGCCGAGCGGCTGACTGCGGAGCTTGGCGGCGCCAAGATCTACTTCAAGCGCGACGAACTGAACCATACCGGCAGTCACAAGATCAACAACTGCATCGGCCAGATTCTGCTCGCCAAGCGAATGGGCAAGAAGCGCATCATTGCCGAAACCGGCGCCGGCCAGCACGGCGTTGCCTCGGCAACCGTCGCCGCGCGCTTCGGTCTGCCATGCGTCGTCTATATGGGCGCGACCGATGTCGAGCGTCAGGCGCCGAACGTCTTCCGCATGAAGCTGCTCGGTGCGGAGGTGAGGCCTGTAACGTCCGGTCACGGGACCCTGAAGGACGCGATGAACGAGGCCCTGCGCGACTGGGTCACGAATGTTGACGACACCTATTACATCATCGGAACGGCGGCCGGTCCGCACCCGTATCCGGAGATGGTCCGCGAATTCCAGTCGGTAATCGGAAAGGAAGCCCGCGAGCAGATGATGGCCGCCGAAGGCCGCCTGCCGGATATGCTGGTTGCAGCGGTTGGCGGCGGCTCCAACGCAATTGGGCTTTTCCATCCCTTCCTGGACGATGAGAGCGTGGCGATCGTCGGCGTCGAAGCCGGCGGCAAGGGCCTCGAAGGCGAGGAGCATTGCGCATCGCTGACGGCTGGTCGGCCAGGCGTCCTGCACGGCAACCGCACCTACCTTCTGCAGGACGGCGACGGGCAGATCAAGGAAGGCCACTCGATCTCGGCTGGCCTCGACTATCCGGGCATCGGGCCCGAACACTCATGGCTGAAGGATAGCGGCCGGGTCGAATACGTGCCGATCAAGGACGATGAGGCGCTCGCCGCCTTCCAGCTTCTGACCCGCACGGAGGGCATCATCCCGGCGCTCGAGCCCAGCCACGCGCTGGCGGAAGTCATGAAGCGGGCGCCGAAGATGGACAAGGACCAGATCATCCTGATGAACCTCTGTGGCCGTGGCGACAAGGACATCTTCACCGTCGGCAAGATTCTCGGAATGGACCTCTGATCATGACCGCACGCATGGACGCACGTTTCGCCGCCTTGAAGGCAGAGGGCCGCCCGGCTCTCATCACCTACATGATGGGCGGCGATCCGGACTACCAGACCTCGCTCGGCATCATGAAGGCATTGCCGGAAGCCGGCGCCGATGTGATCGAGCTTGGAATGCCGTTCTCCGATCCCATGGCAGACGGCCCGGCGATCCAGATGGCAGGGCAGCGCGCGCTTGCCGCCGGCCAGACGCTGATCCGGACGCTCGATATCGCCCGGGAATTCCGTCAGACCGATCAGGACACGCCGATCGTGCTGATGGGCTACTACAATCCGATCTACAACATGGGCGTCGAGACCTTCCTCGATGCAGCCCTGGAAGCCGGTATCGACGGTCTGATCGTCGTCGACCTGCCGCCGGAGATGGACGACGAACTGTGCATCCCGGCGCTGGCAAAAGGCGTCAACTTCATTCGCCTGGCCACGCCGACGACCGACGAGAAGCGCCTGCCGACGGTTCTGCGCAACACGTCCGGCTTCGTCTATTACGTCTCGATGAACGGCATTACCGGTTCGGCGCTGCCGGATCCCTCGCGGGTCGGTGCTGCCGTCCAGCGCATCAAATCGCATACGGATCTGCCGGTCTGCGTCGGCTTCGGCGTCAAGACCGCCGACCATGCCAAGGCAATCGGCGCTGCGGCGGATGGCGTTGTCGTCGGGTCGGCTATCGTTGCCCAGGTGGCCGGCAGCCTGAGCGCTGACGGCAAGGCCACCGACCATACGGTCTCTGCAGTTGCGACGCTGGTGCGCGGTCTCGCCTCCGGCGTTCGCTCGGCACGCCTTGTTGCTGCCGAATAAAGTCATCACATTGACGCGCGTCAATCAGGAGTTCTGCCAGTGAACTGGATCACCAACTATGTGCGCCCTCGCATCAATTCCATGCTGGGCCGCCGGGAAGTGCCGGAAAACCTCTGGATCAAGTGCCCGGAAACGGGAGAGATGGTCTTCCACAAGGACCTCGAGGAAAACAAGTGGGTGATCCCCGCCTCGGGCTTCCACATGAAGATGCCGGCGAAGGCGCGGCTCGCCGACCTTTTTGACGGTGGCGTCTTCGAGAGCCTGCCGCAGCCCAAGGTGGCGCAGGATCCGTTGAAGTTCCGCGATTCGAAGAAATACAGCGACCGTCTCAAGGACAGCCGCCTGAAGACGGAACAGGAGGACACCATCCTCGCCGGTCTCGGCAATGTCCAGGGCATCAAGCTGGTCGCCGTGGTTCATGAATTCAACTTCATCGGCGGGTCTCTCGGCCTGGCAGCCGGCGAGGCAATCGTCAAGGCTGCCGAGCGGGCGCTTGCCGAGCGCTGTGCACTGGTGATCTTCCCGGCATCCGGCGGCGCTCGCATGCAGGAGGGTATCCTGTCGCTGATGCAGCTGCCGCGCACGACCGTTGCCATCGACATGCTGAAGGAAGCCGGTTTTCCCTACATCGTCGTGCTGACTAACCCGACCACCGGCGGCGTCACCGCCTCCTACGCGATGCTTGGCGATGTGCATATCGCCGAGCCGGGTGCCGAGATTGGCTTTGCCGGTAAGCGCGTCATCGAGCAGACGCTGCGCGAGAAGCTGCCGGAAGGTTTCCAGACCGCCGAATATCTGCTGGAGCACGGCATGGTCGACATGGTGGTGAAGCGCCATGATCTGGCTCGCACGCTTGCGACGCTCCTGAAGATCATGATGAAGCAGCCTGCCCAGTCCAGCCAGCCGCTTGCGCTGTCGGCTTGATCCCCATCATGGCTGAGCCTTGGGATTTGCCTGCCGCAGGATCGGCATTCTGGCCGGGAGACTGGAATGAACGACGTGGTGCATAGCGAGGCGGAACAGGTCATCGACGAGCTGATGCAGCTCCACCCCAAGGGCTATGACATGACCCTGGGGCGAATGCGGCGTCTCCTTGACGTGCTGGGCAATCCGCAATTGCGCCTGCCGCCGATGATCCACGTTGCCGGAACGAACGGCAAGGGCTCGGTTTCTGCCTTCAGCCGTGCGCTACTGGAGGCGGCAGGGCTCGCTGTCCACGTGCACACATCCCCGCATCTGGTGAACTGGCACGAGCGCTATCGCATCGGTCGCAAGGGCGAACCGGGCCGGCTCGTCGAGGATGCGGTGCTGGCGCAAGCGCTGCGCCGCGTCGCCAAGGCCAATGACGGGAAGGCAATCACGGTTTTCGAGATCCTGACGGCTGCCAGCTTCCTGCTGTTCTCGGAAATCCCTGCCGACGTGGTTATCATCGAGGTCGGCATGGGTGGCCGGCTCGACTGCACCAATGTCGTCGATACTCCCGCGGTCTCGGTAATCATGCCGATTTCGTTCGATCACCAGGCCTATCTCGGAGACAAGGTCGAGCTGATCGCCGCGGAGAAGGCCGGGATCATGAAGCCCGGCTGTCCGGTGGTCATTGGTCACCAGGAATTCGATGCCGCCGAAGAGACGCTGGTGGCGACCGCCGAACGTCTCGGTTGCCCGGTTTCGGTCTATGGGCAGGACTATTGGGCGCACGAGGAATTCGGACGACTGGTGTACCAGGACGAGTTCGGGCTTGCAGACCTGCCGCTGCCGCGGCTTCCGGGGCGCCACCAGTTCGCCAATGCGGCCGCCGCCATCCGGGCCGTCAAGGCCGCCGGTTTCGCGGTGACCGAAGCGATGATGGAAAAGGCCATGGGCAGCGTCGAATGGCCGGGTCGGCTGCAGAAGCTGACCACCGGCCTGTTGGTGCAGGCCGGCCCAAGCGGTGCTGAAATCTGGGTCGACGGCGGTCATAATCCGGGCGCCGGGGAAGTCATTGCCGAAGCCATGGCGGCTTTCGAGGAGCAGCAGCCTCGGCCGCTTTACCTCGTCACCGGCATGCTGAACACCAAGGATCCCGTCGGCTATTTCCGCGCCTTTGCCGATATCGCCGAAAACGTCTTCACGGTACCGATCCGCGGCAGCGATGCCGGGCTGGATCCCGTGGTGCTGGCAAATGCTGCCTACGACGCAGGCCTGGTGGCTGAACCGCAATCTTCCGTGGAAGAGGCATTACGCGAAATCGCGGCGCGGCAACTGCCCGACATGGCGCCGCCGCGGATTCTCATCGGCGGATCGCTTTATCTTGCCGGCAATGTCCTGGCGGACAACGGCACGCCTCCCACCTGATGTGGTGGAAATTTCAGGCCCAAAAAAACCGGCTGTTCGCACAGCCGGTTTTTTAATTGAACTCAGTCGAAGCTGCGAAGTTACGCGGCGCCGGCGATCCAGGCGGAAAGGGCGGTCTTTGGCGCAGCGCCAACCTTGATGTCGGCAACTTCGCCGCCCTTGAACATGGCGAGCGTCGGGATCGAGCGCACGCCGAACTTGGCAGCCAATTCCGGGTTCTCGTCGATGTTCAGCTTGGCAACCTTGACCTTGCCGGCAAGCTCGGTCGAGATTTCTTCAAGGCTCGGCGCGATCATCTTGCACGGGCCGCACCATTCGGCCCAGAAATCGACGATGACGGGCTCGGCGGAATCCAGGACTTCGGCCTGGAAGTTGGACGTGTCGACTTTCACGGTAGCCATGGGGCTCTCCTTCGATGATGGTGTTGGCATCAATGTGATGCGCTGCAGCGGCAAATTCAATGCCTGCCTATCTCACTTTGTCACGAGTTCTTCAAGCGAGGCGGAGAGTGCCGCATCGGGAATCTCCAAGACGGTCGCGGTCTCCGTATAGACGAGGATGCAGCCGACGGAGTGTCCTGGATAGAGCGGCTTGAGGATCTCGCGATAGATCGCCAGCTGCGCGCGGTGCGCCAGCGGCACCTGGTCCACCGTCCTCGGCGCGAACCTGTTGGTCTTGTAGTCGACGATGAGAACGCGCTTGTCCGGCGTCACCGCCAGTCGGTCGATGCGTCCTGACACCGCATGCTGACGCCCGCCAAGCGAGATCGTCCCCATGATCGACACTTCCGCCTGCGCATGGCCAGAAAACAGCGCCTGGAGGTCCGGGCGGCGGAGCACCGCCATGATCGAGGCCGCCAGCGACCGGCGTTCCGCCTCTGCCCAGAAGGCGGCGGTGCGCGACAGGTATCGCTCCGCTGCCGGTTCCTGCTCCTCTGGTGCAAGGCCGGGAAGCACCTGCAGCATGCGGTGTGTCAGCCGGCCCTTCTGCAGGCCGCGGCCGGCCTTCGGCGTCTCCCCGAACAGAGGCGAGATGAAAGCGGCATCTCCGTCTTCCTCTTCCACCATGGCGCCGGCGCCGGATGGGCTCAACGGTCGCGGCAGCGGGCGGGAAGGGGGCAGAGGCTGCGACAGAGCCTGCGGAAGCTGCACTGCAGCTTGGTCGCTGTCGCTCCTGTCGTCACCAACAGCGACCGGCCGTCCGGCACTAGCGGGAAGACGCCACCGGTGACCGCTCCATTCGCCATCCGGCCCTGTGAAGCTCGCCAGTTCGCAACGTTCGGTATCGGCACACAGCGCGCGCGTGATCATCGCCTGCCAGCTTTCGTCATTCTCCAGCTTGCCGCGATAGCCGCAGACGATCAGCCGGTCGGCGGCCCGGGTCATCCCGACATAGAGGAGGCGTCTGTATTCTTCCTCTGCGGACGTCTTCAGCCTGTCCTCGTCGGTCGAAATAAGTTCGTTGGAAAGCGTCTTTCCCGGCACCCAGGCCGGTACGTCCACCGCGCCGATCTTGAGGAAGCGGAACTTCGGCACATGCGAATGGATAAAGGCTTTCGACCCGCTGTCGACCAGAAACACCACCGGTGCCTCCAGGCCCTTGGAGGCGTGAACGGTCATGATCCGCACTTCATCGCGGCCGCTATCCTGCTCTCGCTTGATTTCCGGCGTTTCCAGCTCCAGCGCCGAGATGAAGCTCTGCAGCCCGGGCAGTGCCTTGCCCTCATGGTCGAGCGCTAGGCTGAGGAACTCGTCGAGGATATCGCCGGCCTCGCTTCCGAGCCGGGCGAGAAACCGCTTGCGTCCGCCCTCTGCCCCCAGCACGCGGGCAAAGAAGTCGTGGACGCTGTAGCGGTCGGCCATCTCCGCAAGCCGCAGGATCAGGTTGCGGGGGCCGATTAGTTGTTCATCACCGTCATCGGCCAGCGCGCAAAGCCGGCTCCATGCGCTCCTCGCATCCGGACGAAGGCCGGCGATCCGGAAGATGTCGTCCTCGGTGAGATCGAAGAGCGGGCTCTTCAGAACCGCCGCCAGCGACAGATCGTCCTGCCGCTGCAACAGGAACTTGGCGAGCGCCATCAGGTCCTGCACGGCGATATGGCTGGTGAGCCTCAGGCGATCGGCACCCGCAACGGGAATTTCGCCGCGCCGCTTCAGTGCCCGCGTCAGCGCGTTGACGAAGGCGTCGCGCTTGCGCACCAGGACCAGGATATCTCCGGGGCGGATCTTCCGCTCTATTCCCTTTTCGATGACCGTCTCGCGTCCGACGAGTTCGCCAATCCGGTGCGCGATACGGGCAGCGAGGATCGCGGACGGAGCACGATCCGGCGTCGCATCGAAGGGTGCCGTCCAGTCGTCTTCCATGTCCGCAACGTCCGGCACGACGGTGTCCCAGAGATCGACGGCGCCGGGATGTCCGATACGGTTCGACCGGTGGATCACCGGTTCGCCGAGCGCGCTGAGGCCGCGGGCGTTGTCTTCAAGCGAGAACACCTGGTCGACGGCACTGAGGATGTCGGCGGTGGAGCGGAAAGACAGCGGCAATCGAACCGGATGAAAGCGCTGGCCGCCGAGGCCGACGCGCTTCTGCGTGGCAGCGCGTTCTTCGGCGAACCGCTCCGGTCGGGCCCCCTGGAACGAGTAGATCGACTGCTTCTCGTCGCCGACTGCGAAGATCGTCCGGCGTGTCTCGCGGGCGCTGCGCCCGGAAAAGAAGTCTTCCGCCAGCGACTGGATGACGCTCCACTGGACCGGACTGGTGTCCTGCGCCTCGTCCACCAGGATATGGTCGATCCCCTGGTCGAGCTTGTAGTGTACCCAGGCGCCGACGCCGTCACGGGTCAGCAGATGCTCGGTCCGGGCGATCAGGTCTTCGAAGTCGAGCAGGCTGCGTTGTCGCTTCAGGGCCTCGTAATCCTTCTCCAGCCGGGTGGCGAGGGTAAGCGCCGCCCGCGTCGCCGAGAACATCCGCATCACGCGAAGTTTTTCGCGGGTGGCGACCACATGCTCCCGGGCCGCAGCAACGGCGTCGCCGAGTTCAGGCGCTTCCGCAAGCATGGCCTTGGCCACCAGCGACGAATCCGCCTTCGGCTTGCCTGCCTGGGTCAGAAACACCTGATCGAGAAGCTGGGTGCGCAGAAAGACGTCCTCCTGCGCGATCGCCTGTCTCAACGCATAGGCGGCATCACCCGCCTTGGCGCCGCCCTTGCGGTCCGCAAGATCGAGATAGGTCGACAGAAGCCGACCCACGAGCCCCGGCAACGGCCAGTAGGAGGCAGCAACGGACTGCGCATGGTCTCCCGCCGCGATGCCGAGTGTCCGCCGCAGGACGTCATCCACCCCACTGCTCGCCTCGGCTTCCGCCATGAACCGACGGATGGCGGTGCGGTTGGCGACGATGTCGGAAAGCAGCGCCTCAAGCCCCGTCTCGTCGCCGAGCTCCAGAACTTCGGCGAAGGCATCGGCCAGATCCGCTTCGTCCAATGCCGCCGTGGCGGAAAGCAGCGACCGGCGGGCTTCGCCCAGAAGAGCTTTGGCCGCCGCATCGTCGAGAACCGAAAAAAGTCCGGCGACATTTGCCTCAAGCGGAAACTGGTGAAGCAGCGCCTCGCAAAAGGCGTGGATGGTCTGGATCTTCAGGCCGCCCGGCGTTTCCAGCGCTCGGGCGAACAGGCGTCGCGCATCGGCGAGCTTGAGGGAATCCGGCTCAAGACCTTCGATGCCGGCTATCCGGCTGGCGAGATCCCGGTCCGGCAGCACGGCCCATTCGGCCAGCCGCTGGAACACCCGGTTCGACATTTCCGATGCCGCGGCCTTGGTATAGGTGAGGCAGAGGATCGCCGATGGCCGGCAGCCGGACAGCAGAAGCCGGATAACCCGTTGGGTCAGGACGTGGGTCTTGCCGGAGCCGGCATTCGCCGACACCCAGGCGGAACTCTCCGGATCGGAGGCAAGCGCCTGCTGCTGCGCCGTCCAGTCCAGCCAGTGATGCGGATCATCGCCAAGCGTGTCGAGATCTGTCTCACTCATCGGGCTCGCCTTCCTCGGCATCGGCCGTAGCCCATTCCGCCACGCGCGCAAGGTGATCATACTCTCCGCCGAAATCGCTTTGCATCGCAGGGATGAGCCGCGAGGCAAAGCCGACCTGGCCGTTTCGCAGGCGGGTGACGAAGGTCGCCAACTGCGTCAAAGCCTCCTCGCCAAGCTGCTGTGAGGATTTGGGCTGGCTTCTCGCCGTCGTCCGGCCGCCTTCGTTGTTGACCTTGTCGCACGTGAAACGCTCGCCGGGCCGAAGCCGCACGTAAAGCAGATCCTCCGGTCGTGTCGATCCCAGGTCGCGGAAGGCACCTGCCTGCAGCGCTGCAGCTTCAAGCGCCAGCTGCGGGTCGAGGAGCGCGCGTGCCTGCGAGACGGAGGGGTTGAGGCCGGTCTTGTAGTCGATGATGTCGGCGCCGCCCGAACCCTTGATGTCGATCCGGTCGGCAATGCCCGTCAGCCGGATGCCGGCTTCAGGGATGTCGAAACCGGCCGGCAACTCCGTATAGGTGCGGCGGACGTCCTGCATGCGACCCGCCTCCCACCGCAGGAAGGCACGGCCGACCTCGACGAAGCGTGGACGCCAGACCTGTTCGATATGCAGCGGCAGGTCGGCGGCCTCGAACTCCTCGTCGATCAGCCGCAGCATCACGGTCCACGCTTCTTCGGTGCCGGCGACGGGAGAGATGCGCGTGTAGCGCTCGACGATCCGGTGATAGAGCGTTCCGCGCTCGGCAGCACCTGGATCGCGGTTGAACGGATCCAGCGGATCGAGCCTCAGGATGCGCCGCGCATAGATGGAATAAGGGTCGCGCCGCAGCCGGCCCACCTCGCTGAACGAGTATTTCACCGGCTGCAGTTCGGCTGGCGCCGTCGGGGACGGCCGTCTTGCAAGCGCCTGTCTCTCGTCCTGGCCGGCCTCATCGATCTGGCGCGCCCATTGCCGGTATTGCGCACCGCGTGCCCGCAGATCCCCTGCCAGCGTCTCGCCGCCGAGAGCCAGCAGCCGCTGCAGCCAGCGCGATGCGACCGTCGGCGCACCGCCCTTGCGAAGCGATCGCGTATAGATCAGGTGACGTGTGCCGTTTGCCATCTCGAAGTCATGAGCCAGCTGGCCGATCCGCCGCTCGGGCGGTTCCAGGCCGATATCGGTCTTCATGCTGCGCGACAGGAAAGGGTTGTTCACCGACAGTCCGGGCCACGACCCCTCGTTCAAACCGCCGAGGATCAGCGTGTCGACGTGCTGCAGCCGCGCCTCGAGCGTGCCGAAGATGAAGACTCGAGGATGGCTGAGCGCCCGCGGCTTCACCGCCTCGCTGGTCAGCAGGGCAGCGACGATATCGATCCACTGCGGTCCGTCGGCCTCCATCTGCCCGTCGGTCTCGATGATCTCGCCGAGCAAGGCTGCGAGACGTTCGCCGGCTTCCCCCGTCCACAGAGGCCGCAGATCGCCCGCCGCATTGGCGGCGACCGCTTCGAGCACCCGTCCGGTGCGCTCGGCCCAGTCCGACAGCGGAAGCCTTGTTGACAGGCGCCGGCCATCGGCGCGCGTGATGCCGAGGGTCGAGGTCAGCGGGCCCGCGGCAGCGGCCATCCTGTCCGCCAGACCATGCGCGTTCCGGGCTGCGTCCTCGTCCAGCGACAGCCGCCACTGCGGCGGATGCCGATCGGCCTGCTGCTCGGCAAGCCGCGTCGCCAGCAACTCGGGCAGGGCGTCGATATCCGGTTCGCCGGTGCCGCCACGCAGCGCCAGAAGCTCCAGCGCTTCGCCGGCCAGCCTGCGCGTCTCGGCCTCCGAGCCGAAACAGGCGAGCGGGTGTTTCATCAGGGCTGTGATGGCGGTCGGATTGCCCGGCCGCAACATCGCCTCCAGGCAGAGCGTTAGCAGCGTCCCCTGCGGTGTCGCCGACAGCGGCGTGCCGGCGGTGTCGTCGGCGAGAATGCCGAAGCGCGCCAGTTCTGCCGTTACCCTGCGCGCCAGTGCGCGATCGGGCGTGATGAGCGCGGCCTGCGATTCGCCGTTGTCTCCCGGCCTCTCAAGGGCAAGGCGCAGCGCGATGGCGATTGCTGCTGCCTCTTCGCGCTCATTGCCGGTCTCTACAAGCGCAACATCGGCGAATGCAGCGCTAATGGTGTCGGCCGCGGTCGTCCCGCGCCACTCGTTCCAGCGATCAGTCGCCTCGGCGGGAACCATAGCCTGCGACAGAAGCGCTGCCCGATCCCTCAGATCCTGCGGGACGGATCCCAAGACTTCGACCTCGTCCCGCCGTACCTGCAGCCGCTGAAGCAGGCGATACAGTCCGTATTGCGGATGGCTTCGGCTGGCGGGCTCGCCGGCGATCTCGGATGCACCGCGACCGAGCATCGCCCACTGGTCGTCGGGCATGGACAGATCGAGGCCCGGCAGCACGACGGCGCCATCGGGCAGATCGGCAATAGCGGCGATCAGGTTGGCGGCTGCCGGCACGGAGCCCGTCGAACCGGCGACGATGACCGGCCCGTCATGGGAGCGTTCGGCAATGCGTTTGGATTCGCCGTTCAGGACCGCTGCCTGGTGGCGGGCAGGGGAGGAGCGTCGCAACTCCTCCAGCCGGCTCGGCCAGAAAACGCTAGCGATCTTCAGGAACTCCGCCGTCAGCTGCCACCAGAGCGAATGGTCGGCCACGTCCAGCCGCTCCAGGTCCGACCAGTCGCGCTCCTCCGTCTCGATCGCGTCGATGAGTTCGGCAAGCGCGCGTGCCAGCCAGATGGCATCGGCAGGGCTGGCGGGTGCGACCAGCGGGGACGTCGAATGGACTGCGGTGATGGCGTCCGGCAGGGCGTTGCGCCATGCCAGGATCAGCTGTCCCAGTTCCAGCAGGCGGGCCGTGCCGCCGATCGGCATGGCGAGGTCCATCTCCTCCGGTGCCACGAGATCGAAGAAGCCGCTGTCGTCATCCGTCTCGCCCAGAGGCCGGATGATCGGCAGGATCGCCGAGCGGCCGCCGAACAGGTCGAGGAACTCCGAGCGCAGCACGCGCGCCGCGCGCCGCGTCGGCACATAGATCGTCACTTTGGAGAGTGACAGGGGGTCCTGCGGATCATGCCTGAAAGACGGAAGAAGCGTGCCGTCACAGAGTGCTTCGGCAACCGTGCGCAGGAAGGCGGCCGCCGGGGGAATGGTCAGAACGCGTTTGGATCGCCTGCTGTCCATGCCGTTATGCCGGCCGGGGCGGCTGCAGCGGGCGGCTGGATAGAAACGCCTCCGCCTCGTGCAGCCCCTCGGGCGAGCCGACGGTAATCCAGTGACCGGAAAGGCCGATGCCGTAAAGGCGCTGCCGCTCGATCGCCTTGTCGAAATAGAGGTTGAGGTTGAAGGCATCGTCCGGAGCGTCGGCAAAGAACTCTGTCGTCGTGACGAAGGCGCCGGCATAGACGACGGATGGAGCATCGCCACCACGATGGCGGGTCAGGCGGCCTGCGGGAGAGATATCGAAGTCTTTCGTGCCGTTGTGGCCGATCGACTGCTCCAGCCCGACGCACAGCATCGCCATATCCATCGCGCCTTCGTCGAAGAAGTCGATGAGACGTCGCAGGTTGGAGGGCTGGCCCGCAGGCTCGCCGACCCAGAAGAGATCGGCATTCATTACCAGCACAGGTCCCGGGGGCAGCAGCTTCAGGCCTCTCGCCAGACCTCCACCGTTGTTCATCAGCCGGTCGCGTTCGTCGGAAATCAGGATTTCGAGATCGGTGCGCGCCGACAGGTAGGCATCCATCTGCTCGGCATGATGATGAACGTTGACGGCAACGGTCCGGATGCCGGCTTCCGCGATGAGATCCAGCACGTAGTCCATCATTGGCCGGCCGCCGACCGGCACCAGCGGCTTCGGCATCCGGTCGGTGATCGGTCGAAGACGCGTGCCGAGCCCCGCGGCCAGCACCATGGCGTTCTGGATGGTCATGCGCGATGCCTGCCTATGATTCGCTGAAGTCTATTCCAGCCTCTGCCATCCATTCGCGCAAGGGTGCAAGCGCCGGATGCGCAAGAGCGGTGGCAAGGTAGGTCATGGTACGCGGCATGTGCTTCAGATAGCCAGGTTTTCCATCGCGTTGCTTGAGGCGTACCCATAGCCCGGCAAGCTTGCAGTTGCGTTGTGCGGACATGATGGCGAACGCCGTCCGGAAGGCGTCTTCGTCGAAGCCCGTCTGCTGCGCGTGGCGAAGCGTGAGATAGCGGTTCAGCAGATCCTCGCCCAGGGCCGGCGGAATGGTCACCCGGGCGTCCTGCACCAGAGACGCGACGTCATAGGCGGTCGGCCCGATCATCGCATCCTGGAAATCGATCAGGCCGACCCGGGAGAGGTCCTGATCCGCCTGGCGCCAGATGAGATTGGGGGAATGGTAATCGCGCAGCAGCAGGTGGCGCTCGCTGGAACGCAGCCTGTCGATCAGGCCGTCCCAGATCTCCGAATACCGCTGCCGCTCAAGGTCGGTGGCTGACCTCCCGCCGCGTTTCCAGGGGAGGTACCAGTCGAGGATCAGTCGTGTCTCGATCTTCATCGCCACCGGATCGAAATCGGGGACGGTGTGGAGATGCTCGGCGGTTACCGGAATTTCCCGGACCACCGGCGCACCGTGCAGATGCGCCAGGCATTCGACTGCCGCCTGATAGCGCTCCGCGATCGGCTGTCCCCGCTCATCGAGCACGCCGGCTTCGCCCAGGTGCTCAAGCACCAGAAGCCCGTTCTCGTAATCGGCAGCCAGCACGCCGGGCGCGCGAAGTCCGCAATCTTGCAGATACCGCGCGATGGCGACGAACGGCAGCACCTCTTCGGCCAGATGCGCCACCTTGGGGTAGGGCTTGCCGTCCAGCACCGGCGGTCCCTCCGGATGGCGGGGCCAGTCCATCAGCACGAACTGCGTGCCGTCGGAACGCATCAGGGTCTCGTAGGCACGCAGAGATGCGTCGCCTGTCAGGTAGCGGCGCCGGTCGGCTCCATGGCCGTTCTCGGTCAGGAACCGGCGAATGGTGAGGCTCCGGCCGATCCGCTCAAGATCCGCTTCGGGTCCGGCAATCTCTGCACGTCGTCCCTCTCCGTCATGCACGAGCTGAAGCCGGATCCGGTTGCCGGGCAGTGCCGCGTCCGCCAGCTCCGGCCATTCGACCAGACAGATTCCGTCGGCCAGAGCCTCGTCGAAGCCGAGTTCCTCCAGTTCGGATGCGTCACCCAAGCGGTAGAGATCGAAATGCGCGACCGGAATGCGCAGCTCGTAGGACTGGACGAGGGTGAAGGTAGGGCTCGGGACCTCAAGGTCCGGATCGTCCGCCATTGCCCGCAGGAAGGCCCGCGCAAGCGTCGACTTGCCGGCACCCAGGTCGCCAGAAAGCGCCAGGCAGTCGCCCGGCTTCAGCGCCAGCGCGAGGTCCTCGCCGAGCTGAATCGTCGCCGCCTCGTCGGCAAGCGTCAGGACGATTGAGTCGATCACCATCATTCGGCGGCGACGGACCGGGCGGTGACTGCGCTCGGAATGCGGCAGACGACGGTCGTACCCTCGCCCGGTCGGCTGTCGATCTTAACGTCGCCCTTGTGCAGGTGAACGAAGCTTTCAACGATGGACAGGCCGAGGCCGGCGCCGCTGCGTTTGCCGCCCTTGCCGCTGGAGAAGCGGTCGAACACCGTCTTCAGCACGTCTTCGGCGATACCCGGCCCCTGGTCGGTTACCGAGAAGAAGAAGTTCACGCCGTTGCGCCAGCTGCTGAGGGTGATCGTCGAGCCTTCCGGTGCGAAATTGGCGGCATTGGTGATCAGCTTGATGAGGATCTGCTTCAGGCGCTGTTGATCCGCGACGATGGTCCCCATGCCCCGTGCAGCGACGATTTCCAACATCACCGCATTTTCCTGCAGCCGGTCGGCGATCTGCATGGCGACGTCGTCGAGCAGGTCGTCGATGTCCATTTCGGCGTAGTTGAGTTCCATGATGCCGGCATCGACGGTCGCCAGATCCAGGATGTCGTTGACGATCGTCAAAAGAACGGAGGACGAGGTCGAGATGTGGTCGACATATTCGGTTTGACGCTCGTTGAGCGGCCCGATGCCCGGCGTCTTCAGAAGGTCGGTGAAGCCGATGATGTTGGTCAGCGGTGAGCGCAGCTCATAGGAGACGTGCTGGACGAAATCGTTCTTCAGCTCGTCGGCCTTGCGCAGCGCCTCGTTCTTTTCCTTCAAGGCGCGCTCTGCACGCGCGCTGTCCGTCATGTTGACGAATGTCAGCATGGTCTGAGCGTTGGGAAGCGGAATGACGGCGTAATCCAGCACGATGCCGGAAAACAGCTCGAACGTGCCCTGCAGCGACGGCCGCTCGTCATCGAAATTGGTCAGCATCTGGCCGAACAGCCGCCAGCCGTCTGCCTTGTCGTATTCCATCATGCAGGCGGCTTCGATCGCCTTGATGTGCATGCCGGGCTTGGTCTGGTCTTCGGTCAGGCCCCAAAGTGCCCGGAAGGCAGGGTTGGAGAGCCGGATCCGCCCGTCGGGACCGAACACGGCAACGCCTTCCGCCAGATGGTCGATGGTTTCGCCCTGGACCTTGACCAGTGTGTTGTAGCGGGTCTCGAGGTCGACCTGCTCGGTCAGGTTCTCGAACACCCAGGTGACGCCACCCTGCGGGTGAGCGGTCGCGATGACCTGCAGCGTC
This sequence comes from Rhizobium sp. 0TCS1.26, assembly GCF_050455525.1. Lineage (NCBI taxonomy): Bacteria > Pseudomonadati > Pseudomonadota > Alphaproteobacteria > Hyphomicrobiales > Rhizobiaceae > Rhizobium > Rhizobium sp. 0TCS1.26. The sequence goes on along the minus strand of NZ_JBCIYV010000005.1, from coordinate 29,594 downwards.
TGGGCGTTCGGCAGATGCCAGCGGTTGGTCTGCGTATCGAGCGACCGGTAGACCGACAGCACCGACTCCTTCCAGTTGCGCCAGTTCAGCTGCTCGGGAAGCTTGTTCTGGCTGCGCAGCCTGTCGAGAAGTTCGTTGTGGTCGGGCCGACTTTCCAGGAATCCGAGCTCGAGATCCCAGAGCCGCACGAAGGCTTGGTTGTAGAACTGCAGCCGCTGCTCGCGGTCGAAGATCGCCACCGGCGTCGCCAGGTGGTCGAGCGTCTCGGCATGGCTCTTCAGCGTCCGGTCGAGCTCGGCGCGAATGGTTTCGGCTTCCGAAACGTCGATCGCCATGCCGGCGGAACCGGTCTTGCCGATGACGTCGACCACCTCGAAGACGGATCGATTGCCGCGCACGACGGTCGATACGCGATCATGGAACGGCGCGTTGATGGTCGCGGTCGCACGGATCTTTTCCCGCGCGATGGTGCCGAGGAATTCACGAGCCTCGTTGACGGCGTGTGCCGCATTGCTCGCCTCGACAGCCTCCCCGTAGGCATGGTTGACCCAGGCGAGCTTTCCGTCGAGATCGCGCTGCCAGACCGGCTGCTCCAGTGCGTCGAGAAGCGACTGGAACATCCCGATCGAGGTGACCAGCCGTTCCCGCTCGATCTTCAGCTCCGCCAGTTCGGCGCGCAGGTTGTTGAGGGCGATGAAGCGGATAAATGCCTTGCCGCCCGACACCCGTCCCTGAACCTCGAGGATTTCGTCGCGATTGGTTTCGACGACCATATCGAAGCTGCGGGCCTGACCGCGCAGGCCTTCGATCGCATGTTCCAGTTCGGTCGCCGAATGCGGCCGCATCCATCGGCCGAAGGCGAGGAAATCCCGGTCTTCGGCAGGCGCTCCGGTCTCCGGCGGCAACTGGCCAAGAAATTCAGGACGCGAGGGCCCGGCTTCCCAGATGACGATCCTGCGGTTCTTGTCGGCAATCAGCGCCTCGTACTTGGAGATCCGCTGCTGCGCGTCAGACAGCGCGCCACGCATCTCCTGGCTCTCGGCTTCCAGATTGCCGCGCTGCCGGACGAGCCACACGGTCGACAGCAGTGCAGCTGCGATCGCGCCAACCGTGACCGATGAAAAGATGACCTCGAACGAACTGAACATCCGCGCCGCGGGAAGCGTCCGCTCCTGCGCTTGCGCCAGCGCGATGCCGGCAACGCCGGACAGGGCCGTGCCCGCCAGCGCGGCTCGCGCACTGTAGAACAGCCGGCCCAGGCCTGAGATCCGCTTCTTTGCCACGCGTCCCGCCGTCCGTTGTGAAATTGATGACGGTGCCTCGTCGCAACCGTCGCCCCTGCAGCGCCCCGACAGGGGAGCCGTGTGTTTTACCGCCATTCCGGTCTGTCCCCGTCCATGTGCCGCATCGCCGACAAGACATTCCAGTTCGCCAAGGCCGCCGCCGGCCTCATGCGAATCAAGTCTTGAAACAATAACTGCTTCGCAAATCGCGGCAAAGGCCGGCGCGCAAAAAAGAAGCCGCGGACTTGTCAAGTCCGCGGCTTCTATATCTTGTGGATTAGTCGGCTCAGATTAGTACCGGTAGTGTTCCGACTTGAACGGACCCTGCTGGGACACGCCGATATAGGCGGCCTGCTCGGTCGACAGCTCGGTCAGCTTGACGCCGAGCTTGGCCAGATGCAGGCGGGCGACCTTCTCGTCGAGGTGCTTCGGCAGGATGTAGACGCCAGGCTTGTAGTCGTTGGGCTTGGTGAACAGCTCGATCTGGCCGAGCACCTGGTTGGTGAACGACGCCGACATCACGAAGGACGGATGACCGGTGGCGTTGCCGAGGTTCAGCAGGCGACCTTCCGAAAGCAGGATCATGCGGTTGCCCTTGGGGAACTCGATCATGTCGACCTGCGGCTTGACGTTGGTCCACTTGAGGTTCTTGAGGGCAGCGACCTGGATCTCGTTGTCGAAGTGGCCGATGTTGCCGACGATCGCCATGTCCTTCATCTCGCGCATGTGCTCGATGCGGATGACGTCCTTGTTGCCGGTCGTCGTGATGAAGATGTCGGCGCTCGATACCACGTCTTCGAGCTGAACCACTTCGAAGCCGTCCATGGCGGCCTGCAGCGCGCAGATCGGATCGACTTCCGTGACCTTGACGCGTGCGCCAGCACCCTGCAGCGAAGCGGCGGAACCCTTGCCGACGTCGCCATAGCCGCAGACGACGGCGACCTTGCCGGCCATCATCACGTCAGTGCCGCGGCGGATGCCGTCGACCAGCGATTCCTTGCAGCCGTACTTGTTGTCGAACTTCGATTTGGTGACCGAGTCGTTGACGTTGATCGCCGGGAAGGGCAGGAGGCCCTTCTTGGCCAGTTCGTACAGGCGATGAACGCCGGTGGTGGTTTCTTCGGTGACGCCCTTGAGGGCATCGCGCTGCTTGGTGAACCAGCCGGGAGAAGCCTGCAGGCGCTTCTTGATCTGCGCGATGAGGATTTCTTCCTCTTCCGAGGTCGGGTTGGAAAGCACGTCCTCACCGGCTTCGGCGCGGGCGCCGAGCAGGATGTACATGGTGGCGTCGCCGCCATCGTCGAGGATCATGTTGGACAGGCCGCCGTCGGCCCACTGGAAGATCTTGTCGGTGTATTCCCAGTATTCCGTCAGCGATTCGCCCTTCACGGCGAACACCGGAATGCCGGCAGCGGCAATCGCGGCAGCGGCATGATCCTGGGTCGAGAAGATGTTGCAGGAGGCCCAGCGTACGTCGGCGCCGAGTTCCGTGAGCGTCTCGATCAGCACGCCCGTCTGGATCGTCATGTGCAGCGAGCCGGAAATGCGGGCGCCCTTCAGCGGCTTGCTGTCGCCGAATTCCTCGCGGCAGGACATCAGCCCCGGCATTTCGGTTTCAGCGATGTTCAGCTCCTTGCGACCGAAATCGGCAAGCGCGATATCCGCGACGATGTAGTCTTTGTCGATGCTCATGGTTGTTCTCCAATCCGCAGGTCAAGCGCCTTCGGCGCACAGCTTTTGACAGCCGTCACGACAGGCGACAGCGCTGCCAGCCGTTTAGCAGGCTTACCGGCAACTGGCAATAAGGATATAAAGAAGTCTTTATATGATTGTCACATCTCTTCGCCGAAGCGATTGGCGACAAGCTGCGCGAGAGCCTCGAGAGCCGCTTCAGCCTGAGTGCCGGAGGCACTGACCTCGATCGTGCAGCCGGGACTTGCGGCAAGCATCATGAGGCCCATGATCGACGTGCCGCCGACGGTCATGCCGTCCTTGGAGACATTGATGTCGGCGTCGAACGTGTCGACCATCTGGACGAATTTGGCCGACGCCCGGGCGTGCAGGCCGCGCTTGTTGACAATGAGAAGTTCGCGGGAAAGGGCTGCCATGGAAGGTTTCATTTGCCGCTCAGGACACGGCTGGCGACGTTGATGTATTTGCGGCCGGCCTCGGCGGCTTCGACCAGTGCTTTCTGCATGTCGTTCTCGGCCCTGATGCCGGCGAGTTTGATCAGCATCGGCAGATTGACGCCGGCGATCACCTCGATCTTGCCGCTGTTCATCACGGAGATGGAGAGGTTGGAGGGGGTGCCGCCGAACATGTCGGTCAGGATCACCACGCCGTGCCCGTCATCTGCCCGTTCCACGGCATTGACGATATCCTGGCGCCTCTGATCCATGTCGTCTTCCGGACCGATGCAGACGGTTTCGATATTCTTCTGAGGCCCCACCACATGCTCCAGCGCATGGCGGAACTCGTCAGCCAGCTTGCCATGAGTGACAAGCACAAGTCCGATCATAGTGAAATCACCCCCCAGTACATCGATACGCTCGGCCCCATTTCGCACTGCAACAGGCCTGATGGCGGTGGGAAGCCATCTTGTCCATGTAGACCTGAAGTGCAAGTTAAAAATGGTCGCGAGGATGTCATGAAAATGGCCGCTCCTGATGAAATTCCGGTCGCAGCGCCGTGATCATCGCCAGTGGTTGGCGCGCCCGGCCATGCAGCCGGATCAGGGGCAGAGAAACCCCTTCGACGACGCTGAAGCGTTCGTCTTCCGGCGGCAGACGCTCTGCATCGCCGTCGCCGATCACTTCTATGGCAAGGTCGAGACGAGCCTTGTCAATGCTGGCGACTGTCGCGATGCCGCTCCCGCGAATCTCGATCAGTCCCCGAATGGAGGCGGGACATTCGGCAACGACCATCGAGCCGTGCCGGCGGACGAAGACCTGGTCGTCAGCAACGAGTGCGGCGAAGGCGCCGCGTGCGCGTGCCGCCGCAATGCAGGCAAAGGCAAGGGCAGATTTGCCGCTTCCGGAGGCTCCGGTAAACAGCAAGCCGCGGGTTCCGGCAACGATCACTGTGGCGTGGAGATTGGCGCCCGGCGTCATGCCGTTTCCCCGGTCGGCAGCGACAGCGTGAACCGCGCGCCGCTGACGTCGCCCTTGGCGTCCGTCAGGTTTTCGGCTTTCAGCGAACCGCCATGTGCCTCGGCGATCTGTCGGCTGATCGACAGACCGAGCCCGGAATTCTGGCCGAAACTCTCGCCGTCAGGCCTGTCGGTGTAGAAGCGTTCGAAAATCCGGTCGATGTCTTCGGCGCGAATGCCCGGTCCATTGTCGTCGACCTGGATGACGCAGTTGCCGCGGCTCTTGTAAAGACGGATGGCGATGCGCCCGCCCTTTTCCGGCACGAAGGAGCGGGCGTTCTCGATCAGGTTGGTGATGATCTGGCCGAGCCGCAGGTCATGACCGTGGACGAGGTAGTTCGATTTGGTCCCGGCCTTGTGCTCGACGCTGAGATCGATCTCCACCGGCTTGCGGCCGGTCCGGATCTGCCGCGAGATGTCGATGAGGTTGCCGACGAGGATCTCCATGTTGACCGGTGCAGCATCGGAGCGGGCGAGTTCCGCATCGAGACGCGAGGCATCGGAAATATCGGTGATCAGGCGGTCGAGGCGTCGCACGTCGTGAAGAATGATGTTGGTCAGCCGCTGCTTGGAATCCTCGCTCCTGGCGACAGGAAGTGTTTCCACGGCGCTGCGCAGCGAGGTCAGCGGGTTCTTCAACTCGTGGCTGACATCGGCGGCAAAGCTTTCGATCGCATCGATCCGGTCGTAGAGCGCGTTGGTCATGTCGCGCAGCGCGATCGACAGGTTGCCGATCTCGTCCTGCCTGGCGGAGAAGTCGGGGATCTCCTCGCGCTGCTTCACGCCGCGTCGAACGCGGATGGCCGCTGCCGACAGGCGACGCAGCGGATTGGCGATCGTCGAGGACAAGAGAAGCGACAGGAGAATGTTGACCAACGTCGCGACACCGAACACGCGCATGATGGCGAGCCGCTCCGCATGCACGATATTATCGATGTCGCCGGCCTGGGTCGACAGCAGCAGAACGCCGAGCACGGCGCGGAAACGCTGCACCGGCACGGCAACCGAGACAATCAGTTCGCCCTTGTCGGTGACGCGGACCACGGCGCCGCGCACGCCGGTCAGCGCGTTCATCACCTCCGGGTAGATAGAACCGTCGCCGCCGGGCGCTTCCTTGTAGGCCGGCAGGTTTCCGGGCTGCAGCATCCGGTTGATGAGGCTGGCGAACCAGTCGTTCCAGGTGCCAGACTCGCCTTCAACCGGCGGCAGGTCGTAGCGCAAAACCTGTCCGCGCGAATAGAGGTGGCGCGAATCAAGCAGCAGGTTGGCATCGGCATCAAACAGCCTGGCGCGGGTGCGGGTCGGGGAAATCAGCCGGCGCAGGACCGGCGCCACCCGTTCCGAATCGATCGGGAAGTCGAGGTCTTCATCGTTCGGCACCGGCGTGATGCTTTGGCCGGCCTGCAGTTCCAGCAGCTTTTCCGGATCGATGGTGATGGAGTTCGTGTCGACCGATGCCGATGCGGAGATCGCTCCGGCAATGATCTCGCCCTGCGTCAGAAGGCTTTCCACCCGCGCGTCGATCAACCCCTCGCGGAACTGGTTGAGGTAGAGAATGCCCGCGACCAGAACCACCGTCGCTGCGATGTTGAAGAACAGGATGCGGCGGGTAAGGCTGGAGAAGACCGCATTGCCGAAGATGCGGCGGATCAGCGTGAACGGATGCGACCATAGCCGGCGGCTGACGCGGCGAGGTTCTTCCTGCGCGTCAACCCTGTGTGACTGGATCGTCTGATCGGACAAGCCTCTCCCTTTCACCCGCAACGCCGGCCGTCACTGCGGTCAGAGCACGACGCGCCAATCCGGCGCGCGCAGGGTTGCGGCGAGCATTTGAGCTATAGCGTCACGCCGCTTCGCGGAAACGGTAGCCTACGCCGTAGAGCGTTTCGATCATATCGAAATCGCCGTCAACCATTTTGAACTTCTTACGCAGCCGCTTGATGTGGCTGTCGATGGTCCGGTCGTCGACATAGACCTGCTCGTCATAGGCGGCGTCCATCAATGCATCGCGGCTTTTCACCACGCCGGGGCGCTGGGCCAGCGAGTGGAGGATGAGGAACTCGGTCACGGTCAGCGTCACCGGCTCGCCCTTCCAGGTGCAGGTGTGGCGCTCCTGGTCCATCGCCAACTGCCCGCGTTCGAGCGTCCGCGCCTGCTGGTCGGCGGACGGCTTGACGCCGGGACCCGGAAGGACGTCGCTCTTGTTTGACCGCCGCAGGATCGCCTTGACCCGCTCCACCAGCAGTCGCTGGGAAAACGGCTTGGTGATGAAATCGTCAGCGCCCATCTTCAGCCCGAACAGTTCGTCGATCTCCTCGTCCTTCGACGTCAGGAAGATCACCGGGATGTCCGACTTCTGCCGGAGTCGTCTCAGCAACTCCATTCCATCCATGCGCGGCATCTTGATATCGAAGATCGCCATTTGCGGCGGCCGGGCCAAGAGACCATCCAGGGCAGAAGCACCATCCGTATAGGTTTCGACCCGATAGCCTTCCGCTTCCAGTGCGATAGACACCGAAGTGAGGATATTGCGATCGTCGTCAACCAACGCGATTGTCTGCATTCTATCTGTCTCCGCCATTCTGCACGCAGCTCCTGGATTGTGGCCCAGCCGGGCGGCTGCCCGGGTTTGCGTGTCTTGAGGATAAAGGTGGAACAAATTGTGGCAAAGATAAAGGGGGCGCCGTTCAACCCCGTTCACTTGCGCGAGCAGCGCCGCTTGTCGGGCACAAATCTACGGCTCTCAAACCGATTTAAACCCTGCGAAAATTCTTTAAATCGATTAAATATCTGATTTTATTGAGGTAATCCGGATTACCGCTTGTTCTTTCCGTGCGCAGTGGATAGCCTAAAGTTACCAACAACGTCGGCTGAAGGATAGCGCGATATGGAGCAGTACGGAAATTACAATCCGTCCAACGGCTTGGCAGCCATCGGCCTGGTTGATGCAGCACGGGCCGATTACAACCTGAGTGAGAGCGAACTCTATGAGTCGGCGCTGCGCAACGGGGAAGCGGAACTGACCATCGATGGCGCGTTGCGAGCCGTCACCGGCCAGCATACCGGGCGTTCGCCGAAGGACAAGTTCGTCGTTCGCGACGAGGTGACTGACCCCAAGGTCTGGTGGGACAACAACAAGCCGATGTCTCCGGAGCACTTCGATCTGCTGCGTCAGGACATGCTGGCGCATGCCGCCGGCAAGCAGCTTTATGTTCAGGACCTGATCGGCGGGGCCGATCGTGATTACGCGCTGCCGACCCGCGTCGTTACCGAACTTGCCTGGCATGCCCTGTTCATCCGCAACCTGCTGATCCGCCCGGACCGTTCGACGCTTGGCGAATTCCAGCAGAAGCTGACGATCATCAACCTGCCTAGCTTCCGCGCCGATCCGGCCCGGCACGGCTGCCGTTCCGAAACCGTCATCGCCTGCGACCTCGCCAATGGCCTGGTGCTGATCGGCGGCACATCCTATGCCGGCGAGAACAAGAAGTCGGTGTTCACCGTCCTCAACTACCTGCTGCCTGAAAAGGGCGTCATGCCCATGCACTGCTCGGCCAATGTTGGCTCGGAAGGCGATGCGGCGGTCTTCTTCGGCCTCTCCGGCACCGGCAAGACGACCCTATCGGCCGACCCGAACCGTACGCTGATCGGCGATGACGAGCATGGCTGGGGCGAAAACGGCATCTTCAATTTCGAAGGCGGCTGCTATGCCAAGGCCATTCGCCTGTCGGCTGAGGCCGAGCCGGAAATCTATGCCGCCACCCGCCGGTTCGGCACGGTCCTCGAGAATGTCGTTCTCGACGAAAACCGCGTGCCGGACTTCGATGACGCGTCGCTGACCGAAAATACCCGCAGCGCCTATCCGCTGCACTTCATCCCGAACGCCTCGGCGACGGGCCTTGCGCCGCATCCGAAGACGATCATCATGCTGACGGCCGACGCTTTCGGCGTCATGCCGCCGATCGCCCGGCTGACGCCCGAGCAGGCCATGTACCACTTCCTGTCCGGCTACACCGCCAAGGTGGCAGGCACGGAAAAGGGTGTGACGGAGCCGGAAGCGACGTTTTCGACCTGCTTCGGTGCGCCCTTCATGCCGCGTCACCCGACGGAATACGGCAACCTGCTGCGCGACCTGATCGCCCGCCACGGCGTTGATTGCTGGTTGGTCAACACCGGCTGGACGGGCGGCGCCTACGGCACCGGTCGACGCATGCCGATCAAGGCGACCCGCGCGCTTCTGACGGCCGCTCTGACCGGCGAACTCAACAAGGCGGAATTCCGCACCGACGCAAACTTCGGCTTCGCCGTTCCGGTCGCGGTGCCGGAAGTCGACACCAGCATCCTCGACCCGCGCTCGACCTGGAGCGATGCCGCAGCCTATGACGCGCAGGCCGCCAAGCTGGTCGGCATGTTCATCAGCAACTTCACCAAGTTCGAAAGCCATGTCGACAGCAAGGTGCTTGACGCGGCACCGGGCCTGCTCGCTGCTGCCGAGTAAGGATTCACGTGGAACACCGACAACCGCCGGTCCTCTGGGCCGGCGGTTTTCTTTTGTCCCTGTTTGTGGAATAGAGGGCGCCGGAGACAGACAATGGCCAGCGATCCTCTCGTTATCAACAGTCGAATAACCATTGCGGGCTGGGAACTGACCGAGCAATTCGTGCTGGCGGGTGGGCCCGGTGGGCAGAACGTCAACAAGGTTTCCACCGCCGTCCAGCTGTTCTTCGATTTGATGAATTCTCCCTCGGTGCCGGATCGCGTCAAGCAGAACGCGGCCGGTCTGGCCGGTCGGCGCCTCACCAAGGACGGCGTGCTGATCATCGAGGCGAACCGTTTTCGCAGCCAGGACCGCAACCGTGAGGATGCCCGCGACCGGCTGAAGGAACTGTTGCTGGAGGCGGCAAAGCCGCCACCACCGCCGCGCAAGAAGACGAAGCCGACCAAAGGCTCGATCGAGCGCCGGCTGAAGGAAAAGTCGGGCCGGTCGGAAGTCAAGAAGATGCGCGGCCGCCCCGCCGGCGACTGATCGGAGGCAGACGATGGCGACACTCCTCGGCGGCATCCGCCATATCCCGGACCAGCTGGACCGCCCGGCCCAGGAACAGCTTGTCGAGCAGATCCGTGCCGTCGTCGCGGAGGCGCCGCTCTACGTGCCGGAGCTGCCCGGAACGGGCAAGCCGATGTCGGTGCGGATGACCAATTGCGGCTCGCTTGGCTGGGTAACCGACAGGCAGCATGGCTATCGCTATCAGCCTCACCACCCTGTAACCGGCAAGCCTTGGCCGCCGATACCGCCCGAACTCCTCGATCTCTGGGAGCGGTTCGCGGCCTATCCGAAGCCGCCGGAAGCCTGTCTCGTCAACTTCTACGCGGATGACGCGCGCATGAGCCTGCATCAGGACCGCGATGAACTGGACCTTGATGCTCCGGTCCTCTCCATTTCGCTCGGCAACACCTGCCTGTTCCGCGTCGGCGGCCTGAAGCGCAACGATCCGACCGGATCCTTTAGGCTGTCGAGCGGCGACATCGTCGTCATCGGCGGGGAGGGACGCCTGGCGTTTCACGGCGTCGACCGGATCTATCCGGCCACATCGACGCTGCTGAAGAATGGTGGCCGCATCAATCTGACGCTGAGGCGGGTCAATCCCTGAACCGGATGGGCGTCAGAGTTTGCGCAGCGCCACCGTCTCGATGAAGTGGTTGCTGCCCTTGCGCAGGATGAGGTCGGCGCGCGGCCGCGTCGGCAGGATATTCTGGCGCAGGTTCTTCAGGTTGATGTTCTGCCAGAGCCCCTCGGCGATCGCCAGCGCCGCCGGCTCGTCGATCGAAGCGTAGCGGTTGAAGAACGAGCTCGGATCACGAAACGCGGTCTGCCTGAGGCGCATGAAGCGTTCCACGTACCAGTTGTGGATCTGCGCCTCGTCGGCGTCGATGTAGATCGAGAAGTCGAAGAAATCGGAGACCATCGGCACGATTGTCCCGTCGATAGGCAGCGTCCGCGACTGCAGCACGTTGATGCCTTCAAAGATCAGGATATCCGGCCGGTCGATGATCGAGAACTCGTCGGGCAACACGTCGTAGGTCAGGTGAGAATAGCGCGGCGCCTTGACGTTCGGCTTGCCGGCCTTGATCGCCGAGAGGAAGCGCAGCAGCGACCCGATGTCGTAGCTTTCCGGAAAACCCTTGCGCTCCATGAGATTTTCCCGCCGCAGATAGGCGTTGGGAAACAGGAAGCCGTCGGTGGTCACCAGATCGACTTTCGGGCTTGAAGGCCAGCGAGCCAGCAATTCCTTTAGGATACGCGCGGTGGTCGATTTCCCCACCGCAACCGAGCCGGCAATGCCGATGACAAACGGCGTCTTCACCTCGCCCGACAGGCTGAGGAACCTGTTGCGCTGCTGGAACAGCAGCTGCGATGCCTCGACATGCGCCGACAGCAGTCGCGAGAGGGAAAGGTAGATCCGCCGCACCTCATCGAGATCGATCGGATCGTCGAGCGACCGCAGCCGCGACACCTCGTCGGCCGTGAGCGTCATCGGCGTGTCGGCGCGAAACTTCGACCACTCCTCGGAGGTGAAGAGGAAGAATGGCGAATAGTTGCTGACCGGGGAGGGCGCGGGAGGAATGTCGGGTTCGACGCTCTGGCTGGCGATTGTCATGAGCTTTGTCGGCCTGCCTTTTCCGCAAGCCCCGATTGGGCCGTCCGGCGTTGAAGTTCGTCCAGCACATTCTGCAGCGGAACGCCGGCGATCTTCAATACGACCAACAGGTGATAAAGGAGATCGGCGCTTTCTGCCGTCAGTTCGTCGCGATCGGCGCGGATGGCGGCAATCACCGTTTCAACGGCCTCTTCGCCCAGTTTCTTTGCCGCCTTCTCCTGGCCGGCATGAACGAGCTTTGCGGTCCATGATTCCGAGGGCGCGGCAAGCGCACGGTCGGCAATGATCGTCTCGAGGTCCGTCAGGGTGAATGCGCTCATCGATCGGTCCTTCAGTCGAGCCGCATGGCAATGCCGTGCTCGGCCATATAGCGCTTGGCTTCGCCAATCGAATAGGTGCCGAAGTGGAAAATGGAGGCAGCCAGGACCGCTGTCGCGTGGCCTTCGCTGACGCCTGCCACCAGGTCGTCGAGCGTTCCAACGCCGCCCGAGGCGATGACCGGCACGCGAACCGCGTCGGCAATCGTTCGCGTCAGTGAGAGATCGTAGCCGCTCTTCGTGCCGTCACGATCCATGGAGGTGACGAGCAGTTCGCCCGCGCCGCGCTCGACCATGTGCACCGCGAAATCCACCGCATCGATGCCGGTAGGCTGGCGACCGCCATGGGTGAAGATCTCCCAGCGCGGCGTCTCGTTCTCACCCGAGACGCGCTTGGCGTCGATCGAGACGACGATGCACTGGTTGCCGAACTTGTCGGCCGCCTCGGCCACGAAATCCGGGTTGTTCACGGCGGCGGAATTGATCGACACCTTGTCGGCGCCGGCCAGCAGAAGCTTGCGGATGTCGGCGGTTGCCCGCACGCCGCCGCCGACGGTGAGTGGCATGAAGCAATGTTCGGCCGTCTGTGCCACCACCTCGAAGATCGTGTCGCGATTGTCCGACGAGGCGGTGATGTCGAGGAAGCAGAGTTCGTCGGCACCGGCCGCATCATAGGCCTTGGCCGCCTCGACCGGATCGCCGGCATCGATCAGGTCGACGAAGTTGACGCCCTTGACGACGCGGCCGTCCTTGACGTCGAGACAGGGGATGACGCGCGCCTTGAGGGTCATGCGTTCGCTCCCTTGGCGGATCGGATCAGTGCCAATGCCTCGGCCGGATCGATGCGGCCGTCATAGAGTGCGCGGCCGGAGATCGCCCCTTCCAGGCGCGCGGCATCCGGTTCAAGCATCCGCCCGATGTCGTCCATCGAGGCAAGTCCACCCGAGGCGATGACAGGAATGGAAACGCTGTCGGCGAGCTCCAGCGTCGACGTCCAGTTGATGCCAGCCAGGATGCCGTCGCGGTCGATGTCTGTGTAGATGATGGCGGCCACGCCGGCGCCTTCGAATTTCCTTGCCAGTTCGATGATGCCAAGCTCGGAGGCTTCCGCCCAGCCCTCGACTGCCACCTTGCCACCCTTGGCGTCGATGCCGACGGCGATCTGACCGGGAAACTTCCTGCAGGCTTCCATGACAAGAGCCGGGTCGCGCACCGCAACGGTGCCGAGGATGACGCGGGCAAGGCCGCGCGACAGCCATGCATCGATATGCTCGAGCGTCCGGATGCCGCCGCCGAGCTGCACCGGGTTCCTGGTCGCCTTTAGGATCGCATCGATCGCAAAGCCGTTGCGGCTTTCGCCGGCGAAGGCGCCGTCGAGATCCACCACATGCAGCCACTCGAAACCCTGGTCCTCGAAGGCTTTGGCCTGCGCCGCGGGATCGGGATTGTAGACCGTGGCCTGGTCCATATCGCCGAGCTTCAGACGAACGCACTGACCGTCTTTGAGATCGATCGCGGGAAAGAGGATCATGTCAGGGCTTCCAGCGCAGGAAGTTGGAGATGAGGGCGAGGCCGAGCGTCTGGCTCTTTTCCGGGTGGAACTGTGCGCCGGCGGTGTTGCCACGCGCCACGAAAGCCGTCATCGGCCCGCCGTAATCGGTCGTCGCCAGCACGTCGTCGGCCTGTTCTGCGGCAAGATGATACGAATGTACGAAATAGGCGTGCAGCCCATCTGGACCGGTCGGGATGCCGTCGAATAGCGGGTGGGCGTGGTTCAGCGTCAGTGTATTCCAGCCGATCTGCGGGATCTTCAGGGTCGGATCGGACGGCGTCATCTCCTTCACGTCGCCGGGGATCCAGCCAAAGCCTTCGGTGATTTCCTTCTCCAGCCCGCGCGATGCCATCAACTGCATGCCGACGCAGATGCCGAAGAACGGCCGACCCTTGTTCTCGACGACGTCCAGCAGCGCATCCTCCATGCCGGCGACCGCGGCAAGCCCGCGGCGGCAGTCGGCGTAGGCACCGACACCTGGCAGCACGACGCGATCGGCGGCAGCCACCACGTCGGGGCTGTCCGTCAGGTCGATCTGCGCATCCAGCCCCGCCTCGCGCGCGGCCCGCTCGAAGGCTTTTGTGGCCGAGCGAAGATTGCCTGATCCGTAGTCGATGATTGCAACGCGCATCAGCGCCCTCCAGCGATGTCGAACAACCCGAGCGCCGGGCCGCCGCGAGCAGGCGCGCCCGCGGGTGCGGAAAATCTCGACCAATCCGTCGTCGGCACGGTCGCGGGAGCAACGTCGCCGGCGGCACTCGAGAAATAAAAGGCTTCGGCCGTCGCCAGATCCGGTGCGGTGACGACGTCTGACAGCATCCAGCCGCGGCGGATCAGCGTCGAGATGTAGATGTGACGGCCCTCAAGGCCAATCAAGAGGCCGATCGCCAGTTGCGCCAGGGTGCCAGCCCAGAACAGGCCCGACAGATTGGTCAGCCAGCCGGCGCCGACCTGGGCAATGAGGGTCGCGACGCCGATCAACCAGCAGCGATGGAAGAGCAGCCACAGACCCGGGAAGACGAACGCCAGCCATGCGAAACGATCGGCGACGAAACGGGTCGTCCGGTGATCGCGATCCGGTCCGCCCGGCGGCGTCAGAATGAGATAGCTGATCAAAAGGTCTCCTGACTGGCGTCAGACCAATGTGCCTTTGGTGGAAGGAACACGTCCCGCCTGGCGCGGATCGATCTCCGTTGCCGTGCGCAGGACCCGCGCCACGGCCTTGAAGCAGGTCTCGGCGATATGATGATTGTTGGCGCCGTAATGGTTCTGCACATGCAGCGTGATGCCGGCGTTCTGGGCCAGCGCCTGGAAGAATTCCCGCACCAGTTCGGTGTCGAACGTGCCGACCTTGGGCGCGCTGAACACGACGTTCCAGACCAGGAAAGGCCGGCCGGAAAGATCGACGGCAGCCTTCGTCATGGTTTCGTCCATGGCAAGATCGAGCGACGCGTAGCGGGTGATGCCGCGTCGCTCTCCGAGCGCCTTGGCGATCGCCTGGCCGACGGCGATACCGGTATCCTCGACCGAATGGTGATCATCGATGTGCAGGTCGCCCTGGCAGTCGATCTCCATGTCGATCAGCGAATGCCGGGACAGTTGCTCGAGCATGTGGTCGAAGAAGCCGATGCCGGTCGAGATCTTCGAGGTTCCGGTCCCGTCGAGATCGACGGTGACGGAGATCGACGTCTCGTTCGTCTTGCGCGAGATGGAGGCGCGGCGTTCGGTCATCTTACCCACCGGGTTTACGGGTTCTTCCTGTCAATCAGCGCTGCTTATCAGCCACGTTACGATGGTGCAAACGATTCCGGCCGCGGCGAGGTTCGGTTTTCGTGGCCGTTTGCAATCGGGAAAGCACCACTTACATGAGGCGCAACAGCCGGAATGGGCCGGCGTCTAGAGGGTCCGTCCTGCGGGCCACAGGATGTGAAGCATGACGACAATCATTACCGTACGGAAAGGCGGCAAGGTCATCATGGCCGGAGACGGCCAGGTAAGCCTGGGTCAGACCGTGATGAAGGGCAATGCGCGCAAGGTGCGCCGCATCGGCAAGGGCGAGGTGATCGCGGGCTTCGCCGGTGCGACAGCGGATGCCTTCACGCTGCTCGACCGCCTTGAAAAGAAACTCGAACAGTATCCGGGCCAGCTGATGCGCGCTGCCGTCGAGCTCGCCAAGGACTGGCGGACCGACAAGTACCTGCGCAATCTGGAGGCCATGATGTTGGTCGCCGACAAGAGCATTACCCTTGCGGTCACCGGCAACGGGGATGTTCTTGAGCCCGAGCATGGCACGATCGCCATCGGCTCCGGCGGAAACTATGCCTATGCGGCCGCCCGTGCTCTGATGGATACCGACAAGTCGGCCGAAGAGATCGCCCGCCAGGCCCTCGATATCGCAGCTGAGATCTGCGTCTACACGAACCACAATCTCGTCGTCGAGACGCTGGATTCAGAGTAACCTCACGAACGGAATAGGGCCCTGTGGCCGGGCTTTCAGCCGGCCGGGCAGGGACGCCTGAAAGGAAGTCATGACAACGTTTTCCCCCCGCGAGATCGTGTCCGAGCTGGACCGGCACATCATCGGCCAGAATGACGCGAAACGCGCCGTGGCGATCGCCCTGCGCAACCGCTGGCGCCGCCAGCAGCTCGACGACAGCCTGCGCGACGAGGTGATGCCGAAGAACATCCTGATGATCGGCCCGACCGGCGTCGGCAAGACGGAAATCTCCCGCCGTCTGGCCAAGCTTGCCGGTGCGCCATTCATCAAGGTCGAGGCGACCAAGTTCACCGAAGTCGGCTATGTCGGCCGCGACGTGGAACAGATCATCCGCGATCTGGTCGAGATCGGCATCGGCCTGGTGCGCGACAAGAAGCGCGCAGAGGTACAAGCGAAGGCGCACCAGAGCGCCGAGGAACGCGTGCTGGATGCGCTTGTCGGTTCGACCGCATCGCCGGCCACGCGCGAAACATTCCGCAAGAAGCTGCGCAACGGCGAGATGGACGACAAGGAGATCGACATCGAGGTTGCCGACAGCGGCTCCGGCATGCCCGGCTTCGAGATCCCCGGAATGCCGGGCGCCAACATCGGCGTCTTGAACCTGTCGGAGATGTTCGGCAAGGCCATGGGCGGTCGAACCAAGAAGGTGAAGACGACCGTCTCCAAGTCCTACGGCGAACTGATCCGCGACGAGAGCGACAAGCTGATCGACAACGAGGTCATCCAGCGCGAAGCCGTGCGTTCCGTCGAGAACGACGGCATCGTCTTCCTCGACGAGATCGACAAGATCGCCGCGCGAGACGGCGGGATGGGGGCAGGCGTTTCCCGAGAAGGCGTGCAGCGCGACCTGCTGCCGCTTGTCGAAGGCACGACGGTCTCGACCAAGTACGGTCCGGTGAAGACGGATCATATCCTGTTCATCGCATCCGGCGCGTTCCATGTGTCGAAGCCGTCGGATCTGCTGCCCGAACTGCAGGGCCGCTTGCCGATCCGCGTCGAGCTGAAGCCGCTGTCGAAGGAGGACTTCCGCAGGATCCTCACAGAGACCGAGGCCAGCCTCATCCGCCAGTACAAGGCGCTGATGGAAACCGAGCAACTGACGCTCGACTTCACCGAGGATGCGATCGATGCGCTGGCCGATGTCGCGGTGCACCTGAACTCGTCGGTCGAGAATATCGGCGCGCGGCGGCTGCAGACGGTGATGGAGCGGGTGCTCGACGAGATCTCGTTCCATGCGCCGGACCGGCCGGGGTCAGCGGTCACCATCGATTCGGAATACGTGCGCAAGCATGTGGGGGATATCGCTGCAGACACCGATCTGTCGCGCTATATCCTCTGAGTTGCGGTCCGATCGTGGCGGCAGAGCAACTGCCGCCACCCACGGAGCAGCGTGTGACGGGAAAGTGAAAGGCGCGGACTCGACTCCGCGCCATCTCTCTCAGTAATGGAGCCCAACAACGTGCGCGCGATACCGTGCGGTGATTCGCCGGCGCATCGCGTAGGCCTGAACGGGCTCAACTAATCTTTCCTGGGATGCGGGATTTGCGACGGTTCATTCTGGCAGTGCTGATGATTGTTGCCTGGAGCGCGCCGGCGGCGCTCGCCGGTGGCCTGTCCGTCGTCCCGCCGGGCAACCGCAATGCCGAGCAGCCAAAGGTACCGGGCGCTTCGGTTCGCCGTACGAAGGCTGGCCGCACCACCTTCGACGACAAATACGAGAAAATCCGCGATCTCCTGGCCAGCGACAAGACGCTGATCGGCAAGATCAAGCAGACGGCACGCCAGTACGATATCGACCCCATCCACATGATCGGGGCCATCGTCGGCGAACACACCTACAATGTCGATGCCTACGACCGACTGCAGTCCTATTACGTCAAGGCCGCGGCCTATGCCGGGGACAACTTCCGCTTCGGCTACAAGAACGAGAACATCGGCGACTTCGTCGCACGTCCGGAGTTCTCGAAGTGCTCGGGCTTCAACGACAGCTACCGACTGTGGACGTGCCGCGAAGGGGTGTGGGACCGCGTCTTCCGCGGCAATACGGTGGGTGGCGTTGGCTATCCGGACAACCGGTTCAGTGCCGTGTTCTTCCAGCCTTTCTTCGCCGGCCAGACGTTTGGTCTCGGTCAGATCAATCCGCTGACGGCTCTCATGCAATCGGACATGGTGGCGCGCCGATCCGGCTACCCCAAGCTTGATCCCTCCGATGCGTCGGACGTCTATAAGGCGATCATGGATCCCGACAAGTCGCTGGCCTATATAGCGGCCGTGATCCGCCGGTCGATCGACGACTATGCGGAGATCGCCGGAATGGATATCTCGCGCAACCCCGGCATCACCGCCACGCTTTACAACATCGGCAATTCGGCGCAGCGGGCGTCGACGCTGGCCTCGAGCGGTCGCTCCTGGCCGGAAGAGAATTATTACGGCTGGCTGATCAACGATAAGTTGAACGAATTGAAATCGCTGCTCTGAAGACCGATATGCGGTGCTTGTGATCCGTTCCCAAGGAGAACAGGCCATGGACATGCGACCTGAACCGTTCGAGCCGCCGGCACCCATTCCGCGGACGCACATCCCGAGCCGTCTCGAGATCATCCGAACGGTTCTGCGCAATCCGTTGGAGCTTTGGGGCGAGCCTTCCTACACGCTGCCGTGGATCGAGACGAAGTTCTTCTCCGAACGCACGATCATCATCAATCACCCCGGTCTCATCCGCCATGTCCTGGTCGACAACGCGTCAAACTACAAGATGGCGGAGGTTCGCCAGCTGATCCTGCGGCCGATCCTGCGGGATGGACTGCTGACCGCCGAAGGGCCGGTGTGGAAGCGCTCGCGCAAGGCGATGGCGCCGGTCTTCACGCCGCGGCACGCCAAGGGTTTCGCCGGCAAGATGCTGGAGAAGGCGACCGAATACACCGAGAAATATGCAGACATCGGCCCGCATGGGCGGGTGGAGGACATCTCCGTCGACATGACCGAGATCGCCTTCGCCATCCTGTCGGAAACCCTGTTCTCCGGCGACGTGGTCACCACGAGCGACAACTTTTCCGACGATGTGGATGCACTGCTGCACCGGATGGGCAGGGTCGACCCGATGGACATGCTGCGGGCGCCGTCCTGGGTGCCGCGCTTGCGACGGATCGGCGGTTCCAAGGTGATGAGCCAGTTCCGCGGCGTCGTGCGCCAGACCATCGAGAAACGCCGGGCGAGGATGAAGGACGATCGGGCCGGCACGCCGGAAGATTTCCTCACCCTGCTGCTGGAGCTCGAAGGGCCGGACGGGCTCACCCTCGATGAAATTGAGGACAACATCCTCACCTTCATCGGTGCCGGCCACGAGACGACGGCGAGGGCGCTCGCCTGGACGCTCTACTGCGTTGCGAATTCCCCGCACATCAGAGACGCGATGGAGCGCGAGATCGATGCAGTGCTGGGCTCCGGTGCCGAACCGGTCGATTGGCTTGAGCGGATGCCGTTCGTTCGAGCGGCTTTCGAGGAGGGCATGCGGCTCTACCCGCCGGCGCCATCCATCAACCGCGAAGCGATCGGCGACGACAGCTGGACGAGCCCCGAGGGAAAGACGGTACGGATTGCTGCCGGGACAACCGCCCTGGTGATGCCGTGGACGCTGCATCGGCACCAGCTGTACTGGGAGAAACCGAGGGCCTTCATGCCGGAGCGATTTTTGCCTGAAAACCGCGGCAAGATCGATCGCTTCCAGTACCTGCCATTCGGCGCCGGACCGCGCATCTGTATCGGCGCCACCTTTGCTATGCAGGAAGCGGTGATTGCGCTTGGGGTTCTGATGTCCCGCTACCGCTTCGATGCTCTGCCTGGCAGCAAGCCTTGGCCGGTGCAGCGGCTGACGACCCAGCCGCGAGACGGTCTGCCGATGCGCGTGACGCCGCGCCATTGAAACGGCCGGCTCTCTCCCTTCATCATCGATGCTGCATTGACTAAGGCCTCGCAGCGCGCAAAAACCGCTGTCTGACAAGACAGGGAGAAACCGGATGAGCCGCATCGAACGAAATGGCTTGGCGATCGACGAGGCGCTGCACAGCTTTCTGGTGGACGAGGCGCTGCCCGGCAGCGGCATAGAGCCGGATCATTTTTTTGCGCAGTTTTCCTCCCTCCTTCACGATCTGGCGCCCAAGAACCGCGCGCTCCTCGCCGTCCGCGACCAGATGCAGGGACAGCTGGACGACTGGTATCGGAAGAACGGCGCCCCAAGCGACATGGCTGAATACGAGGCCTTCCTGCGCGGGATCGGCTATCTGCTTCCCGAAGGGCCGGATTTCCAGGTAGCAACGGAAAACGTCGATCCGGAGATTTCCGAGCTGGCCGGACCGCAGCTGGTGGTGCCGGTGATGAACGCCCGCTATGCGCTGAATGCGGCAAACGCGCGCTGGGGCTCGCTCTACGATGCACTCTACGGAACCGACGCCATCGCCGAGAGCGACGGAGCGGAAAAGGGCAGCGGCTACAATCCCGTCCGTGGGGCCAGGGTCATCGCCTGGGTGCGCGGCTTTCTCGACGAATCGGCGCCTCTGGCCGAGGCGGGCTGGCAGGCGGTGACGAAGCTTGCCGTCGTGGATGGCGCACTTGTCGTGTTCATCGGCGAAAAGCCGACGGCGCTTGCCGACCCGGCACAGTTTGCCGGCTACCGCGGCGAGGCCGACGCGCCGACCCATGTTCTGCTTCGCCGCAACGGCCTGCACGTCGAGATCCGCATCGATGGCTCGACCGCGATCGGCAGCAGCGACCCGGCGGATATCTCGGACGTTTGGCTTGAATCGGCGATCACTACGATCATGGACTGCGAGGATTCTGTCGCGGCAGTGGATGCCGAGGACAAGGTCGTGGTTTACCGCAACTGGCTCGGCCTGATGCGCGGCGACCTTCAGGAGGAGGTTGCCAAGGGCGGCAAGACCTTCACCCGTACCCTCAATCCGGACATGGCCTATACGGCGCCGGACGGTTCGCCGCTTGAAGTGCACGCCCGCTCGCTGATGCTGGTGCGCAACGTCGGGCATCTGATGACCAATCCGGCCATCCTCGATCGCGACGGCCGCGAGGCGCCGGAAGGCATCATGGACGCCATGATCACGGCGCTGATCGCGCTGCGCGATATCGGCCCGGACGGGCGCCGCCAGAATTCGCGTCTCGGGTCCATGTACGTGGTGAAGCCGAAGATGCACGGCCCCGAGGAGGTCGCCTTCGCCTGCGAGATCTTCTCCCGCGTCGAGGAAGCGCTTGGCCTGCCTGCCAATGCCATCAAGATGGGCATTATGGACGAGGAACGACGCACCACCATCAATCTCAAGGAGTGCATCCGGGCTGCTCGCGAGCGCGTCGTCTTCATCAACACGGGCTTCCTCGATCGAACCGGCGACGAGATCCACACGTCGATGGAAGCCGGTCCGATGATCCGCAAGGGCGACATGAAGCAGGCGCCCTGGATTTCTGCCTACGAGAACTGGAACGTCGATATCGGTCTTGCCTGCGGCCTCAGCGGCCATGCCCAGATCGGCAAGGGCATGTGGGCTATGCCGGATCTGATGGCGGCCATGCTGGAGCAGAAGATCGCCCATCCGAAAGCCGGCGCCAACACCGCCTGGGTGCCGTCGCCGACCGCTGCCACGCTGCATGCCACGCATTATCACAAGGTCAACGTTGCCGAGGTTCAGGACAGCCTGAAGAGCCGCGGCCGGGCAAAGCTGTCGGACATCCTGTCGGTGCCCGTTGCATCGCGGCCGAACTGGACGGCCGACGAGGTGCAGCGCGAGCTCGACAACAATGCCCAGGGCATTCTCGGCTATGTCGTCCGCTGGATCGACCAGGGGGTCGGCTGCTCGAAGGTACCGGACATCAACAATATCGGCTTGATGGAGGATCGGGCGACGCTGCGGATTTCCGCCCAGCACATGGCCAACTGGCTCCACCATGGCCTCGTCACCGAAGCTCAGGTGGTGGATACCATGAAGCGGATGGCGGCGATCGTCGACGGCCAGAACGCCGCCGACCCGCTTTATCAACCGATGGCCGGGCGCTTCGACCAGTCGGTCGCGTTCCAGGCCGCACTCGATCTGGTGTTGAAGGGGCGCGAACAGCCGAATGGCTATACCGAGCCGGTCCTGCATCGTCGGCGGATCGAGGCAAAGGCGAAAACCGCCGCTGCTTGAGCGGCGGTCGTCGCGTCAGAAGGCCGCGCGCTTGTCCTTCAGCGCCAGCCGCGCCAGCAGGTAGTCTACCTCGGCGCGGGCCGTTGCCGTCAAGGCACTCGCCGGCTTTCGCTGCGCGTCGCAGGCAATCACGCCGCGGCGCATCAAGACGTGCTTGCGCACCGCAAGCCCGACGCCCAACTGCTGCTCGTAGCGGATCAGCGGCAGATGCGCGTCGAAGAGGTCGTGCGCCTCGTCGCGCCGCCCGGCCGCATGCAGCCCCACCAGTTCGACCAGCATGTCGGGAAAACCGTAGCCGGTCATCGCGCCGTCGGCGCCGCGTTCCGGCTCGAAGTCGAGGAACATGCCGCCATTGCCGCAAAGGATCGAAACCGGGCGCAGCTCACCCTTTGCCTGCATGGCACGCAGCTTGGAAATCTTTTCAAGCCCCGGCCAATCTTCGTGCTTCAGCATCAGGCAGGACGGGTGGTCGTTGATGATTTGGGCGATCACGCGGGCCGACATCACCACCGAGAGCGTCAGCGGATAGTCCTGCAGCACGAACGGGACATCGGTGCCCACCGCTTCGACGGCCTGGGCAAAATAGCCGATGATCTGTTCGTCGGTGCGCAGCGCCGGCGTTGGCGCGATCATCACGCCGGCAGCGCCCATGTCCATGGCATCGCGTGCCAGCGAGCGCATCGCAGCAAAGCCGGGCGCGGAGACGCCGACGATGACCGGTACGGTCGCCCGCTCGACGACCTGGCGGATGATCGCCCGCGATTCGGAGGGCTCGAGCTTGGGGGCCTCGCCCATGATGCCGAGGATGGTGATGCCGGTGCAGCCACTCTCCTGGTAGAAGTCGGTCAGCCTGTCGATCGAGGGGTGATCGAGGCTGCCGTTCTCCTGGAACGGCGTCGTGGCAATGGCGTAGACGCCCTTGCTGTCGGTTGCGAATGTCATGTCTGCCTCCTGCTGTCTTCGTCGAGCGCATACGAAAACGGCGCGTCAAGCGCGCCGTTTCGATTGCTCAAGTGACCGATCCTATTGGATGACGACGACCTTTGTCGACCGGCCCGGGCGCACCCGGCTGTAGAGGTCGATGACGTCCTGGTTCATCAGGCGGATGCAGCCTGAGGATGCCGCGGTTCCGATCGAAGCCCATTCCGGCGTACCGTGCAGGCGGAAGAGCGTGTCCTGGCCCTTCTCGTTGAACAGATACATGGCGCGGGCGCCGAGCGGATTGCTGACACCGGGGCCCATGCCTTCCTCGACGTAGCGCGCGACGTCCGGACGGCGTGCTGCCATTTCCTTCGGCGGGTGCCAGGTCGGCCATTCCTGCTTCCAGGCCACATAGGCTTCGCCGGCCCAGGCAAAGCCCTGCTTGCCGACGCCGATGCCGTAGCGCACTGCCTTGCCGTTCGGCAGGATGTAATAGAGGAAGCGCTCGCGCGTGTTGACGATGACCGTGCCCGGCCGTTCCTTGGTGTCGAAGTCGACGATCTGACGGTGGAACTTCTTGTCCACGCGGTTGATCGGGATCGCCGGCAGGGCATAGCCGGAGTCGGTGACGGCACCGTAGGAATCGCTGAAGATGGCGTTCGTCTCGGTCCGGACGAAGGCGATCTTCGGCTCAGGCGTCGTGGAGCAGCCGGCCAGGGCGAACATCGCCATCAGGCCGGACGCGATCATGCTGTTGCGGATGCGCATGGATTTCTCTTGGGACAGGGGTGAAAGCAGGGATGGGTCGACCCATCTCTCTTGAAAGGGTTATTTTCGATTAGGTGACCCTTGGCAAGGCATGCCGTGCCGCCAAGCCTTCGCGCCCGCACAATTGAAAACGCCATTGCCTTTTTGCAACATTCCCGAGCTTGAAGAAGACTTTCCATGACCCTGCTCAACATGAACGCGAACAACCCGTTGATCGACGGACGCCAATCGGCGAGGGCGATGATGGTGCGTCGCGGCGTCCAGATCCTGTTCAACGACCTGCGCCACGCATTGCTGCCGGAGCTGACGCTCGCCAATGGCCGGCGGGCCGATCTCGTCAGCGTCACGGCGAAGGGCGAGATCTGGATCGTCGAGATCAAGACATCGATCGAGGATTTCCGGGTAGACCGCAAATGGACGGATTACCGGACCTATTGCGACCGGCTGTTTTTCGCTACCCACAAGGACGTGCCGCTGGAGATCTTTCCGCAGGACTGCGGGCTGCTTCTGGCTGATGGTTATGGCGCGCATGTCGTGCGCGAGGCGCCGGAGCATCGGCTCACGCCGGCCGCCCGCAAGGCCATGACGCTGTCATTCGCCCGCGTCGCGGCACAGCGGCTGCTGGCCGCCGAATGGGCGACCGGCAAGACGTTCGAATAGGCTAACGGCTGCGAGGCCGGTCGTCTTCCTATTTCGGCGCGCGCTTGGCGAGTATCCGCTGCAGCGTCCGGCGGTGCATGTTGAGGCGGCGGGCGGTTTCCGAGACATTGCGTTCGCACATCTCGTAGACGCGCTGGATATGCTCCCATCGGACCCGATCCGCCGACATCGGGTTCTCCGGCACATCCGCCTTCTCGCCTGGCCTCTGCGTCAGCGCCGCGTAGACGTCGTCGGCATCCGCCGGCTTCGACAGGTAGTCGACGGCGCCCAGTTTTACCGCGGTGACGGCGGTGGCGATGTTGCCGTAGCCGGTCAGCACGATGACCCGGGTGTCTTCGCGTCCCTTGCGGATCGCCTCGATGACGTCGAGGCCGTTGCCGTCGCCCAGCCGCAGGTCGACCACGGCATATTTCGGGGGACGGGCCTTCGACTTGGCGATGCCTTCCGCCACCGATTCGGCGATCTCGACGGCAAAGCCCCGGCTTTCCATGGCCCGGGCCAGTCGCCGGAGGAACGGCAGGTCGTCATCGACGATCAGCAGCGACGGATCAGGACCGACAAGCGCCTGGTCTTCGCCGGATGCGTTCGGCTCGATCTTCTCTGTCACCATCAACTCTCTCCACCAATGCCGTTCGCGTGATCGTGGCACGACCCGCTCCGGGCGGATCTGCCGCTAGTCCCTCAGTTCCATCAGGGCACGCGGCCAGACGACCCGCACCCGGGCTCCGGCCTGCCCGTTGTCGAAACTCAGGCTGGCGCCGGATCGCTCCAGAAGCGTCTTGGCGATAAATAGCCCAAGCCCCAGCCCGCCGGCATTCTCGTTCTCACGGCTCCTCGTCGATATATAGGGTTCTCCGATATGGGATAAAACATCCGGTGCAAAGCCGTCGCCGTCGTCCTCGACGGTGATCGCCACCCGGTCGGCATCGTGTTCGACAGTCAGCCGGACCTGCGTCCGGGCGAAATCGACCGCGTTCTCGACGAGGTTTCCGAGGCCGTAGAGGATTGCCGCATTGCGGCTTCCGACCGGCTCAGCAGCCTTTTCGCCCTTTTCCACTAGGAGAATGTCGATGCCGAACTGCCGGTGCGGCGCGGTCACTTCTTCGATCATCGAGGACAGCGGCAGGCGGCGCATATGCGCTTCGTTGTCCGCCGACAGCGACGTCAGCCGCCTCAATATGTCGCGGCACCGTTCGCTTTGGCTGCGCAACAAAGCGACGTCTTCCCGGAACCGCTCGTCACCGCCGAGCTCACGCTCCATCTCCTTGGCGACGACACTGATCGTCGCAAGCGGCGTGCCCAGTTCATGCGCTGCCGCTGCCGCCAGTCCATCCAGCTGTGACAGATGTTTCTCGCGCTCGAGCACCAGTTCGGTCGCCGCCAGCGCATCGGCAAGCAGCGTCGCCTCCATCGAGACGCGATAGGCATAGAAGGCGGCAAACATCATCATCGAGACGATGGCGCACCAGATGCCGAGCTGCATGATCGGGTAGATGATCGGGATCTGGTCCGCATGCCAGGGAACCGGATAGGAGGAGAGGGTGAGGCTCGTCGTGCAGGCGATCGAGAAGGCCAGCAGGCACAGCGAGTGGCGAAGCGGCAGCGAGGCGAAGGAAATGATCACCGGCACGCAAAGCAGCGGCGCAAACGGATTGGCAAGCCCGCCGGTGATGAACAGCAGGCCGCTCATCTGCAACAGGTCGAAGGCGAGCAGGCTGAGCGCCGCCGCCGGCTGCAACCGGTGGGTCGGCGGAAACTTCAGCGACAGGCCGAGATTGACGAGCGCCAGGGCGAGGATCAGGAATCCCGTCTCGGCCAGCGGCAACTCGAAACGCAGCACCAGCGCGACGACCAGGACGGTGATCGTCTGGCCGGCAACCGCCAGCCAGCGCAGTCGCACCAGGGTCTGCAGGCGCATGCTGCGGCTGAACCGGCCGAACTGCGCATGCCGGATCGGAGCGGTCTCGGCGGTCGTGTCCTTCATCTAGGTACCTCGCGGCTTTGCCCGATGCGTGGGCAGCGCATTGGCCGGATCCTCCGGCCACGGATGTTTGGGGTAGCGGCCGCGCATGTCGGCTCGCACGTCTTTCCACGATCCAGCCCAGAAACCGGGCAGGTCACGCGTCGTCTGGATCGGTCGGTGCGCCGGCGAGGTCAGCTCCAGCAGCAGCGGCAGCCGTCCGCCGGCGACGGCCGGATGCGTCTTCAACCCGAACAGTTCCTGCACCCGGATCTGGATGGTCGGTTCCTCGCCATCGTAGAGGATAGGGTGGCGTTGGCCGGTCGGCGCTTCGAAATGCGTCGGCGCCAGCCGATGGATGTCCTGCCGCAGCTGATGTGGAACGAGCGACGCGAGTCCGTCGCTGAGACTGCCGGCGTCGATCATGTCGAAGCTGGTGCGGCCGGACTGGAA
The DNA here is from genome assembly GCF_050455525.1 of Rhizobium sp. 0TCS1.26. Lineage (NCBI taxonomy): Bacteria > Pseudomonadati > Pseudomonadota > Alphaproteobacteria > Hyphomicrobiales > Rhizobiaceae > Rhizobium > Rhizobium sp. 0TCS1.26. Next base: position 3,188 of record NZ_JBCIYV010000005.1, on the reverse strand, counting down.
GGGAATGAACCAGACGTCGAGCTGATCGATCAGAGCCGCGTCGGACATGTCCGGCCACGGTTCGCCGATCGTCCGCTGCAGAAAGCCGATGCGCTCGCGCAGCTGCCTTGCCTCGCGTGAAAAGGGCAGGGCGGAAACGCCGAGCTGGCGTACGCCGTCCGCCAGTCCCTCGGCTGCCGCTGCACCCGCCGGGCGCGGGAGCGGCGTCTCCTCGAGGATCAGCGCACCGAGGCGCACGACGCGGCGCGCGCGCACCTGCCGGCTCTGGCGGTCGAAATAGCTCTCCGCTCCATCGGTCATTGCATGCGCAAGTTCGGCCTCCACGGTTGCCCGGTCGGTCTCGGCGGCGGCGAGGATGCGCGCCTGCGCCGCGCGACCGGTCAGATCGGCGATCACCAGCATGCGCGCACCCGAAAGCCGTTCGGTCTCGTGCAATTCGGCGCCCCGTCCGTTGGCCATCACGAAACGCCCGCGAGCACCCCGTTGAAGCGCAACGCGATCTGGATAGGCGTGCAGCAACATGTCGGCGCAACTGAGCCGTCCAGAACCGGAAGCGCCCTTCGGCAGCGATTGCGCCAGTCGCGCCGCCAGTTTGCGTGCCTTCTCCGCCCGCTCTCCGCGCGCCTGGCGAAAGCTGCGCAGCCGCTGGTCGAGGTCGATATCCGTACCCCCGAGCCCCTGTTCGGTCATCATTACCGCCAGTTCGCAGGCGGTACGCGCTTCGCCGCGAAGCGCGCCGGCAAGCGCCATCGCGGCAAGCCGCGGCGGAAGCGCCAGATCGCGCATCACCCGTCCGTTGCCGGTCAGCCGGTCGTCATCGCCGAGCGCCCCCATCATTCGCAGCAGCACACGGGCTTCGGTCAGTGCCGGTCCGGGCGGCGGATCGAGAAATGCAAGGTCGGCAGGATCGTGCACCCCCCAGTGGGCGAGGTCGAGCGCCAGGCTGGAAAGATCGGTGGCGAGGATCTGCGGCGGGGTGAACGGCGCAAGCGCGGCTGTCTGTCCGGCATGCCACAGGCGGATAGCGATTCCCGGCTCGGTTCGCCCGGCGCGTCCGGCCCGCTGGTCGGCCGAGGCCCGCGACACGCGCACCGTCTCCAGCCGCGTGATTCCGGTTGACGGCTCGAATACCGGCAGCCGCTGCAGTCCGCTATCGATGACGATCCGAACGCCGTCGATGGTGATCGACGTTTCGGCGATCGAGGTCGCCAGCACCACCTTGCGGGTACCTTTCGGCGCCGGCCGGATCGCCAGATCCTGGTCGGCCTGCGACAGTGTTCCGTAAAGAGGCGCGATGGCTGTGTCCGGCGGCAGCCGCCCCTGCAGGCGCTCGACGGTGCGCAGGATCTCCGCCTGCCCGGGCAGGAAGGCGAGGATCGATCCGTCCTCCGCCGCATGCGCCTTGAGAATCGCAGCCGTCACGGCATCCTCGATCCGATCGCCGGCGGTGCGCTCGCTGTAGCGGATATCGATTGGATGGCTGCGTCCGGCGCTCTCGATTACCGGCGCATCCCCCAGAAGCACGGCCACCCGCTCGACGTCCAGGGTTGCCGACATCACCACCAGGCGCAGGTCTTCGCGCAGTGCGCCCTGGGCATCGAGGGCCAGTGCGAGCCCGAAGTCGGCATCGAGCGAGCGCTCGTGAAACTCGTCGAACAGCACCGCGGAGATACCGCCAAGCTCGGGATCCTCGAGGATCATCCGGGCAAAAACCCCCTCGGTCACCACCTCGATGCGCGTCGCCTTGGAAATCCTGTTGTCGAGCCGCATCCGGTAACCGACCGTCTCGCCGACCGCCTCATTCACCAGCGACGCCATCCGCGCCGCCGCTGCCCGGGCAGCCAGCCGCCGCGGCTCAAGGAGAATGATCCGCCCGCTGCACCAGGCTTGCCGAAGAAGATAGAGCGGTACCAGGGTCGTCTTGCCGGCGCCGGGCGGCGCCGAAAGCACCGCGCGGTTGCCGCTGACAAGCGCTGCGCCGAGCGCCGGCAGCACCGCCCGGATGGGCAGGTCGGGAAGCTCCTGCAAGCTTTGAGATGCGGCGCTCATCAGGTTGCGTGGCCGTTGACGGTCTCGAAGGCGAGAATGGCGCCGGCAAGATCCTCCAGCGCCGCTCCCACCGACTTGAACAACGTGATCTCCTGCGGGCTCGAGCGGCCGGGATGGCGGCCGGTCACCAGATCGGCAAGGTCGGCGAGGATATCGTCCGGCTTCAGAACGCCTGAGGCGAGCGGCTGAACGATGTCGCCACCTTCCGTGCGAGCCCCCGCATGCGTGTCGACGAAGACGCTGGCGCGGCGCACGGCCTCGTCGTCACTCTCGCGCATGCTCGGCTTGAAGGCGCCAACCAGATCGACATGGGCGCCGGGCTTCAGCCATTCGCCCTTGATCAGCGGTTCGCTGGACAGCGTCGCGCAGGAGATGAGGTCGGCGGTCTCGGCGGCCGCCTTCAGATCCGTCACTTGTGTCGCGTTGAAGCCTGCCGCCTGCGCTTCGGCGGCGATTGCCTTTGCCTTATCGGGATCGCGGCCCCAGATGAAGAACCGCTCGAGCGGGCGGGTCACCGCATGTGCTTCGATCAGATTGAGCGACAGCCGACCTGTGCCGACCATCAGCATCGTGTGCGCATCGGCGCGCGCAAGCTTGTCGGCGGCAAGCGCCGATGTGCCGGCGGTTCGCCGCGCGGTCAGTTCGCCGCCGTCGATCAGTGCCAGCATTTCGCCGGTCTTTGCAGAGGACAGGAGATACTGGCCGAAGATTGTCGGCAACTGGCGCTGGTGATTGTCCGGAAAGAGGTTGAGAAGTTTCACTCCGCTATAGGCGCCCGGGACCCAGGCCGGCATCAGCAGCAAGGTGGCGGCCGCCTCGCCGGGCACCTCCATCGTATGGTGATGACGCACGGGCGTCACGCAGGAGCCGCGGAACATCGCGTCCAGCGCGAGAATGAGGGCAGGGAAGGCAAGCGCTTCTCGGGTTTCTTCGGCGGACAGCAGCAGCATCGGGAACTCCTGGACAACAGAGGCCGGACCATAGCGGCTGGAGCCGCGGGGAAGAAAGCCCAGCGAGAAAAATGACAGTTTTTTAAAATCGACTGTTGACCTCACGATCGGCTGGATCTATAACCCCGATCACTGACGAGGGCGGCGGCGCTGCAAGCGACGAAGTCTTTCGTTCTGGAGAAAACCTGA
>NZ_JBCIYV010000004.1:0-407256 GCF_050455525.1 Rhizobium sp. 0TCS1.26 | reverse complement strand
CAGCCGCACCGATCCACCGAGGAACAGACGGCCGCACAACTTGATGTGGGCTCCCGTCGCCAGTCAGCCGTCTCCACAAGACAGCGCCCAGCCAGTCCGGCATCCAGCTTCTCCTCGCCACACTTCCAACATTCCCCACACCCGTCCTCGCTCGGCGGGTGCACCCGTTTGTCTTACGTTCACGTGGAAAGCGTGGAGACGGTCGCTTATGCCGAAGAAAAGTGGTTTGGCGCCGAGCCGGGAGGCGAAGCTTAGGAGGCGCGGTGACAGTCCGGAGGCCGGCCACCACCGATACCGCGCCAATGCGGCGCAAGGTCTCCCACCGCCCGGTGGATGGCGTCGATCAGCACCTGGCCGTGGATCTGCCGCAGATCCTCAACGCCCGCACCCTCTTCATTTGAGACCCGAGACTTCCGCGCAACTTTGCAAGAGCCCGGCACACGCAGCGTCCCGGCAGGCAGGCAGTCCCGGACACTGATGGGCAACAGATCGGCATGTCGAAGTAAGGCATGATCGGTGGCCTGCGCTGAACGGTCGATGGCTGCCGTAAGCACGGCATCTCGGATGCAGTCTTCCAAGAATCATGAGCTATTCGCGCGCCACTGGTTCAAGCTCATTGGCGAACGCACAGGATGGCAGCTTCGACGCGTCCCATGCCCGCAAGCTGACAATGCGCAGAAGTGATGTCTCAGGCGAAGCAATCGGACGCGCCCGGGAAGCGGGTTAACGCTCAACCGAATTGTCATCGTGGCCTTGTCAGTGCCTGAGCGCTTACTGACCGTTACCGATTGAAGTCTAGCCCGCGCCACCGACAGCTGGCGCAGATCGATTGATCGGTCGCCTGCGTCGAACGGTCGGTCGGCAACTGAAGGTCGGGGAACTGTAAGCGTGCGAGTTGCGCGCTACACGACAGGAGTACGAGTTCGACCGAGGCTCGTGCGAGACAGGAGGCGACCCCGGCGTTGCATTACCATCTCGCATGCAGACCATCTCGTCTGCATGGTGCGAGAGGCCGTCTCAGGCAGACCGGCCACCATCGGCGCCCCTCGGTCGCGCGACGGTCGATGCATCCTTTCGCTGAGACCGACGTTGTGTTGCCTGAACGAAAAGGGAGCACGTCTTGAGCTATTCACCCCCTGCAGGCTCGTCCGGCGAAACCGACTTGCTGCTCGAAGTCCAGCGGCTCCGTCACGAGGTGGCTCTCCTTTCCTCGCGGATCGATCGAGCCACGCCGGTGGAGGCGCGTCTCAGCGCGGATCGTCATCCGTGGCTCAGACTGGCAGCCACCGTCGGCATGAGCTTCGCGCTCGGCAAGGTGATCCGGGTGCTGCGGCTTCCTGGCGCAACGGCTGCGGCCATTCCCCTCATCACCAGCCAAGTCAGCAATCGCTTCCTGTGAAGCGACCGGATCGGCCCTTGGAGTTCTGCTGCAATGTCTCAAACTGAAAGAAAGCTGGCGGTCGTCACGGGAGCCTCGTCAGGGATCGGTCTGGAACTCGCCAGAACCGCGGCAAGCGACGGGTTCGACCTGGTGATCGCGGCCGATCAGCCGACCCTGGAAGAAGCCGCTGCAGAGCTGCGTGAACAGGGCGTCGTCGTCGATGCCATGCAGGTCGACCTCTCCACCCTTATTGGCGTTCAGGACTTCGTCCAGTTCATCCGTGACAAGGCGCAGCCCGTCGACGTTTTGATCGCCAATGCCGGGATCGACAAGGGACACGCCTTCCTCGACCAGACGCTGGAGGACGGTCTCCAGATCATCGACACCAATATTCGTGGAACCACTGCACTCATCCACATCCTCGCCAAGGACATGAAATCGCGCGGGGCCGGGCGTATCCTGATCACCAGTTCGATCGTCGGCCTGATGCCGGGACCGTTCCATGCGGTCTACGCCGCGAGCAAGGCGTTCCTTCATTCCTTCTCAATGGCCTTGCATGAGGAACTGCGGGACACCGGGGTCACGGTCACCTGCCTGATGCCGGGGCCGACCGATACGCCGATCTACGAACGCGCCGACATGCTCGACACGGCCGTCGGACAGGCGGGCAAGGCCGATCCCGCCAAGGTGGCGGAGGCAGGGTTTGGAGCGATGATGAACGGGGAGCGTGATGTGGTGCCGGGACTGATGAACAAAGTCCTGACGGTCGCGGCCAATGTTGTGCCCTCAGGCGTGCTCACAGCGGTGCAGGCGGCAGCCACGAGGCCGAGAAAATAGCGATCTTCTAGCGCCGAACCGGGTCCGATACCGCTCGAACGACGGAGCCTGCGCCTGCAGCGCGTTACGCGTCCGCGACCGGTGGGCCGAAGAGGCCGCGGGCGATGTGCTCCAGTTCGAATGGCTTTTCGCAGAGCGTGTAGCCGGTGAACCGTTGCGGGATGACGGAAGCGTCATAGGCGCTGGCGAAGACGAAGGGGATCCCGAGCTGCTCGAGTTTCTCGGCTACCGGAAAGACCAGCTTGTCGTCGAGGAAGATGTCGAGGATCGCTGCATCGACCTTCTCTTCATCGATCAGCCGAAGCGCCTGCTCGACCCTCGGCGTCGGCCCGACCACGGTCGCGCCGAGCTTGGTCAGCTTCTTGCGCGTCGCATCGGCGAGGAGGAACTCATCCTCGACGACCAGTATGTGCTTGCCGGCCAGCAACGAGATAAACTGCGGTTCTACAACAGACAATGATCTTACTCTTGCGGGTTACGGGTGCGGGTTACGGGCGCGGATGTAGGGGAAGATGCGTATAGCAGTGGTCAGGCGTCCTGTTCGTCCTGAAGCCGGCTGTCGGCGCCGACCTTCAACAGGAAGGACAATTTCACCTCTAACCCGTGAGGGTGGAATTTTGTTTCGACCTCGCCGCCGAGCCGGTAGCCGATCTCGCCGTTGAGCAGCGACATGCCGAATCCTTCGGTATACGCCTCAGCCACCATCGGACCATCCTTCTCGCTCCAGGTCAGTTCGAAGTGCCCGTCGTGGATCCGCCAGGATACGGTCACCTTGCCATCGCTGTTGCTGAATGCCCCGTATTTCGCGGCATTGGTGGCAAGCTCATGGATGACCATGCCGACCGACAGGCCACACTGCGGCGTGAGCTTGATGTCGGGTCCATCCAGCACCACCCGCTCCGATCCGAAAGGTGCGAGTTCCTGGGTCAGAAGCTCGGCTACGGACGCCTCCTTCCACTGCTCGCGCGACAGAAGGCCGTAGGCCCGCGACATGGCTTTCAGGCGGCCGATGAAAGCCGCATGGAAGAGTTCCGGCGAGGCGGAGGCCTCGAGCGTCTGGGTCGCAATGCTGATCGTCACCGCCAGCATGTTCTTGACGCGGTGGTTGAGCTCGGAGATCAGCACCTTCTGGTGGCTCTCCGCTTCCGCCAGCGTCGTGACATCGATGAGTGTGACGACGACGCCATCGATCTTGTCGTGATCGCCGCGATAGGGGATCAGGCGGGCCATGAAGTGCTGGCCGTTGCCGTCGCGCGGCAGATGATGATCGCGGCTTTCGCCGGACGAAAACACCTCGGTGATGTGAGCCTTGAGATCGGGATAATCGATCTCGCTCGACAGCTCGGTCAGCGGCCGGCCGACGTCGGAGTTGCGCAGCTTGAAGAACTGCGATGCCGTCGGCGTGAAATTGCGGATCACCAGGTTGCGGTCGAGGAAGATGGTGGCGATCTGCGTCGCGTCGAACAGGTTGCGCAGATCGTTGTTGGCCCTGTCGAGGTCCTCGATCTTGCTGTTCAGCTCAGCATTGATGGTGCTGAGCTCTTCGTTCAGCGACTGCATCTCCTCCTTGGAAGCCTCGAGCTCCTCGTTGGAGGACTGGGCCTCCTCGTTGACGGACACCAGTTCCTCGTTCGAGGATTTGAGCTCTTCAAGGGCGGTCTCGTATTCCTCGATCGTCGACTGAAGCCGCTCGCGGGTGTCGCGCAGCTCGCGCTCGAGATCGGCGGCGCCATCGACCTGGCGACGGCTGCGTTCGGCATCCATGCGGGCCTGCGAACCGACCGGTGTGAAGACGACGAGATAGAGCTGCTCGGCCGCCGGGCGTATGTTGAGCTGCTCGATGGTCAGCGTCACCAGCTGGACAGAGCCGTCATCATCGTCGGCAGCAATGTTTTCCTTGACGACGCGGCGGGCTGTCGACGTTGCTTCGCGCAGTGCTGCCCTGAGGTCGAGCCTGAGGTCGCGCTTTGCCATGTTGAGGAGCTGCCGGTTGGGTGCTCCCTGCGGCACTTCCAGATATCGCCCGGTTCTTGCCGATGCATAGACCACGTCGCCGTCGCCGTTGACGATGACGTGCGCCGGCGCATGGCTTTCCAGAACCTGGGCTTCGACGGCCTGGCGAAGCTGCACTCCGCCGATGCCCCGGATCGGCTGCCGGATTGCCGGCGTGAGCGGGCCGCGGCGGTCGTCGCCGACCATGATCTGGCGCCGCTGGCCGGTCGGATCCTCGCGCGCCTGGAAAACCCTGTTCTTCTTGTCGATCGTCAGAAACAGGTCGCCGTGCTGGCCTATCCCCTCGGAGGTGCCAAGGAACAGGAAGCCGCCCGGCTTCAGGGCGTAATGGAAGGTCGGGATGACCCGGCTCTGCACCTCCTGGCCGAGATAGATCAGCAGGTTGCGGCAGGAAACGAGATCCATGCGGGAGAAGGGCGGGTCGCGGATAACGCTGTGGGGGGAGAAGATGCATAGTTCGCGCACGGCGCTGTTGACGACGAAGCTGCTGCCGTCACTGGTGAAGAACTTGTGCCGCCGCTCTTCGGAAACGCCTTCGAGCAGAGCTTCGGGGTAGCGTGCGCTGCGCGCGACGCCCAGCGCCGGATCGTCGATGTCGGTGGCGAAGATCTGCACCCGTGGCACGACCGAGAGGTTCTCCATGTGCTCGCGCATCAGGATCGCCAGCGAATAGACTTCCTCACCGGTGGCGCAGCCCGGAACCCAGATGCGCACCGTGTCGGTTGCCTTCTTGTCCTCGAACAGTTGCGGGATGACCGACTTTTCGACGATGGCGAAGGCGTCGACATCGCGGAAGAAGTTGGTGACGTTGATCAGCAGATCGCTGAACAGCCGCGACACCTCTTCAGGCTCCGTGTTGAGAATGTCCACATAGGTGCCGATCGCCTCGACCTGCTTGACCTGCATCCGGCGCCGGATCCGCCGCAGCAGCGTCTTGGTCTTGTATCCGGAGAAGTCATGGCCGGTGCGGCTCTTGAGGATCGTGTAGATCTGCTCGCAGGCGTGCTGGATCTCGGCCTCGTCGGCGTTCACCGCGCCACCACTCAGGTCGCTCAGGAGGTCGAAGCCGTGGGTGAAGGTGACCAGCTTCTCGCCCATCTGCTCGACAGGCAGAGCCAGATCGATCAGGCCGGTGGCAATGGCGCTCTGCGGCATGTCGGGATTGCGCGGCGCCGTGCCGTCGGCGACCTGGGCCAGCGTCAGCCCGCCATGCTCCTTGATAGCCTTGACCCCGAGCGTACCATCATTGTCGCCGCCGGACAGGACGATGCCGACCGAATACTCGCCCTGATCCTTGGCAAGCTCGCCGAAAAAGATGTCGACGGGCTTGCGTTCGCGCGAGATCGGGTTCAGCGGCCGCTGGGCAAGCTTGCCGTTCTCAATGCCGAGCACGGTGTTTTCCGGCATCACGTAGACGGTTTCCGGCTGCACCTGCATTCCATCCGCCGCCACGACGACCGGCATGCCGGTGTAACGCTGCAGGACCTCATGAAGGTGGCTTTCCCGCTGCGGATTGAGGTGGGTGATGATCACGAAGGCCATGCCGGACCGGTGCGGCAGACCGCGGAAGAAACCTTCCATGGCGGCAATCCCGCCTGCAGAGGCGCCAATCCCGACGATGGGGAACTTGTGACTGGTGTCTGACATGTGCGGTCCCCATCGATCAGCGCGCAGCGAGCTACCGATCAAAAAATTAGGTATGCCGACACAGGTGGTTTGGCAACCTGAGAATGTGTTCTCCCGGCAACATAGGGAGGATGGTACTGCAGGAGACGTTTGCAGCGAAGGCGCCGGATTGAAGCGTGTGGCGGTCACATCGTCCGGCACATCCGGGTTACCGCTGCGAGCAGTGCCGCACGCTCTACGGGCTTGGAAAGCACCTGATGTTCTCGCATTCCCGAAGGCAGTTCCCGGGTGCTGTGGCCGCTCAGGAAGACGAATGGAATATTGCGCCCCTTCAACTCTTCGGCGACCGGAAAGCTCTTTTCACCGAACAGATCCATGTCCAGGAAAGCCGCGTCGACGGGATTTTCGGCGATTGACGAGATGGCGGCTCTGGCTGTCGCACACGGCCCGACGATCTCGTGTCCGGCATCGCGGAGAGTGGCCGCATAATCTTCCGCGATCAGCCACTCGTCCTCGACGATCAGTATGTTTACCGGCATCGACTTCTCCCGGGTTCGAGAACGAACTGCTGGCACGACCTCAACATTTCCGTGCGCCGGATGTTTCACCGGCATCTTCTTGCATAACCGATCCACCCTGCGTCGGCGAGTGCATACGTAGCGGCAGCAGACTATTTTCCACGTGTGGTGGTATGGCGAATGCCAGTGCGATCGATGCTCTGGATCGTTGAAACGGGAACATCCCCGCCGTTCACGCATTCGGTCTGGGTCGAGATCAACTGACGGGCCGCCGGTATGCCGACGAAGACACTGGTATTGGCGCTCCTGCTGGCAGCCGCCGGTTTGCAACAGGGACATGCGATGGAAGCGCTCGCCGACTTTCGATGGAAACAGCGGATCTTGCTGGTCTACGGCACGGAGGACGATCCGCGCCTGCAACGGCAGATTGCAGAATTCACGCAGAGGCCGGACGCAATGGCGGAGCGCGACCTGCTTGTTCTGAAGGTGGCAGGTGCCGAGGTCGAGGCTGTCAGTGGAGGCACTTCGTCCGGTGCGGTCATCCGCCAGGCCGGCACCGCTGATCACCTTCGCCAGGAGGGCGAGGTCGATGACCGGTCGTTCCAGGTGCTGCTGGTCGGCAAGGACGGCGGCATCAAGCTGCGCCGCTCCGATGTAGTCGATCCCGAAGAGATCATCGCGCTGATCGACAGCATGCCGATGCGACAGACCGAGCAGCGAAAGCGCAACTGACCATCGCGCCCGCCCCATGGCGAACAACAACAAGATCAACGAAACGACACAAGGAGAACGACATGACGGATCACCACGACGATCAGGCGAAGGTCTGGCAACTGGTCGAGAAGATCGGCTTTTGCATGCTGACCACCCAGAACGGCACCGAGCTTCGTGCCCGGCCGATGTCCGCCTATTCCGCAGAGATGGAAAACGCGATCTACTTCCTGACGGATGTTGCAAGCCACAAGGATGAGGAAATCTCCCGCTATCCGAACGTCTGCCTGGCCTTTGCTGATTCCAAGGGTCAGAAATACGTGTCGATCTCGGGTACCGCAGAGATCCAGAACGATCGCGAGAAGGTCAAGGACCTGTGGGCGACGCCGGCGAAGGCCTGGTGGGACAGCCCGGAAGATCCGTCGATCCGCATCCTCAAGGTCACGCCGTCCTCGGCCGAATACTGGGACAGCCCGGGCACCGTCATCAGCTATATCAAGATGGCTGCCGCAGCCGTGAGCAGCACGCGGCCGGACATGGGCAAGAACGCCAAGGTCGGCATGTAAAGATCGACCGAAATGCGCCGCGGCAGCCGCGGCGCATTTCCTCTCGCCTTCTGCCGTTCATCGCGGAGCCGGCAGGTGATCGAGGATCAGGCGAGGGCGACCTCGTAGGGCGCTTGCGTCTTTGCGGCAATCTCCTCCAGCGTCGCGCCGTCTGCCAGTTCGATCAGCGTCATCCTTGGCGAACCCTGGCGCTCCAGCGTGAAGACGCCAAGATCGGTAATCACCATGTCGGCGACCCGCCGGCCGGTCAGCGGCAAGGTGCATTCGTCCAGCAGCTTCGGCTCGCCCTTGGCAGCGTGCTCCATCACCACCACCACGCGCTTGACGCCAGCCACCAGGTCCATGGCGCCGCCCATGCCCTTCACCATCTTCCCAGGGATCATCCAGTTGGCGAGGTCGCCGGCCACCGACACCTGCATTGCACCGAGGATCGACAGGTCGATATGTCCGCCGCGGATCATGCCGAAACTGTCGGCAGACGAGAAATAGCTCGTCTTCGGCAATTCGGTGATCGTCTGCTTCCCGGCATTGATCAGGTCGGCATCCTCTTCGCCTTCAAAGGGAAACGGACCCATGCCGAGCATGCCATTCTCGCTCTGCAGCGTTACCTCCATGCCGGAAGGGATGAAGTTGGCGACGAGGGTCGGGATGCCGATGCCCAGGTTGACGTAGAAGCCGTCTTGAAGTTCGCGGGCGGCGCGAGCCGCCATCTGTTCGCGTGTCCAGGCCATGTCAGGCGCCCTCCCTCTCGCTTCTCGGTCGCGTGGTGCGCTGCTCGATGCGCTTCTCCTGCGCCGGCACATGGACGATGCGCTTGACGAAGATACCCGGCGTGTGGATCGCATCCGGCTCGATCTCGCCGAGCGGTACGAGATGCTCGACCTCGGCCACCGTCATCCGCCCGGCAGTCGCCATCATCGGATTGAAGTTGCGGGCGGTCTTGCGGTAGACGAGGTTGCCTTCGATGTCGCCCTTGTAGGCGTGGATGATCGAAAGATCCGCCACCAGACCCGTCTCCATCACGTAGTCGTCTTCGCCGAAGCGGCGGGTTTCCTTGCCTTCCGAGACCAGCGTCCCGACGCCCGTCTTGGTGTAGAAAGCGGGAATGCCGGCGCCACCCGCGCGTATGCGTTCGGCGAGCGTTCCCTGCGGATTGAACTCGAGCTCGAGCTCGCCGGAGAGGAACTGCTGCGCGAACAGCTTGTTCTCGCCGACGTAGGACGAGACCATCTTGCGGATCTGGCGTGTCTCCAGGAGCACGCCCAGTCCGTAGCCGTCGATGCCGGCATTGTTGGAAATCACCGTCAGGCCCGTCACGCCCGACAGGCGGATCGCCTCGATCAGGCTCATCGGGATGCCGCAGAGACCAAAGCCGCCGGACATGACGGTCATTCCGTCGAACAGGACGTCGGCGAGAGACTCCGCCGCTGTCGATACGACTTTCTTCATGCTCGTTCCTCCTCCAAGGCGCGATCGCCAGCGCGAAAACGATCGTCGAGGAGAAGACTATGACTTGATGGGAGGCGGTCGTTAGCCGTATTTATACGGTAGGGGTCATGGCGAAGGATGTTCGATGATGACGGAAAGCGTCAGCAGCCGCTTCGGGCTCTCTGAGATGCCGATGCCGCTCGTCTACGCGACGCACCGCATCATCCGCGACTGCAATTCCGAGTTCGCCCAGCTGTTCGGCTATGCCCGCGAGGAATTGATCGATGAAAGCTTCGCGCGGCTCTATCCAAAACTCTCGGATTTCGCCCGGACCGGGCAGATGTGGCAGGCGCATCTGCGTTCCGGACAGACCTATTACGACGAGCGCATCATGACGGGAAGCGATGGCCGGCGCTTCTGGTGCCGGGTTCGCGGCCGCAGCCACCACCAGGCTGATCCGTTCGCGCAGGCCGTCTACTGTTTCGAACCGATGGCCCGGCCGGTCGCTCACGACACCGGCCTGATGACCGACAGGCAGCGCCAGATCGTCGCCCTCGTCGCGCAAGGCAAGACGAACAGGGTGATCGCCGGCGAGCTGGGGCTCTCCGCACGGACCGTTGAATCGCATCGGGCACGGCTGATGCGGGCCATAGGCTTGCGCAACACGGCCGATCTCGTCGCCTGGTTCAGCCGCGAACACGGCTGAGGATCACGGCGGCCTGGCGGTCGAAAAGCTTGATGGTAAAGGGCCGATATGGCAGTCACTCGGCCTTGCGGCGGGAAACCTATGGATCCACCTGTCGCTCGGTGTTTTCCTCGGCGAGATCGAACCATGCGACGCCTGCGCTTCCTGCTTGCCTGCCTGTCGGCCTTCGTCGGTCTGCCACTCCTCTCCGTGCCGCCTGTCGGGGCTGCGCAACTGCCGGGCGGCGTCGGGGAATTGCTGGAGACCTATGGCGACTGGACCGTCGGCTGCAGGGCGCAGAACGCTGTCGTCGGATGTGTGGTCAGCCAGGTGCAGAGCGATCCGAAGAGCCGCCGCCCGCGGCTGTCGGTCGAATTCGCCACGTCTACGGGCGGACGGATCGAAGGTGCGCTGCTGTTGCCGTTTGGCCTGGCGCTGGCAAACGGTGTCGCCATCTCGCTGGATGATGCGGGGAATGCCCAGAGCTTCCCGTTTTCCACCTGTCTGCCGGGCGGCTGCCTCGTTCCCATTCGCTTCGATACGGCGATGACCGAGGCGCTGAAAAAGGGCACGCTGCTGCATATCTCTGCCGTCTTGCTCAGCACCGGCGCGACGGTCCCGATGCGCGTCTCTCTGAAGGGACTGCCGGAAGCCATGCAGCGGGCGGCGGAACTGGCACCCTAGGGATCTTCCCCGAGGCGTCCGAAGTCCTTTCGTCACAGCGCTCCTGGCGCATCCGACGGACATTCCGCAGCTCAGGCCAAAACATGGGCTTTCGCCCCGTCTGATACCCGGCCCGTCAGTCGTTTCCATGCCTGAAGAAGGCGCCGGCGGCAACAAACAGCCAGCCGGCGATCATCAACAACCCGCCGAGCGGTGCAGCCATGGGAAACAGGCTTGCCTGTTCCAGATGACGCCAGACAAGGTCGCCGGCGAATACCAGTGTCCCGAGCGCGAGAACCGCGCCGGCGGGCAGGGCCGTCCGCAGCATCCGATGGCCAAGACAGAGCGCCAGGATCACCGGCGCATGCGCGAGGCACATGGTGGAGGCATTGCCGAGCAACCGTGTGTCGCCGCCATGGCTTGCGGCTGCTGCCAGGGCGACGCCGCTGGCGCCGAGAAAACCGGAGAGCATCAGCAGGATGGGACGCAGCGAAACCAGGTTCATCATTACGTCTCCCGGTTCATCATGTGGTGCGCCAGCCGCTCGATCGGCGGCCAGATGATCTCGCGCAGCTTCGGGTTGGGGATCGTCTCCTCCATGGCCCGCGAAAAGCACAGCAGCCATTCGTCGCGCTCGGCCGGGCCGATCGACGCCCCGAAGTGCCGGGACCGCAGACGCGGATGGCCGTGTTTTTCGACATAGACCGGCGGGCCGCCGAGATAGCCGGTGAGATAATCGTAGAGCTTGGCTTCGCTGCCGGAGAGGTCGGCGGGATGAATGGCGCGACAGCGTGCTGCCTCGGGAAGCGTATCCATCAGGGCGTAGAAGCGGTGGGTCAGCGCCTTGACCGTCGCATCCCCACCGATCGCCTCATACAGGGTTATCGTCTCGCCACTCATGCCGCCGTCCAGCTGTCGTCTGCCAGCGTGTTAGCCCGGCAGACCGACGGCAGCAAGCGCCTTGGCTTCCGCTAGCACCTCATTCCGAGCCGGCGTCGATGTCCCTGGATCCCTCATCGGGAAGTGCGCCGTTGCCGGGTGTCTTGGATTCGTCGGTCGCCTTCGACCGCGCATGCGGACCGGCGGGCAGGGTCGCCTGAGTCGGATTGTTGCCGCTCCTGTCTTTGCCTTCCACGTCAGCCTGGGCCTGGTCGTTCTCGTTGACCTTGGCGCGGGCGTCCGGACCACCGACGATCGTGCCCTGACGCGGTGCGTCCGGAGCCTGTTCCTCACCGACGGCGCGCTGTGCGTTTCTGTCTTCGTTCATGGCGATCTCCTTGTTTCGCCAACAACGAAGCGCAACAGTCATGGTTCCGCTTCGACGACCGCAGCCGGGTCAGGTGGAAGAGGAAGGCGCAGCCGCGTCCTCGACGATCTCTCCCGGGATGTCGTCGAATGAGGAGTAGTTGAGATTGTAGAGCCGCGCGTAGAGCTTGCCGTTGCGCATCAGTTCGGCGTGGTTGCCGCTTTCGATCAGTTCGCCGTTCTGCAGGACGATGATGCGGTCGGCCTCCCGGATGGTTGCGAGCCGGTGGGCGATGACGAGGCCGGTTCGGCCTTCCAGCAGCTTTACCAGCGCCTTCTGGATCAGCATTTCCGTGTAGCTATCGATGTTGGCCGTCGCCTCGTCGAGGACCAGGATCTTGGCGTCTGCGACCAGCGCCCGGGCGAAGCTGATCAGCTGACGCTGGCCAAGCGACAGGTTGCCGCCGCGCTGACCAAGCATGCTGTCGTAGCCCTCAGGCATGCGCAGGATGAAATCATGCGCTCCAACCGCCTTGGCTGCTTCGATCACCTGCTCGCGTGTCGCATCGGTGCGGTGGTAGCGGATGTTTTCGAGGACGCTGCCGGTGAACAGGAAGGGTTCCTGCAGCACCATGGCAATCTGCCGGCCGAGCGATTCCTGCGTCAGGTCGCGCACGTCATGGCCGCCGACGAGCACAGCGCCCTGCTGCACCTCATAGAAACGATGGATCAGAGACATGCAGCTGGACTTGCCGGACCCCGTCGGCCCGACGAGCGCCACCGTTTCTCCCGGATTGACCTTGAAGCTGACATTCTTCAGCACCGGGTGCTTCGGATTGTAGCCGAACACCACGTCGCGAAACTCCACGGATCCGTCCATCTCCGGCGACAGTGCCTTGGCATCCGGCTTGTCCTGGATGTCGACGCGCACGTCGAGCACTTCCGTCAGCCGCTGGCCCGAAGCCATGGCGCGCTGCATGACCGAATACTGCAGGGTCAGCGAACGGATCGGGTCGAAGAACCGCTGGATGTAAAACAGGAATGCCACCATCACGCCGACGTCCAGCGCCTGACCGAGCACGCGCGCACCGCCGACGACGATGACCAGTGCCATGGCGACGCCGGTCAGCGTGTCGACGATCGGCACCATGACCTGGGCAAAACGGGCGGCCCGCAGATGCGTGAGGAGGTTGGCACGCGCCTTGTCGTCGAACAGGGTGAAGTTGACCGACTGGCGGTCCATGCCCTGCACGGCGCGAACGCCATGGATGGCTTCCGCCAATGCGCCGCTGGCCACCGAATTGGTCTCGTGCGCGGCCATGAACGACTGGCGGGCGCGCGGCAGCCAGAAGATCCGGACGATGAACAGCACCGGCAGGGCCGACAGCGTCAGCAGGCCGAGCCCGAAATCCAGGTAGAGCATGACGACGACGATGCCGATCAGCAGTGTGATGTCACCCACCGAAAGCACCGAGGTCTCGAGGAACTCCTGCATCGAGTTGACGTCGCCCTGCAGGCGCGACATCAGCCGGCCGACCTCGGTCTTGTCCATGAACGACAGCGACACGCGCTGCAGATGCGAGAACATCGCGCGGCGGATGTCGAAGAGCACGTCCTCGGCAACGTTGCCGACAAGCGTTTCCTGCGCGTAGCTGGCGACGAAGTTGATGCAGATGGCGATGGCAAACGCGATCATCGCATGCAGCAATGCGCTCTGGCTGCCGCCCGTCTGCATGCCGTGGTCGATCGCGTAGCGGATGATCAGCGGGATCGCGAGCTGCATGGCGGTGAAGGCGAGCACGGCGATCACTGCCAGCACCACCTGTCGCCGGTAGGGGCGCACGAAGGCCCAGATGCGGCGGACGATCTTCTTGTCGAAGACCTTGCCGAAGATTTCCTCTTCGATGCGGTGCGAGCCGACCACGGCCCGCGGCGGACGGCGACCGTCGTCACGGACGTCGGAGCGCTCGGTTTCGAACTCTTCTGCCATCGGATCGTCCTTTCTCAGCTAGCCAGCACGTCGTCGCCGGGACGGATCTGCAGGTCGTAGAGCGCCCTGTAGCGGCCGCCTTGGCGGAGCAGCTCCTGGTGCGAACCCTGCTCGACGATCCGGCCGTCCTCGACGAACAGGATCCGGTCGGCATGCATCAGCGAACTCAGGCGATGGGCAACGATGATTGTCACCCGATCGGCTGCGTAGCGGCGCATGGCGCTCTGGATGCGCTGCTCGGTAGCCGCATCGATGGCGGCCGTCGAATCGTCGAACACCATCACCGCCGGCTTCAGCATCACCGCGCGGGCAATCGACAGGCGCTGCTTCTGGCCGCCGGACAGCGACACGCCGCGTTCGCCGACGACCGTGCCGTAGCTTGCCGGCAGCCCGAGGACGTAGTTGTGAAGCTGTGCGCTTTCGCTGGCGCGGGCGATCTGCGCTTCCCGCGCCCACGGATCGCCGTAGGCGATGTTGTTTTCGATCGTCGTCGTGAACAGGAAGGAATCCTGCTGCACCACGACAACGGAGCGGCGCAGCGACTGCAGGCGCACGTCGCGGATATCCTGTCCGTCGATGGTGATGCGGCCGGCCGTGACGTCGTAGAAGCGCGGAATGAGATGGGCGATCGTCGACTTGCCGCTGCCGGGCGGCCCGACGATGCCGATGGTCTCGCCGCGGCGGGCCTCAAAGGAGATCCCGGCAAGCACCGCATTGTCGGGCGCAGCCGGATAGGCAAAGCCGACATTCTCGAAGCGAAGCGTACCGTCCGTCAGCTTCAGGGCCGGAGCCTTCGGGTCGTCCTTGACGGCGATATCCATGTCCAGAAGCCCGAACAGCCGGGCACCGCAGGTGGAGGCGCGGGCAAACGCGTTGACCATCAGGCCGAGCTGGCGCACCGGCATCTGCAGGATGGTCATGAAGGTGAGGAACGAGGCGAGCGTGCCGACGGTGATTTCACCGGTCGTCACCTTTCCGCCGCCGACCCAGAGGACGAGGCCCATGGCGGCGAAGAAGGACAGCGTCATGGCGCTGGTATTGGCAACGCGGATGCCGACGCGCTGGTGGGCGAGCGTCAGCGCGTCCCGGGAGGCGGCGTCGAACTTGTCGAGCTCGTGCTCCTGGGCAGAGAAGGCGCGCACGACCCGGATGCCGCCGAGGTTTTCCTCCATCACCCGCGTCAAAACCTGCAGGCGCTCCTGCAGGTCGAGCCAGGTGGCGCGCAGACGCAGCTGGGTGACCGACGACCGCCAGCCGACGAACGGCACGAAGCTCAGCGCAAGCAGGCCGAGTACGATATCGGTCGACAGCAGCAGGTAGGCACCGAGCCCGATCAGCACCGACAGGAAGATCATCCGCACCAGCGCCGTCGAGAAGTACATGCGCACGCCTTCGAGATCGAGAAGGCCGATGGTGATCAGGTCGCCGGAATGGATCGTGTCGTGGAAGCTGAAGGAGAGGCGCTGGATCTTCTCGTAGCAAGCGAGGCGCAGTTCGTAGCCGATGTGGTGGCCGACCGCCTCGCCGTAGTAGTTCTGCACCATGGTGAACAGGCCGCGCATGACGCTTGCCGCCAGCAGCAGGATCGCCGTCCAAAGCAGTGCGTCCTGCGCCACGGATGCCGCATCGCCTCCCGCCATGATGCCCTGCGCCTGATCCACGGCGCGCCCGAGCAGTTGCGGGATCATCAGCTGGAAACCCGAGGCGATGAACGTCGCGCCGATTGCTGCGCCGGATTGCCAGGGGTGGCGGAAGGCCATCACGGTGATGCGGGTGAGGATCGACAGGCCCTTCCCCCAACCGGCGGCTTTGACATGGGCGAGCGAAGCGGAGACCTGTCTGGTTCCACTTGAGGGGTCGGATGTCACGATGGTCATTCCAATGTGATGAGCACCCGGCGGCGAGCCGGGGATAAGAACTATCGAGGTGAGGTCTGCACGTCGTAAATGGGAAAAAGCATAAAGAACCGATTCTGCCCGAATCGGAAGCGCTTCTTTCAACAATCGTCAAACGCGCGGGCATGCTCTGCAGTGGCGCAGCGCAGCAGACAGGTTCGATTGGCGTAACGACCGGAGCGCGGCTTCGGATGGAAAGCCGCGCGAAGCAGATCCGCGCGGCTTCAGAGATAGTGGAGGCGTCAGGCGGCCAGCGGTTCGGGAACCTTGGCCCCGGTCATGAAGGCGACCGCATCCGACATCGTGTAGTCCTTCGGGTTGATCACCGTCAGCCGCCGGCCGAGCCGGTGGATGTGGATGCGGTCCGCGACCTCGAAGACATGCGGCATGTTGTGCGAGATAAGGACGATCGGGATGCCGCGCGATCGGACGTCGAGGATCAGTTCCAGCACGCGCCGGCTTTCCTTGACGCCAAGCGCTGCCGTCGGCTCGTCGAGGATGATGACCTTCGACCCGAAGGCGGCGGCGCGGGCGACGGCAACGCCCTGCCGCTGGCCGCCGGAGAGCGTTTCGACTGCCTGGTTGATGTTCTGGATCGTCATCAGGCCGAGGTCGCTGAGCTTCTGGCGGGCAAATTTTTCCATGGCCGGCCGGTCGAGGGAGCGGAAGACGCTGCCCATGATGCCGGGCTTGCGGATCTCGCGGCCGAGGAACATGTTGTCGGCGATGGAAAGTGCCGGCGACAGCGCCAGGTTCTGGTAGACGGTCTCAATGCCGGCCTTGCGCGCCTCGATCGGCGAGCGGAAGTTGATCGGCTTGCCTTCGAGCGTGATCTCGCCCTCGTCGGGATGCACGGCGCCGGAAATCGCCTTGATCAGCGACGACTTGCCGGCGCCATTGTCGCCGATGACGGCCAGGATCTCCCCGGGGTAGAGATCGAAATCAGCCCGGTCGAGAGCGGTGACCCGGCCATAGCGCTTGACGAGGCCGCGGGCTGCCAGAATGGGTTCCTGTACCATTAGCCTGCTACCTTTCTGATCCACTGATCGATGGCGACGGCGCCGATGATGAGCACGCCGATCATGAGATAGGTCCATTGCGGGTCGGTGCCGATGAGGCGAAGCCCCAGCGCGAAGACGCCGACGATCAGCGCCCCGAACAGCATGCCGAGAATGGATCCGCGACCGCCGAACAGCGACAGTCCGCCGATCACCACGGCGGTGATGGATTCGATGTTGGCGAACTGGCCGGCCGTCGGGGAAACCGAGCCGATGCGGCCGATGAGCGCCCAGCCGCCAAGCGCACAGATGAGGCCCGACAGTGTGTAGACCGAAATCAGCATCCGCTTGACGTTGACACCCGCCAGTTCGGCGGCTTCCGGATCGTCGCCGACCGCATAGAGATGGCGGCCCCAGGCGGTATGGTTGAGGACGTACCACAAGAGGGCGACCAGCAGGATCATGGCGATGACGCCATAGGTGAGGACCGCGCCGCCGAGGCGAACGTTCTGGCCGAAGAACTGCAGGAGGCGGGCATTCGCCTCGAGATCCTGGGCGCGGATGGTTTCGTTGGCCGAATAGAGGAAGTTCGAGGCGAGCACGATCTGCCACATGCCGAGCGTGACGATGAACGGCGGCAGCTTCATGCGGGCGACCAGCACGCCATTGATGAAGCCGCAGAGCGCGCCGACGGCAAAGCCGGCGACGATCGCCAGCGGCGTCGGGATGCCATAGTGGATCGCGAACTGGCCCATGACCACCGACGACAGCACCATGATGGCGCCGACCGACAGGTCGATGCCGGCCGTCAGGATGATCAGTGATTGCGCCGCACCGATGATGCCGGTGATCGCCACCTGCTGCAGGATCAGGGTCAGCGAGAAGGCCGAAAAGAACTTCGTCCCGAGAATGGAGCCGAACACGGCGAGCGACAGCACCAGCACGATCAGCGGCACGGCGGCCGGGCTCGAATGCAGGAAATGCTGGAACCGCTGCAGCGGTGTCTTGTCGTGCGTGTCGAACTGCGCAACGTGGGTCGCGCTTCCCGACAGGACCGTTTCGTATTCCAGATGTGATTTGCTGGCGGCTTCTGGCTCGCTCATCGTTTTTCCTCCCTAGTGCCTCTTGCGAGGAAATGAGGGCCGACGGGAGGACGATTTCCTCGCGTCATCGGCATTGAACGCAGTCTCCTGCGGCATCTTCAGGCGGGGCGCATCGGCGCCGGCAGCCGGTTGGGAGGGCGGATGAACCGCCCTCCGGCTGATGTGCGAGCCTATCAGGCGATCAACCCCAGCACTTGGCCGTGCCTTCCTTGGTGTCGATCGAGGGCACGCCGTTGGCCGGCTTGTCGGTCACCAGCGAGACGCCGGTGTCGAAGAAGTTCTTGCCTTCCGTCGGCTTCGGCTTTTCGCCGCTGTCGGCGAACTTCTTGATCGCCTCGATGCCGAGCGATGCCATCAGCAGCGGATACTGCTGCGAGGTGGCGCCGATGATGCCTTCCTGGACGTTCTTGATGCCCGGGCAACCGCCGTCGATGGAGACGAGGAGCACGTCCTTCTCCTTGCCGACCGCCTTCAGCGCCTCATAGGCGCCGGCTGCGGCAGGCTCGTTGATGGTGTGCACGACGTTGATGGTCGGATCCTTCTGCAGAAGGTTTTCCATCGCCGTTCGGCCGCCCTCTTCGTTGCCGTTGGTGATGTCGTGGCCGACGATGCGCGGATCGTTCTCGTCGCCGATCCGGTTCGGATCCTTCGGGTCGATGCCGAAACCGATCATGAAGCCCTGGTCGCGCAGGATGTCGACGGAAGGCTGCGACGGGGTGAGGTCGAGGAAGGCCACCTTGGCGTCCTTCGCCTTGTCGCCGAGCGTTGCCGCGGCCCACTGACCGATCAGCTTGCCGGCAAGCAGGTTGTCGGTGGCGAAGGTGGAGTCGGCGGCGTCCACCGGATCAAGCGGCGTGTCGAGGGCGATCACCAGCAGGCCGGCCTTGCGGGCTTCCTGGACAACCGGGACGATGCCCTTGGTGTCGGAAGCGGTCAGCAGGATGCCCTTGGCGCCATCGGCGATGCAGGTTTCGATGGCCGCCACCTGACTTTCGGAATCGCCGTCGATCTTGCCGGCGTAGGATTTCAGCGTGACGCCGAGTTCCTTGGCCTTGGCCGTGGCGCCTTCCTTCATCTTGACGAAGAACGGGTTGGTGTCGGTCTTGGTGATGAGGCAGGCAGACACATCGGCTGCCGATGCCGGCGCAGCGAAGGCGACGCCAAGCGCAAGCGCGGCGAAGGCTGCGGTGAGAACGGAATTTTTCATGAGGCTCCTCCCAGATCGTGCATGTCCACTTTCGGACGTTTCGGGCACCGAGCGTTCGATGATGACCGGACGCCTCCTCCAAGCCGCCGATGCCCCGCGCTGCCATTAAGTGCGAAACAGGTAAGGCTGTCAATTATTAATTCCGGTTGAATTATTAATCGGCCGGCTCTAGTTTTGGCCAGTTGCAGAACCTGGCACCTGAGGAGGGGTGACCATGTCCGGAGGCGAAGTTCAAAGACCCGTTGCGCCTGTGATGCCGATTGCCGGACTGGCAGGCGGCTCCAACCAGGTACGCGTCCGAGCCTATAACGAGCGGCTCGTGCTGTCGCTCGTCCGGCTGCACGGTTCGCTGTCGAAGGCCGACATCACCCGCCTCAGCGGTCTGTCGGCCCAGACCGTCTCGGTGATCATGCGGGCGCTCGAGCTCGACAGTCTCCTGCTACGCGGCGAGCCGGTGCGCGGCCGGGTGGGCCAGCCGTCCGTGCCGATGCGGCTCAACCCGGAGGCTGTCTACTCCTTCGGCGTCAAGATCGGCAGGCGCAGCGCCGATGTGGTGCTGATGGATTTCGCCGGCAACATCCAGCGCCAGGTGCGCCAGACCTATGCCTATCCCAAGCCGGCGGAAATCATCGACATCATCCTCTCGGGCATGACCCGTCTCGAGGCGTTGATGGACGAGGGCCAGCGGTCGCGGATCGCCGGTGTCGGCATTGCAGCGCCCTTCGAGCTGTGGAGTTGGGCCGAGGAGGTTGGCGCTCCCCCGGGCGCCATGGACGAGTGGCGCGGCGTCGATCTGCACGCCGAAATGTCGTCACGGATCCGCCATCCGGTCTACCTGCAGAACGACGCGACCAGCGCCTGCGGTGCAGAACTCGTTTTTGGCGTCGGCTCGTCCTATCCTGACTTCGTGTATTTCTTCATCGGCTCCTTCATCGGCGGCGGCATCGTCCTCAATTCCGCGGTGTTCTCCGGCCGCACGGGGACTGCCGGGGCGCTCGGGCCGCTGCCGGTGCGCGGCAAGCAAGGCGAGAACCGCCAGCTTCTCGACATCGCCTCGATCTTCGTGCTCGAGAAACTGCTGCTGGAACAGGGCATCGATCCACAGCCTCTCTGGTATTCGGCAGACGAGTGGATCGACTTCGGTGAGCCGATGGAAAGATGGATCCGCGATACCGCCGAGGCACTGGCGCAGGCGGTGGTGGCGGCGGCTTCTGTCATTGATTTTGGCGCCGCGGTGATCGATGGCGGGTTTCCGGCCTGGGTGCGCAAGCGGATCGTCGAGGCGACGATCGCCGCCGTTTCCAAGCTCGACCTGCAGGGCGTCCTCATCCCCGACATCATCGAGGGCGCCGTCGGCGCCCAGGCGCGCGCCATCGGAGGGGCTAGCCTGCCGATCTTCGCCCGCTACCTGACAGACCAGAGTGTGCTGTTCAAGGACCTCGCGTAACGCGGCTGGATCGTCGTTCCGAGCAAATTGCATCGGCATGACGTTCCTGATACTGGACCAAGAGCGTCAACTTTTGGTCCGCCGGCCATGAACTTCCAACCGCGCATGCGCAACACCATCGAGGGCTTCTCGGTGGGCAACGGCTTTAGCCGCCGTTACTGGAACGGCATGGTCGCCGACGTCTGGAACGTCGAATGCGCGGCCTATGCCGGCGGACACTATACGGCGTCGGATCCGAGGCTGTTCATCCTCCTCGGCATGCAGGGCGTCGGGCGGCAGGTCGTCAAGCGAAAGGCACAGGAAAAGGGCCAGGTGCAGAGCGCCGATTTCAGCCCGATCTCCTTCGTGCCCGCCGGCATGGACCTGTGGGTCGACATCAACGGCATCCAGTCGGTCAGCCATCTCGACATCCACTTCGACGCCGACGTCATCTGCCAGCGACTGCTGGATGATCTCGATCCGCGTCGGCTGGAGGATCCGAAACTGCTGTTCTTCGACGAGCGAGCCATGGCGCTTGCCCGCCTCATCGCGGCCGAGTGCACCAATCCAACGCCGCTGCACGATCTCTACGGGGACGGCCTGGCGCTGTCGCTCATCGTCAGTGTGCTTGGTCTGCAAAAGCCGGAACAGCGAAAGCGCACGGCACTCGCCTCCTGGCAGCTGCGGCGTGCCACCGATTTTCTCGAGGCACATTGCCAGCGGACCGTGCGACTGGACGAACTGGCGCGGCTGACCGGGCTCTCGGCCTCGCAGTTCAGCCACTCGTTCAAGGCATCGACGGGCATCGCTCCGCATCAGTGGCAGATGAAAGAGCGGCTGCGGCGGGCAAAAGCCTTCCTCCTCGACAGCGACCAGCCGCTGCATCTGGTGGCCGCCGACACCGGGTTTGCCGACCAGGCGCATTTCACCCGGGTTTTCCGGCAGTATGTCGGCACGACCCCGGCACGGTGGCGAAAAGTCCACACCTGATCCGCAAGTTCTTCCAACAGGGCGCCGCCTCGGTCATTGCCCAAGATGGTGCAAAAGTCGTCGGCATTCGACAAGCGCTGCCGGATAATATGAGCTAATCACTCATCTTATGAAGCCGCGAGGGTAGCGTCGGCGCATCAGGGGCAGATCAACATGCAGACGAAGACGATGGGCGCGCGAAAGTCGGGAATGGCAGCCGGTATTGCCGTGGCGGCCCTGGTGGCTGGCTCTCCCGCACTGGCGCAGGATGCTATCCAGCTGGATCCGGTCCTCATCCAGGGACAGCAAGGCCAGGCCGGCGGCACGGGCCCGGTTCAGGGCTACGTTCCCCGCCAGACGACGGCCGGTGCCAAGACCGGCGCCGATTTGAAGGACATCCCGCAATCGGTCTCGGTTGTCGGCCGCGAAGAACTCGACGACCGCGGCGTGACAAACAAGATCGACGAGGCCCTGCGCTACACCGCCGGGGTCTCGGCCGAACCGTTCGGCACCGATGCCGACACCGACTGGGTCTACATTCGCGGCTTCGACGCCACCCAGACCGGCGTCTTCTACGACGGGTTGAACCTCTACGGCTACGGCTTTGGCGGCTTCCAGCTCGACCCGTTCATGCTGGAGCGTGTTGAGGTCCTGAAGGGACCGGCTTCGGTTCTCTATGGCGGCGCAAATGCCGGCGGCATCGTCAACCTGGTGCGCAAGCGACCGACCGACGAGCCGCTGACCTACACCGAAACCGGCATCAATACGAACGGCAACGCCTTCTTCGGCTTCGACCTGTCCGACGCCGTCGGATCCAGCGAGACGATGACCTACCGGCTGACCGGCAAGATCGCCGGCGGCGACAACTACTCGGACTTCTCGAACGATTTCCGCGGCTTCATCATGCCGCAGCTGACGATCGCGCCGGACGAGGCAACGAAGGTGACGCTCTGGGGATCGTTCTCGGGCCTGGACCAGTTGCATGGCGGCGGCGGCTTCTTTCCCTATGTGGGAACGGTGGTAGATGCTCCCGGCTTCGGCAGGATTTCTCGCGATGCCTTCTATGGCGAGCCGGGGATCGACACCGGCGTCTCCAATCAGGAGATGGTCGGCTACGAGGTCGAACACGAATTCGACAGCGGCTGGAAAGTCTCGCAGAACGCCCGCTACGCGCATCTCTACAAGTACGAGAACGCCCCCTACCTCTATGGCTGGTACAGCCCGACGCTCGGTTCGGTATCGTCGCCCGCCACGTCGGATTTCCAGCTCAACCGGCTCGGCTTCGACCAGACGTCGAAGGTCAACACCTTCCTCATCGACAATCGCCTGGAAGGCGAGGTCGACACCGGACCGCTGCAGCACAGCCTGCTGTTCGGCCTCGATTACAAGTACTACGAGCTTTCCAACTACCAGGCCTCGACGTCGGCAACGCCGATCAGCGCCTCGAACCCCATCTATGGTGCTGCGCAGTCGGCCAACAACTCCTACAGCAACCAGACGATCACCCAAAAGCAGATCGGGCTTTACGCGCAGGACCAGATCCGCTTTGGCGACGGCTGGCTGGTGACCCTCAACGGCCGTTATGACCATGTGGAGACGTCCACCCGCAACGGCCCGACCTTCTGGTCGCCGACGCAGGACTTTACCTATGACTATTCGAAGAGCGCCTGGACGGGTCGCGCCGGCCTCGCCTACGAATTCGACAACGGCCTAACGCCTTATGTCAGCGTCGCGAGCTTCTTCAACCCGGTCATCGCCGTCTCCGCGACGCCCGACAACAAGC
Source organism: Rhizobium sp. 0TCS1.26 (assembly GCF_050455525.1). NCBI lineage: Bacteria > Pseudomonadati > Pseudomonadota > Alphaproteobacteria > Hyphomicrobiales > Rhizobiaceae > Rhizobium > Rhizobium sp. 0TCS1.26. The sequence goes on along the minus strand of NZ_JBCIYV010000004.1, from coordinate 384,212 downwards.
CGGAAGAGGGCGTGCAATACGAGGCCGGCCTCAAATACGAGCCGACCTTCGTGGACGGCCTGTTCACCGCCTCGCTCTTCCACCTCACCAAGAAGAACGTCGTGGTCACCGATCCGGGTACGTTCCTCTCCAGCCAGATCGGCGAGGTGGAATCGCGCGGCGTCGAACTGGAAGCCAAGGTCAACCTGAACGACGACTGGAAGCTGCTGGGCAGCTTCACCTATACGGACCTCGAGGTGAAGGAAGACATCGTGCCGGCCTATGTCGGCAAGAGCCCCTACATCGTGCCGGACGTCCAGGCCGCCCTTTGGCTCGATTACAGCGTCCCGGTGCCGGCTCTCGAAGGCTTGAGCATCGGTGCCGGCGTCCGCTACCAGGGCGAAAGCTGGGCCAACCGCGACAATACGCTGAAGGTGCCGGACGCCACCGTGTTCGATGCGGCGATCCGCTACAAGAAGGATGGTTGGGAGGGCTCGATCAACGTCGCCAACGTGTTCGACAAGGAGTACGTCAAGGGATGCGGCGGCGCCACCACCTGCGGCTATGGCGATGCGCGCACCGTGTTGTTCAAGCTGAGCAAGAGCTGGTAACCGCAGCTGAGATGCCGGGAAAGCGAAGGGCCGGCGGAGTGATCCGCCGGCCCTTCGATTTGTCGAGATGACCCGCTGGATTAGCGGAACAGGCTCGGCAGCCACAGCGACAGCGCCGGGATGTAGGTGACGAGCAGCAACACGGCGACGCTGGCACCGAAGAACGGCCAGATCGTTCGCATCGCCTCGCGGATGGTGATCCCGCCCACCGCGCAACTGACGAACAGCACCGTCCCAACCGGCGGCGTGTTCAACCCGATGCCGGCATTAAGGATCATGATGACTCCGAAGTGTACCGGGTCGATGCCGAAGGCTTTCACGACGGGAAGCAGGATGGGCGTCGAGATGATGACCATCGGCGCCATGTCCATGAAGGTGCCAAGCACCAGCAGGATGACGTTGATCATCAGGAGAACGATGATCGGATTGTCCGAGATCGCCGAGATGGCGGCAATGATCAGCGTCTGAACCTGGAGGAAGGCCATCAGCCAGCCGAACGAGGCTGCGGTGCCGATGACCAGCAGAACCATCGCCGTGGTGCGCACGGCGCCCATCACCGCCTCGACAAAGCCGTCCCAGTTCAGTTCTCGATACACCAGCATGGCGACGAGAAGAGCATAGATGACGGCAATGCAGGAGCTTTCGGTTGCCGTGAATACGCCCGAACGGACGCCGCCGAAGATGATGGCGATCAGCAGGATGCCCGGCATCGAGGCCAGAAAGTAATAACCGACGCGGGCAAAGCCTGGGAACACGTCGGCCGGATAGCCGCGCTTCACCGCAACCCACCAAGCGGTGAACATCAGGGCGCCGGCCAGCAGCAGGCCGGGGATGATGCCGGCGGTGAAGAGGTCGGCAACCGAGACGTTGCCGCCGGCAGCGATCGAGTAGAGGATCATGTTGTGCGACGGCGGGATCATCAGCGCGATGATCGCGGCGTTGGCCGTGACGTTCACTGCATAATCCCGGTCGTAGCCGCGGGCAGCCATCTGCGGGATCATCAATCCGCCAACCGCGGACGCATCGGCAACGGCCGATCCGGAAATACCGCCGAACAGCGTGGAAGCAACGACGTTGACCTGACCGAGGCCGCCCCGCAGATGGCCGACAAGTCCGGCCGCAAAGCGGATCAGGCGGTGGGCGATGCCGCCGCGCACCATCAGGTCGCCGGCGAAGATGAAGAACGGGATCGCCATCATGGCAAACACGTTCATGCCGGAATTCAGCTGCTGGAAGACGACGATCGGCGGCAGGCCGATGTAGAGGACCGTCGCAAACGATGCGATGCCCAGGCAGAAGGCGATCGGCATGCCGATCAGCATCAGGAGGGTGAACGAGGCGAAGAGAATTGTGTAGGCCATTACGCAGCCTCCTGCACGAGGACGTCGGCGGCGATTTCCTCGCCGATCGCGACATCTGCGAACCGTTCGGCAGCAAAGACCGCGATCATCACGCCGCCGAAGATCATCGGGAAAAAGTCGGTGCCGCCCGGCCAGCCGAGAACCGGAATGCTGGCGGTCCAGGTGCCCATGGCGAGCAGCGTCGAGTAGTAGGCCATGCCAATGCCGAAGAGGATGATGAGGCCGAGGCTGATGAGGTCCATGCCCTTCTGGATCGCCGGCGGCATTACGTAGCGGACGATATCGAGCCCGAGATGGACGCTTTCGCGAACGCCGACAGCGGCGCCGAGCATGATGAACCAGGACATCAGATAGAGCGATAGTGGCTCTGACCAGCTCGGCGAGTCATTCAGCACATAGCGGCCAAAGACCTGCCAGCCGACGATCAAGGTCATGGCAACAATGCCGATACCGGCGATGTAGAGCATTAGGCGGCTCAGCACGGCGAGTGCCGGCCTTATCGTCCGCATGAAGTTTCTCATTTCCCCTAGTCCTCCTGCGCTTTTTGAAACATGCGCATGTACAGAGAAAGGGCCGTTCCGCTTTCGCGAACCGGCCCTTTCGGCAGTGATGTTACTGGACGGCCTGGATGCGCTCGAGGAGGTCCTTCAGCTTGGCGTCGGTGACGAACTTGTCGTAGACCGGCTTCATCGCGGCCGAGAATTCCGCCTTGTCGACCTTGATGACGTTGACGCCACCCGCCCGAACCTTTTCCTCGGAGGCCTTTTCACGCGCAGTCCACAGTTCGCGCATCTTGGCGACCGAATCCTTGGCTGCCTGGCGAACGAGCTTCTGGTCGTCCGGGGTCAGCTTGTCCCAGCTCATCTTCGACATCACCAGGATTTCCGGGTTCAGCGAGTGTTCCGTCAGCGTGTAGTTCTTGGCCACTTCGTAGTGGCGCGCGGACTCGTAGGACGGCCAGTTATTCTCCGCCCCGTCGACGACACCGGTCTCGAGCGACGAATAGACTTCGCCCATCGGCATCGGCGTCGGGTTGGCGCCGAAGGCCTGCATCATGGCGATCCAAAGGTCCGACTGCTGGACGCGGATCTTCATGCCCTTGAGGTCGGCCAGCTTCTCGATCGGCTTCTTGGTGGTGTAGAAGGAGCGGGCGCCGGAATCGTAGTAGGCGAGGCCGATCAGGCCGTGCGGTTCGAATGCGGCAAGGATCTCGTCGCCGATCGGGCCGTCGACCGTCTTGTGCATATGGTCGGTCGAGCGGAACAGGAAGGGCATGCCGAGAACGACGGTTTCCTTCACCAGGTTGTTGAAGGGTGCGGCGTTGACGCGGTTAAGGTCGATAACGCCGAACCGGGTCTGCTCGATGGTGTCCTTTTCGCTGCCGAGCACCGAATTGTTCATCACCTGGACATTAATGCGGCCGTTGGATCGCTCCGACAGCAGCTGGCCCATGTACTTGACCGCCTCGACGGTCGGATAGCCGTCCGGATGGATGTCGGCCGAGCGCAGGTTGATTTCCTGGGCCTGGGCCAGTGTCGTGCTCATGGCAAGGCCAAGGGCCAGCCCGAGAAGTTTCGTCAGTTTCATGTTCGTCCTCCACTTTCGTTGTGCCAGGGTCTCCCGCCCTGGCGTACGGTCATGCGTCTCCTGCCCGCCATTTCGGCAGGCCGAACAGGGTCTCGGGATTGTCGACCAGCGCCTTGCGGCGGCCGTCATCATCGGCGATCCAGCCAAGGACGGTGTCGGTGAGCGCCCGGTCGTCCGGGTAGTCGTTCTGCTCGCGCGCCAGGTTGTGCGGCCAGTTCGTGCCCCAGACGATGCGCTCCGGCGCATGGGCGGCAAGCATGCGGGCCACTGCTGCGACATCCTCGTAACCGGGACCGCCGCTCTTCGATGATTCGTAGACGCCGGCGAACTTGAACCAGCACCGGCCGCCGTCGATCAGCCGCCGGGTGGCAGCGATCTGAGGGCTGTCCGGCGTCACGCCGCTGAAGAACTTGCCGTGGTGGTCGAACACCCAGCGGGATTTCAGAGCCGCAAGTCGCGCCTCGTGGTCGAGGATCTTGCTGCCGTCGAACTGCACGGCGAGCATCCAGCCGCGGGCCGCAGCCTTGGCGTCGAGTGTCTCCAGCGCCGACAGGTCGGTCGCGCCGCCCGGCAGGTCCATGATCCGCAGCCCGACGACGCCGGCTTCTCCAAGTGCGTCGAGTTCGGCATCCGAGACATCCGCGCCGACGGCAGCGACGCCGCGGGCGACATCGCCCATCTCGTTGAGGCAGGCGACCAGGTTGCCGTTGTCACGCTGCTGGGCATTGCCCTGGGTGATGATGACGCGGTCGATGCCCAGCCACTGCATGAACTGGCGGTACTGCTGCGGCGTCGGCAGGTCGCCGGCCGGCAGGCCCGGGCCGCCGGGAAGCGACGGAAAGCCCGGCAGGTACATGTGCATCTGGGTGTCGACGCTCCCCTCCGGCAGCGTGATCAGGGGCTTCTCTCCGGACAGGGTGCGAACCAGCATCATGCATCTCCCATGCGATATTCGGCGAGTGCGGCGCGGTCGATCTCGATACCGAGGCCGGCGCCGTCCGGGATCGCCACCACGCCGTCGACGTGATCGATCGGCGTCTTGACGATCGCCTGCCGGAAAGGATTGTGGGTCCGGTCGAACTCGAGGATCGGCTCGATCGGGTTGACCCGGACCGGGCTCGGCACCATGGCCGCCATGAACTGCAGTGCGGCAGCGATATGCACTGCCGTCCCCCACACATGCGGAACGACGCGGATGCCATGCAGCGCTGCCAGATCGGCGACGCGCTTTGCTTCGGTGAAGCCGCCGACGCCGGCGAGATCGGGCTGCAGGATGTCGACGCAGCGCGTTTCGACCGGCTCGCGCATGCCCCAGCGGGTATGCCAGGTTTCTCCGCCGGCGACAGGGATCGGCTGGCGGGCGCGCACTTCGCGATAGGCGGCGAGTTGTTCCGGCACGACCGGTTCCTCGAACCAGTCGATATCGAGTTCGGCGGCCGCCTGACCGAAACGGATCGCCTCGACGGCATCATAGCCGTGATTGGCATCGACCATGATGCGCATGTCGGGACCAACCGCCTCACGGGCGGCGCGTACGACCCGCAGATCCTCCTCGACGCCGAAGCCGATCTTGATCTTGGTGGCGTGGAAACCTTCGGTCCAGTAGCGCGCGACGTCGGTCGCATTGTCTTCCACCCGGTCGACGCCATCCCGCTTGAAGCTGCCGGTGGCATAGGCCCGGACGCTCTCGCGAAAACGTCCACCGAGCAGCACCGAGACCGGCACGCCGAAGCGCTTGCCCTTGATGTCCCAGAGCGCCATGTCGATGCCCGACAGAGCGGTGATCGTCAGGCCGCGCTGCCCCTGGTCGCGCAGTGCATTGTAGAGCCTTGCCCAGATCTTCTCGTTCTGCAGCGGATCCTCGCCGACCAGCCAGCCGGCATAGGCCGCCACCACCGCGGCATTCGGGCGCGCCGGACCAAGGCACTCGCCCCAGCCGATCGTGCCGTCGTCGCACTCGATCTCGACCAGCACGTGGGCGCGGCGATCGAAGCGCATGGAAGCGCTTTCGAAGGCAACGTCGAGTTTGTGCTCAAGAAGATGGGTGCGGACCGCGGCGATCTTCATCGGCACACCATCAGCTCCGCTTCCAGGGACCGATGAGATCGAGCAGCATGCCTTCCTCTTCTCGTGTCAGGTCGTCGAGCGGCGCACGCACCTTGCCGGCGTCGAAGCCCTGCAGGCGCACGCCGGCCTTGATGGCGGCGACGGCATAGCCCTTGCGGCGGTTGCGGATGGCCATGAACGGATAGAAGAAGTCGCGCAGGATCTTCTCGCAGTGCTCGCGCTCGCCGGCGCGCAGCGCCTTGTAGAACTCGACCGCGAGACCCGGCACGAAGTTGAAGACGGCGGATGAATAGGTGGTGAAGCCGGCGCCCAGATAGGCTTCGGCAAAAAGTTCGGCTGTCGGCATGCCGCCAAGATAGGTCAGCCGGTCGCCCATGGTGGCGGTAACCTGGCGAACGAGGCCGATATCGCCCGTGCCATCCTTGAAGCCGACGAGGTTGGGGCACTCGTCACACAAGCGCTTCAACGTATCGACGGACAGGATGGAGTTGTCGCGGTTGTAGACCATGACGCCGATGCCGACGGACTGGCAGATCTTCTTGACGTGGTTGTAAAGGCCTTCCTGCGGCGCGTCGATCAGGTAGTGGGGCAGGAGCAGGATGCCGTCGGCGCCGGCCTTCTCGACCGATTTCGCCAGCTCGACACCGACATGGCTGCCGAAGCCGCAGCCCGAAACAATCGCCGTATCGCCAGCCGCTTCCTTGGCAGCAGCGATGATCCCGGGGATCTCGTCGGGCGAGAGAGAGAAGAATTCGCCGGTACCACCGGCGGCGAAGAGGACCGGTGCGTCAAATCCCGAAAGCCACTCGACATGGCGGCGGTAGCTCTCCGGCTGAAACTGTCCTTCCGCATCGAAATGCGTCACCGGGAAGGACAGAAGGCCAGCGCCGAGCGCCGCCTTAATCTCTTGTGGCGTCATTCTTGGATTTCCTCTCTGGTTGTAGCCTCCGTTGGTTGTCGTATATATTCACCATACAAGTGTCAATTAGTTATCTTACAAATTGCCGCTGGCCGCGCAGCAGTGCCCGGTAGCGCGACTGGCTGCCGCGCAGGTGCCGGCGCATGGCTTCCCGCGCCGTGTCCTCGTCGCCGGTCGAGATGGCGCTGACGATGGCATCGTGCTCCTCCGTCAGCAGGCGGATATAGGCCGCCTGGTCTTCCTCGCTTTCCTCGTTGCGCAGGGCGGCGCGCGGAATGACGCTCTTGCCGATCATCGACAGGAAGTCCCGGAAGCGCGGATTGTTAGTGGCTTCGGCGATCGCCAGGTGCAGCGAGAAATCAGCATCGCTGCTCGGCCGGCCGGCCTCCAGACACGCCTGGACCGCGTAGTGACAGTCGATGATCACCTCTTCCTGAGCCGGTGAACGCCGCAGAGCCGCAAGACCGGCCGCCTCCACCTCGACAGCGGTGCGGAGCTCGAGGAACTCGATAACCGAGGAAACCCGGGCATGATCGACGTTCTCGATCGACAGGCCGGCTCCGGCCGTGCCTGACGGCAGATCCAGCACGAAGACGCCGGCGCCCTGCCGGGCCTCCACCAGACGGTCGGAGCGCAGCGCCGCAATTGCTTCCCGAACAACGGTCCGGCTCACGCCGTGCGCCTCTCCCAGCTGTGCCTCGCTCGGCAACTTGCTGCCGGGCGGGTACTGCCCGCCGGCGATCGACTGGCGCAAGGCCTCGCTCAGGCGCGATGCCAGCGTACCTGAGCCCTGGTGAGGCCTGCCCCGGGTGGCGACGCTCATGTCGTTTCCTTCGTGTTCGGACCCTGCCGGAAGAACAAGGTGTCTCAATCGTACTAGCTCTAGCGTGTTGACGCTCGTCTGCCAACATGTATGATAAATCATCTTGTCTGGGAGACAAGTTGGCGCTCCCACACCGCCATCCGAGGAGGAATTTCCGTGAAAAGACTGCTGATCACCGGTGCTGCCGGGGCACTTGGTCGGGCCATGCGCGCCCGCCTGGCGCCGCTGGCCGAGACGTTGCGCCTTTCCGACATCAGCGACCTCGGTACGGCTGCGCCGCATGAGGAGCTCGTCCAGTGCGACCTCGGCGACGCGGAGGCCGTCCATCGGCTGGTTTCGGGCTGCGACGCCATCCTGCACCTGGGCGGCATTTCGGTGGAGGACAAGTTCTCCAAGATCCTCAACGCCAACCTGCTGGGAATGTACAACCTCTACGAGGCGGCGCGGGCGAACGGCCATCCGCGCATACTGTTTGCCAGCTCCAACCACACGGTCGGCTTCTATCGCCAGGACCAGCACATCGACACCACCGCGCCGATGCGTCCGGACGGCCTTTACGGCGTCTCCAAGTGTTTCGGCGAGGCGATCGCCCGGATGTATTTCGAGAAGTTCGGCCAGGAGACGGCGCTGGTGCGCATCGGCAGCTGCATGGAAAAGCCGAGCAATCACCGCATGCTGTCGACGTGGATGTCCTACAACGACTTCAAGCTGCTGATCGAGGCGGTGTTCCGCGCGCCGATGCTCGGCTGCCCGATCGTCTGGGGCATTTCCAACAACGACAGCCGGTGGTGGGACAATTCGCACGCGGCTTATCTGGGCTGGAAGCCGCAGGACAACGCTGAAAGCTATCGCGCCGAGCTCGATGCGGCGCTCGGCCGGCCGGATTCCACCGCACCGCTAGCGGTCTATCAGGGCGGCAACTTCGTCAAGGATCCGATCTTTCCGGAAGCCTGATCCCCTTTGCCAACATCATTGAAGCAGCCGGCGCCCCCCAGCGCCGGCTGCTTTCGTTTGGGCTGGCGGTGGTGGACGGGCTTCCGGAACATCAGGCTCATTCCATTGTTCGCGCAGCTTTGGCGGATGCCGGGTCCGTCTCGAAGGGAAGCCGCATGCCGCAAGATTTTTTCAAAGCCAGCCTCGCCGAGACCCTGCAGGTTCTGAGCCGCGTCATCGGGCCGACCTTCGCCAAAGGGGTGATAATCCGCCGGCCGTCGGGGGAACACAGCGCCGCCCGCTTCAGTCTCGACAGCCGTGCGATCGCGACGCTGCAGCGGTTGCGCTATGCACATGGCGGACGCGCGGTCCTGCTCAATCTTCCGGTGCGGCCGCATCTGGTGCTGCTGGATCCGGCGGATGTCGACCACGTGCTGCAGCGCTCGCCGGATCCTTTCGCGACCGCGACGCGCGAGAAACGGGCGGCGCTGAACCATCTGGAGCCGGGCAATGTGCTGATTTCCGACGCGCCGCGGCGGGCGCAGTTGCGGCCGCTGCACGAGGCGGCGCTGGCGACGGCCGAGCGCGTGCATCCGTTGGCGGCACGGTGCACGGCGCTGATCGAGGCGGAGTTCGGCGCGGTGGCAGGGCATCTGCCGGGCAACGAGTGGGGCTGGGAGGATTTCTCGACGGCCTGGTTCCGCATCGTCCGGCGGTTGGTGCTGGGCGACGCGGCGCGAGACGACGAGGCGTTCACGGCGCTCCTCGACCGTGTGCGCGGCCGGGCGAACTGGGCCTATTTCCTGCGCCAGAACAGGGCTTTGCGGGAAGAGCTCCTGCGGCGGATCGGCACGTACCAGGCGAATGCGGATCCCGGATCGCTCGCCGCTCGCATGCCGCGCGACGAAGCGATCGAGCCGGCAAGCCAGATCACCCAGTGGCTGTTCGCCTTCGACCCGGCAGGCATGGCAACCTTCCGCACGCTGGCGTTGCTGGCTCTGCATCCGCATATCGCTTCGCAAGCCCGCGCCGAGGCCGCTGCTGGTCACGGGGACCGGCCGTTCACCCGCCGCTGCTTTCTCGAATCGTTGCGCCTCTGGCCGACAACGCCCGCCATCCTGCGCGAGGCGACAACGGATGTTACCTGGGGCGGAACGCGGCTGGCCAAGGGCACCGGCATCCTGATCTTCACGCCGTTCTTCCACCGGGATCCGGCGCGCTTCGCCGATGCCGACCGGATGAACACCGACATCTGGCTGTCCGGCGACAGCCTGCCGCTGCAGGGGCTGGTGCCGTTCAGTGCCGGCCCGGGTCTTTGTCCGGCGCACAATCTCGTGCCGTTCCTCGCGAGCCTGGCGATCGGATTCTTCCTGTCACGCGGCCAGTTGTCGCTCGTCGGGCCGCGCATGGATCCCGAACGCCTGCCTGGCACGCTCGATCACCGGGCGATCCGGATCGCGCAGACGCACACCACCGCATAGCGCAAAGTCAGTCTTCCGAATAGCGCTGCTCTGACCAAGGATCGCCGCGCATGTGATAGCCGTTCTTCTCCCAGAAGCCCGGCCGGTCCTGGCGGGTAAACTCGATGCGCGTCAGCCATTTGGCGCTCTTCCACAGGTACAGATGCGGCAGCACGAGGCGCATCGGCCCGCCATGCTCGCGGGTGATCGGCTGCCCCTCCCAGTGCGTGGCAAGGATCGCGTCTTCGGCGGCGAAATCCGACAGCAGCAGGTTGGTGGTATAGCCGTCGAAACTGGTCAGCATGACCGCATCCGCCTCTGGTCTCGGGTGCACCAGATCAAGCAGGTCGCGAACCATCACACCCTGCCAGGTGTTGTCGTAGCGCGACCAGGTCGTCACGCAGTGGATGTCGGACATGGTCTTTGCCTGCGGCAAAGCGAGGAACTGCTGCCAGTTCAGCGTCACCGCGTCGTCGACCTCGCCACGCACATCCAGCCGCCACTGCATTTCGGAAATCTGCGGCTGCTGCCCAAGATCGAGCACCGGCCAGTTCTTGACGAGATGCTGGCCGGGCGGCAGGCGATCGGTCTCGGGGCGCGAGATGCGGCCGGTGAGGAAGCGGCCTTCGGCGGCCCATTTGCGCTTGGTGGTGGTCAGCTTGGTATTTTCGGGTTCGGAAGGATCATCCGTCATCGTCGCCTCCTTGCGCTCGGGCAGGGTCCGGCGCAATCCGCGCCCGACCCATGCCGGAATAGGTGGATGTCCCGGCTTCTGCGTCAAGTCCGCCTCGGGCGAAGCAGCGTAACGAAGGTGCCTTTCGGCACGGCTATATTTCCCGGAATACAACGCTAGTCAAAAGCCACGATGTCGATATATTCAACCATATATCGCGCTCGAACCGTGGAGCTTCCATGTCCCAGACCCGCCGCCGCTTCCAGCAAACTGTGGCCGCGCTGCTTGCTGCAGGGTTCATCGCTTCGCTGCCCGCGGCGGCGCAGGACGCCGGTAAGGTGACGGTGTTTGCCGCGGCCAGCATGAAGACGGCGCTTGATGCCGCCAATGCAGCCTATCGCGCCGAGACAGGCACGCCCGTCACCGTCTCCTATGCGGCAAGCTCGGCGCTCGCCAAGCAGATCGAGGCGGGCGCCCCGGCCGATATCTTCATCTCCGCCGATCTCGACTGGATGGATTTTCTGGCGGGCAAGAACCTCATCCGCACCGAGACCCGCAGCAACTTGCTCGGCAACCGGCTGGTTCTCGTCGCGCCCGAGGATGGCGCAAAGCCGGTCGACATCAGACCCGGCTTCGACCTTGCCGGCCTGCTCGCCGGCGGCCGGCTTGCCATGGGCGCGGTCGACAGCGTGCCGGCCGGCAAATACGGCAAGGCGGCGCTGCAGACGCTCGGCGTCTGGGAGAGCGTGGAGAACAAGGTGGCAGGGGCGGAAAACGTTCGCTCGGCACTGGCGCTGGTATCGCGTGGCGAGGCGCCCTACGGGATCGTCTACCAGACCGATGCGGTCGCCGAAGCAGGGGTCGCCGTCGTCGGTACCTTCCCGCAGGAGGCGCATCCGCCGATCATCTATCCGGCTGCCGTGCTGGCGGACTCCAAGAGTGCCTCGGCCCAAGCCTACCTGGATTTCCTGAAGTCCCATCGGGCAACGCCGTTCTTCACCAAGCAGGGCTTTACGGTTCTGAAGTAGGTTTGCCGCACAACTGGCGCATCTTGCGGCAGTCGGCCGTACAATGCGCGTAACGAGGTGGAATGGGCTGGCTGTCTCTCAGCGCTGAGGAATGGGACGCGATCCGGCTGAGCCTCCTGGTCTCCGTCGTCGCCATGCTGTGCAGCCTGCCGTTCGGTGTCGTCATCGCCTATGCCCTGGCGCGTGGCCGCTTCTGGGGCAAATCGATCCTCAACGGCCTCGTGCATCTGCCGCTGATCCTGCCGCCGGTGGTGACCGGCTATGTCCTGCTCATCCTGTTCGGCCGGCGTGGGCCGATCGGTGCGTTTCTCGCCGACCATTTCGGCATCGTCCTGTCGTTCCGCTGGACCGGTGCCGCGCTCGCCTGCGCGGTCATGGGCTTTCCGCTGCTGGTGCGGTCGATCCGGCTGTCCATCGAGGCGATCGACGCCGGGCTCGAGGAGGCGGCCGGAACGCTCGGTGCCTCGCCGATCATGGTGTTCGCGACGATCACCCTGCCGCTGATGCTGCCAGGCTTGGTGGCCGGCATGATCCTGTCATTTGCCAAGGCGATGGGCGAATTCGGCGCCACGATCACCTTCGTCTCCAACATCCCTGGCGAGACGCAGACCCTGTCCGCCGCCATCTACACCTTTACCCAGGTGCCGGGCGGCGATGCCGGCGCCTTGCGCCTGACCATTGTCGCGATCGCCATCTCGATGGCGGCGCTGCTGGCCTCGGAAGCGATGGCGCGCATCATCGGGCGAAGGATCCAGCCCGCATGACGCTGACCGTCGACATCCGGCACCATCAGGGCGACTTCCAGCTCGACGTTTCCTTCACCTCGGAGCGCGGTGTGACCGCGCTGTTCGGACGCTCCGGCTCGGGCAAGACCAGCGTGCTGCGGATTGTCGGCGGGCTGGTGCGACCGACCGAGGGCCGTATCACCCTGGATGGCGACGTACTGCTGGATACCGCGGCGCAGATCCACACACCCAGCCACCAGCGGCGCTTCGGCTACGTGTTCCAGGAGCCACGGCTGTTCCCGCACCTCACGGTCCGGCAGAACCTTCTCTACGGTCGCTGGCTGGCACCGAAGGCGCAACGCTCGCAGGAGCCTTCGCGGATCTTCGAGATGCTGGGGATTTCAGGTCTTCTCGAGCGGCGGCCGGCTACGCTCTCGGGCGGTGAAAGGCAGCGGGTGGCGATTGGCCGGGCGCTTCTCTCCTCGCCGCGCCTGTTGCTGATGGACGAGCCGCTCTCGGCACTCGACGATGCGCGAAAGGCGGAAATCCTCCCCTATCTGGAGCGGTTGCGCGACGAGCTCGTCCTGCCGATCCTCTATGTGAGTCACTCGGTGCCTGAAGTCGCGCGCCTGGCGGACCGTGTCGTTGTGCTTGCCGACGGCCGCGTCGAGGGTGCGGGAAGCGCCTCCGACATGCTCGGCAGCGGATCGTCGAGCACCGGGCGGGAGGCCGGCAGCGTTCTGTCGGGGATTGTCCAGTCCGTCGATGTAGAGGCCGGGCTTTCGACCATCCGGCTTTCGCGTGACACGCTGCTGTTGCCGCGCATCGATCTCGTTCCCGGGGTGAGGCTCCGGCTGCATGTTCCGGCGCGCGAGGTGCTGCTGGCGACGGTTCGGCCGCAGGGCATCAGCGCGCTCAACATTCTCGAAGGCCGTATCGTGACGATCGCTGCGACCGGCGATGGCGCAGCCGATATTGGCGTGCGCTGCGGTGACGATCTGCTGCAGGCGCGGATCACCGAGGTTTCCGTCCGCCGCCTCGGGCTCGTCCTCGGCATGTCGGTCTTTGCCATCGTCAAGACGGTGGCGCTCGACGGGCATTGAGCCAGGCCAGATCGTCGGCAAGGGCGTCTTCGAGCCGTACCTCCATCGCCCGGAAACGCGCCACGAGTTGCTCGCCGAAAGCGGTCAGCTGGGCGCCGCCGCCCTGCTTGCCGCCGCGCTGCGGTTCGACCGCCGGCTCATCGAACATCCGGTTCAGCGCGTCGACCAGCAGCCAGGCCCGCCGGTAGGACATGTCCATGGCACGGCCCGCGGCGGAAATCGATCCGGTCTCGCGGATATGCTCGAGCAGCGCGATCTTGCCGCGACCCAGCCTGTCGGCCGGCGGGAAATCGATCCGCAGGATGGGCGCCAGGTCGCGGTTGATGGTGTTGGACGTCATCTCGTGTGCCTCATGGAACCGTGCATCGGAAGCCCTGCCATGGCGACAGTGCAGCCGGCGTGGCGGCCTATCAATGTCGTAATCGTTTCAATTGACAACCGTCCGGTAAGTGCAGAGTGTTCGGCTCTCACAGACGCAGCTTTCCGGGGGGACATGATGTCTAAGCGCGCGTGGTTTGCACTGTCTCTTCTTGTTGCTGCTCTCGTTTCCGGCCAGCCGGCCGGGGCCCAGCAGACCCAGCGCCAGATCGAGACGGTGGAAGAGAGCGATTACCTCGGTTTCGACTTGCGAACTGTGAAGAACGTGCCGCTCGCCGAGTGCGAGAAAGCCTGCATCGACGACAGGTCCTGCCGCGCCTTCACCTTCAACGTCAAGGCGAAGTGGTGCTTCCTCAAGTCCGACTACAACACGCTGAACGCCTTTCCTGGTGCCGTCGCCGGCAAGATCGTCACCCCCGCAAGCGATCCCGACATCGGCGCGCCGAAGGCGCTGACGATGATCACACCTGAAGTGCAGCAGCAGGCGGATGCGCTCTATAACGACCTGGAGATGCCGGCCGAGCTGGCCGGCCAGGGGCTGGAAAGCCTGAAGGCGCTGGCGCAGCTGGACCTCGTCGGTGGCGACGTTCCCGGAGCAATCCTTGCACTCACCGGTGCCCTGTCCATCGAACCGGACGATGCGTCGCTCTGGATCGAGATGTCGCGCGCAGCCGGGACGGTCCGGAGCGATGCGGATCTTGCCGCCAAGGCGGTTCTTTCGGCAATCAATGCACACGACACGTCGCGCACCGTCCAGCGCCGGGCCGAGGCACTGGCTCTTCTGGGCGAAGGACTGGAATCGCAGGAAAACCACCGCGGCGCCATCACCGCGCTGAAGGATAGCCTCGACCTTGCGCGCTCCAGCATCGTCCAGGCGCGCTACAACGATCTGCGCGAACGCTTCGGTTTCCGCGTCACCGATCACTCGGTCGATGCCGACAGCGTAAGCCCGCGCGTCTGCGTGCAGTTTTCCGAAGCCCTGGTGAAGGCCGGCACGGACTACACGCCCTTTGTCACGCTGAACGGTGCCGCGCCCAAGGCGCTCGAAGCCAAGGACAAGCAGATCTGCGTCGAAGGTCTGGTGCATGGCGAACGATACAGGCTGACGCTGCGCCGCGGGCTTCCCTCGTCGGTCGGAGAAAACCTCGAGGCGGCCATTGATCTCGACATCTACGTCAAGGATCGCTCGCCGACCGTACGGTTCACCGGCGACAGCTTCGTGCTGCCATCGACCGCCCGGCGCGGCATCCCCCTCGTTTCGGTCAACACCACCAGCGCCAACCTCAAGCTCTACCGCATCGGCGACCGCAATATCGCGCCGCTGCTCGCCAATTCGCAGTTCCTGACGCAGATGGACGGCTATACGGCCGACCAGATCCAGGAGAACAACGGCGAACTGGTGTGGCAGGGATCGATCGAGATCGGCCAGGAGGTGAACAAGGACGTCACCACCAGCTTCCCCGTCGACGAGGTTCTGCCGAAGCGCAAGCCGGGCGTCTACGTGCTGACGGCGACGGCCGGCACCGGCACGACCAACGAATGGGATAACCAGGCGACCCAGTGGTTCGTCGTCTCCGATCTCGGCCTCACGACCTATGCCGGCACGGATGGGCTGAACGTCTTCGCCCGCTCGCTGGAGAGTGCGGCACCCGTCGCCGGCGTCGACCTGCAGCTGCTGGCCCGCAACAACGAGGTGCTGGGCACTGCGACGACCGATGCCGATGGACGTGCCACTTTCACCGCCGGCCTGATCCGCGGCACCGCGGGCATGGTGCCCGCCGTGCTGACGGCGAAGAAGACCGACGAGGATTACGTGTTCCTCGACATGACGCGGGCCGGCTTCGATCTGTCCGATCGCGGCGTAACGGGCCGTCCGGCGCCGGGCGCCATCGATGTCTATGCCTGGACAGAGCGGGGGATCTATCGCCCCGGCGAGACCGTGCATGCGGCACTCCTGGCGCGTGACGGCGAGGCGCGTTCGATCGACAGCCTGCCGCTCACCTTCGTCTTCCTGCGCCCGGACGGCGTCGAGGATCGCCGGATGACCGGCAACGGAACGCTCGGCGGCTATGCCGTCGACCTGCCGGTGCTGGCAACAGCGCTGCGTGGCACATGGACGATGCAGGTGTTTACCGATCCAAAGGGGTCGGCAATCGCCGAGAAGCGCTTCCTGGTCGACGACTTCGTTCCCGACCGTATCGAGTTCGATCTGTCGAGCCCGGCGAAGGAGATTGTCGTCGGCGAAGACGTCGCCGTGACCGTCGACGGTCGCTATCTCTACGGCGCGCCGGCCGCGGGCCTCGGCCTTGAGGGCGAGATCGTGCTGAAGCGCACCCGCGAGCGCGAGGCTTACAAGGGGTATGTCTTCGGCCTTGCCGACGAGGAGGCAAGCGAGGCGGAACGCCTGCCGCTCGAGGGGCTCGACGTGCTGGACGAGGACGGCAAGGCAAGTTTCAACGCCAGCGTGGCCGAACTTGCGTCGACGACGCAGTTGACCGACGCGGAGATCGTCGTGCGCCTCAAGGAAGGCGGCGGCCGCGCTGTCGAGCGGACGCTGAAGCTTCCGGTGCGCGCCGACGGGCCGCGGATCGGCATCAAGCCAGAATTCTCCGGCGATCTCGCCGAGAATTCCATCGGCAATTTCAACGTCATGATGATCGGCGAGGACGGCCAGCGTCAGGCTGCTGCCAGTCTCGTCTGGAAGCTGGTGAAGATCGAGCGCGACTACCAGTGGTACCGCGAGGGCACGTCCTGGCGCTATGAGGCGGTCAATCGTACCAAGCAGGTCGGCAACGGCCGGCTCGACGTGACGGTCGCCGATGGCGGCAAGATCGCCGTTCCCGTCGAATGGGGCCGCTACCGGCTGGAAGTGGAAAGCCCGGACGCGGACGGGCCGGCGAGCAGCGTCGAGTTCGATGCCGGATGGTTCGTCACCGCCAGCTCCACCGAAACGCCGGATGCGCTGGAAGTGGCGCTTGACAAGCCGAGCTACAAGGTCGGCGAGACCGCCAGGCTCAAGGTGTCGTCGCGCTATGGCGGGCAGCTAATGGTGACGAGCGGCGCCGAAAGCCTGATTGCCGTGCAGAACGTCGCGATCGGTGAAAGCGGCGGCGAGGTGCAGATCCCCGTGACCGAAGCCTACGGCGCCGGCGCCTACGTTACCGTGACGCTCTATCGTCCAGGTCAGGCACAACAGACGCGCATGCCGATGCGGGCGATCGGCATCAACTGGCTGAAGGTCGATCCGCAGGACCGCGATCTTTCCGTCACGGTTTCGGCGCCCGACAAGACGTTGCCGCGCCAGCCGCTTACCGTTGACATTGCCGTCACCGGCGCCGGCGTGCAGTCGGAGGCTTATGTAACGGTGGCCGCCGTCGATGTCGGCATTCTCAACCTGACGCGCTACGAGCCGCCGGCGCCGGACGACTGGTATTTTGGCCAGCGCCGCCTTGGTCTGGAAATCCGTGACATCTACGGCCGGTTGATCGATGGTTCGCTCGGCGCGACCGGGCGGTTGCGCACCGGCGGCGACGGCGGAAGCGTTGCCCTGCAGGGGAGCCCGCCGAAGGAAAAGCTGGTCGCCTTCTTCTCCGGTATCGTCAAGCTCGATGGCGAGGGCAAGGCCCAGGTGTCGTTCGACATCCCGCAGTTCAACGGCACCGCACGGTTGATGGCGGTCGCCTGGACGAAGGGCGGCGTCGGCCACGGCACAAAGGACGTGGTGATCCGCGATCCGGTGGTGCTGACGGCAAGCCTGCCGCGCTTCATGGCGCCCGGGGACGAAGCGAGCCTGCGCCTGGACATCGCCAACACCGATGCGCCGGCCGGCGATTACACGCTTTCGGTCGCGAACAACGCCTTCGTCGGCGCCGACGGCGGCAGCGGCGGCCGGATGATCCGCCTGGAGGCGGGGGGCAAGCAGACGCTGCACCTGCCGCTCAAGGGCATCCGGACCGGCGACGGATCCGTCACCCTGACGCTGTCAGGCAATGGGCTTGCGGCGATGGAGCAGCAGCTCGACCTGCCGGTGCGCCCAGCCGTGCTGCCGGTTACCGAGCGCCGCGTGATCGCGCTCGCCCCCGGCCAGAGCCTGACGGTGGATGACAACCTGCTTGCCGACGCGCAGCTGTCGGGCGCTTCCGTCGCCCTCAGTGTCACCCGTTCGGCGGATTTTGACATCCCCGCGCTGCTGATGGCGCTCGACCGTTACCCGTATGGATGCGCCGAGCAGACCACGAGCCGGGCACTGCCGCTCCTCTACCTCTCCGAACTGTCGCGCAAGAATGGCGTGGCGGACGATCCGGAGATGAAGACGCGGGTGCAGGACGCCGTCTACCGCGTTCTGTCCTACCAGTCCTCGGCCGGCAGCTTCGGTCTTTGGTCACCGGGCAGCGGCGACCGCTGGCTGGATGCCTATGTCAGCGACTTCCTGACCCGTGCCCGCGAGCAGGGCTATGAGGTGCCGGACCAGGCCCTGTCGCAGGCCCTCGACAACCTGCAGAATTCACTTGCCTACGACGTCAACATCAAGGACCAGGGCGGCCCCGTGGCCTATGCGCTCTATGTGCTGGCGCGCAACCGCAAGGCCTCGATCAGCGATCTGCGGTATTATGCCGACACGATGCTCGCCGATTTCCCGACGCCGATGTCGAAGGCGCATCTGGCGGCGGCGCTTTCGCTCTATGGCGATGCACCGCGCTCGCGCACCGTGTTCGCCTCGGCCCTGCAGATGACCGAGCAGTCGATCGCCAAGCCGGTCAGCCTGTCGCGGTCGGATTATGGCTCGTCCCTGCGCGATGGAGCGGCGGTTCTGGCGCTGGCGGCGGAAAGCCGTCCGGTGCCGCCGGTCGTGCCGGCGCTTGCCGACGCGGTCGCCAAGCAGGCGCGCGGCAAGCGTTATACCAGCACCCAGGAACAGGCCTGGATGCTGCTTGCGGCGCGCGCCCTGCAGAAGGGCGATGACGGGCTGAAGGTCGATGTCAACGGCAAGCCGCAGACTGGCGCCTACGAACAGCGGATCAGCGGCGACGACCTGCTGGTCAGCCCCGTGACGCTCGCCAACCGCAGCACGGACCCTGTTTCGGCCGTAGTGACGACGATCGCTGCACCGCGCCAGCCGCTGCCGGCAGGCGGCGACGGTTTCGCTATCGAGCGCGCCTACTACACAATGGATGGCGAGGCCGCCAATGTCAGCGAGGTGCAGCAGAACGAGCGCTATGTCGTGGTGCTGACGGTCACTGAAACCAACGACTGGCCGTCCCGCGTGCTGATCCAGGACCTCTTGCCGGCAGGCTTCGAGATTGACAATCCAAGCCTCGTCGACAGCGCCCAGATGACCAATTTCGAGTGGGTGGGCGCGGTGACAGCTGCGCATACGGAGTTCCGCAACGACCGCTTCGTCGCCGCCTTCGATCGCAGCCAGGGAGACAATCGCGAGATCAAGCTCGCCTATGTGGTTCGGGCGGTGACGCCGGGCACCTATGATCATCCGGCGGCCTATGTGGAAGATATGTATCGCCCGCAGCTTTCCGCCCGCACGGCCACCGGTCGCATGCAGGTTCGGGAGGCTCAGTAGCGGCGATGCGGCGCGCCACGCGATGGGCGGTCGGGACGACTGTTGGTGTGCTTGTCTGCCTCGGGCTCGGGTTTGGGCTGGTGCACGGGCTCGAAGCCGCAGACCGCGCCTATCCGCCGCCGCTTGCCGCCGCAGAGGTCGCCTCGCGCGAGGTTTTGGATGCCGATGGCCAGTTGCTGCGGGCATTTGCGACGCCCGACGGGCTCTGGCGGCTGAAGACTGAGGCCGGCGACGTCGATCCGGGCTTCGTGCGCATGCTGATCGCCTACGAGGACCGTCGCTTCTTCGAGCATGGCGGGATCGACGCCTACGCGCTGGGTCGGGCCGCGTGGCAGCTCATCACCCACGGCCGGATCGTCTCCGGCGCCTCGACGCTGTCGATGCAGGTGGCGCGGCTGATCGAGCCGCGCGATGGCCGGTCGTTGATGGCCAAGCTCCGGCAGATGGCGCGCGCGGTGCAGATCGAGCGGCGGCTGTCGAAGGCTGAGATCCTCGATCTCTACCTCACCCACGCACCTTACGGCGGCAACCTGGAAGGCGTTCGGTCGGCAAGCCTTGCCTATTTCGGCAAGGAGCCGCGCCGCCTGTCGGTGGCCGAGGCAGCTCTCCTGGTCGCCCTGCCGCAATCGCCCGAAGCGCGGCGGCCGGATCGCTTTCCGGAGGCTGCCAAGGCATCCCGGCAACGGGTGCTGGGACGCGATGCGGTTGCGGCTCTTGTCGGCGAAGGCGAGGCGGAGCGCGCAATGCTCGTCGCCATCCCCGGGCAGAGACGCCAGCTTCCGGCTCTTGCGGCGCATCTGGCGGAGGCGGCGCTGCGCAAGGATCCGGCGGGTCGCAGTCACAGGACGACGCTCAAGCGTTCGGTACAGGAGAGGCTGGAGGCGGTCGCTAGTGCCGCCACCCAGCGGCTGCCGCCCAAGGTGTCGCTCGCCATGCTGATGGCGGATTCCTCGACAGGCGAGATCATCGCCGAAGTCGGATCGGCGGACTATTTCGATGCCGGCCGGTCCGGCTGGATCGACATGACGCGGACGGTCCGGTCACCCGGCTCGACGCTGAAGCCGTTCATCTACGGGCTCGCTTTCGAGGAAGGTATGGTGGCGCAGGAGACGATCATCGAGGACCGTCCGTCCGATTTCTCCGGCTACCGGCCGCACAATTTCGACATGAGCTACCAGGGCGATGTCAGCATTCGCCAGGCGCTGCAGCTGTCGCTCAATGTGCCGGCGGTCCGGCTTCTCGATGCCGTGGGTCCGAGCCGTCTGATGATGCGCTTCCGCCGCGCCGACGTGCGGCCGATCCTGCCGCCGGGCGAAGCGCCGGGGCTGGCGATCGGCCTGGGCGGTGTCGGCATGACGCTGAAGGATCTTGTCCAGCTCTATGCCGGGCTTGCCAATCAGGGCTGGCCGGTGCGGCTCGGCGATGGCATCCGGGATCTACCCAGACGCGACGCCGACCTGCCGCTCCTGTCCTCGACCGCCGTCTGGACGGTCACCGACATTCTCTCCGACGTTCTGCCGCCGGGCGGAAGTCCACGGCTCGGCCTCGCCTACAAGACCGGCACCAGCTACGGCTACCGCGACGCCTGGTCGGTCGGCTATGACGGGCGCTACGTGCTCGGTGTCTGGATTGGACGGCCCGATAACGCCGCCGTTCCCGGCATTACCGGCTACGGTACGGCGGCGCCCGTGCTGTTCGAGGCGTTTTCGAGGTCGGGCGTGCCGCTCAGCGCCCATCCGTCACCGCCGCCGGGTGCGATCCGCGTCGCCATCACGGACCTGCCGATCGGTTTGCGCCGGTTTGCCATGACCTCGGGCGGCCTGGTGCGCAGCACGTCGCGCGAACCGGCACCGCAGATTATCTATCCGCCGGAGGGGGCACGCGTCGATCTTGGTGCCAGATCCGGCACCGAGCTTTCGCCGCTGGTGCTGAAGCTGCAGGGCGGGCGGGCGCCGTTCCGCTGGCTCGCCAACGGCAGGCCGCTGGCGGAACTTTCCCGCAAGCGCATCTCGGAATGGCGGCCGGATGGTGCCGGCTATTCGACACTGACGGTGATCGACGCGATGGGTCGTGCCGCCACCGTGCGCGTTTTCATCGAATAGGCGCGACGCCCTCACGCTACTGCGTCACCCGGGCGATGGCGTGGAAGAAGGTGCCGGTCACCTGTCCGCGGCGCCCGCCGGAGCGGCCGATCGGCTGGCCGGTGCCGTCGGCGATGGTGGCGAAAGCCTCGTCGGTGCCCGGATCGCTGACGCTCGCATAATGAAACTCATGGCCGCGGATTACCTGGCCGGCCACCCCCATCGGTCCGTCGGCCAGCAGCGTCGCCTGTCTATATCCGAGGTTCATCTTGCGCCGGGCAAAGCTTGTTGCATGCGACAGCAGACCGGTCATCGCGTGGCTCACACCCTCGGCGTCCTCCAGCCGTTCGCCCAGCACCATGTAGCCGCCGCACTCGCCGTGCACCGGCTTTTCCGCGGCGAAGCGGGCAAGCCCCTGGCGAAAGCGATCGGCAGCCGCAATCCTCTCGGCGTGCAGCTCGGGATAGCCACCGGGGATCCAGCAGACGTCGCAGTCGGCGGGCGGCGCCTCGTCGGCAAGCGGCGAGAAGGGCACGAGCTCGGCACCCACCGCGCGCCAGTGGGAGCCTAGATGCGGATAAAGGAAGGTGAAGGCGGCGTCGGAGGCAATCGCGATGCGCTGGCCGGGCGGCGGCAGATGCGCCTGCGTCGAACCCGTCGAAGCCGGTAGCTCGACAGTCAGCGACAGGATGGCATCGAGATCAAGCGACGTCTCCATCACGTCCGCCAGCCGATCAATATGGCCCTGGATGGCCGGATGCTCGCTCGCCTGCACCAGCCCCAGATGCCGCTCCGGCAGCGACAGCTCGCTGTTGCGCAGCACGGCACCGACGACCGACATGCCTGTGTCCTCGATCGCCGCCGTCGACAGTCGCACATGCCGCTCGCTGCCGGCCCGGTTCAGCACCACACCAGCCATGCGGACGTCCGGATCGTAATGGCGGAAGCCGATGGCGACGGCGGCGGCCGTCTGGCTCTGGCCGGAGACGTCGAGCACCAGCAGCACCGGAATGCCGAGCAGGCGCGCAAGATCTGCTGCCGCACCGGTGCGGCCTTCTCCGCCGGCGATGCCGTCGAACAGGCCCATGGCGCTTTCGATCAGCAGCAGGTCTGCATCCTCGGCCGCCTGTCCGAGCAGTTGCGCAACAAGGTCCGGCTCCATGGCCCAGCTGTCGAGGTTCAGCCCGGCGCGGCCGGTCGCCGCGTGATGGAAGCCGGGATCGATGTAATCCGGGCCGGATTTGACGCCCCGCACGCGCAAGCCCCGCCGGGCAAAGGCGCGCAAGAGACCGATGGTGACGCTGGTCTTGCCGGAGCCGGAGCGCGGTGCACCGATGATGAGGGCGCGGGTCATGGGGTTTCCCCCGCGGGGGAGGCCAGAAGATCGCGCATCAGCACGATCTCGCCGATGACGATCAGGGCCGGTGCTGCAAATCCCTGGCGTTCCACTTCACCGGCAACCGTTGCAAGTGTTGCCGTCAGCAGTCGCTCCTCGCCGGTCGTCGCGGCCATGATCACCGCGACCGGCGTCTCGGATGCCCGCCCGCCCTCGATCAGCAGCCGGCTGATGAGGTCGAGGTTCTTCAACCCCATATAGACGACGATCGGTTCGCCCGTGCGGGCGAGTGCTGCCCAGTCGAGATCATCCTCGGTGCCGGCCGCGTGGCCGGTCGCCAGCGTGATCGCTTTGCTGATGCCGCGCATGGTGGCTGGAATGCGCACCGAGGCAAGTGCTGCCAGCGCCGAGGTCATGCCCGGAAGAACCCGGAACGGGATGCCGGCCTTGACCAGCGCCTCTGCCTCTTCGCCGCCGCGGCCGAAGATGAACGGGTCGCCGCCCTTTAGCCGCAGTACCCGGTGGCCTTCCCTCGCCAGGCGGATCAGCGAGAGCGTGATGTCGTCCTGCGCCGTCGACGGCTTGCCGCCGCGCTTGCCGGCATACAACACCTTCGCCTGCGGGGCGAAGGCCAGCACGTCCTCGGATACCAGTGCGTCATGGACGATCACGTCAGCCTTGCCCAGCGCGTCAATGACCTCCAGCGTCAGGTAGCGCGGATCCCCCGGGCCGGCGCCGGCGAGCCACACATGGCCCGGCTCGAAGGTGGGAAGGCGGCTCGCCAGATTGGCAAGGGCGGCGGCGATAGTCATGGTCAAACCTTTTGCCGGTGACGGACGATGCGCTCACCGGTATAGAAACAATCATGGAAGCGGAAAGCAACGAAGCCGAAAGCAAGGACCTGCGCCGTGGCTGGACGACAGGCGCCTGTGCTGCGGCCGCGACCAAGGCGGCCTGCCTGGCGCTGACAGGCCAGGGCTTCCCCGATCTGGTCGAGATCACGCTGCCCGGCGGCCAGCGTCCCGGCTTCACGCTGGCGCTGGAAGAAACGGGTGAGGGTTTTGCCCGCGCCGGTATCGTCAAGGATGCCGGCGACGATCCGGACGTCACGCACGGCGCGCTGATCGTCAGCACCGTCCGCCGGGGAGTGCCGGGTGCCGGCATCCGGTTCCTCGCCGGCGAAGGCGTCGGCATGGTCACCCGTCCCGGCCTTCCGATCGCGCCCGGCGAGCCGGCCATCAACCCGATGCCCCGCCAGATGATCGCCGAGGCTATCGCAGAAGTGGCAGGCGGCGCCACGGATTTCGATGTCGAGATTTCCGTGCCCGGCGGAGAGATCCTGGCGCAGAAAACGCTGAACGGTCGGCTCGGCATCGTCGGTGGCCTGTCCATCCTTGGCACGACGGGTATCGTCATCCCGTTTTCCTGCTCGGCCTGGATCCATTCCATCTGGCGCGGCATCGACGTGGCGCGTGCCTCCGGCCTCACCCATGTGGCGGGTGCCACCGGGATGACCTCCGAACAGGCCGTTCAGGCGCATCACCGGCTGCCCGAAACCGCCTTGATCGACATGGGCGATTTCGTCGGCGGCATGCTCAAATACCTGCGCCGGCACCCGGTCGAGCGCATCACCATTGCCGGCGGCGTGGCCAAGATCACCAAGCTGGCGCAGGGCATGCTGGACGTGCATTCGAAGCGTGGCCTGGCGGATCTCGAGGCGCTGGCGAAACTGGCCGGCGAGGCGGGGGCGAGCGAACGTCTCACAGCGGAGATCCGCACGGCCAATACGGTGGCGCTTGCCTTCCAGATGGCGGCGCACGACGGCGTACCGCTCGGCGACAGCATCGCCGCACTTGCCTGGCAGACGGCCGCGAGCGCCCTGCGCAGCCACGACATCGCGCTCGAGATCCTGATCTTCGACCGCGATGGCAGGCTGGTTGGCGAAGCGCCGTTCACGCCGTCCGATCATCCCTCGTCCTTGCTCCCGCTCACGTCCTTCGGCGACCGGAACCGGCGCACGTAGTCGGTGCTGTAGAGAGCGCTCTCCCGAAAATCTTCCGCCTGAAGCCCCGGCCCGACGAAGATCAGGGCGGTGCGCTCGATCGGGTCGTCATTTACCTTCGCGGCGATATCGGCAAGCGTGCCGCGCACGATCTTCTCGTCCGGCCAACTGGCCTTGACGACGATCGCCACCGGGCAATTGGCGCCGTAGAACGGCACGAGGTCCTCGACGATACGCTCCAGCGCGTGGATCGCCAGATGGATGGCGAGCGTCGATCCGGTGGCGGCGAAGTTCTTCAGCGTCTCCTTCTCCGGCATCTTAGAGGCGCGACCGGAAATGCGGGTCAGTACGAGGCTCTGCGCCACTTCCGGGATGGTCAGTTCGCGTTTCAGTGCCGCCGCCGCTGCCGCAAACGAAGGCACGCCCGGCGTCAGCGTGTAATCGATGCCGAGGCGATCCAGCCGGCGCATCTGTTCGGCGACCGCGCTCCAGACGGAAAGATCACCGGAATGCAGTCGCGCCACGTCCTCGCCGGCCTGTTCGGCACGGAGATATTCCGCCTCGATCTCGTCCAGCGACAGCGATGCCGTGTCGATCACGCGGGCGCCCGGCGGGCAGTAGTCGATCAGTTCGCGCGGCACGATCGAGCCGGCAAACAGGCAGACGGGGCAGCGAGCGATGAGATCACGACCGCGCACGGTGATGAGGTCGGCCGCACCCGGGCCGGCGCCGATGAAATGAACCGTCATGCCGCATCCTCGGTGATGGCGATGGCGCAGGTGACGCCGTCGGCCACGTAACGTGGCCCCAGCAGCGTCGCCGTCGCGCCGGCCGCCGCCAGAACCGCCGCTTCGCAGAAGCTCGGGATGCCCACATGCGCGACGCTGTGCGGCGAGAGCGTCAGCGTGCGCGGCGATGCTGCCTGCATGTCCGGCTCGGAGACGACGGTTAAGTCGATTCCCAGCTGGCGGGCGGCTTCCAGGAGCCCGCCTTCGGCCGCCTTCTGTGGGCCGGTTGCCAGGATCTGCGGGCGGCTTCCCGTTCTGCCGCTCGCGGTCATTGCCGCCTCAAGTACGGCCAGGATTGTCTCGGCGCTGGTGCCCTTGCGGCACCCGATCCCCGCAGCGATCATCTCGGCAACTCCATCTTCGTGTAACTCCATTGGGTGACCGGCATTGCCGAACGCCAGCCGGTCATGCGGCCCACCGGCTCGGCACGGTCGACCGAGATGCGCGTCAACGTTCCGCCGAACTCGGCCTGCGCCGCCAGCAGCACGCGCTCCATCTCCAGCGTCACGGCATTGGCAACCAGCCGGCCGCCGACTTTCAGCGCCGTCATCGCCGCTTCCAGCACGCCGTCGCCACTGCCACCACCACCGATGAAGATCGCATCCGGGGTCGGCAGGCCGGCCAGCGCGTCCGGCGCCCGGCCTTCGACAAGCCGCAGGCCCGGCACACCGAAGTTTCCGGCGTTTCGACGCGCGCGCTCGGCACGCTCGGCATGCTGCTCGATCGCGATGGCGCGCATCGACGGGTGAGCGAGCATCCACTCGATGCCGATCGAACCGGAGCCGGCGCCGATATCCCACAGCAGTTCGCCACGCCGGGGGGACAGTGCGGCCAGCGTCATGGCGCGGATCTCGCGCTTGGTGATCTGTCCGTCGTGCTCGAACAGATCGTCGGGAAGCCCGAAGCCGAGCGGCAGGACGCGGGCCTTGCGGTCGGCCTCCACCTCCAGCGCGACGATGTTCAGCGGATCGATGTCGTCAAATGCGAAGTCGAGCGCTGTCATCGTGCGCATGCGTTCCTTCAGACCGCCCAGCGCCTCCAGGATCGTGAGCCGACTAAGTCCGAAGCCGCTGCCGGTGAGCAACGCTGCCAGCGCAGCCGGGCTTTCGGCATCGGAGGTCAGCGCCAGCAGCTTGCGGCCGGGATGCAGGAGAGGGCGGATCAGGTCCAGCGACCGGCCGTGCAGCGACACCGTCTCGATCTCCTGCAGGGCCCAGCCCAGACGGGAGGCGGCCAGCGAGAAGGCGGACGGGGCCGGGAATGCGACGAACTCGCCGGGTTGCAGATGGCGGGCAAGCGTCACGCCGACGCCGAAGAAGAACGGATCGCCCGAGGCCAGCACGCAGACTTTTCGCCCGCGCAGGGCAAGAACGTCCTGCATGGCGGGATCGAAAGGCTGCGGCCAGGCACGTGCGTCGCCGGTGATCGCCCCGGCTGCAAGATCGAGATGCCGGCGGCCGCCGAAGACTATCTCTGCCCCGGAAATCGCCCGTTTGGCGTTGTCGCCAAGCCCGGCCAGACCATCCTCGCCGATGCCGGTGATGGACAACCAGGGGGCTTGCGCTACAAGAGGTCCGGGCAGATCAGGAGCCATGGTGCGACACTCCATTCTCATTCTCGGCGGCACCACCGAAGCGCGGCAGATCGCCGAACGGCTGATGGCGATGAACCGGTTCCGGCTGGAACTGTCGCTCGCCGGTCGCACCCGCCAGCCGGCCGAGCAGCCGGTTCCGGTGCGGGTTGGCGGGTTCGGCGGCGCAGAGGGTCTCGCCGGCTATCTCGCTGCCGGCAAGGTCGACCTGCTGATCGACGCGACGCATCCCTATGCGGCGCGGATTTCCGCCAACGCTGCAAAGGCTTCGTCGATCTCCGGCGTGTCCCTTGTCGCGCTGCGCCGTCCCGGCTGGGAGCGGCAGGCGGGCGACCGATGGACCGAGGTGGAGAGTGTCGAACAGGCGGTTGCCGCGCTCGGGAGCACGCCGCGCCGTGCCTTCCTGGCGCTCGGCCGGCAGGAACTCCTGCCGTTTGAGGCGGCGCCGCAGCATGTCTATCTGGTGCGCAGCGTCGATCCGGTCGAGCCGCCGCTCGATCTGCCGCAGGTCACGTACCTCATGGCACGCGGACCTTTTCGCGAGGCGGATGAGCGGACGCTTCTTCAGGAAAGCGGCATTGAGGTGATTGTCTGCAAGGATTCCGGCGGTGGGGCGAGCTACGGCAAGATCGCGGCGGCGCGCGACCTGGGGCTGGAGGTCGTGATGATCCGCCGCCCCTTTCTGCCGGATGTGGTCGCGTTCGAAACTGTTGATGCGCTCGCCGATCATGTGGCTCAGGCCTTCCCCCAGGAACGTGGCGAATAGACGAGCGGACGCTGGCCGGGACGTTCGATCAGGCGGGTTTCCACCGAGCCGACGATGATGCAGGTCGACATGTCGGCCATGTCGGCGCGGGCGTCTGCCAGCGCTTCGATTCGGATCTTCTCGTCCGGGCGGCCGGCAGCCCGACCAAAAATCACCGGCACTGTGTCGGGAAGGTGGGCGCGCAGGATGTCGAAGGCCTGATCGAGCTGGTGCGGCCGCGCCTTGCTGACCGGATTGTAGAAGGCCATGACGAAGCCGGCTTCGGCCGCTGCGATCAGGCGTCTTTCGATGATCTCCCAGGGCTTCAGGTTGTCCGACAGCGAGATGGCGCAGAAATCGTGGCCAAGCGGCGCGCCGGCCTTGGCGGCAACGGCCAGCATGGCGGTCAGTCCCGGAACGACGGAAAACTCGACCTCGCGCCATTCGGCCGGCCCGGCCTCCAACGCCTCGCAGACGGCAGCCGCCATGGCGAACACGCCCGGATCGCCGCCGGACACGACGCAGACATCGGCGCCGGTTGCGGCAAGCGTCAGTGCTTGGGCGGCACGCGACATTTCCTCGCGATTGTCGGAGGCGTGGCGGAGCTGGTCGGCACGCAGGTCGAGACGCTCGACATAGGGGCCATAGCCGAAGAAATCGGAGGCCCGTTCGACGGCGGCCAGCGCCTCCGGCGTGATCTGCAACACATTGCCGGGTCCGAGCCCGACGACGGTCAGCGTTCCGGTCATGGCCGATGCTTCCAGCCAGGCACCAGCACCAGCGAGAAATAGGGTGCAGGGGCTTCGTCGCGTTCCGTGAGCGGCATGAACCCGCCATTCGGCATCGTGCCGCGCTCGACGTAGATCGCGCCCTGCAGCTTGCCGACGCTGGCCAGCGCCCGGCGGATCTTCGGCAGGTTGCGGCCGACCTTCATGATCACTGCGCCGTCGGTGCCGGCCAGCCGTTCAGCCAGCCTCTCCTCCGGCAGCGTGCCCGGCAGGACGCTCAGGATGTCGTCGCCCTGAACCAGCGGCATGTTGGCCATCGACCAGCAGCCGGACATCGCCGTGACGCCCGGAATGACCTCGGCCGGGAAATGCGGCGCAAGCCGCAGGTGCAGATGCATGTAGGACCCGTAGAACAGCGGATCGCCTTCGCTGAGCACCGCGACGTTGCGGCCGGCCTGCAGATGAAGAGCAATGGCTGCGGCAGACTGGTCAAAGAAGCCGTCGATCGCCCGCTTGTAGCTGTCGGTCTCCTTCTCCTCCTCGACGGTCACCGGGTAGACGAGCGGCAGCTCGATCACGTCGGCGCGCATATGGCCGTCGACGATCGTGCGGCCATTGCCGCGCGATCCGCGCTTGCAGAAGAACGCCAGCACGTCGGCGCCGTTCAGCGCCTTCACGGCCTTCAGCGTCAGGAGTTCCGGATCACCGGGACCTGTGCCGACGCCAAAAACCTTGCCGGGCAGGATATCGCTCACAGGCCGGTCCTCGCCAATGCGTTGACGGCGGCTGCGGTCATCGCTGAGCCGCCCATGCGGCCCCGGACGATCGCGTAAGGGATCATGTGCAGGCTTTCGGCCAGAGCTTCCTTGCTTTCGGCGGCGCCGACGAAGCCGACCGGCATGCCGATGATGGCGGCGGGCTTCGGGCATCCGCGGTCGAGCATTTCGAGCAGGTAGAAGAGTGCAGTGGGTGCATTGCCGATCGCAACCAAGGCGCCCTCCAGCCGGTCGGCCCACAGTTCCAGCGCCACTGCCGAGCGGGTGTTGCCGACACGCCTGGCGATCTCCGGCACCTGCGGATCGCGCAGCGTGCAGACGACCTCGTTTCCGGCCGGCAGGCGGGCGCGCGTCACGCCGTGGGCGACCATCTGCGCATCGCAGAGAACCGGCTTTCCGGCAAGGAGAGCGCCGCGCGCCGCGGTAACGAAGCCCGGCGAAAAGCGGAAGTGCGCTGCGGCTTCCACCAGTCCGCAGGCATGGATCATCCGGATCGCCACATCCGCCTCGTCGGGCGCGAATGCGGAGAGATCGGCTTCCTCGCGGATGATGGCAAAGGATTTCGCATAGATCGCGTCGCCGTCGCGAATGTAGTCGTAGTCGGTCATCGGGTACCTTCAGAAAGCGCCGCAGTGATCCTGGCTGGACCGAGGTGGGCAAGACAGTCGCGGCTCGTTTCGCCGGGCCGGCGCTCGGTCTCCATCAGGGCAGACAGAACAGCCAGTGCCGCAGCTTCGGAGCCGGAGGCCAGCAATTGCAGCGGGGTATCGGTGGTTTTGCCATCGAAGACAAGATGCGTTCCATCGGCCGCGCCGGCGAGCGTCAGCGTCGCCCGGGTGGGATGAGCGCAGCCCTTCTCGCAGCCGGAAAGATGCAGCCGCACGGAGCCATCCAGCAGCGCTGCCGCATTGCGCGCCGCATCCCGGCCCGTCTCATGCGTCGCATAGCGTCCGGATCTGCAGGCGCGGATGCCCGGGCATGCGGAAATCTCCGCGAGCGGATCGCCGGCACGCGTGATGAAGCCCTGCCGCGCGGCATGCTCCACCAACGCCTCGCAGTCTGGGGCGCTTCCGAAGGCGATCAGCGCGTGGTCCGGAGCCGGCCTCAGCCGCGCTATTCCCAGCCGCTCCGCCTCCTGCGCCAGCGCGTGCAGCCGCTCGGCGCCGCATTGGCCGAAGGCCACGGCAATGCGTGCCGCCGCACTTGTTCGAAGATCGAAGGTGCCGAAGGGGGCAGGCACCGACGCTGTCGGTCGGCCCATCGGCGCCGTCACCTGCATCCGCATCTGGGCTGGCAGATCGCCAGCTGCGAGATCACGACCGCGGGCCTTGGTGCCGAGCAGCGCCAGCCGCTCCAGCAGCGCCAGGACGATGCCGGCGGCATCCGCATCCGCCAGCTGGCCGATCAAACGTCCCGTCGCCGCGGTGCCGCCCAGGGTCAGCTGCCAATTGATCGTCCCGCCGCTCCGGAAAGCGCGCAGGCGGATGTCGGCGAGCAGGTGATCAAGGTCGATCCGCCCGCCTCCATCGATGACGACCGACATCTTCGGCGCCAGATGACCGGCCAGTCGACCGGCACCCTCGATGATGGCAGATCCCAGCGGGCGCGGATCGGTCGCCTCGTCCGGATCTTCGCCGGCAAGCGGCGACCACTCCACGGCAAGCCCTTCGCGCAGCGGCAGGTCAAGGCTGCGGACATCGCGCTCGAGTGCCTGCGCGGAAATCTCGGACAGCCCGCGGATCTGCAGGTTGCCGCGGGCGGTGATATCCACCGTCGCATTGCCGTGGCGCTCCGACAGCGTGCAGAGCGACTGGAGCTGCTGCGGCGTCAGATCCTCGGAGAACGCAAGCCGGGTGAGATAACCGTCACCGGTCAGCATAGGCGCATCGAGCGCCGGGCAGGCGCCGCGGGCGAAGGATGAGCGGGCAGCGGGGGCGGCGAGAGGAGAGGTTGGGGAGAGCGCGGTCATGCCCGCTCCCTTTCTCTCGCCATGTCGCGCAGCAGTTCCAGATCGCGATCCACAGAATTGCGGCGCGGTTGCCAGAGGCCGCGACGGCGGGCAGAGATCAGCCGGTCAGCGATGGCGCCGGCAGCTTCCGGGTTCTGGTCGAGCACGAAATCGCGAACCCGTTCGTCGGCGACATAGGCGTCGTAGACGGCGTCGATCAGGCTCTGCGGCACGGCATGCGTGGTCTCGGCAAAGCCGACCAGCCGGTCGACGGTTTCGGCAAATTCGGCCGCTCCGCGCGGCCCGTGGCGCATCTGCCCGTCGATGAAGCGCGGGTTGACGGCGCGCGCCCGCACCACGCGCGTCACGGCCTCGGCAAGCGAGCGGGCGCGGGGGCGGGCCGGGTCGGTGGTGTCCAGCGCGATGATGTCGGCCTTGCCGCCAAGGGCCGCCACGGCTGCGGCGAAACCGCCGATGAAGGCAACGTCGCCTGACCCGTCGAGCAGGTCGCGCCCGGGGTCGTCGCCCGTATGTACGAGCAGATCGGCTGCGCGCACCCGCTCCTCGAAATCGGCGGCAGCGGGCCGTTCCTCGCCCTCCGGCCCACCGAATGCGTGGCTGGTCATGGCGAGATAGGCGCGGCCAAGGTCCTGGCGGTCCTGCCAGTCGCCCGACGCCAGCTGCTCCTCGATGCCGGACCCGTAGGTGCCGGGTGCGGAGCCGAAGATGCGTGGCGGAATGATGCCCGACATCCGTGCGGCCTGGGCCAGCGGATTGTCACCGTCGGCCTCGTGCTCGCGCGCCGCGATGGCGCGAGCGGCGGCGTCCAGTAATGCGATCAGCGACGGGAACATGTCTCGAAACAGCCCGGAAATGCGGAAGGTCACGTCGACGCGCGGGCGACCGAGCACCGCCGGCGGCAGGACCTCGATGCCGGTGACGCGTCCGGTCGCCGGATCCTGCACAGGTCTTGCGCCCATCAGCGCCAGACCCTGCGCCACCTCTTCGCCGCCGCTGCGTAAGGTCGCGCTGCCCCAAAGGTCGATGACCAGGCTTTTCGGCCAGTCGCCGTGGTCCTGCAAGTAGCGCCGGATGATTTCGTCGGCGGCGAGCCGACCGAGCTCGAAGGCCGTCGGCGTCGGCATCGTGCGCGGATCGGAGGCGTAGAGATTGCGGCCGGTCGGCAGCACGTCACGGCGTCCACGGGCCGGCGCGCCGGACGGCCCGGGAGCAATATAGCGACCGTCGAGTGCGGCGATCAGGCTGTCGCGCTCGGCCCGGGCGCTGTCGATCCGCAGCCTGTCGGTTTCCAGGCCGTCTTGCCGTCCGAACACATGCTGGCCGTCCTTGATGGCGAAATCCTTGAGGTCGCAGAGGAACGCGTCGATCCGCGCCAGTGCGGCGTCGGGATCGTCCGTCGGGCGGATCCCGGCCTCCCCGTCCAGGCCGGTTTCTTCCGCCGTCTCGACGATCAGCCGCGCCAGCCGGTCGCGGCGGCGGCGATCCAGCCCGTCGGCCTGCGCATATTCGTCAACCAGCAGTTCGAGCTTCTGCTGCTGCGGCGACAGGCCTGCTGCGGCCAGCATCGGCGGCAGATGGCCGATGGTGAGCGCCGCGATGCGCCGCTTGGCAACCGCCGCCTCGCCGGGATTGGAGACGATGAACGGGTAGATGACCGGCAGATTGCCGGTGACAATCTCCGGAAAGCAGGCGCTGGTCAGCGCAACATTCTTGCCCGGCAGCCATTCCAGCGTCCCGTGGGCGCCGACATGAACGATCGCGTCGCTCCGCATTGCCCTCTGCATCCAGCAGCCGAAGGCGAGCAGCGCGTGGCGTGGCGGGCGGGCCGGATCGTGATAGTCGGTGCGTCGGTCCGCCTCGCGGCCGCGATCCGGCGCGAGCGCCACCGTGGCATTGCCGAAGCGGGCGGCCCGGAAACGGAAACCGTCGCCATCGGATGCTTCGTCGGCTAACGGATCACCCCAGCTGGCGGTGACCGCGTCGCGAGATTCGGCCGGAAGTCCTTCGAAGTAGCCGACATAGGCCGCTGCCGGCAGACGCTCGGCCCCCTTGAGGACCCGGTCCATGAGATCCTTCGCCGTCTCGGGCACTGCAGAGACTGCGTACCCCTCGGCCTGCAACAGCCGCAGCATGTGGAGTACGCTTTCCGGCACGTCCAGTCCGACGGCATAGCCGGTGCGGCCCGCGGCACCCGGATAATCCGGCATCAGGATGGTGATGCGGCGTTTTT
Source organism: Rhizobium sp. 0TCS1.26 (assembly GCF_050455525.1). Classification (NCBI taxonomy): domain Bacteria; kingdom Pseudomonadati; phylum Pseudomonadota; class Alphaproteobacteria; order Hyphomicrobiales; family Rhizobiaceae; genus Rhizobium; species Rhizobium sp. 0TCS1.26. Next base: position 350,744 of record NZ_JBCIYV010000004.1, on the reverse strand, counting down.
CGCGCGGCGTCCCCTGCAGCGTCAGATGTCGTGCGATGCGATCCGCCACGGCCTCGACGCGATCCGGCTCCGGGCGGTTGGCATAGCCGGGAAAGCCGTGGTCGCTCTGCGCTTCACGCGCATCCTTGAACGAGATCACGCCGGCCAGCACACGCCCGTCGAGTTCCGGCAGCACCACATGCATGGCAAGGTCGGAGGGCCCGAGTCCGCGGCGACCTTCCAGCCAGTCCTGCCGCCTCGTCGTCGCGATCACTGCCTGGAAAACCGGCACGCCGAGGACCTCGAACAGCGTCCTGCCGTCAAGGGCTGCATTGCTGGCGAAGGCTGTGGCGGTGACGATGGCGGCGGGCTTCATCTCGGCGAAGCTGTCGCGCAGGAAGGACAGGGTCTGCCGGTCCTTCAGCCCCGGAACGAAGACGGGCAGGGGGGCAAAGCCGCGGGCTTCAAGCGCCTTGGCCAGTGCGTCGATCGGCGCCACGTCGGCTGCGAGCAGCATCGACCGGTAAAACAGCAGCGGCAGGATCTTGCGGCCTTCAAGGCCGCGCAGCGCCTCCGCCTGCGACACGACTCCAAGGCCCGGTCGATAGAAGCCGATCTTCGGCACGCTGACGGCAGAGATGCCGTCGGATGCGTTGCCGAGCGCAAGCCCGCGAAGCTCGTCCGTCAGCCGCTGCAGATTGTCCGGACCGCCTTCGCGGAAGAACGACAGCAGCCGGGCGATCTCGGCCTCGCTCACCGTCGAGGCGGAAGCGAGCCTCTCATCCGTCTCGCTGCATTCGCCCGGCAGCAGCACCAGCGGAATGGCCCGGCTTCTGGCCAGCCGCGATAGTTCATCGACGCCATAGCGCCACCGGTCATAGCCGCCCAGCACCCGCACCAGGATGACGCGCGCGTGGCGCGCCACCTTGTCGATCCACAGGTCCACCGACATCGGGTGCCTTAGGTCGGACAGTTGCGCCAGGCGCAGCGTCAGCCCGTCGATCGTGCTGCGAACCTCAGCCGAAGCCCAGGCGGACGCGATGCCGTTCAGATCGCTGTCGGTAAACGACAGCACCACCACATCGCCCGGCGTCTGGTCGAGGTCGACCGGTTCGATCAGGTCGTCGAGCGACGAGGATGTGGTGGCAAGGATATGCATCAGGCGGCCAGCATCCTCCCGATCCGGTCGGCATCGATGCCCTTCTCGCCGATGATGACCAGGCGCGAGCGGCGATCCTCCCCGTTCGCCCAGGGGCGATCGAAGTAGTGGTTTACGCGTGGGCCGACGGCCTGCACCAGAAGCCGCATCGGCTTGCCGGCAACTTCCACGTAACCCTTGATGCGCAGCACCTTTTCCGCCTCGGTCACCTGGGCGATGCGCAGGCTGAGTGCTTCCGGATCGGCGATCGCCGGAATATCGAGGACAAAACTGTCAAAGTCGTCGTGCTCGTGGTCCAGTTCGCCGTCGTGGTGCGTCTTGCGGTTCTCGATGTCGTCTTCCACCGCAAGGCCGAGGCCGATGAAGATCGCCGGGTCGACGACGCCATTGGCCGCTTCGACGATGCGCACGGCACGCGGCAGGTGGTCGCTGACATGCGCCCGCGCCCGTTCCAGGCCGTCAGCGGACAAAAGGTCGGCCTTGGTCAGGATGACGAGGTCGGCGCAGGCGATCTGGTCTTCGAACACTTCCTCGACCGGGTCGTCGTGATCCAGCGCCTCATCCCCGGCACGCTGCTCGGCGAGCGCCTGCATGTCGTCGGCGACGCGACCCTCGGCCAGCGCCAGACCATCGACGACGGCGATGACGCCGTCCACCGTCACGCGGCTCTTAACGCTCGGCCACTGGAAGGCCTGCACCAGCGGCTTGGGCAGTGCCAGGCCGGAGGTTTCGATGAGGATGTGGTCGACCTTCGGCTGCATCGCCAGAATGCGGTCGATGGCGGGGACGAAATCGTCGGCGACCGTGCAGCAGATGCAGCCATTGGCCAGCTCGATGATGTTGTCTTCCGGGCAGCTCTCGACGCCGCAGCCTTTGAGGATCTCGCCGTCGATCCCGACATCGCCGAACTCGTTGACGATCACCGCCAGCCGCTTGCCTTCCAGGTTCTGCAGGGCATGGCGCAACAGCGTCGTCTTTCCGGCGCCGAGAAAGCCGGTGACGACGGTGCAGGGGATGCGGGTGAGCGAAGAGGTCATGGACGGTCCTTTAAGGCTTCTGATGGGGCGTGAAATCGAGGGGCGGCACGCGGGCGATCATGCCGCGCTTCAGGCTGTCGGGGCGGCCCTTCCAGGGCATCAGGCCGTCCGTCGACCCGGCCAGCAGGCGGGCTCCGGTCAGCAGATCCTCGGCGCTTTCCGTCGTCAGGTCGCCGAAGACGTAGCTCCAGCCGTCAGGGTTGAGAATTGCGGCGCTGAGCCCGCGCTTGCAGTTGGCAAGGCAGGAGACGCCGCGGACCTCGATCCCCGCGGCGGCCAGATCGCGGGTTGCCTCGGCAAGCCGCGACCCGTCGCGCGGCAAGTCAGTGCCGTCTGCGGTGCCGCGGCATGTTTCGCAGACGTGGATCACCACGCGTGCCGGCTCGACCGCCTGCGCCGCGTCGCGTTCGTTCAATTGCCGAGAAAGATCCAAACCGACACCCCAAGCGTGCTTCATGATGGGGCGCACATTCACGGCCACGCGCCGGAATGTCAGGTAACATCCGTGCCGGAGCACCCCGCCCGGCTGGATTCATGATCGTCAACGGCAGGTCTCCTGGCTCGCGGATTGTCGCCCTTGCGCGGCCTTCCCGAAGGTATCCCTCCAGTGGCCTGGTGCGCCGGGTTCCCGCTCGTGGTGGCGGGGGCCGCTTACAGTTGCGGGGGCAGCCGCGGTTTTGGCACTGATGCCGCACCGCGTTCCCTCTTAGCTTTCCCCGTTGCCGGGAAAAGACCGTTGCCATTCCACTATGCGCTTAGGCGCTGATGTGTCAATGGCGGCAGTCGGCCATTGCCGGAGCGGGCGCATCGACTATAGTCCCGCCTCCGCCTCAAAGCCTGCCGACAGGGGAGCCGCACATGAAAGACATCGAGGTCTCGGAGGCCGAGCGCCACAAGCGCAAGATGGAAAACCGCAAGGCCGTCCAGGATGCAGAAGTGGCTTCGAAGACCATCGAGAAGGGCCTGCTGATCGTCAATACCGGACCCGGCAAGGGCAAGTCGACGGCTGCCTTCGGGCTGGCTCTGCGCATGCTCGGCCATGGCCGCAAGGTGGCGGTGGTACAGTTCATCAAGGGCGCCTGGGATACCGGCGAACGGCATGCCATGCAGGCGTTCGGCGACCGGGTGATCTGGCACACGATGGGCGAGGGGTTCACCTGGGACACCCAGGACCTGAAGCGCGACGTCGAGGCCGCCGACCGCGCCTGGGAGAAGGCGCTGGAGGTGATGGCGCAGCCGGAGGTTGGGCTCGTCATCCTCGACGAGTTGAACATCGCGCTGCGCTACGACTATCTGGATCTGGAAAAGGTGGTCGCCGATCTCGTCGCGCGCCGACCGGACCTGCATGTCATCGTTACCGGCCGCAATGCCAAGCCGGCGCTGGTCGAAGCCGCCGACATGGTGACCGAGATGACGCTGGTAAAGCATCACTTCAAGGCTGGTGTGAAGGCGCAAGCCGGGATCGAGTTCTGATGACGGCCGTGGTGACGGCAAGGGCGCTGATGTTCCAGGGCACCGGCTCCGACGTCGGCAAGTCGCTGATCGTCGCCGGCCTGGCGCGGGCGTTCACTCTGCGTGGTCTGCGGGTGGTGCCGTTCAAGCCGCAGAACATGTCCAACAACGCCGCCGTCACCGCCGACGGCGGCGAGATCGGCCGGGCGCAGGCCCTGCAGGCGCGTGCCGCCAGGGTGCCGCTCTCGGTGCACATGAACCCGGTGCTTTTGAAGCCGCAGAGCGATGTCGGCGCCCAGCTGGTGGTTCAGGGCAAGGTCGAGGGGAATGCGAAAGCCGCCGAATACCAGCAGATGAAGGCGGGCCTGATGCCGCGCGTGCTCGACAGCTTCGAGCGGCTGAGGAGCCAGGCGGACCTGGTGCTGGTCGAAGGCGCCGGCAGCGCATCCGAGATCAACCTACGGCGCAACGACATCGCCAATATGGGCTTCGCCCGCGCCGCCGACGTGCCGGTCGTGCTGATCGGCGATATCGACCGCGGCGGCGTGATCGCCAGTATCGCCGGCACCAAGCTGGTGCTGGACGCTGCCGATGCAGCGATGATCCGTGGCTTCATCGTCAACCGCTTCCGCGGCGATCCGGCACTGTTTGCCGAGGGCATGCGGATGATCGAAGGGTTTACCGGCTGGTCGCCGATCGGTCTCTTGCCGCATTTCACTGACGCCGTCCGCCTGCCGGCCGAAGATGCGCTGGCCCTGAATTCGGCACCCGCCGAGAAGGCCGGCGCGAGGATCCGCATCGCCGTGCCGCTGCTGCCGCATGTGTCGAATTTCGACGATCTGGATCCGCTTGACGCCGAGCCGCAGGTGCAGCTGGTTCGGGTCCGGCCCGGCGAGGTGCTGCCGGCAGATGCGGATCTCATCCTGCTGCTGGGATCGAAAGCAACCATCGCCGATCTGCGGGCTCTGAAGAGCGCCGGCTTCGACATCGACATCGCCGTCCACGTGCGGCGCGGCCGGCCGGTGCTCGGACTGTGCGGCGGGTACCAGATGCTTGGCCAGTCGGTCGGCGATCCTGACGGTATCGAGGGACCGGCCGGCGCCGTGGAGACGGGGCTCGGGCTGCTCGACGTGGCGACGCGGCTGACCGGCGAAAAACACCTGGTTGCCGTTGCCGGCGAGACTTCGGACGGTACGTCGTTTGCCGGCTATGAAATGCATGTCGGCGAAACCGACGGTCCCGATCGAGCGCGACCTTTCGGCCGGATCGACGGCACTCGGGAGGGCGCGATATCCGCTTCGGGCCTCGTCAGCGGCACCTATGTCCACGGGTTGTTTTCGAACGATCGGCAGCGGTCCGCCTGGCTGAAGCGGCTGGGTGGAACGTCGAGCCGGCTCGATTACGAGCAGGGTGTCGAAGAGGTGCTCGACCGGCTGGCCGCGCACATGGAGAAGCACCTCGATCTCGACGGGCTGCTCACCCTAGCACGCTGAATCCGTCGGCCAGCAGGCCGAAGAGGATGATCAGCAGCAGGTCGGCGACGCGCGCCAGCGCCAGCGCCCGTCTTATGTCATCGGCAGTCGCCTCGCGGCGCCCGCCTTCGCCCATCATGTGGTCGTCGACCAGCACGCCGTCGTAGACACGCGGGCCGGCAAGTGCCAGCCCCAGCGCACCGGCCATCGCCGCCTCCGGCCAGCCGGCATTCGGCGACTTGTGCTTTCGGGCGTCCCGCCGGACGGCGCCCCATGCGGCCTTCGCCGAGGCGCCGGGCACGATGGCGGCCGCGGCGATGAACAACAGCGCCGTCAGCCGAGAGGCCGGCAGGTTGACGAGGTCGTCGAAGCGGGCGGCGGCCCAGCCGAAGGCGCCGTAGCGGGCGTTCCGGTGGCCGATCATGCTGTCGGCAGTGTTCGTCGCCTTGTAGAGCGCGGCGCCCGGAAGGCCGAGCAGGCCGAGCCAGACGACGGGCGCGGTGATGCCGTCGGAAAAGTTTTCGGCTAGGCTCTCGATCGCCGCACGGCTGACGCCCGCCTCGTCCAGTTGATCGGGATCGCGGCCGACAATCATCGACACGGCCTTGCGCCCGCCGTCCAGGCCGTCGGTCTCGAGCCCCACGGCGACAGCCTTCACATGCGCTTCCAGGCTTTTCTGGGCAATCAGGCTCGACGAGACGATCGCGACGAAGAACAGGCCGAACGGCAACCAGGTGAGGCTTCGCTCAACGATCAGCGAGACGGTGAGCGTCATACCGGCCAGGATCAGGAAGGCGATGACGCCATTGCGGCGCCGATGGTCGAAGGACAGCGACAGGTTGTTGAAGCGCTTCTCCAGTCGCCCGATCAGCGCTCCGATCCACATCACCGGATGGCCGATCCGGGCAACCAGCCATTGCGGATAACCGACAAGCCGTTCAATAAGCAGGGCGAGGAAGGCGAGAGAAAAGGCCATGGATCTCAAACAGGGCAAGCAGGACGGGCAGGCGATCGAGCACGGCGGCAATCTGGCGCGTGCGCAGCAGATGTTTCCGGATGCGCCGACACCGTGGATCGACCTGTCCACCGGCATCAACCCGCACTCCTATCCCTATTCCCCCCCTCCGGCCACCGCTTTTTCCCGGCTGCCGGAGCCCGCCGATCTGGCCTGCCTGAAGGGCGAGGCTGCACGGGCCTATGGCGCGCCGTCGGCTGATCACCTGGCCGCGGCACCCGGCACGCACATCCTGCTGCCGCTGATCATCGAGGCGGTATTCGGACCCTCGGCTGGCGCCGGCAGAACCGCGGCGATCCTGTCGCCCACCTATGCCGAGCATGCGCGCCTCGCCCGTCTCTGCGGCTTCACCGTCAACGAGACCGCCCATTTCGAGGACATGTCGTCGGCCGATCTGGCGATCGTGGTGAACCCCAACAATCCCGATGGCCGACTTTTTGCGCGCGACGATCTGCTTGCTCTGTCGCGTCGCCTGTCGAGCAAGGGTGGCCTGCTGCTGGTCGACGAGGCCTTCATGGAGGTGATCGCCCCATCGCACAGCGTCGTGGATGGCGTGCATGACGGGCTGATCGTGCTGCGCTCGTTCGGCAAGTTCTATGGGCTTGCCGGCGTGCGGCTGGGATTTGCCGTTGCGCCTCAACCGATCGCCGAATGGCTGTCGGCACGGCTCGGACCCTGGGCTATTCCAGGACCGACCTTGCATGTGGGGCGCGAAGCATTTCGCGACCATGCGTGGCAGGCGCAGATGTGCGCGCGTCTGACACAAGATGCAGGCCGCCTGGATGGACTGCTCGCCACCGCCGGCCTCAATGTCTGTGGCGGCACCTCGCTGTTCCGCTATCTGCGCGATCGGCGCGCACAGGCCGTGTTTGAGCATCTGGGACAGGCCGGCATCCTCGTCCGGCGCTTCTCCGAGCATCCGGACGTGCTGCGCATCGGTCTGCCTGGCGTGGACGGCTGGGAGCGCCTTGAAGCGGCACTTTGCGCAAAAATGCGGCATTCCTGATCGCTGCAAGAAAGGTTGGCGTTTGGCTTCGGCTGGAGTAGGGTCGCCGTCGTTTCCGTTATCGCATGCAGGTGAAATTCGATGTCCATGAGCAGCAGCAACCACCCCGAAATCTTCGATGCCGTCGACAGAAAAAGGGAGGTGTTCAAGGAGCTCGCGGACCGCGTCTGGGCGACGCCTGAAACTTGCTACATGGAGGTCGAGTCTGCTGCAGCCCACCGCGAAATGCTGGAGACGCAGGGTTTCACGATCACCCAGAACGTCGCCGGCATTCCGACCGCCTTGATCGGCGAGGCGGGCGAGGGCGGACCGGTCATTGCCTTCCTCGGCGAATATGATGCGCTGGCCGGCCTCAGCCAGAAAGCCGGCACCGCGGATCACGATCCGCTGACGCCGGCCGCCAACGGTCACGGCTGCGGCCACAACCTGCTCGGCTCCGCGTCACTGCTGGCGGCGACCGCGCTCAAGGACTGGCTGGAGGAGACGGGCACTCCGGGACGGGTGCGTTATTATGGCTGCCCGGCCGAAGAAGGCGGTGCCGCCAAGGCATTCATGGTTCGCGCCGGCGCCTTCGAAGACGTCGATGTGGCGATCTGCTGGCATCCGAGCAATTTTGCCGGCGTCCAGCGCGAGACATCGCTCGCCAATTGCCGAATCGATTTCACCTTTTCCGGTCGCGCCTCGCATGCGTCAGCCAGCCCCGAACTTGGCCGCAGCGCGCTCGATGCGGTCGAGCTGATGAATGTCGGCGTCAACTATCTGCGCGAGCACATGCAGCAGGATTGCCGCATCCACTACGCACTTCTGGATGCGGGCGGCATTTCGCCGAACGTCGTGCAGGCGCATGCCAAGGTCCGTTACGTCGTGCGGGCGCCGGAGCTTGCCGGCCTGTTTTCGCTGATCGAGCGTGTGAAGAAGGTTGCCGAGGGCGCGGCACTGATGACCGAGACGAAGATGGAAAACATCGTCCTCTCCGGCGTGTCGAACCTGATCGTCAACACGCCGCTGATGGACACCATGCAGGATATCTGGGAGAGCCTCGGCGCGCCCGATTTCGATGACAAGGACCACGCCTTCGCGCAGGCCATCCGCGATACGCTGACCGCCGAGGATATCGCCGCAAGCTGGGCGCAGGAGCGGCTGGAGGAGCGCGACATCCCGCTTGCAGACTTCATTTTGCCGCGCCACAACGAGGTGCGGCAAATGGGCGGCTCCACCGACGTTTCGGACGTCAGCTGGGTGGTGCCGACGGTGCAGGCCTACGGCCCGACGCTTGCCATCGGCACCCAGCTGCACACGTGGCAGGTCGTCTCGCAGGGCAAGAGCCCGCTGGCCCACAAGGGCATGATCTCGGCTGCCAAGGCGATGGCGGCGACGGGGCTGGCGGCACTGCAGAGCGAGCAGTTGCGCGAGGCCGCCTGGGCGGATCTGAAGCGCCGGCTGAAGGGCCAGACCTATCGCAGCCCGATCCCGGCAGGCACCGAGCCGCCGATTGTCGCCATGGGCGGCCGCCTGAACTGAGGTCGGTCTATCTTGTCGTCCGCTGCTCCAGCTGGCAGCGGATGGCATCGTCGCTCTCGGTTTCCTGAACCACGACACCGCACCATCCGAGCCCGTCGTAATCCTCGTAACCGAGCGTGCGGGCATAGGCGACGATCGCTCCGTCGTCGTTGTAGTAGCTGCCCTTCTGTCGGTCGCCGTCGCGGCGAAGCGCGAAATGAGAGAACAGCTGCTCCGGGCGGTTGCAGGCGATGACCCGGGCGTTCTCGTCGAGCAACATGACCGTCGAACGCTGCGCCTGCTGCTCGGGCAGGTTCGCCTCCTTCTCGACGATCGCGTGGCCCTGGTTCTGCCAGTCGAAATAGACGCCCAGCGTGCCGATCAGCCTGCCATCGCCCGTGCCGCCCTCACGGACGCCGGTGGCGTAGACCAGAACATGGTGACCGTTGTGAAGCGGGCTCTCCTTCACCTCGTCGACGATATAGTCGTCGCCCGACCGGCATTGGGCGGCCTTCTGGAACCACGGATCTCCGGCCAGCGAGCGTCCGGCGATCTTGCGCTGGTGGGCGGGATTGGCAGAGGCGATGATGCGGCCGGAAAGATCGGTGAGGACCAGGTCATGATAGACGGTGTAGAACCGGTTGATCACGCCGAGCCGGCTTGCGGCAAACTCCGATCGCTCCGAACCGGGCTCCTGCAGCGCCTGCCACAGCGCCGGGTCCGTTGCCCACCAGCGGACATCGGCAGTGCGCTCGAAGAGGTTGCGGACGATCAGCTGCACCAGCGTCTGGGCGAGGTCCGTCAGCCGCACGCCCTCCATCTCGTTGACCAGCGCATCGGCCATCAGCTGGCCGACGCCGATGCGTCCCAGCACGTTGCTCTCGAAGCGGCCGGCGATGTCGGTCGCCACATGCGCAAGACGCTGCACCTCGTTGGCGACCACGGCAAAGCCCTTGCCGGTCTCCCCGGCGCGCGCCGCCTCGATCAGCGCGTTGATGGCCAGAAGCTTGATCTGCTTCACCACATGGGTGTTGTCGGCACTGAAGCGCGAGAGTTCGGTGCTGATACTGCCGGTGACGACGCGCATCGAGCGCGGCGTGGCTGCAACAGTCTGCTGAACAGGCATGCCATGTGCGGTCGTCATGATGACCTCGTTGCAGACGTCGCCGGGAAGGCGGGTCTCTCTGGCCGGCTACTGTGCCTGTTTATGGTTATCAGTCGGTAAATATGTCCGATACCGTACAGTGGCTCCAGATGTCGGGCTGCCATCCCCGTCTCGAACGATGTTCGAAATAGCCGATTGCGGGCTTGGGGCTCCTGCGTATATCTGGGGCATGTTGGATCTCCTGTCGCCCTACTGGCCGCACATCGTCTTTGCCCTGTCGGTGCTGATGGGGGCGACGGCTGCCATCCATGCGGCCATGACCAAGGAAGAGGTACGCTCGGCGATCGGCTGGGTCGGCGTCATCGTGCTGTCGCCACTGATCGGCGCGCTTCTCTACCTGGTGGTCGGCATCAACCGGATCCGGCGTACTGCGGTGTTCAACCAGCGTCTCCTGCGGCAGGGCGATTTCTCCGGCCACATGGCCTCCTTCGATGCCTCGGATGATATCGTCGCGCTGCAGTTCGGCCGGCGGTTCATGGCGATGAAGACGCTGGGCGACCGGGTCGCCCGACGGCTGGTGACGACCGGCAACAGCGTCGCCGTGCTGGATGGCGGCGATGCCGCCTATGCCTCCATGCTGGAGGCGATCGGCAGCGCCCGGCGCAGCATCATCCTCGAAACCTACATCTTCGACCGGGACCGGATCGGCCGGCGGATCGTCAAGGCTCTGTCGGAGGCGGCGTCGCGCGGCGTCGAGGTGCGGGTGCTGATCGATGCCGTCGGTGCCCGCTATTCGGTGCCGAGCGTCCTCGGCATGTTGCGCGACGGCGGCGTGACCGTCGACGTGTTCAACGGCAACGTCATCATGGGGCTGCGCATGCCCTATGCCAATCTGCGCACCCACCGGAAGATCATGGTGGTGGACGGCGCGACGGCGTTTACCGGCGGCATCAATATCCGCGAGGCGTTCTCGCGGGAGTTCACCGGCGACGACTGCGCCATCGACACACATTTCAGGATCACCGGCCCGGCGGTCGCGGATCTGTTCGCCGTGGCTGCCGAAGACTGGCGTTTCGCCAATGGCGAGGTGCTGACACACGAACCCTGGCGGATAGAACCGCCGTCCGGTGAGCCTGGCGAGGCGCTCCTGGCGCGCGTTGTGGCGTCCGGCCCCGACCGCAGCCTCGAGACAAACCACAAGATGCTGATGGGCGCGGTATCCGTCGCCCGCTCGTCGATCAAGATCATTTCGCCCTACTTCCTGCCGGACCGCGAACTGATCAGCGCCATGGCGACGGCAGCGCGACGCGGCGTCGAGGTCGACATCATCGTGCCGGCGTCAAACAATCTGACGCTTGTTGACCGGGCGATGACCGCGCAGTTCGACCAGATCCTCAAGGGCGACTGCCGTATCTGGCGCGCCTCGGGGCCCTTCAACCATTCCAAGCTGATGGTGGTCGACGGACGCTGGGCCTATGTCGGCTCGTCGAACATGGACCCGAGATCGCTGCGCCTCAACTTCGAGGTCGACGTCGAGATTTTCGACAGCGCGTTCGCCGAAGCCCTGGAAGCCCGGTTCGTGAAGGCCCTGGAAAGCTCGGCGCCGGTGCTGCTCGACGTGCTGCGCGCCCGGCCACTGCCGGTGCGGCTGTTCGAACGGATCCTCTGGCTCGGCTCGCCCTATCTTTGATCCGGGACTGGAAGCAGGTCGCCGCCGCGCTATACTGGCATCATGGTTTTCGATCCCACTCGACGGTCCTCTGGACAGAGGCCCAATCTCCCCGCCAGCATCATTTCATCGCTGCGCAATCGCAAGCAACGCGGCCTTGAAGGAAGCGCGGCTTCGGAGCGGGATGCCGCCGCGCTTCTCGTCGCCTCCTACAATGTCCACAAATGCGTCGGGGTCGATGGACGGTTCGATCCGAGCCGCATCGCCAACGTCATCCGCGAGATCGGCCCGGACGTGCTGGCGCTGCAGGAGGCGGACAGCCGGTTCGGCGAACGGCGGGGTCTCCTCGATCTCGGCTGGATGGAGCGCGAGGCGGGGCTGCTGCCGGTGCCGATCGGCGGTGTCAGCAAGGCGCATGGATGGCACGGCAATGTGCTGTTCTTCCGCGAGGGAATAGTGCGCGACGTGCATCCGCTGCGGCTGCCCGGACTTGAGCCGCGCGGCGCGCTGATGACCGAACTGGAGCTGAAGGACGGCACCGTGCTGCGGGTGATTGCCGCCCATCTCGGTCTGCTCAACCGGTCACGTCAGCAGCAGGCCCGGATGATCCTCGACATCTTAAGCTCCCGCGACGACCACCCGACACTGCTGATGGGCGACCTCAACGAATGGCGGCTGGGCGATCGCTCCTCGCTGAATTCGCTGGCAAAGACCTTCCGCGGCATGCCGGCTGCGGTTCCAAGCTTTCCATCGCGGTTGCCGGTGCTGGCGCTCGACCGCATCATGAGCAACCGGCCCGGCCTCATCGATGCGGTGAAGGTGCACGATTCGGCGCTTGCCCGCGTGGCGTCCGATCACCTTCCGATCAAGGCGCTGATCCGGCCGAACATGGCAGACGAGGGCCTCAGCGAGACGGAACGCCGCTAGCGGCCTGGCGACGATCCGGGAGGATCAGGTCAGCCACATGGCCGGCGATGGCGAGCGATGCCGTCAGCCCCGGGCTCTCGATGCCGAACAGGTTGACGAGCCCGGCGACCCCATGAATTTGCGGACCATCGACGCGGAAATCTGCAGCCGGGTCGGCAGGCTCGCTGATCTTCGGACGGATGCCGGAATAGCCCGGCACCAGGGCATCGTCCGGCAGGTCTGGCCAGTAGCGGCGGATCGCCGCGTCGAACCCCGCGCGGCGGGCCGGATCGACGGCGTAGTCGATCGTTTCCACCCATTCGACGTCGGGACCGAAGCGCGCCTGGCCGCCGAGGTCGAGCGTCAGGTGAACGCCCAGACCATGGGCGTGCGGCGCCGGATAGATGAGATGCGTGAACGGCGCCTTGCCTGTCAGCATGAAATAGCTGCCCTTGGCATAGCGCGTCGGCGGGATGTGTTGCGGAGCCAGGCCCTCGATGCTCCCGGCAACCGTTGAGGCGGCAAGGCCTGCGGCGTTGATCAGCATGCGGCAGGAGAGCTCAAGCGGATCGGCTCCACCGGCGCTGACGATGAAACCCTCGGGCTCAATCCGGGCGCTCAGAAGCGGTGCCCGCAGAGCGATCTGTGCGCCGGCATCCTCGGCGTCACCCTGGAGCGCCAGCATGTAGGCGTGGCTGTCGATGATGCCGGTCGAGGGCGACAAGAGGGCGCCGACGCAGGCGAGCGATGGTTCGAGCCGTCGCGCCTCGTCCGCGGACAGCAGGCGCAGATCGGTGCAGCCATTGGCCTCGCCCTTCTGCCTGAGGTTCTCGATCACCGGGAGCTCCTGCTCGGTGGATGCGACAATCAGCTTGCCGCAGCGCCGATGCGCAACACCGTGCGTCTGGCAGAAATCGTACAGCCGTTCGCGTCCTTCCAGGCACAACCGGGCCTTCAGGCTGCCGTGCGGATAGTAGAGCCCGGCATGGATGACTTCGCTGTTGCGCGACGAGGTGCCGGTGCCGATAGCGGTCTCGCCTTCGAGGATCAGGACCGATGCACCCGACAGCGCCAGTTCGCGGGCGCAGGCAAGGCCTATCAAGCCCGCGCCGACGACGACCGCATCGATATCCGCCATACAATCCCTCTCCCACCCGTTCCAGGAAGCACTCTTCCGCTTCCGGTCTGCCGGTCAAGTCGGTTGGAAGAATTTTCCCGAAGTGCTGGTCTCGGTGGAAGATGATCTCTACCAATCGAGTAGAGATGAGTTAACATCTGTGACGTGATTGTGACGCAGGAGGAGCGACAATGACCCATCGACATCAAAGGGTATCGGTACGACGCGACGGTGTTGCAAGCCTTGTCCTCGACCGAGGGGTGCTGCGAACCTGCTACGGGGCGCTCACCGTCGCCGCCTTCGGATTCGTCGGCGCGCTGGTGCTCGGCCTCGTCCACTGAGCGAACGACACTCGATCCTCCTGGAGAAAGCCTTCCGCCGTCGCGGGAGGCTTTTTTATTTGCGTGGAAAGTCCTCAGGCGGGCTTGAGGAAGGTTTCCGCGATTTCCACCCACATCGCCACGCCGATTGGCAGCGCGTCGTCGTTGAAGTCGAAGCGCGGGTGGTGAAGCGGCGGGTCGTTGTCCGTCCGGCCGGTGCCGAGCAGGAAGTAGCTGCCGGGACGTTCGGCGAGCATGAAGGCGAAGTCTTCGCTGCCCATCGACGGCCGCGGCAGGTCGACCACGTTTTCCTGACCGACCACCCGCTGCGCCACGCTGCGCACGAAGTCGGTCTCTGCCGCGTGGTTGATGGTCGGCTCGTAGCCGCGCTCGTAGGTGATCGTGACGCTCATGCCGTAGCTTGCCGCCTGGCCCTCGGCGACTTCCCGGATGCGCTTCTCCAGCATGTCGCGGACCGTCTGGTCGAAAGAGCGGATGGTGATCGCCATCTCCGCCCGTTCGGGAATGACGTTGCTCGCCTTGCCGGCGTTGAAGGCGCCGATCGTCACGACGGCCTGCTCCATCGGGTGCAGGTTGCGCGACACCACGGTCTGCAGCGCCATGATGATGCTGGCGCCGCAGACGATCGGGTCGGAGGCGTCCTGCGGCTCGGCGCCATGTCCGCCGCGACCGTTGACGACGATCAGGCACTCGTCCGCCGCAGCCATGATCGGGCCTTCCTTGACGGCGATCTTGCCGAACGGAAGCGCCGGCTCGTTGTGCAGGCCGAACACCGCGTCGCAGGGGAAACGGTCGAACAGCCCGTCGTCAATCATCAGCTTGGCACCGGCGAAGTTTTCTTCGGCGGGCTGGAAGATCAGATGCACCGTGCCGTCAAAACTACGGCGCTCCGACAGGGATTTCGCCGCGCCGAGCAGCATCGCCGTGTGTCCGTCGTGGCCGCAGGCATGCATCATGCCGGTGTTCAGGCTCGTGTGTTCGGCGCCCGTTTCCTCGGTGATCGGCAGGGCATCGATATCGGCGCGGATGCCGATGGCGCGGGTGCCGGATCCGTTCCTCAGCGTTGCGACGAGGCCGGTCTGGCCAAGGCCACGCGTCACCTCGTAGCCAAGAGCCGTCAGTTGCGCGGCAATGAAATCGGAGGTCTTGAACTCGGAAAGCCCAAGCTCGGGGTGCTGGTGGAGATAGCGGCGCACCGCCACGAGTTCGGGCATGTCATTGGAGAACTGAATCGTCATGGGTCTCACCATTCACAGCGTCTTTGCGCGTTCCGCGCAGTCTTGGCAGGCCGATAGCTCTAGCAGGATAGCCTGGCGCCGGTAAGGGTCTTGCGCAACGCCGGCGAGGGGGCCGTGCGCCGGCACGCCTGCCGGAGGGCCGGAGGGCGTCGATCCGGCGCTTGCCGTGCCATGGAACCAAGTGCAGGCTGGCGCTTTTACGCGCTGAGCGGCGTTCCGCGTCATGCCTTTCATGCACAAACAGGTCATATTATCGATTCCAAGCGGCTGAATACGTTCAGGATTCATTCATGCCTTCAGGAATAGAGGCGAGAGGTCATAGTTTTGGAGAAACTGGTGTACAGGTTTTGCCTTTCTGCTTGCTCTGCCAACGTCACCTGTCTGCGGCACCTGCCGCGCGCATCCCTCTTTGCTACGAGGTCTTCCGGTTCGTTCGCGCGGTAATCCGCACGCCTGCGAACATCCGGGTCTTCCTTGCCTCGACAGTGCCCCTCATTCTCAGAAGCCGACACCATGTCATTTCATAATACGCCCGCTGCCACCTCGCGCGAAACCGAAGGCAAGCAGATCGACCACAACGAGGCGATCCGAGCGACCTACTACAATGCCGAGGCGTTGAAGACCTGCGGCGAGGCGCTGGCGCGCGACGGTGCGCAGACGCTGCCGGGCTTCATGGCATTCGACTTCCGCGAGCGGCACAAGGAGAACGAGCGGGAGATCCTGCGCGTCTACCGGTCGACGGCCAAGGATGTCGAGGCGGGCGCGGCGATCACGCCTGCAGCCGAGTGGCTGCTCGACAACCACTACATCGTCGAGGAAGCGATCCAGGAGGTCCGGCGCGACTTCCCGCGCAAGTTCTACAAGCAGCTGCCGACGATGATGGTCGGCAGCATCGCGATCCCGCGCGTGCTGGCGGTCGCCTGGCTGTATGTCGCTCACACCCACAGCACCGTGTCGCGCGACAACCTGACGGCGATGACGGAAGGCTTCCAGATCCACCAGTCGCTGGAAATCGGCGAACTCTGGGCCCTGCCGTCCTTCCTGCGCTTCGTGCTGATCGAGAACCTGCGTCGCATTTCCAGCCGCGTCGAGCGTTCGCGTCGAATGCGCCAGCAGGCCAACGAGGCCGCCGACGAGATCATCCGCCTGAACGACGAGGCGGCGAGCGCCGAGCTGCTGCGCAAGATCGAGCCGCTCACTGAAGACAACACCTTCTCGACGCAGTTCCTCTACCGCCTGCGCAATGCCTCCCAGTCGCCGGGCTTCGCCATCGCATGGCTTGAGGCGCGGCTGGAGAAGGCTGGCACGGACACCGAAGAAGTGATGATGGCGGAACACAACCGCCTGTCCTCCGGCAACGTGACGATGGGCAACATCATCAAGAGCCTGCGGGAGATCGACGACACCGAGTGGAGCGTCTGGTTCGAGGATGTCTGCCTCGTCGACCGGGTCCTGCGCGACCAGAGCGACTACAGCGACCTCGATTTCGGTTCGCGCAACTCCTACCGCAACCGCATCGAGAAGCTTGCCCGCGAGAGCGGCATGAGCGAAATCGAGGTGGCTAAAGTGGCGATCGCGCTGGCCGAAGAGGCCAAGCGCGCGCCGGAACCGGATCCGCACAAGGCCAATGTCGGCGCCTTCCTCACCGGCATGTATCGGCCGGAACTGGAGCAGGCGGTCGGTTATCGGCCGACCGTGGCGCAGCGGGTCATCCGTGCCGTCCAGAAGATGAACTGGTTTGCCGTTGCCGGGCCGGTTCTGCTTCTCACCTTCCTGGCGCTCGCACTGGTAGGCCTGTTCCTGTCCGGAACCGGCATGAGCTGGCCGCTCATCCTGCTGTTCCTGCTGATGTTCTCGCTGCCGGCCTCCGAAGGAGCGACGGGTCTCTTCAACACGCTCGTCACGTATATCGTGAAGCCCTCGCGGCTGGTCGGCTACGAGTTCAAGACCGGCATCCCCGAAGAAGCGCGCACCCTGGTCGCCGTCCCGTGCATGATCACCAACCGCGATACGGTCGATGAACTGGTGCGCAATCTCGAGGTTCACTACCTCGCCAACCCGCACGGCGAAATCTATTTCGCGTTGTTGAGCGACTGGCGCGACAGTGCCATCGAACAGACGGACGCCGATCTGGAGGTGCTGGAATATGCCCGCCAGGAAGTGGCACAGCTCAGCGCCCGCTACGCGTTCGACGGCAAGACGCGCTTCTATCTCCTGCATCGCCGACGGCTCTACAATCCGTCCGAAGGCGCCTGGATGGGCTGGGAACGCAAGCGCGGCAAGCTGCATGAGCTGAACCTGCTGTTGCGCGGCGACAAGGACACCACCTATCTGCCCGGCGCCAACACCGTGCCGGAAAACGTCCAGTACGTGATGACGCTCGATGCCGACACGCGCCTGATGCGCGATGCCGTGACCAAGCTCGTCGGCAAGCTGCACCATCCGATCAACCAGCCGGTTCACGACCCGCATTCCGGCCGCGTCATCCATGGCTACGGGCTGTTGCAGCCGCGCGTCACGCCGTCGCTCACCACCGGCAAGGATGCCTCCGTCTTCCAGCGGGTCTATTCGATCAGCCGCGGCATCGACCCTTACGTGTTCACCGTCTCCGACGTCTATCAGGATCTGACCGGCGAAGGCTCGTTCACCGGCAAGGGCCTCTATCACGTCGATGCCTTCGAGACGGCCCTTCGCGGCCGCATCGAAGAGAACGCCGTCCTCAGCCACGACCTTCTCGAAGGCTCGTTCGCCCGCTGCGCGCTGGTCACCGACGTCGAACTGGTCGAAGATTTCCCGACCCGCTACGAGGTCGAAGTATCGCGCCAGCATCGCTGGGCCCGTGGCGACTGGCAGCTCCTGCCTTACATCCTCGATCCGATGCGCGGTGTCACCGCGCTCGGTCGCTGGAAGATGGTCGACAACCTGCGCCGCTCGCTGACACCCATCGCCTGGTTCTTTGCCTCGGTGCTCGGCTGGTACTTCATGGACCCGTTCGGCGCGCTGGTCTGGCAGATCCTGCTGATATTCTCGCTGTTCGTCGCGCCGACCGTGTCCCTGGTGACCGGCATCGTGCCGCGCTCCACCGACATCGTGCCGCGGGCGCACTTCTATTCGGTCTGGTCGGACATTCGTTCCGCCAACGCGCAGGTTGCGCTGCGCATCGTGTTCATCGCCGATTCGGCGTTCATGATGCTGGATGCCATCATCCGCTCGGTCTACCGCCTGTTCGTGTCGCGCAAGATGATGCTGGAATGGCGCACCGCCGCCAGCATCCAGTCGTCTGCGCAGGGCAGCCCGCAGGCCTACTATCGCTCGATGTGGCACGCGCCGCTGGCCGCCGTGCTCGGCCTGATGCTGGCCTCGCTGCCCGACGACAACGCCTTCCTGGTCGGCCTGCCCTTCGTGCTGCTCTGGGTCCTTTCGCCGATCGTCGCCTGGTATGTCAGCCAGTCGGCTGAAACCGAGGACCGGCTGTTCGTGCCGGAAGCCGTCTCGGTCGAACTGCGCAAGATCTCGCGGCGCACCTGGCGCTACTACGAAGCCTTCGTCACCGAAGACCAGCATTTCCTGCCGCCGGACAATTTCCAGGAAAAGCCGGAGCCGGTCGTTGCCAAGCGTACCTCGCCGACAAATATCGGCGTCTATCTTCTGTCGGTGGTGTCTGCCCGTCACTTCGGCTGGATCAGCTTCCAGGAAACGCTGAGCCGCATCGAGGCGACGGTTGCCACGGTCGACAAGATGGAGAAGTTCCGCGGCCATCTGTACAACTGGTACTACACCGACACGCTTCTGACGCTTGGCCCGCGCTATGTCTCGACGGTCGACAGCGGCAACCTTGCCGGCCATCTGATTGCGGTGTCGTCGGCCTGCCGCGAATGGGCGGAGGCGCCGTCAGCGCATCTGCAGGCGAGCCTGGACGGCATCGGCGACGTTGCCGGCATCCTGTCGGAAGCGCTGAATGAACTGCCCGACGACCGCAAGACCGTTCGCCCGCTGCGCCGGCGTCTCGAAGAGCGGATCATCGGCTTCGGCAATGCGCTGGTCTCGGTGAAGCGGGAGCACGAGTTCGCTTCGATCCGCATCATCAACCTGTCGGTGCTGGCGCGCGACATCCAGAAGCTGGCCGCCAATCTCGACCACGAAGTCGGCTCGTTACAGAGCTCGGAAGTCACCCGGTGGGCGGAATCGCTCGTCCAGGCCTGTGAGGCGCATATCGCCGACACGACCTTCGACATGACCAATATCGAACCGCTGCGCCAGCGGCTGATCCAGCTGCGCGACAAGGCGCGCCAGCTGGCCTTCTCGATGGATTTCACCTTCCTCTACCGGAAGGACCGCCGTCTGCTGTCGATCGGCTACCGGGTGGACAGCAACGATCTCGACGAGGCGTGCTACGACCTTCTGGCGTCCGAATGCCGGCTGACCAGCCTGTTTGCCATCGCCAAGGGCGATCTGCCGACCGAGCACTGGTATCGCCTCGGCCGTCAGGTCGTGCCGATCGGTGCCCGCGGCGCGCTGATCTCGTGGTCCGGCTCGATGTTTGAATACCTGATGCCGCCGCTCGTCATGCAGGAGCGCCAGGGCGGCATCCTCAACCAGACGAACAACCTGATCGTCGAGGAGCAGATGAACCACGGCCGCCGTCTGAACATCCCCTGGGGGATTTCGGAGGCCGCGTTCAATGCCCGCGACCATAACCTCAACTATCAGTACACCAACTTCGGCGTGCCGACGCTCGGCCTGAAGCGCGGGCTTGGCCAGAATGCCGTCATCGCGCCCTATGCATCGATCCTCGCCAGCCAGTACAAGCCGCTCGAGGCGCTCGAGAACCTGCAAAGACTGCGGGCGGTCGGCGCGCTCGGCAAATACGGCTTCCACGATGCGGTCGATTTCACCCCGACGCGCGTGCCGGAAGGCAAGAAGTGCGCGGTGGTGTTCAACTATTATGCCCACCACCATGGCATGTCGATCGCGGCGATCGCCAACGTCGTCAACAACGGCAAGCTGCGCGAACTCTTCCATTCGGACCCGGTAGTCGAAGCCGCCGAACTGCTGTTGCAGGAAAAGGCGCCGCGCGACGTTCCGGTGATGGGCTCGAAATACGAGCCGGAAACGCCCGGCAAGGGCCAGGCCGACCTGTTGCGTCCCGAGGTCCGCACGGTTCAGGATCCGGCCAGCCGCGATCGCGAGATGGTGTTCCTCTCCAACGGCCACTATTCGACAATGCTGACCGCAACCGGTACCGGCTATTCGCGCTGGAACGGTCTGGCCGTGTCGCGCTGGAAGGCCGATCCGGTCGAGGACCGCTGGGGCAACTTCCTGTTCCTGCGCGATACGGCAACCGGCGAATGGTGGTCGACGACCACCGAACCGCGCCGCGCCGAAGGCGAAAAGAGCAAGACCGTCTTCAGTGACGAGAAGGCCGAGTTCCACAAGACCGTCGGCACGCTGACCAGCACCGTCGAATGCATCGTGGCGACCGAGCACGATGCCGAAGGCCGACGCCTGACGCTGCTCAACACCGGCAGCGAGGACCGCTTCATCGAGGTCACGTCCTACCTTGAGCCGGTGATTGCCCACGAAGACGACGACAACGCCCATCCGGTTTTCTCGCGGATGTTCATCCGCACCGAGATCGGCCGGCGCGGCGACGTCATCCGCGCCTGGCGCAACCGTCGCAATCCGAACGAAACGTTGATGCATGTGGCGCATCTGGCCGCCGACAATGCCGGCTCCGCGCGTCCGACGGAATTCGAGACCGACCGTCGCCGCTTCCTTGGACGCGGCCGCACGCTGAGCGAAGCCGCGGCCTTCGACGCCGATGCAACGCTTTCCGGCAGCGACGGCTTCACGCTCGATCCGATCCTGTCGATGCGGCGCGTCGTGCGCGTGCCGGCCGGCAAGAAGGTCAGCGTGATCTTCTGGACGATCGCAGCCCCGAGCCGCGAGGAACTGGATTTCGCCATCGAGCGCTACCGCCACCCGGATGCGTTCAGCTCGGAACTGACGCAGGCATGGACCCGCGTGCAGGTGCAGATGCGCCACATCGGCATCAGCTCGCAGCAGGCCGGCGCCTTCCAGCATCTTGGCCGCTACCTCGTCTATCCCGACATGCACCTGCGTGCCGATGCGGCGACCGTCGAGGCCGGGCTCGGCTCGCAAAGCAAGCTCTGGGGCGTCTCGATCTCCGGCGATCTGCCGATCCTCACGCTGCGCGTCAACGACGAAATGGACATGGACATCGTCAAGGAGGCGCTGTCGGCTCAGGAATACCTGCGCTCGCGCGGCGTCATGGCCGACCTCGTCATCGTCAACGAAAAGCCTGCGTCCTATGCGCAGGATATGCAGCACGCGATCGACCACATCAGCGAGAGCATCCGCCGGCAGGGCCTGTCGGAAGGCCGCCAGCAGGTGTTTGCGCTTCGCCGCGACCTGATGGACGAAGCCACGTGGGCGACGCTGATCGCCGCCTCGCGGGTGGTCCTGCACGCACGCAACGGCAAGATCGAGGATCAGGTCACCCGTGCCGTGTCGCTGTTTGCCGCACCGCGCGGCGCCGAAACCGAACTGGATCGGCGGGCGCTGCTGTCCGCCGGCGATTTCGGTGCGCCGAGCGAGACTTCGGCGGCCGACCTCGACTACTGGAACGGCTATGGCGGGTTCTCGACCGACGGCGATGAGTATGTCGTGCGGCTGAACGGTGGCGGTGCCACTCCGCAGCCGTGGATCAACGTCATCTCCAACGAGAATTTCGGCTTCCACGTCTCGGCCGAGGGAGCCGGCTTCACCTGGAGCCAGAACTCCCGCGATTACCAGCTGACGCCATGGTCAAACGATCCGGTCATCAACCGGACCGGCGAAGGCTTCTACGTGGCGGATCTGCAGAGCGGCCAGGTGTCGACGCCGTTCGCCGCCCTGTCGCGCCGCCCGTCGGTCACCTTCGAAGCCCGCCACGGCCTTGGCTACTCGACCTTCACGGCGCAGGAGGAGGGCCTGACGCTCTCGCTCTCGCAGACGGTCGATCGCCAGCGGCCGGTCAAGCTGTCGAAGATGGTGGTGCGCAATACCGGGACCGAGGCTCGCCGTCTGCGCGTCTACGGCTATGTCGAGTGGATCCTCGGCAACAACCCGCAGCGGACGCTGCCGTTCGTACTGAGCGGCCGCGACGAGACGACCGGAACGCTGTTTGCCACCAACCCCTACAGCATCGACTTCCACCGCACGTCGTTCTTCGGCTGCGACGCGGAAATCTCCGGCTTCACCACCAGCCGGCGCGACTTCGTCGGCCGCTTCGGCAGCATGCACGCCGCGACGGCGGTCCTTTCCGGTTCGCCGCTGAACGGCGGGATTGAGCCGGACGGTGCGCCGTGTGCGGCGGTCGCCTGCGATATCGAGCTTGCGCCGGGCGAGGAGAAGACCATCACCTTCTTCCTCGGTGATGCCGGCAGCCGTGAAGATGCCTCGGCGCTGGCAGCCGATGTCCGTGGCGGCAACTTCGAGACCGTGCTCGATCAGACCCACGGCTTCTGGCAGGAGTTTACCGGCAGGCTGAAGGTCCAGACGCCGGACAAGGCGCTGAACAACATGGTCAACACCTGGCTGCCCTATCAGGCTCTCGGGTGCCGGATCCTGTCACGCACGGCGTTCTACCAGTCATCGGGCGCCTACGGCTTCCGCGACCAGTTGCAGGACACGCTGGCGTTCCTGCTGCATGCGCCGGAACTTGCCCGCAAGCAGATCGTCAACGCTGCCAGCCGCCAGTTCAGCGAAGGCGACGTGCAGCATTGGTGGCTTCCGGGCAGCGGCGCCGGTGTCCGCACGACGATCTCCGACGACGTCGTGTGGCTGGCCTTCGCTGCGCACCAGTATATCCAGGCGACCGGCGACAAGGCCGTCCTCGATGAGCAGACGCCCTTCCTGGAGGGTCCCGCGCTGCTGGCGACACAGCATGACGCCTTCTACAAACCGCAGCTGTCGGCTGAAACGGCATCGCTTTACGAGCATGCCGCCCGGGCGCTCGACCTCGCCATCCAGCGGACGGGTTCGAACGGACTGCCGCTGATCCTCGGCGGCGACTGGAACGACGGGATGAACCGCGTCGGTATCGGCGGACGCGGCACGAGCGTCTGGCTCGGCTGGTTCCTGGCGGCCGCTCTGCGCCGCTTCCTTCCCTATGCCGAGGAGCGCGGCGACGGCGCCCGTGTCCAGGCCTGGACCAGCCATCTGGCGTCGCTCAAGCAGTCGCTGGAAACGGCCGGCTGGGACGGCACCTACTATCGCCGCGGCTATTTTGACGACGGCAGCCCGCTGGGTGCCAACGGCAATCTGGAATGCGCGCTCGATTCGCTCGGCCAGTCATGGAGCGTGCTGTCCGGAGAAGGCGATCCGGCCCGCGCGGAGCAGGCGATGAATGCGGTGATGGACAGTCTCGTCGATGAGGAGGGCGGCATTATCCGCCTGTTCACGCCGGCCTTCGCCAACACGCCGAAGGACCCGGGCTACATCAAGGCCTATCCGCCGGGCGTGCGCGAAAACGGTGGCCAGTATACCCATGCGGCCATCTGGGTGGTGCTGGCGCTGGCGGGACTCGGACGCGGCGATGATGCCTGGAAGGCGTTCAAGCTCCTCAACCCGGTCAACCATGCGCTCGATCGTCAGGCTGCCGATCACTACCGGGTCGAACCCTATGTCGTCGCAGCCGACGTCTATGGCGAAGGCGACCTCACCGGTCGTGGCGGCTGGACCTGGTATACCGGGTCTGCCGGCTGGCTCTACCGCGCGGCCGTCGAGGGCATCCTCGGCATCCGCCGTGAGGGCGAGCGGCTCTTCGTCCGCCCGGCGCTTCCCTCCGAGTGGCCCGGCTTCAGTGCCGAGCTGAAGATTGGCGATCGCACCTTTGCCATCACCGTGGAAAAGACCGAGGGCCAGACGAAAACCACCATCAACGGCATGGCGGTTGCCGACGGCGAGGGCTTTGCCATCGCCTGATCCGGCAACGGCGGAACGACAACTGGAGGGCTTGGCTGCGGACGCAGCCGGGCCCTTTTCCTTGGGTGCGCAGCCTATCGCTACGCTCGGAATGTCGTGGAACGGTGCCGGGCAGCCTGGGCGATTGCCTCGGGTGTAGGAGACTTCCTGAGGGGAGCCGGGGCTATCGCCGGGAAGGCCGCTCCATTGCCGGCGCCGCGCTGCACAGACCAGTGGAAGCCAGCCGCCGGGCGCAGCGCCGTCGCCGGCAAGCGGCTCGGCTCTAGGGGGGAGGTAGGGTCCCGCTGCTCTCGCAGCACCTGTCAGTGGAGCCTCGACGGATACCCGCTCGCCAAGCCTGGCAGTTCGGCTCAAGAACGATCGCTTTCGCGGCTGTTGCCGCGGCATTACCGGTCGATGGCGCCCCAGCAGGATAGCCAATCGAGCCGATCGCCTGGGCAAACTGATGACACATGAAAAAGGCCGGCCCTGCGATGTGCGGGGCCGGCCTTCCAATTGGGTCGCAGCGAGCGACGTTGCGTCAGGCGTGCTGCGAGATCTGGGTGACGGTCGCCATCGGCTTCACCTCGTCGGGCAGGATACCGCTGGTCTTCAGCAGCGAGGCAAAGCGGCCGCCCAGCGCACTCAGCTCGTCATAGGTGCCCTGTTCGAGGATCCGGCCACGGTCGAGGAAGATCACCACGTCCGCATCGCGGATCGTCGACAGACGGTGGGCGATGATGAAGGTGGTGCGGTTCTGGCGCAGCCGGTCGATGGCTTCCTTGACGCGCGCCTCGGTTTCGACGTCGAGCGCGCTCGTCGCCTCGTCGAGCACCAGGATCGGCGCGTTCTTGAGGATGGCGCGGGCGATCGCGATCCGCTGCCGTTCGCCGCCCGACAGGCGGTTGCCGCGCTCGCCGACATGGGTGTCGTAGCCGGCAAGGCGGCTCTCGATGAAGTCGGTAGCAGCGGCGGCCTCGGCTGCGGCGATCACCTCGGCTTCCGAGGCGCCCTCGCGTCCGAGCCGGATATTCTCGGTGATCGAGCGGTTGAGCAGGCCGGCATCCTGGAACACGGTCGCAATCGATTGGCGCAACGACTTGCGGGTCACCTTGGCGATGTCGATGCCGTCGATCAGGATCTGGCCCTTCTGCGGATCGTAGACGCGCTGCAGCAGGTTGACGAGCGTCGTCTTGCCGGCACCGGTGGGGCCGACGATCGCCACCGTCTGGCCTGTCTTGGCTGTGAAGGAGACGTTGCGGACGCCCTGCGTGGTATTGGCGAAGTCGAACGATACGTCGCGGAATTCCACCTCGCCGCGGACGGCCTGCAGATCGACGGCACCGGCCGGCTCTTCGCGCTCCTGGACCGAATCCTCCAGGCGGAAGAAGTCCTCAAGCTTCGAGCGGGCTTCGAAGATCTGCGTGGCGAACTGGCGCAGAAGGTCCAGGCGGCCGATCAGGAGGTTGGCGAAGCCGATGAAGGCGATGACGTCACCGACGCGGATTTCGCCGGCGCGAACGAGGAAGACGCCGATGATCAGGATGATCAGCATCGAGATGGTCGAGGCCATCCGGTTGAGCGCGCTGGCCAGTGCCCACCAGTCGAGGACCGGGTACTGGGCTGACAACAGCTTTTCCGTATAGCCCTTCAGCGCCCGCGTTTCGGCTTCGATGCGGTTGTAGCTGTGCAGCACGGTGACGTTGCTGATCGAATCGCTCACATGCGAAAAGACGTTGTGGTAATGGCCCTCAACGGAGGCCTGGCCCTCCTTGGTACGGTTCATCACCATGCGGCCGATGAACCAGTAGAGGACACTCAGGACGACGAGCACCATGCTCAGGCGCCAGTCCATTGAGAAGGCCGTCGGCACCAGCAGCACCAGTGCGACCACTGTCGCCAGATGGGTGCGCATGAATTCAAGCCACAGGCCGAACAGCGTCTCGCTCGCCCGCAGCAGCGTATGCAGGGCGTTTGACGTGCCGCGCTGGTGGTGCCAGGCGAGCGGCATGGAGATGATCCGGCCGAAGGCTTCGGTCAGCAGCGTGGCGCGGCGGCCATGCGCCAGCCGGTCCGCCTCGCGGGCGACGAGCACGTAGGCGATGGTGTTGAAGACACCGAAGCCGCCCCACATCAGGAGGATGGGCGTGACGTCGCCGTTGCCGGAGATGGCATCGATAATACGGCCGAACAGGATCGGTTCGGCGATGGTGATGACGGCGAGCACGATGTTGGCAACCACGACCATGGATACCCGGATCCGGCTGGAACCCAGATATCGCAGTGCGCGCGCATAAACTTGAAACAAGCTCAAGACATTACCTCATGGTGACTTCGTGCCACGCTTCTAGCAGGCAGCACCTGTATGTAGCGTGAACGATGGCACCCGGCGGCAAAGCAGATATTGAACGCGTGCGCTGTAGGGCAACAAGTAACTTGCAATCTCTGCGAGAATAGAGCCCACTGAGGGAAGTCGATCCGGCGCCTGAAGGCGCTCCGGGAGCTCGGCACGAAGTGTCGGCCGACCCGTCGCCGAACATCGTCTCATTTTGAAAAGACCACCTCACGGGTGGCAGGGGGTATGAGTGAACGTTCACTCAATTCTGCAGCTCTTGGTGCTCATCAGCGAGACGAAGACACAGGCAGATCTGACTGCAGAGCTTGAGACGCTGATGTCCGGCTACGGTTTCGACTATCACGGCGTGTGGATCCACGATCGCTCCGACAAGCGGCTGACGAACATGATGATGGTCGGGCGGTGGCCGGAAGGCTGGCGCAAACACTACAAGACGAAGAATTATGCCTCCATAGATCCGCTCCGGCGCATGCTTGCCCGCGCCCAACGCCCGTACCGCTGGCGCGATGCCATCCAGACGTTCCGGGACGACCCCTACCGCAAGCGGATGATGCGTCTGCTGCAGGACGCGTCGAAGGTTGGCCTCATCGACGGCTACGTCTTTCCGATCTACGGCAAGACCGGGTTGATCGGTCAATTCAACATCGGCGGGCGGCCCATCGATCTTTCGCCGGTCGAGATGTCGCTGCTCGACGCGGCGGGACGCAAGATGTTCTGGCGCCTTCTGGAGATGCAGGGCATCGCCGCGGATCTGGAGACCTCGGTCGTCATCGACCCCGAATTGACGCGCCGTCAGATGGAGGTGCTGAAACTGCTGGCCGAGGGCATGACATCTAACGAGATTGCCCGCGAGTTGCAGATCTCCAGCCACACGGTCGACTGGTACATCAACGTCATCCAGGAGAAGTTCCATGCCCGCAACCGTCAGCACGTGATCGCCACCGCCTTCCGGCTGGGACTGATGACCTGACGCGAAACTGACATAAATTCCGCTGCAGGCGCATTGGCAAATTGAACTTCCCCGAAAAGCCGTTAGTCTCCCTTCGCGGGTGCAGCATGTCCGCCAAAGCGTATGGGAGATCGCCTTGAAGATTTCGAAGATTCTCGTGGCCAACCGATCCGAGATCGCGATCCGCGTGTTCCGGGCAGCCAATGAGCTGGGCATCAAGACCGTCGCCATCTGGGCCGAGGAGGACAAGCTTTCCCTGCATCGGTTCAAGGCGGACGAAAGCTATCAGGTCGGCCGCGGGCCGCATCTCGCCAAGGATATGGGGCCGATCGAGAGCTACCTGTCGATCCCCGAGATCATCCGCGTCGCGCGGCTCTCCGGCGCCGATGCCATTCACCCCGGCTACGGCCTCCTGTCGGAAAGCCCGGAATTCGTCGAAGCCTGCAACGAAGCCGGCATCATCTTCATCGGCCCGACGGCAGACACGATGCGCCAGCTCGGCAACAAGGTGGCCGCCCGCAACATCGCCATGTCTGTCGGCGTCCCCGTTGTGCCGGCGACGCTACCCTTGCCTGACGACATGGCGGAAGTCGCCCGCATGGCAGAGGAGATCGGCTACCCGGTAATGCTCAAGGCCTCCTGGGGCGGCGGCGGGCGCGGCATGCGCACCATCCGCTCGAAAGGCGAACTGGCCAAGGAGGTGACCGAGGCCAAGCGCGAGGCAATGGCCGCCTTCGGCAAGGACGAGGTCTACCTCGAAAAGCTCGTCGAGCGGGCCCGCCACGTGGAAAGCCAGGTGCTCGGCGATACGCACGGCAATGTCGTGCACCTGTTCGAGCGCGACTGCTCGATCCAGCGGCGCAACCAGAAGGTCGTCGAGCGGGCGCCTGCGCCTTATCTCGGCGAGGCGCAGCGCCAGGAATTGGCCGGCTACTCACTGAAGATCGCCGCGGCGACCAACTATATCGGCGCCGGCACGGTCGAATACCTGATGGATGCCGATACCGGCAAATTCTACTTCATCGAGGTCAATCCGCGCATTCAGGTCGAACACACGGTAACGGAGGTCGTCACCGGCATCGACATCGTCAAGGCGCAGATCCACATCCTCGAAGGCGAGACCATCGGAACGCCGGAATCCGGTGTCCCCGCCCAGGAGAACATCCGGCTGAACGGCCATGCGCTGCAGTGCCGGATCACCACCGAGGATCCCGAACAGAACTTCATCCCCGACTACGGCCGCATCACCGCCTATCGTTCGGCTGCCGGCTTCGGCATCCGGCTGGACGGCGGCACCGCCTATACCGGCGCGATCATCACCCGCTTTTACGATCCGCTGCTGGTCAAGGTCACGGCCTCCGGCGGCACGCCGCAGGAGGCGATCAGCCGCATGGACCGGGCGTTGAGGGAGTTCCGCATTCGCGGGGTGGCGACCAACCTCACCTTCCTCGAAGCGATCATCGGCCATCCGAGTTTCCGCGACAACACCTACACGACCCGCTTCATCGACACGACGCCGGAGCTCTTCCAGCAGGTGAAGCGCCAGGACCGCGCGACGAAGCTGCTGACCTATCTTGCCGACGTTACCGTCAACGGCCATCCGGAAACGAAGAACCGGCCGCTGCCGTCGGACAAGGTGGCAAAACCGATCGTCCCCTATATCGACGCCGCGGTGCCCGATGGCACGAAGCAGAAGCTCGATGCGCTGGGACCAAAGGGCTTCGCCGAGTGGATGCGCGCCGAGACCCGCGTGCTGATGACCGACACGACCATGCGTGACGGCCACCAGTCGCTGCTCGCCACCCGCATGCGCACCTATGACATCGCCCGCATCGCGCCGGTCTATGCGCGGGCGCTGCCCAATCTCTTCTCGCTGGAGTGCTGGGGCGGTGCGACGTTCGACGTTTCCATGCGCTTCCTCACCGAAGACCCTTGGGAGCGCCTGGCGCTCATCCGCGAGGGTGCGCGGAACCTCTTGCTGCAGATGCTGCTGCGCGGCGCCAACGGCGTCGGCTACACCAACTATCCGGACAACGTGGTGAAGTACTTCGTCCGGCAGGCGGCCAAGGGCGGCATCGACCTGTTCCGGGTGTTCGACTGCCTGAACTGGGTGGAGAACATGCGCGTCTCGATGGATGCGGTGCAGGAGGAGAACCGGCTCTGCGAGGCTGCCATCTGCTACACCGGCGACATGCTGAACAGCGCCCGCCCGAAATACGATCTCAAATACTATACCGGCCTGGCGCAGGAGCTGGAACGGGCAGGCGCCCACATCATCGCCGTCAAGGACATGGCCGGCCTGTTGAAGCCGGCCGCGGCCCGCGTGCTGTTCAAGGCGCTGCGCGAGGCGACCAGCCTGCCGATCCATTTCCACACGCATGATACCTCGGGCATCTCGGCGGCTACGGTGCTTGCCGCGATCGATGCCGGCGTTGATGCGGTTGATGCCGCCATGGACGCGTTTTCCGGCAATACCTCGCAGCCCTGCCTCGGCTCGATCGTCGAGGCGCTGTCCGGCACCGAACGGGATCCGGGGCTCGATCCGGAATGGATCCGCCGCATCTCCTTCTACTGGGAAGCGGTGCGCCACCAGTATGCGGCCTTCGAAAGCGACCTCAAGGGACCGGCCTCGGAAGTCTACCTGCACGAGATGCCCGGTGGGCAGTTCACCAACCTCAAGGAGCAGGCGCGGTCGCTGGGGCTCGACACGCGCTGGCACGAGGTCGCCCAGACCTATGCCGACGTCAACCAGATGTTCGGCGACATCGTCAAGGTGACGCCGTCCTCCAAGGTAGTCGGCGACATGGCGCTGATGATGGTGAGCCAGGATCTGGCCGTCGCGGATGTCGAGAACCCGGATAAGGACATCGCCTTCCCGGATTCGGTGGTCTCGATGCTGAAGGGCGACCTCGGTCAGCCGCCGGGCGGATGGCCGCAAGCGCTGCAGAAGAAGGCACTGAAGGGCGACAAGCCCTATACGGAGCGTCCTGGCTCCCTGCTCGTCGAAGCCGATCTTGGTGCCGAACGCGCGGCGATCGAGGCGAAGCTGGAACGCCCGGTCGACGATTTCGAGTTCGCCTCGTATCTCATGTATCCCAAGGTGTTCACGGATTTCGCGCTGGCCTCCGATACCTACGGCCCGGTCTCGGTTCTGCCGACGCCCGCCTATTTCTACGGCATGGCGGATGGCGAGGAGCTGTTCGCCGATATCGAGAAGGGCAAGACGCTGGTGATCGTCAACCAGGCGGCCAGTGCGGCGGACATGCAGGGTCTGGTCACGGTGTTCTTCGAACTCAACGGCCAGCCGCGGCGCATCAAGGTGCCGGACCGCACGCAGGGCGCCGGCGGCGCGGTGGCAAGGCGGAAAGCCGAAGGCGGCAATGGCACGCAGCTCGGTGCACCGATGCCCGGCGTCATCTCGCGAGTGTTCGTGTCGACGGGGCAGGCGGTGAAGGCCGGCGACGTGCTGCTGTCGATCGAGGCGATGAAGATGGAAACTGCCCTGCACGCCGAAAAGGACGGCACAATTGCCGAGGTGCTCGTCAAGCCGGGCGACCAGATCGACGCCAAGGACCTGCTGATCGTCTACGCCGACTGATCAGGACCGCCGTTCTCGCCGCTCCGACCTCAATGGGTCTGAGCGGCGGTCACGGTCGCGACGAATTGGCGGGTGCGGTCCTGCTGCGGGGCGCGGAAGATCGCCTCGGCGGTGCCGGTTTCGACCACGCGTCCCGCCTCGAGGAAGACAACCCTGTCGGCGATCTTCGAGGCCAGCCGCAGGTCGTGCGTCGCCATCACCATGGTCGTGCCTTCGGCGGCAAGCTTGGCGAGAACCTCGACGACTTCGGCGGCGAGCTCCGGATCGAGCGCCGATGTCGGCTCGTCGCAGAGCAGAACCCGTGGCGAGGGCGCCAGTGCCCGGGCAATGGCCACCCGCTGCTGCTGGCCACCCGACAGCGTTGCTGGCCAGGCATCTGCCTTGTGCGCCATGCCGACCTTGGTCAGCAGTTCCATTGCCCGCTCACGCGCTTTGGCTTTCGGCCATTTGAGCACCGTCACCAGCGATTCCATGACGTTCTCGATCGCCGTGCGATGCGGAAACAGCTGGAAGTTCTGGAACACCATGCCTGTCTGCCGGCGTATCGCCTGCACGGCCGACCATGCGGGTTTCTGTCCGGGCGTGATTTCGAGACGCACATCGCCCAGTTGCAGATGGCCAGCGCTTGGGATCTCGAGCAGGTTGATGCAACGCAGCAGCGTGCTCTTGCCGCCGCCCGAGGGGCCAACCAGCGCCGTGACGCTGCCCTCCTCCATGCGCAGGCTGACGTCATGGAGCACGGTGGTGTCGCCGAAACGCTTGTCGATGTGGCTGAGCTCGATCATGCGTTTGTCTCCAGCATGCCGCCATAGCGGGCGAAGCGCTTTTCCAGCCGCGCCTGCAGCGTCGACAGCACGGAACTCAGGGCAAGATAGATGAGTGCCGCCTCGATGTAGAGGATCAGCGGTTCGTAGGTCGTTGCGACGATGCGCTGAGCGGCCTGGAACAGTTCCGGCACGGTGATCGCCGCGGCAAGCGAGGTGTCCTTCACCAGCGAGATGAAGGTGTTGGAGAGCGGCGGCACGGCCACCCGCGCTGCCTGCGGCAGGATGGTGCGGATCATCGTCTGGCGCCAGGACATGCCGATCGAATAGGCGGCTTCCCACTGGCCCTTGGGCATGGAGGATATGGCGGCACGGATGATTTCCGAGCTGTAGGCCCCGATGTTGAGCGTGAAGCCGATCAGCGCGGCGGGAAAGGCGTCGAGCAGGATGCCGATGCTCGGCAGGCCATAAAAGATCACGAACAACTGCACGAGCAGCGGCGTGCCGCGGATCACCCAGACGTAGAAGCGGGCGATGGCGGCAAAGGGGGCGGCGGCGAAGAGCCGCGTCAGGGCGGTGATGAGGCCGAGCGTCAGCCCGAAGGCGAAGGACAGAAGCGTCAGCGGAACGGTAAAGGTCACGCCGGCCCAGAGGAGGGAGGGCAGCGAATCCGCCATGAGTTGCAGCCAGTGCGGCACGATGATCTCTCCTCGCTAGAAGGCGGGCCTCGCGAAAAAGGCGGGGCCAGGCCGGCCGCCGCCTTGTCACATGATATGGAGGACTGTTCCCGGGCGGGAACGGGCCTTCGGCTTATTTCGATACATCCTGCCCGAAATACGTGTCGGCGATCTTCTGGTAGGTGCCATCCGCCTTGATGTCGGCCAGCGCCTTGTTGATCGCCTCGAGCAGTTCCGGTTCCTGCTTGCGGATGATGATGCCGGAATAATCGGCATTGGACTGCTCGGCAACGATCTTCACCGGCGCATCCGGCTTCTGCTTCTTGAAGTCGAGGAAGGACAGGCTGTCATTGACGGTGGCATCGGCGCGGCGTGTCAGAACGAGCTGGATCGACTGGTCGAAGCCGTCGGTGCCGACGAGTTCGGCGCCGGCGGTCTGGGCGATCTTGCCGAAATTGCTCGACAGCGACTGGGCCGACTTCTTGCCCTTTAGGTCGGCGAACGACTTGATGTCGTCATTGCCGTCGCGAACGATCAGCACCGCTTTCGAGGCGATGTAGGGCTCGGAGAAGTCGTACTTCTGCTTGCGCGCTTCGGTAATGCCGACCTGGTTGATCACGGCGTCATAGCGCTTGGCGTCGAGACCGGCGATCAGGCCATCCCACTTGCCTTCGATGAACTGCGCCTTGACGCCGATCTTGGCGGCCACCGCTTCGCCGATCTCGACGTCGAAGCCGACGAGCTTGCCGGTCTTGTCGTGGAAGGTGAACGGCGCATAGGTGCCCTCGGTGCCGATCTTGATCGTGCCGGCGGATTTGATGGCGGCGAGGTTTTCCCCGGCCTGCACCGGCAGAATAGCTGCGGCCTGCAGAAGGGCGGCTGCGGCGAGCGCTTTGAAAAGCTTCATGACGTGATCTCCTTGGAGCGGAATGGCGGTTCGGTTGGGCACGATCAATCGCAGAAATGGTGCAGCGTGGCTGGGTAGAAAACTGCAAAACCGATGTGCAAATGCAAATTTTTTTCTCTTCTTGCAGCGCATCCATACGGGCAGTTTCAGAACTCTCCGCACGGACGCAGGTTGCATGCGTGTTTGTTCCGGTTTATGCATGATTATGCCGATTCTCCGGCTACGGTATGATCG
The DNA here is from genome assembly GCF_050455525.1 of Rhizobium sp. 0TCS1.26. NCBI lineage: Bacteria > Pseudomonadati > Pseudomonadota > Alphaproteobacteria > Hyphomicrobiales > Rhizobiaceae > Rhizobium > Rhizobium sp. 0TCS1.26. The sequence goes on along the minus strand of NZ_JBCIYV010000004.1, from coordinate 317,296 downwards.
ATGACCGAACTGATGTTCGCCGAACGAAAAGAGCGGATCCGCGCCCTGCTTCGCCAGAACGGCCGGGTGGTCGCCGCAGCGCTGGCCAGCGAGTTCAAGGTTTCCGAGGATACGATCCGCCGGGATCTGCGTGAACTGGCGGCGGCTGGCCTCTGCGAACGCGTCTATGGCGGCGCGCTGCCGGTCTCCAAGGGCAGCAGCAGTCTCAGCCAGCGGATGGCGGTTGCGGTCGATCGCAAGCGGAACCTGGCGGGCAAGGCGGTCGGCTTCATCACGCCCCGCTCGGTCGTCTATCTCGATGCCGGCAGCACCAATCTCGCCGTTGCCGAGGCGCTGGGCGAGGATCTGCCGGTGACGGTGATCACCAATGCGCCGGCGATCGCCACGGCGCTGGCCGACAAGCTCGGCGTCGAGACCATTCTCGTCGGCGGGACGATCGATCGCATGGTCGGTGGAACAGTGGGTGCCAATGCCATTGCGGCGATGGCGGCGTTGCGCCCGGACCTCTGCCTGATCGGTACATGCGCCATAGATGCGCAGGGCGGTCTGTCCGCCTTCGGCTTCGAGGATGCCGCCTTCAAGCGGTTCGTCCTGTCGCGCAGCCGACGGACGATGGTGCTCGCCACCGCCGACAAATTCGAGGCTTCCGCACCCTATGCGTTCGCGGATGCCGGGCAATATCAACTGCTGGTGACGGAGCGCGGCGCCGATGCAAGCCGGCTCGCCACGATAAAGGACAGAGGCTGCGAGATCGTGCTCGCCTGAGCGGCGGCGCGGATGCAGGCAGGAGGAAGCGACAATGGACCAATCCATCCAGAACGATGGCCAAACCGGCCGCAGCCCGGCGGTCACCCGCGAGCGCGCAGCCGTGGCGCTGATGTTCCTGATGAACGGCTTTCTGGTCGGCGCCTGGGCGCCGAAGATTCCGGAATTTGCCAGCCGGCTGTCGCTCAGCGAAAGCGGGCTGGGCTTGATGATCCTCACCTTCGGCCTCGGCTCGATCATCATGATGCCGGTCGCCGGCCTTCAGATCGCCCGCTTCGGCTCGACCTGGGTGACCCGCATCAGCGCAGTTCTCGCCTTGCCGACGCTGCTTATCCTCAGCCTGGTCGGCAGTGTCTGGACCGGTGCCGTCGCCATCTTCCTGTTCGGTGGCCTGATCGGGGCGATGGACGTGGCGATGAACGCCAATGCGGTGGCGACGGAAACCCGCATGCGCCGCTCGATCATGTCGTCCTGCCATGCCTTCTGGAGCCTTGGCGGTCTGTTCGGCTCCGTGAGCGGCGGGTTCCTGATTGCCTGGCTCGGCGTCGTTGGCCATGGACTGCTGATCACCGTCCTTGCGGCACTGGTGGTGGCGATCGGCTGGCCGATGCTGCTGGCCGACAAGCCGCATCCCGAAGAGGTCAAGGAACGGGCGCGGCTGCCGCGCTCGGCACTGCCCTGGCTGATCGGCATGGTGGCGCTGTTCAGCATGATCCCGGAAGGCGCGATCCTCGATTGGGGCGCACTGTATATCCGCAACGAACTCGGCGCCTCGGTGCAGGCTTCGGGCCTGGCATTCGGCGCCTTCTCGCTGACCATGGCGGTGATGCGGTTTGCCGGCGATCTGGTGCGCGATCGGTTCGGCGCGGTGCGGACGCTGAGGTTCTGCACGGTCGCCTCTATCGTCGGGCTGCTGACGGCGGGATTTGCGTCGACGCCGTTGATGGCGATCATCGGATTTGCGATTGCCGGCATCGGCATTTCCAACATGGTGCCGATCGCCTTTTCGGCGGCGGGAAACCTGCCGGGCATGGCACAGGGCATCGGTCTCTCGGTGGTGACGACGATGGGCTATTCGGGAATTCTCGTCGCCCCTTCGGCGATCGGCTTCATCGCCGAGCATACCGGGCTTGCGGCGATCTTCATCGGACTGCCGGTGCTGCACCTGGTGGTTCTGGGGCTTTCGCATCTGGCGCGGCATGCCGACCGGCCGGCCGCCGCCGGACCCAGCGCGCCGTAATGTGATCTCAAGCGGGTGTTGACAAGCCCCTGCGGTTGATCCACCTGAGGGGCACCTTTCCGGGATAAGAGAGAGCCTGATGCCTGCCGATTATGATCCGAAACCCCGTCGCGCCTCCGTCGCCGTCGACGTCGGCGGTGTGATTGTCGGCGGCGGCGCGCCGGTCGTCGTCCAGTCGATGACCAATACCGATACCGCCGATATCGATGCGACTGTCGCCCAGGTGGCGGCCCTCTTCAACGCCGGCTCGGAGATCGTCCGCATCACGGTGGATCGCGACGAAAGTGCCGCAGCCGTGCCGAAGATCCGCGACCGGCTGCTGCGGCTCGGCATGGACGTGCCGCTGGTCGGCGATTTCCATTACATCGGTCACAAGCTGCTCGCCGATCATCCGGCCTGTGCGGAAGCGCTGGCGAAATATCGCATCAATCCGGGCAATGTCGGCTTCAAGGACAAGAAGGACAAGCAGTTCGCCGACATCATCGAGATGGCGATCCGCTACGACAAGCCGGTGCGCATCGGCGTCAACTGGGGGTCGCTCGACCAGGACCTGCTGACGACGCTGATGGACCGCAATGCCGAGGCGGGCTCGCCGCTGTCGGCCCGCCAGGTCATGCATGAGGCGATCTGCCAGTCGGCCCTCCTGTCGGCCGAGCTTGCCGAGGACATCGGCCTTGCGCGCAACCGCATCATCCTGTCCGCCAAGGTCAGCCAGGTGCAGGATCTCATCGCCGTCTACTCGATGCTGTCGGAGCGCTCCAACCACGCACTGCATCTTGGCCTCACCGAAGCCGGCATGGGCTCCAAGGGCATCGTCGCCTCGTCGGCAGCCATGGGCTACGTGCTGCAGCAGGGCATCGGCGATACGATCCGTGTCTCCCTGACGCCCGAGCCGAACGGCGACCGCACCCGGGAGGTGCAGGTGGCGCAGGAACTGCTCCAGGTCATGGGGTTCCGCCAGTTCATTCCAGTCGTTGCAGCGTGTCCCGGCTGCGGTCGCACCACCTCGACCGTGTTCCAGGAACTGGCGCAGAACATCCAGAACGACATCCGCAAGAACATGCCGATCTGGCGCGAGAAATATCCGGGCGTCGAGGCGCTCAACGTCGCGGTGATGGGCTGCATCGTCAACGGTCCTGGCGAAAGCAAGCATGCCGATATCGGCATTTCGCTGCCGGGTACGGGCGAGACGCCGGCCGCACCGGTGTTCATCGACGGGCAGAAGGCCCTGACGCTGCGCGGCCCGCATATCGCGTCGGATTTCGAGGCGCTAGTCGCCGACTACATCGAAAAGCGCTTCGGCCAGAAGACCGCGGCGGAATGAAGCAGCGGACGCTGCCGGACGATCGTCCGGCCGTCCTCGCTTATGCCGCAATTCATGGTAAATGAACGGTCGCCAAGACGACGGGGACCTGATTCCATGATCAAGAAATTCGCGATTGTCGCCATGTGTGCGACCTATCTCTCAGCCTGCACCACCACCGACCCCTACACGGGTCAGCAGAAGATGTCGAACACCACCGGCGGTGCCGCACTCGGTGCCGGTCTCGGCGCGCTTGCAGGCCTCGCCGTCGGTGGATCGCCGGTCGGTCGTCGCAATGCCGCGCTGATCGGTGCCGGCGTCGGCGCGCTCGCGGGCGGCGCCATCGGCAACTACATGGACCAGCAGGAGGCCGAACTGCGCGCCCAGCTGCAGGGCACGGGCATCTCGGTCACCCGTGTCGGTGATCGCATCATCCTCAACATGCCGTCCAACATCACCTTCCCGACCGATCAGGACCAGGTTCTGCCGGGCTTCTATCCGACGCTCGATTCCGTCGCGCTGGTGCTGAACAAGTTCAACCGCACGCTCGTCGACGTCAACGGCCACACCGATTCGACCGGCAGCGCCGGCCACAACCAGGAGCTCTCGGAGCGCCGTGCGGCATCGGTTGCCAACTATCTCGGCGGACGTGGTGTCGATCAGCGTCGCATGTCGACGCTGGGCTTCGGTCCCTCGCAGCCGGTCGCATCGAACGCGACACCGGACGGCCGCGCCCAGAACCGTCGCGTCGAGATCCAGATCGCGCCGATCACCCAGAACTAAGGCTTTTCGAGCTCTTCGGACAGCTAAAGGCGTCGCGCAAGCGGCGCCTTTTGCGTTTCTGGAGGATTGGATCCCTAAAGCTTGGATCAAAGACTGCTGGTCAGCATCTTGATGCCGGCGGCGCCGAACATCAGCGCCATCACACCGTCGATGCTGCGCCGGGCATTGCGATAGAGACGGGCGGCGCGCTCGGTCGAAAACAGCAGGGCGTAGCCCATGAACACGGTGAAGCCGGTGGCAAGGCAGCCGCCGACGATGATGGCGACGGCACTCGGCGAGGCGGCCGGCGGCAGACCGAGAGAGATGATCGCCACCCAGGCGAAGATCGCCTTAGGATTGGTGAGGTGGATGGCGTAGCCAATGAGGAAGGTCCGGCGAAGGCCGATCTCCGGCTTCGCTGTCTCGCCGGGTGCGATCGATGCCGTCGCATCCCGTCTGGCCAGCGCTCCCCTGGCGGCCTTGTAGGCGAGGTAGAGAAGATAGAGCCCGCCGACGATCTTCAGCACCGTCAGCGCTTGGCCATAGCGGCTGAGCAGCGCCGAGAGGCCGAGTGCCGCCGCCATCGCCCAGGTGAACGAGCCGGCGAAGATGCCGAGCCCGATCACCACGCCGGCCTGCCTGCCGCGCGCCAGCGAGGTCGAGATGATGGCGACGATCGCCGGCCCCGGGCTGATGACGGCCACCAGATAGAGCAGGTAGGCGGCGGCCACCTGGTGAAGGTTCTGCATCAGCTCGGTCATGGGGCGCTTCCGGCGTTCAACTGCCGCCAGCCATAGCGCATCGGCAATCGCCGATCACGCCACGAGTTTTGATGGGACCCGTTGTTGCGCTGATGGATCGGTCAGTTGCTGCGGTCGGCCACGAAGCGGGCGGTGGCGATCAGCATGTCGGCACGGCTGCCATAGGGCGAGAGCACGCCAACTGCATCCTCGACCAAGGCGTCGAGCCGCTGCTCGGCCCAGTCGAGGCCATGCCGGCCAACAAGCGTCGCCTTGCCGCGGTCGGCATCCTTGCCGGTCGCCTTGCCCATGGTCTTGGCATCCGCCGTCACGTCCAGCACGTCGTCGGCAAGCTGGAAGGCAAGCCCGATGATCTCGCCGAACCGGCGCAGGCGCAGGCGGTCGTCGGCTCCAGCCCCGGCCAGGATGGCGCCGGCCTCGCAGGCGAAGCGCAGCAATGCACCGGTCTTCATCGCCTGCAGCGTGACGATGCCGTCTTCGTCCGGCGCTGCCGTCTCGGCCGCCAGGTCGAGCGCCTGTCCGCCGGCCATGCCGCCAATGCCGGCCGCCCGCGACAGGGCCATGACCAGCGCCACCTTGCGGTCGTCCGGCAGGCGGGTTTCCGGCGCGGCGATGATGTCGAAGGCAAGCGTCAGCAGGCTGTCGCCGGCAAGGATCGCGGTTGCCTCGTCAAAGGCCTTGTGGACGGTCGGCTGGCCGCGACGCAGATCGTCGTCGTCCATGGCCGGCAGGTCGTCGTGGATCAGCGAATAGCTGTGCAGACATTCGAGCGCCGCACCAACGCGGGCGGCAGCCTCCGCATCGCCGGAAAACAGCGCTGCTGCTTCCTGGACGAGGAAGGGCCGCAGGCGCTTGCCGCCGTTCAGCGTGCCATGACGCATGGCGGACAGCAGGTTTGCCGGCCGGACGATCTCGCCGAAGAGGGGCGTGTCTTCCAGCAGAGCCGCCAGCAGCTCTTCCGTCTGGGCGGCGCGCGCGCGAAGGTGAGCGTCGAAGGCGGCGGGATCGATGGTCGTCATGCGCGGTTCATTGGCACGACGGGGCGGGGCTGGCAACGGGTTTTGCTGAAAAGCGGGGGGAGGCGCCGCCGCAGGCTGGCTTTCGCCTGTGGCTGCGTCTATATCCGGCAGGGATCTACGAAAACGAGTGGGAATGTTGGACGTTACACCCGAGCGGCAATCCGAAGAGGAGGAGCCCTTGCCGGCAACGCGCCGTGGCCTTCCCCTATCCGGATGGTTGAGGCGGGCAGCCGTCGTTATCCTCGCGCTGCTGCTGTTGCCCTACGGGCTGGTGCTCGTCTACGCGCTCCCCTTCATTCACCCGGTTTCGACGCTGATGGTCAGCGAGCTCGCGACGCTGAATGGTTACGACCGGCGATGGGTGCCCTTCGACACCATCTCGCCGGTCCTCGTGCAGTCGGTGATGATGTCCGAGGACGGCCAGTTCTGCGCCCATGACGGTGTCGACTGGGTGCAGATGCGCGGCGTCATGCAGGATGCCATCGACGGCGAGCCGACGCGCGGCGCCAGCACAATCCCAATGCAGACGGTCAAGAACCTGTTTTTGTGGAACGGCCGCTCCTTCCTGCGCAAGGGTATGGAAGTCCCGCTCGCCATGTGGGCGGATCTCGTCTGGTCGAAGCGGCGGGTCATGGAAATCTACCTCAACGTCGCCGAATGGGGTCCTGGCATCTACGGCATCGAGGCGGCGGCCCATCATCACTTCCGGGTGCCGGCAGAAAAGCTCAGTCGTCGTCAGGCGGCGCTTCTGGCCGTATCACTGCCCAATCCGATCACACGGATAGCCGGCAAGCCGGGCCGCGGCCTGCAGCGTCTCGCCTCGGTCGTCGAGCGGCGGGCGCGGGGCTCGGGCGAATACATCAGATGTCTTTATGAGTGACAGCAGCAAATCTCGTTAGTGGATTCGCCGACGTCCGCCTAGATTGGCATCGCGGGCACCTCTGCGGGAGAACATCATGGACGGTCTGGTCCTCTACATCGCCAACAAGAACTATTCGTCATGGTCGTTCCGGCCGTGGATTGCCATGAAGGCTGCAGATATCCCCTTCGACGAGGTGCTGATCCCCTTCGACGACAATGCCAGCAATCCGCGCTTCCGGGAGTTCTCGCCGACGGGCAAGGTGCCGGTGCTGCAGCATGGCAGCCTGCATGTCTGGGAATCGCTCGCCATCATCGAATATGTGGCAGAGCTCTACCCAGAAGCGGGCATCTGGCCGCTGGACCCGGCAGACCGGGCCATGGCTCGGTCGATCTCGATGGAAATGCTGTCGGGCTTCCGGGCCCTGCGCGGCGCCTGCCCGATGAACATGCGGCGCCAGAAGGGCAAGATCGAGCTTGCCGATGGCGTCCTGACCGACGTGGCGCGGATCACCGAGATCTGGAAGACCATGCGCATGCGCTCGGGCGGGCCGTTCCTGTTCGGAGCGTTCTCGGCCGCCGATGCCATGTTCGCGCCGGTGGTCAACCGTCTGGACGTCTACGATTTCGATCTCGACGCCGAAACCATTGACTATATCCAGGCGGTGCAGGCGCATCCGGCATGGGTGGCCTGGCGGGATGCGTCACTTGCCGAGACATGGGTGGTTCCCGCCGACGAGGCGTGATCCTCGGGCCGGAAGGGGCTGGAGTGCCTGGGGTACCCTGGGTACGGGTAGCCGCCTCCGGGCTTCTATGTGTCCGACCACATGAGCCGTTGCGCGAGATCCTGCCGCTGCCCGACAAGGCTTTGCCGGGGGGCATGCAGAGGCCGTCTGAGTTGCCGAGCGTTTCCGACCGGCGATCGCGCAAAAAATCCCGGCAGGGACTGGTCAATCGCCGCCACGCCATGTATAAGCCCGGCAAATTCCGAGATCGAGAGATGTGAAGCTCGGCCCATCACGGCCGCCGAACATCTCCTGCCTGACAATTTGGAGTAACGAAAATGGCTGTACCGAAGAGAAAAACGAGCCCGTCGAAGCGCGGTATGCGCCGCTCCGCTGACGCGCTCAAGACGCCGACCTACATCGAAGACAAGAACTCCGGTGAACTGCGTCGTCCGCACCACATCGACCTGAAGACCGGCATGTACCGCGGCCGTCAGGTTCTGACGCCGAAGGAAAGCGCATAATCCTCATTCGGGATTTGCGAGCGGAAAGGCCGGCATTGCCCGGCCTTTTTTGTTGTCCGGATTTTCTTTGAGACGCCCGCTTTAGCGTCCCGATGCTTGGCCTGCGCCATTGATCGCCAAGATGCCGCAAGGCCGGGGTCGTGCAGCCTGCGGCCGCTCCAACCCAGGCCCTCGCGCCTTATCTAGGTTCCGAGGCTGTCGAGCCGGGTCTGCAGCGTCCGCAGCTGCTCCTTGAGCTCGTCTAGATCGCGGGCATCCGGTGCCTTCTTCGACGTCTCGGCCGTCCCGTTACCGTTGAACGGCGTGAACATCTGCATCGCCTGGCGGAACAGTTCGGTGTTGCGACGGACCTGCTCCTCCATCAATTGCATCGGCGCCTGCAGGTTCTTGGTCAGCGGCGTCTCGCCGAAGGCACGGGTCATCTGCTCGCGCATCTGCGCCTGCTGATCGGCGAACGTCTTCATCGAATGCTCGAGGAAGGTCGGCACGACCATCTGCATCTGATCGCCGTAATAGGAGATCAGCTGCCGCAGGAACGAGATGGGCAGCAGCGTGTTGCCGGTCTTCGATTCCTGCTCGAATATGATCTGCGTGAGGACCGAGTGGGTGATGTCGTCACCGCTCTTGGCGTCCTGTACCTTGAACTCCTGGCCCTTCTTGACCATCTGCGCCAGGTCTTCCAGCGTCACATAGGTGCTGGTGCCCGTATTGTAGAGGCGGCGGTTGGCATATTTTTTAATGACAACCTCACCATCCGTCTTTGCCATAATTGCCTCCTGATCCCGCCAATATGGTATTTTCGGTATTTCTCCCACGGCAACCTTACGCTTAAAAATTAGAAACTGACAATCCATTTGTGCGATGCGAGACGGCCTTGCGGCCTGTCGATCGTGCGCTTGCGCAGGCATCCCGCCTGCACCCCTCCGTCAGACCCTTTGACTTGCGTCGAAAGCTTTGCCAGTCTCGCGTCCAACAATACAAAGCATCTTGAGGAGACAGCCATGAGCCAGCCATCCATCGTCATCGCCTCGGCGGCCCGCACGGCAGTCGGATCCTTCAACGGAGCCTTCGCCAATGTTGCAGCGCACGAATTGGGGGCTGTGGCCATCAAGGCGGCGCTGGAGCGTGCCGGTGTCGAAGCGGCGGATGTCGACGAGGTCATTCTCGGCCAGGTGCTGCCGGCAGGCGAGGGCCAGAACCCGGCCCGTCAGGCGGCGATGAAGGCCGGCGTGCCGCAGGAGACGACGGCCTGGGGCGTCAACCAGCTGTGCGGCTCCGGCCTGCGGGCTGTGGCCCTCGGAATGCAGCAGATCGCGCTCGGCGATGCAAAGATCATCGTCGCCGGTGGTCAGGAATCGATGTCCATGGCACCGCACTGCGCGCATCTGCGCGGCGGCACCAAGATGGGCGACATGAAGCTGATCGACACGATGATCAAGGACGGCCTGACCGACGCCTTCTACGGCTATCACATGGGCATCACCGCCGAAAACATCGCCCGCCAGTGGCAGCTCTCGCGCGACGAGCAGGACCAGTTCGCCGTCGCTTCGCAGAACAAGGCGGAAGCCGCCCAGAAGGCCGGCCGTTTTCAGGACGAGATCGTGCCGTTCGTCATCAAGGGCCGCAAGGGCGACGTAACCGTCGACGCCGACGAATATATCCGCGCCGGCGTGACGCTCGACAGCATGACGAAATTGCGCCCGGCCTTCGACAAGGACGGCACCGTGACGGCGGCCAACGCCTCCGGCATCAATGACGGTGCGGCGGCCACTGTGATGATGACCGAGGAAGAGGCCGTCCGTCGCGGGATTTCGCCGATGGCGCGCATCGTTTCCTGGGCCACTGCCGGCGTCGATCCGCAGATCATGGGCACCGGGCCGATCCCGGCTTCGCGCAAGGCGCTGGAAAAGGCCGGCTGGTCGGCCGCCGATCTCGATCTGGTGGAAGCCAACGAAGCCTTCGCCGCACAGGCCTGTGCCGTCAACAAGGACATGGGCTGGGATCCGTCGATCGTCAACGTCAACGGTGGGGCGATCGCCATCGGCCATCCGATCGGCGCATCGGGCGCGCGGGTGCTCAACACGCTGCTGTTCGAAATGAAGCGGCGCGGCGCCCGCAAGGGGCTGGCAACGCTCTGCATCGGCGGCGGCATGGGTGTTGCCATGTGCCTGGAGGCCCTGTAGCCGGACCGGCTGCCGGATCGAGACGACCGCGCGGCACGGGTCGCGCGTCGCAACCGCAAGGGGGAGATGCTGCATGACCAGAGTGGCGTTGATATCCGGTGGCACGCGCGGTATCGGAGCGGCAATCTCGAAGGCGCTGAAGGCGGCGGGCTACAGCGTCGCGGCCAACTATGCCGGCAACGAGCAGCGGGCACTCGCCTTCCAGGAGGAGACCGGCATCCCCGTCTTCAGGTGGGACGTGTCGTCCTACGAGGCCTGCGTCACGGGGATCGGCGAGGTCGAGGCGCAGATGGGTCCGGTAGAGATCCTCGTCAACAACGCCGGCATCGTCCGCGACACGATGTTCCACAAGATGACGCCAGGTGATTGGAACGCGGTGATCGCAACCAATCTCAGCGGCCTCTTCAACATGACGCATCCGATCTGGCCGGGCATGCGCGAGCGGGGCTTCGGACGCATCGTCAACATTTCCTCGATCAACGGACAGAAGGGCCAGATGGGGCAGGTCAACTATTCGGCGGCCAAGGCCGGAGATCTCGGCTTTACCCGGTCGTTGGCGCTCGAAGGGGCGGCGAAGAACATCACCGTCAATGCCGTCTGCCCCGGTTACACGGCAACAGAAATGGTGCTGGCGGTACCCGAGAAGGTAATGAACGAGCGGATCCTGCCGCAGATCCCGGTCGGCAGGCTCGGAAGACCGGAAGAGATCGCACGCTGCGTCGTATTCCTGGTTTCCGACGATGCCGGGTTCATCACCGGCTCGACGATCAGCGCCAATGGCGGCCAGTACTTCACCTGATCCACGAGGCGTCCTCGTGCGTTGATCTCCAGGCACAATACAAAAAGAGACCGGCATGCGGGGGGCACACCGGTCTCTTTTCTAGACAGCGTTATCGCTTAGCGGCAACGAGCTTCGTAGTTGCGGCCGTAGCGATCGCGGTAGACGCAATAGCCCTGACGCTTCTGCGACTCGCCGACAGCGGCGCCAACCAGGCCGCCGGCAACGGCGCCTACTGCTGCACCACCCCAGCTGTTGGTCACGGCACCGCCGACGACGGCACCCGTGCCGGCACCGATGGCCGTGCCTCTTTCGGTCGAGGTGCACGATGCGAGCATGCCAACCATGGCTGCAACGGCGAGGATCTTTTTCATGTGAGGCTTTCCTTCCCTGTTATAATCGAGTTTTGCAAACTTTAGATTCTGCCCATCAGGAGCAGAATGATCAGTATGAGGACGACGAGACCGAGACCGCCCGACGGGCCGTAACCCCAGCTGCGGCTATGACCCCAGTTCGGCAGGGCGCCGATCAAGAGCAGAATGACAATGATCAGCAAAATGGTCCCGAGCATTCGAACTTCTCCAACACGTTGGTTTGTGCGGCGAAAACGTGACCACTGCGATTTTGTTCCAACCCAATGTCCGATTTATGTGACGCCACAAAATCACTGTAGATGGCATCACGAATTGGCTGCCCCCAGGGAGGCCTGGTCGGCTTGCTTCCGGCTCCTGCGAGCTCCAGTAGCCGCGCGGAACAAAGGGTGACTCAGGAGAGTCAGCGATTCGTCCGTGCTTTGTTCGCCCGCTGTTCCGAACGTGCACGCATCGAGAAAACTGGCAGGATTTCCGTTACCGCCGTCACTCCGGAGCCCTTGCGGCTTGCCATCGCCGGTTCGAAACGCCATGTGTGAGGTGTCAGCCGCATCGTCGCGGCGGCTTCAGACGATGTGCGGACAGAGCTTTTGAATTCCCAGCCCATGATCTTGAGCGGCCGCGGCGTTACCGCGGTCCTCGGCCCGACCAATACCGGCAAGACCCATTATGCCATCGAGCGCATGGTTGCTCACGGATCCGGCGTGATCGGCCTGCCGCTTCGTCTCCTGGCGCGCGAGGTCTATGGCCGGCTGGTCGAGAAGGTCGGGCACCACAACGTCGCGCTGATCACCGGCGAGGAAAAGATCACCCCGCATCTGGCACGGTTTTCGGTCTGTACCGTCGAGGCCATGCCGCGCGAGACGAAGGCGGCGTTCGTCGCCATCGACGAGGTTCAGCTCGCCGGCGATCTCGAGCGGGGGCACATCTTCACCGACCGGATCCTGCATCTGCGCGGACGGGAAGAGACCCTGCTTCTCGGCGCCGGCACCATGCGGCCGATCCTTGAGCGTCTGCTGCCCGGCATCACCGTCGTCGAGCGCCCCCGCCTGTCCACCCTCTTCTATGCGGGGCAGAAAAAGATCACCCGCCTGCCGCAGCGCACCGCCATCGTCGCCTTTTCGGCCGACGAGGTCTATGCGATCGCCGAACTGATCCGCCGTCAGCGCGGCGGGGCGGCGGTGGTCCTCGGTGCGCTGTCGCCTCGCACTCGAAATGCCCAGGTCGGTCTCTACCAGGCCGGCGACGTCGAGTATCTGGTGGCAACCGATGCAATCGGGATGGGCCTCAATCTCGATGTCGATCACGTCGCCTTTGCCCAGGATCGAAAGTTCGACGGATACCAGTTCCGCAATCTCAATGCCGGCGAAATGGGCCAGATTGCCGGCCGCGCCGGCCGCCACCTGCGGGATGGCACGTTCGGGGTGACTGGCCAGGTAGCGCCGTTCGACGAAGACCTGGTGGAGCGCATCCAGAGCCACCACTTCGACCAGGTGAAGGTCTTGCAGTGGCGCTCCAAGGCGCTCAACTTTTCCTCCATCCGCGACCTGCGTGCCAGCCTCGATGCGACGCCGACCGTCCACGGCCTGACCCGCGCCCTGCCGGCGACGGACAGCCAGGCGCTCGACTATCTGTCGCGCTATCCCGAGATCATCGATGCCGCGACGACGCCCGAAAATGTCGAGAAGCTGTGGGAAGCCTGCGCGCTTCCCGATTACCGGCGCATCACGCCGGCACAGCATGCCGACCTGATTTCGACGATATTTTCCGATCTTGTGCGGCTCGGCGCGGTGAATGAAGACTTCATGGCGACGCAGGTGCAGCGGGCCGATCGGACCGACGGCGAGATTGATACGCTGTCCGCCCGCATCGCCCAGATCAGAACATGGACTTATGTCTCCAACCGTCCGGGTTGGTTGGCGCATCCGACACACTGGCAAGAAAAGACACGGGAAATCGAAGACAGGTTGTCGGACGCGCTACATGAAAGGTTGACGAAACGCTTTGTTGATCGCAGGACATCTGTGCTCATGAAGCGCCTGAGAGAGAATGCGATGCTGGAAGCTGAAATCAGTGTGAATGGGGATGTCTTCGTCGAGGGACACCACGTCGGTCAACTAGCCGGTTTCCGGTTTACGCCTGTTTCCGGTGCCGAAGGGCCGGATGCCAAGGCTGTGCAGACGGCTGCCCAGAAGGCCCTGTCGCTGGAGTTCGAGGCTCGCGCTGCGCGGCTCTACGCTTGTGGCAATAGCGACATCGCCGTCGGCTCGGACGGTTTCGTCCGCTGGCTCGGCGATCCGGTGGCAAAGCTCGCGGCCGGCGATCACATCATGCATCCGCGTCTCATCCTGCTCGCCGACGAGCAGTTGACCGGCAATGCTCGCGATCACGTGGCTGCTCGCCTCGAGCGCTTCGTCAATCATCACATCGCCACGGTCCTGAAGCCGCTTGACGATCTGTCGCGTGCCGAAGACCTGCAGGGGCTTGCCAAGGGGCTCGCGTTCCAGCTCGTCGAAAATCTCGGTGTCCTCTTCCGGCGCGACGTTGCCGACGACGTCAAGACGCTTGATCAGGATGCGCGCGCCTCGATGCGCCGCTACGGCATCCGCTTTGGCGCCTACCACATCTTCATGCCGGCGCTGCTGAAGCCGGCCCCGGCCGAACTGATCACGCTGCTCTGGGCGCTGAAGAACGACGGTCTCGACAAGCCGGGCTATGGCGATCTCATCCCGGCGCTGGCAGCCGGCCGCACCTCGGTGGTCACCGATCCGACCTTCGAGCGCAACTTCTACAAGCTCGCCGGCTTCCGTTTCCTCGGCAAGCGTGCTGTTCGCGTGGATATCCTCGAACGCCTCGCCGATCTCATCCGGCCGCTCCTGCAGTGGAAGCCGGGCAACGGCCAGCGTCCGGAAGGCGCCTATGATGGGCGACGCTTCACCACGACGACCGCCATGCTCTCCATTCTCGGCGCGACGCCGGACGACATGGAAGAAATTCTCAAAGGTCTCGGCTACCGCGCCGATGCGGTAAAGCCGGAAGAGGCGCAGGCCTTCCTCGCCGGCCAGTCGGCAAGCGCCGCAAGCGCTGCCCCCGCGGCAGAAGCCTCGGCAGAAACGGCGCCGGCCTCCGAAGCTGACGATGCTGACAGTGCGGATGCTGCGACCGACGAGGCTCAGGCGCCGGAAGCGGTCGCCGAAACCGCCGCAGAAGATGCTGCCTCCGAACCGCAGGTCGAAGCCGTCGCTGGCGCGGAGCCTGAAGCTGCAGCCGAGGCGCCGGCCGCTGATGAAGCCGCCGCAGCGGAAGAAGGTGTCGAGTCAGCTCCCGCCGAGACGACCGATGCCGAACCGGCACCGGCGTCCGAGCCTGTTGCCGAAGAAGAACCCAAGCCGGTTCTGCTGTGGCGTCCGGGTGGCGGACGTAGCGAAAACCAGCGCGGTGGTCGTCCGCAGGGAGAACGACGGGCGCCTGCCAACCGCGCACCGGGCGAAGGTCGACGCGATGATCGTCGCGGTGGCGGCGAGCGTACCGAACACGCAGCCCGTGGTGCCGAGGGTGGCCAGCGTGAAGGCGGTCAGCGGGATGGTGGCAATCGCAACGGCGGCAAGCCGCGCGGTGACCGCCGGCCCGACGGCAAGGGCGATCGTCCGCCACGCGGCGACCGTAACGACAGGAACGATCGCAACGATCGGCAGAAGACTGCGCAGCCGGCTCGCTTTGAGGCTCGTCCGCCGCGTAAGGAGAAGCCGATCGATCCGGATTCACCCTTCGCCAAGCTGGCTGCTCTCAAGGAGCAAATGAAGAAGTAGGCTGATGACGGAACAAGTGCCGCCCGGAGTTGCGCGTCAGCGCCTCGACAAATGGCTGTTCTTTGCCCGCATGGTCAAATCCCGATCGCTTGCCCAGGCGTTCATCCACTCGAACAATGTGCGGGTGAATGGCGTCCTCGTGTCGCAGCCGAGCTTTCAGCTGAAGGCGGGCGATCGGATCAACCTTTCCCTGGACAGGCGAGACCTCGTGCTGCAGGTCAAGGCTGCCGGTGAGAGGCGGGGCCCGTACGAGGAAGCCCGGTTGCTCTACGACGATCTGACGCCGCCGGCAGAGGAAGCAAAAAGGCTAACCGCTTTCGAGCAGGCGCTGCGCCAGCCCGGTGCGGGCCGCCCGACAAAGCGGGAACGGCGGCTGACGGATCGGCTGCTTCCAGATCCCGGTGATGAGGGTCACTAGGAAAACCATCTAGCAGGCCGTCGGATTTAGAAAGGTTTGTCCTTGCGAACCAGGGGCAAACGCATTACCTCACTGTCGCAACGCCGGACTTGTCGGCTGCTCGATCGGCTGGATTTGGCGTGTCTGCCAATCATTCGTCCGACAGCCTGCCGCAAATTCGTGACATTCTGGAGTGCCTCATGACGTATGTCGTGACCGACAATTGCATCCGCTGCAAATATACCGACTGCGTCGAAGTATGCCCGGTCGACTGCTTCTACGAAGGCGAGAACTTCCTGGTCATCCATCCGGACGAATGCATCGACTGTGGCGTCTGCGAGCCCGAATGTCCGGCAGAGGCGATCAAGCCGGACACCGAACCGGGTCTGGACAAGTGGCTGAAGGTCAATGCCGATTACGCCCAGGTCTGGCCGAACATCACCGTCAAGCGTGATGCCCTTCCGGAAGCCAAGGAAATGGACGGCGTCAGCAACAAGTTCGAGCAGTATTTTTCGACGGAGCCCGGCAAGGGCGACTGACCGGCGCAGGCTCCGCTACGTCGCTGCTTGCCGATTAGGCAGCGATTCGATCGTTGCATCTGAGCATCTGCGAAAGCAAATCATTGATTTCTGCCTATTTTTGTGGTAGACAATAGAAACTGTTCCACAAAGCGGCATTCGCGTGCCCAAAAACATCACGAAAGCACCAGAGCACCCTGCGCGGTTCCCGTGACAAAGCCAATTTTTGGATCTTGTCGTCGCTGATCGCGATGGATGTTGTTTTCGCGCGCGTTTGGTCGGACCAGTATGGAGTCACCTGACGGTTCCCCCGTCTCATCCGGGCCTGACTGACCCGGCCCCGGCACATGGATTGCCGAGTGCGTAACAGGGAGTTTGTTAAACGAATGACGACCCAGCAGAAAAAATCTTCAGCACGCCACGGCTTCAAGACCGGCGAATCGATCGTATATCCCGCGCATGGCGTAGGCACTATCACGGCGATCGAGGAACAGGAAGTGGCTGGAATGAAGCTCGAGCTGTTCGTGATTGATTTCGAAAAGGACAAGATGCGCCTGAAGGTGCCGGTCGCCAAGGCGGTCAGCATCGGTATGCGCAAGCTGTCCGAGACTGATTTCGTCGAGCGTGCATTGAAGGTTGTCCAGGGCAAGGCGCGCGTCAAGCGGACGATGTGGTCGCGCCGCGCTCAGGAATACGACGCGAAGATCAATTCGGGCGATCTGATCTCCATCGCCGAAGTGGTGCGCGATCTGTATCGTGCTGAAAACCAGCCGGAGCAGTCCTATTCGGAGCGCCAGCTGTACGAAGCGGCTCTCGATCGCATGGCGCGCGAAATCGCGGCAGTCAACAAGATGTCCGATACGGAAGCGGTTCGTCTGGTCGAAACCAACCTTGCCAAGGGTCCCAAGCGCAACAAGGTCCTCGACGAAGAAGAATCCCACGAGGAAGCCGCATAAGCTGCTGCTTTCCTGTTTCAATTCAAAGAACCCGGCTCAGGCCGGGTTTTTTTGTGGGAACTTTTGCTCCTGCCGCGCGTTGATCCGCCGGTGCGGCGAGACAGTCTGAGGTGCCTCAGGAGCTTTCGTGGTGCCGGACTATCAGGGGGACGCATGCGTGAAGCCGGCGCCCCATGCAGAATAAAGGGGAGCCAAAAGCCTGTTTATCTCGTGCCGTGCCTGCTGTCTCTGTCGAAGAGTTCAACAGGAGCAGCATCGGACGAAGGCTTTTGCCGGGTCACACAGTCTCATGGAGAGAGCGCGATGAATGCCATGTCCGCAGACCGCACGATGATCAAGATTGCCATGTCGGCACCTTATCTTGCGCGTGAGGAGGAGCGCGACCTGGCTGTCCGCTGGAAGGATGACCAGGACCAGGATGCGCGCAACCAGATCGCACTGGCGCATATGCGTCTCGTGATCGCCATGGCTTCCAAGTTCCGCGGCTTCGGCCTGCCGATGAGCGACCTCGTACAAGAGGGTTATGTAGGGCTGCTGGAGGCGGCGGCAAGGTTCGAGCCAGCCCGCGACGTGCGTTTTTCCACCTATGCAAGCTGGTGGATCCGGGCTTCCATGCAGGATTACATTCTGCGCAACTGGTCAATCGTCCGCGGCGGCACCAGCTCTGCCCAGAAGGCGCTGTTCTTCAATCTTCGCCGCCTGCGCGCCAAGCTGTCGCGTGGCGACAGCAATCTCGGCGCCCGCGAAATCCACGAGGAAATCGCCACGGCACTGGGCGTCAGCGTCGCCGACGTGCAGACGATGGACGCGCGACTGTCCGGAAATGACGCCTCTCTCCAGGCGCCATCGATTGCCGGCGATACCGACAGCGTCGAACGGCTCGACATGCTGGAAAGCGGAGAGCCGCTGCCGGACGAGCAGGTTTCCGGCATGATCGACGGCGAGCGCCGGGTCAAGTGGCTGCAGGGCGCGCTTACCAAGCTCAACGAGCGCGAGAAGAAGATCATCCACGCCCGCCGGCTGACCGACGACGGCGCGACGCTTGAGGCTCTCGGCGCGGAACTCGGCATTTCGAAGGAACGCGTACGCCAGATCGAAAGCCGGGCGATCGAGAAGCTGAAATCGGCGCTGGTCACCATCAACCCGCAGATGGCAATGGTCTGCTGAGCAGGCACTCGTACCGGCGGCCGGACTGGCCGCCGAAACTCGCTGCCGAACTCGCTGCAGCACCTGCCGATGCCCGGTCTGCCGGGCAGGCTCTTCTTTATTCGGAAATGATCTTGACGCGCTGGCCGGGCGACAATGCCGCCCCTGATGGCAGCGCATTGATCAGTCTGAACAGGTCGACCTTGCGGTCGGTCCCCATCATCCTCGCAGACATGGTGGTCAGGTTGTCGCCCGGCGCAACCGTCACCACGCGCACGCGCAGCGGCTTCAGCTGGGCGATTTCCTGCGGCGTCATGCTGCGGAAGGTGTTGCGCAAAATGTTGGCGGTCGTCTCCAGCGACTGGTTGCCCTTTGGCACCGCGGTCAGGAAGCGGAAGATCTGCTTGTCCTGCCGGATCACCGTCACATCGAAATCCCAGCGCTCGGCCGATGCCCTAGCAGTGGCCGCCTGCAGGCCGTTCACCTTCGTCTCGCGCACCGTTTCCGGCAGAAGGCCGGCAACCCAGCCGCTCGTCAGGTAGTTGGTGAGGCTCTGTTCGGTTTCAGCCTTGACGCCGTCAAAGCGGATCGCCGTCTCGTCCGGACCGGTCGCCAGCACGGCTTCAGCCTTGTTGTCTATGCGGAAGCCTTCCGGCACGTCGAAGCGGATGCCGAGCCCTGCATGCAGGAAGGTCTCGTTGCGCACATAGCCTTCTTCCGGGCTGTCGCCATAGAGAAGTCCGTCGATCCCGGTCAGATAATAGTCGCGGCCGCGATCGCCGAAGGTGCCTTCCTGGCCAAAAGCACGCGCGTGCTGGCGGGCAAGCTCGACGCGCTGCGGCGCGTTCGGATGGCTCGACAGGAAGTCGAGGCTCTGGTCGTTGTCGGGATCGACGGCCGAATAGCGGGCATAGGCGGCCATCGAGTCAAGGAAACGCGCCGCGGAATAGGGGTCGTAGCCGGCCTCGCCGAGCATGCGCACGCCGATCACGTCCGCCTGCAGCTCCTGCTGGCGGGAGAAGGCGGCGAGCCTCAGCTTGCCGCGTGCCAGTGCCTGCTTGCCGGCGAGATCGCTGGACAGCACCTCGGCGACCACGCGGCTGGCGATGACTTCCGCTTCCTCGCGCTTCTGGCGCTCGATGCCGTGGTTGGCGGTCACGTGGCCCATCTCGTGCGACAGGACAGCCGCCACTTCGGAGGCGTCGTTGGCCAGTGCCAGCAATCCGCGTGTGACGTAGAGATAGCCGCCCGGCAGCGCAAACGCGTTGATCGCCGGCGAGTTGAGAATGGTGATACGGAAAGACTGTGTGGGATTTTCGGAGACGGCGGTCAGAGCACCGGCAATGCGCGCGACCAGCCTCTCGGTCTTGGCGTCATGATATTCGCCGCCGTAGCTTGCAACGATGCGCGGATGCTCGCGCGCACCCATTTGCGCACGCGGATCGTTCTTCTGCACCTGATCGACGATCTGCGGGGTCGACGACGGCTTGACGTCGGGCTTGTAGGTCTGCTCCAGCACCGACTGGCAGCTGGACAGCGCCGTTGCTGCGATCAGCAGGGATATGAGCGAGCGCATGCGGGCGCTCCTGAGCCGGGTGCCGGCCGTAGCTGCTTTGTGGCCGGTTTGGCCACTTCCTGCGATATCGATCCGTCTGCTTGGAAACGTCATTCTTTCACGCTCGCCATCCGGCATGTCGCGGCATTTGCCTTCCCGCCGCTGTCTCCTGACCGTCACTACGGATGGCTGATTGGCTCGCCGAATTGCCTCGTTCCCCATTTAAGTAGAACATGTGTGGCTGCAAGCAATCGTCCCGCCTATTTCGCATCGCGGCATGGCACTGACCCAAGTCTAAAATGTGGCGGAGTGGTTGAGGCTTTATGAAGAGCCGACGAATCTGGCGATTCCCGGATCTTCGCTGTGCAGCATAAACACGTCCTTCGGCGCCTGGAAGCGGATAGTGCCGTCGGCGATGTAGATGACGCTTTCGGCGAGCCGTTTCACTTCCTCCACGTCGTGCGTCACCACGAGCACCGTCATCTTCGTTTCGCGGTGAAGATCGAGCAGGAGTTCGGCCATCGACCGGCGCAGCGCCGGATCGAGCGCCGCGAACGGTTCGTCGAGCAGAAGCAGCGGCCGATGCCGAACCAGCGCCCGGGCAAACGCCACCCTCTGGCGCTCACCGCCGGACAGCGTTCCCGGTCGGCGCTTCTCGTATCCGCCAAGTCCAACACGCTCGAGCGCCGAGGAAACCCGGCGTCTGCCCGCCTCGTCGAGCCGCAGGCCCGGATGGACGCCGAGCCCGACATTTGCATAGACATCGAGATGGGCGAAGAGATTATTGTCCTGGAAGATGACGGAGAGCGGACGCTCGCCCGGATGCCGGCTCGTCATCTCCTCTCCACCGATCAGCACGCGGCCCTCCTCCGGTGTCTCGAAGCCGGCGACGAGGTTGAGCAGCGTCGACTTGCCGGATCCGGACGCGCCGGTGATGGCGGTGATGTCGCCTGCCGGAAATGCGCAGTCGAAGCGGAACGATGCGGTGCCGAGCCGCAGCCTCACGTCCTTCAGTTCGACGGCTGGTATTTCCCTCATCTGCCGTCCTCGCGATCATGATCGCCGGTTGCGATGTCCGGCCGTCGGTTGCTGTCTGCGGCGCCGGCCGTCCCCAGTGCCGTCAATGCGAGGCAGACGACGCCGAGAATGAGGGCTAGGCCATCGGCATCGTTGGTGCGGTAGCTTCCCATGCGGCTGTAGACCAGCCATGGCAGCGTCGTCAGGTCCTGCGATCCGAACAGCGCCACGGCGCCGAGATCGCCGAGCGACAGCGCCATGGCAAAGGACAGCGCCATCAGAAGTGGCCGGCGCAGCACCGGCCAGTCGACCAGCCGCCAGCGCGCAGCGCCTGAGATCCCCAGACTTGCCGCCAGCCGATCGGTGCGTCTGGCATGTGTCTGGTAGGCCGGCTCCAGGATGCGCACGACGAAGGGCAGTGCCATCAGCATATTGATGGCGACGATCAGCGCCGGTGCGACACGCGCAACATCGGTGTAAGGCCGCACCAGCAGGAACCACCCGGTTCCAAGCACCACCGGCGGCACCAGGAGAACCAGCGAGGAGAGGCCGGCAAGCAGCCCCGAGAACAGCGCCTGAAACCGGGCAGGCTTGCGCCTGTCGACGATCGCGGCGCGAGCAAGCACGATGCCGGAGGCCACAAGAATGGCCAAGGTTCCGGCCGCCAGCGCGATCGCGAGGCTCGTCACGGCCGCCTGGCGGAAGGACGGCATGGTCAGCAGTCGCCAGAGATCGGCCTTCAGGCCGGCAGTTACGATCGCCGACAGCGGCAGGATCAGGAAGACCGTGGCAAGCAGGATCGCCAGCCCGTCCCAGACCCGGCTGCCGAGCCCTTTGCCATCAAAACGCTGTGGCGCGCGCCCCTCTCCGCCGCCCGTCACGTCGGCTGCAGGCAGCCGGCTGATGGCAATCAGCACGCAGGCGGTCAGCGCGATCTGCAGCAGCGACAGGGCAACAGCCCGCGGCGGATCGAAATCGAAGCGCAGCGCCTGGTAGATCGCCACCTCCAGCGTCGTTGCCGCCGGGCCGCCGCCCAGCACCAGCACCAGCGTAAAACTCGTGGCGCAGAGCATGAAGATGAGGCCTGCGGCACCCGGCAGGGTACGGGTGAGGGCAGGCGCCTCGATGAAGCGAAAGGTCGACCAGGATCCCATGCCGAGGCTGGAGGAAAGACGCCAGGTTTCCGTCGGCAGGCGCTCAAGGCCGGCCAGCATCAACCGGCAGGCAAGCGGCAGGTTGAAGAAGACATGCGCAAGCAGGATGCCGCCCAGCCCGTAGATGCCGATAGGCTGCTCGAGCCCCAGCATTGCCAGCATGCGGTTCAGCAGGCCTTGGCGTCCGAAGATGCCGATCAGGCCGAGCGCCCCGATCAGCACCGGCAGCCCCATGGGGACGGCCATCAGCCGGAGGATCCACACGCGACCGGGAAACGCCGGCCGGCGGCCGAGCGCCAGCACGACGGGGATCGCCAGGCCAACGGAGAGAAGTGTGGAGAGCACCGCTTGCAGCACGGTAAAGCGCAGCAGGCTCAGCGTGTAGCTGTCGAAGATGGCGCGCCCCGGCATTGCCGGCGAAGCGGAAACCAGGGCGATGCTGGGCGCCAGGATGAAGAGCGCGACCGTGGCAAAGCTTGCCGCGCCTGCGGCAAGTCCCCGGCCTCGCTCCCCCGCCGTCAGCATCGGCCTACTTCATGCTCATCGCGGACAGCCATTCGCGGATCCACGCCTGGCGGTTGGTGGCCACCTCGTCGGGGCTCATCAGTAGCGTCTTCTGCGGCTGCACGAGCCTGCCGAAGGCTTCCGGCAGGGCTTCATCCGTGGCAGCGGCCGGCATCATCCAGTTGGTGGTCGGGATGATCGCCTGGAAGTCCGGCGACAGGGTGAAGGCGAGGAAGGACCGGGCAAGATCCTTGTTCTTCGAGGATTTGAGGATCCCCGAGACTTCGACCTGGATGTAGTGCCCCTCGTCGAAGGCGGCGGCCTGGTAGCGATCTGTGTTTTCCTCGACCATGTGATAGGCCGGCGAGGTGACGTAGGAGAATACCATCGGTGCCTCGCCCTTGGTGAACAGGCCGTAGGCTTCCGACCAGCCCGGCGTCACGGTGAGGATGCGGTTCTTCAGTTTTGCCCAGGCGGCCGGCGCCTCGTCGCCATAGACGGACCGGATCCAGAGAAGCAGGCCGAGACCCGGCGTCGACGTGCGCGGATCCTCGATGGCGATCTTCTGGTTCGGGTCGCCCTCGACGAGGTCCTTCAGGCTGCGCGGCGGGTTCTTGATCGTCTCTGTGTCGTAGACGACGGCGAAGTGACCGTAGTCGTAGGGCACGAAGACGTCGTCGACAAAACCGCCCGGAACCTTCGCAGCAGAGGTATCGATGCCGTGCGCCTCGAAGAGGCCGGTCTGCTTGGCTTCGGCAATGAGGTTGGTATCCAGCCCCAGCGCGACGTCGGCGGTGGAGGTGGTGCCTTCGAGCTTAAGCCGGGTCAGCAGCGCCACGCCGTCGGCGACACCGACGAAGTTGACCGTGCAGTCGCAGGTCTTCTCGAAGGCCTGCTTGACCTTTGGGCCGGGACCCCACTCGGAGATGAAGCTTTCATAGGTGTAGACGGTCAGCGTCTTCTTCTCGGCGGCAGTGGCCGGAGCCGTAAGGCCGAGAGCTGCAAGCAATGCCATGGCAATGATCTGGGATCCGCGCATCAGCGCCTCCTTGTTCTTTTCAAAACGGGGAATAGGCGCTGAAGATCGAGCCGTCTAATCCCTCCGCCGGTGTTAACCGGATCAGGTTCCGCGGGTTGGCAAAAGCCTCTCAGCCATGGATATGGCACCCCGTTAGAGCAGGCGGAGATGTAGCCGGATGGCGGGCGCTTGGCAAGCGCCGCCTCGGGTGTCAGTGCGTTTGCAAGTGGTGGACGTGCCGGAAGATCTGCAGGTCGCGCGGCACTGCGGCGATGCCGCCCAGACGATTGGCGAGGGCGTAATCGAGCGTCTCCTCGATCGAGTGCGGCATGACCGGCTTGGTGAGGACGCCGAGAGAGCCGTTCGGGTGCCCCTCGAGCTGTTCCGGATTGGCGGTCATGAAGATCACCGTCACGCCGAAACGTTCGGCAAGCTCGCGGCCGATCGACGGGCCGGTCGGGCCGTCAGACAGGTTGACGTCGACGAGGGCAATATCCGCATTTGGAGCAAGCGACAGGGCATGCATCCGGCCGCTGGCAAAGCCGCTTACCGTCAACCCCATGCTTTCCACTGTGTCGGCGACGTCGAGAGCGATGAGAAATTCGTCCTCGACGATCATGACCCGTTGTTTCATGGCTGCATCTTCCAGCCGACGACGCACTACATTTGCCGACATGGGACATCCCTCTGTTGAACACGCACCTGAACAATCTCTGTACCAAGTGTCGACCGAACGTGCCATTTCGGGAAATGTTCCGGCACGGGGCCAGATTTATTAGCACTAACTCTTTGTTAAGTATAACAAACTGTTAGGTTAGCCTTCGAGTTCCTCGCGCAGCATCTCCAGTTCCAGCCACTCTTCCTCCATCGCCGTCAGTTTTGCGCGCAGCTTTTCGAGCTCGGCGGCCAGGCGGTTGAAGGCTGCCGGGTCCTTGGTGAACAGGCTCGCATCGGCCATCTTCGCCTCGCGCTGATCAATATCTGCCTGCACCTTCTCCATCTCCTTGGGAAGGTTTTCGAGCGCGAATTTCTGCTTGTAGGAGAGCTTCACCTTCGACTTCGGCGTATCGGACGCGGGTGCCGCGGCGCTGGCGGTATCTGCCTTCGCCCGCTCCACCCGGCGCTTCTCGTCGAGCGCGCCCTTGCGCTGCGCCATCATGTCCGTGTAGCCGCCGGCATATTCGATCCAGCGGCCGTCCGGCGCCTCGGGATTTGCCGGCGCAATGGTCGAGGTGACGGTGCGGTCGAGGAAATCGCGGTCGTGGCTGACGAGGATGACGGTGCCGTTGAAGCCGGCGACGATTTCCTGCAGCAGGTCCAGCGTTTCGATGTCGAGGTCGTTCGTCGGCTCGTCGAGGATCAGCAGGTTCGACGGCCGGGCCATGATCCGCGCCAGCATCAGACGGGCGCGCTCGCCGCCGGACAGGTTCTTGATCGGCGTGCGCATCTGCTCCGGCTGGAACAGGAAGTCCTTCATGTAGCCGGCCACGTGGCGCTGCTCGCCGTTCACCAGAAGGCTCTCGCCGCGTCCGTCGGTCAGGTAGTGCGCCAGCGTGTCGTTAAGATCGAGATCCTCGCGCTTCTGGTCGAGCGTTGCGATCTCGAGGTTGGTGCCGAGCTTGATGATGCCGCTGTCGGGCTCCAGCTGACCGGTCAGCATCTTCAGCAGCGTCGTCTTGCCGGCGCCATTGGGGCCGACGAGACCGATCCGGTCGCCGCGATGCACGCGGATGGAGAACGGCGCGACGATCTGCCGGTCGCCATAGGCCTTGGTGATGGCCTCCGCCTCGATCACCAGCTTGCCGCTTTCCTTGCCCTCCGAGGCCGAGGCCTGGATGGTGCCCTGCGGTCCCTGGTGGCCTCGGTAGTTGGAGCGCAGCGTCTGCAGGTTGCCGAGCCGGCGCATGTTGCGCTTGCGCCTGGCCGTCACGCCGTAGCGCAGCCAGTGCTCCTCGCGCTCGATCTGCTTGCCGAGCTTGTGCTGCTCCAGCTCTTCCTCTTCCAGCACCTTGTCGCGCCATTCCTCGAAATAGCCGAAGCCGCGGTCTAGCCGGCGCGCCGTTCCGCGATCGAGCCAGACGGTGGCGGTCGAGACCTTTTCCAGGAAGCGACGGTCATGGGAGATCAGCACCAGGGCGCTGCGGCTCTTCTGCAGCTCGCTTTCCAGCCATTCGATCGTCGGCAGGTCGAGATGGTTGGTCGGCTCGTCGAGCATCAGGATGTCGGGTTCCGGCGCCATCACGCGGGCAAGCGCCGCGCGTCTCGCTTCGCCGCCCGACAGCCGGTTCGGATCTTCCTGGCCGGTCAGGCCCAGATGGTCGAGCAGATAGGTAACGCGGTAGGCGTCGTCGCCCGGGCCAAGGCCCGCCTCGGCATAGGCCTGGACCGTCTGATAGCTGCCGAAGTCGGGTGCCTGCTCCAGATAGCGGATGGTCGCCGACGGATGGCGGAACACCTCGCCGGACTGGGATTCGACCAGGCCTGCGGCAATCTTCATCAGCGTCGACTTGCCGGAGCCGTTGCGGCCAACGAGGCAGATGCGGTCGCCCGGCTCCACCTGCAGATTGGCGCCGTCGAGCAGCGGCGCGCCGCCGAAGCTCAGCCTGATGTCGTCGAGCTTGAGGATGGGAGGTGCCATTCGGTCGTCTAGACTCCGCTGAGGTCGTAGGGTCTGGCGAGCAGGATCGCCCGGCCGCTCTTCAGCGTCACGGAGATCGGCCCGTCTGCCAGATTGGATATGGTGCGCGACGACCCGAAGGTCAGCGAAAAATCGGTGAGCGGATAGCGCGCATTGCGGATCGTCAGGCCTTCGAGTGCCGTGAAGCCGAGCACCGAGAACAGCGCACCTTGCGGCAGGTCGAGTTCCAGCCGGTCGCCGCCGGTCATCGGATAGGCTTCCTCATCACCGGACGAGAGCATTACCTCGTAGCCGTCCTCGACCAGACCGAGACCGTTGAGGTAGTGCTGCAGTGCATGGTCGGAACGTTCGCCGCCCAGGGCCCCGGCAAAGATCAGCCGGGTGGCGCCCCGGGCGATGGCTTCGGCGACGGCGATCTCGCCATCGGTCGCCGCCTTCGATGCCGGGTAGGTGCGGCGCTCGATATCCGGCCACATGCGGCTTAGTGCGGCGTCGCTGCTGTCGAAATCGCCCACCCAAAGCTCCGGCTTCAACCCCAGGCCCTGCGCATGGCGCATGCCGCTGTCGGCGGCAATGACCCTCGTTCCATCGACAAGCGCACGCAGCCGATCGGTGAGGGTCAGGTGGCCGCCCAGAAGGATGGTGAAGGAGGATGAACTCATGGCCTGCCCTTAGCGCATCTTCGGGCAAAAGGGAAAGGCCGAAGACGCGGCAGCGGGCGGCTTGAAGGTCGCGGCGGCTATCGCCGCGGCCGATGTCGGGATGGATAGGACTCTAGCGCTTCTTCGGGGCGGCGGCTTCGGCGCCCTTCAACTGGGTGGTGAAGGTGGAAGTCGGCGCTGCGGCGGCCTTCGTCTTGTCCTTCTTCGGTTTGCGCACTTCGCGGTTCGAACGTACCTGACCTTTGGCCATTGATCTTGTCCTTGTGGCCCGGCTCCATCTGCGGAGGGGCGTTGCGGGGGTAGCAAGCTGTATCGGATGTGGTGGCGGATCGGTTTGTCGAGGGCGGCGGGCAGACCGTCTTTCTCAGAGGCTGGTTTCCGGGACTGGCTATGCGAGAGTGACATCCTGTCCGGAGTGGCTGTCGGCCGCATCGATTGGCTGATCGGAAGAAGAAGGCTGGCGGCACGCAAGGCTTCGGCCGCCGCTCCGGAGCGACCTTCGGCTGGCCCTGCGATGTCTCGTGACCTTTTGCCAGCCTCGCAGATCGGCTGGGGAATACAAGCGCAATCTTGTGGCCCCAGGCGTCCGGACGCCGCTTGCGGACCCGGTGCCGGCTGATTACCTTCCGCCCAGGCCTTTCGAACCCTGCAGGAGCATCCACCGCATGCAATTTACCGGTACCGCGGACTACATCGCCGACAAGGACCTGATGGTCGCGGTCAATGCAGCGATCCGCCTCGAGCGGCCGCTGCTGGTGAAGGGCGAGCCAGGTACCGGCAAGACCGAACTGGCGCGGCAGGTGGCGGCGGCGCTCGATCTGCCGATGATCGAGTGGAACATCAAGTCGACGACCAAGGCGCAGCAGGGGCTCTACGAATACGACGCAGTGTCGCGGCTGCGCGACAGCCAGCTCGGCGATGCGCGGGTGAACGCGGTGTCGAACTACATCCGCCAGGGCAAGCTGTGGCAGGCCTTCTCCTCGGACACCAAGGTGGTGCTGCTGATCGACGAGATCGACAAGGCAGACATCGAGTTCCCCAACGACCTTCTGCAGGAACTCGATCGCATGGAATTCCACGTCTACGAGACGGGCGAGACGGTGAAGGCCAAGGTCCGGCCGATCGTCATCATCACCTCCAACAACGAGAAGGAACTGCCGGACGCGTTCCTGCGCCGCTGCTTCTTCCATTACATCCGCTTTCCGGATGCCGAGACGCTGTCGCGGATCGTCGACGTCCACTATCCCGGCATCAAGCAGACCCTCGTGCGCGCCGCACTCACCCAGTTCTACGAGATCCGCGGGACTGCGGGCTTGAAGAAGAAGCCGTCGACCTCGGAGGCGCTCGACTGGATCCGGCTGCTGGTGTCGGACGACGTCGATCCCGAGACGCTGCGCGGCGACGTCAAGAACGCGCTGCCGAAGCTGCACGGCGCATTGCTGAAGAACGAGCAGGACGTGCATCTCTTCGAGCGCATGGCGTTCATGGCGAGGCGGGAGCGATAGGTGGCAAGGCCGGACATTCCGGATTGATTGACCTTCGGCTGCGAAAGGCCTATTGAGGACACTCTTCGTGGTGATTTGGCCGGCCGGCTTGCAGCCACGTTAAAAAAGTCGCTAAAGGGCCGCGAGAAGATGTGAAACCTTCCACGGACCGGTCGCGACCATTCGCTGCCGGTTTTTTTGTTTTTGTAGGTTCGAGCCCATGCCGATCAAGATCCCCGATACCTTGCCCGCCTTCGACGCACTGGTGAACGAGGGCGTGCGGGTGATGACCGAGACCATGGCGGTGCGGCAGGACATTCGTCCGCTGCAGATCGGCCTGCTCAACCTGATGCCGAACAAGATCAAGACGGAAGTGCAGATGGCCCGTCTGGTCGGTGCCTCGCCGCTGCAGGTCGAGTTCTCGCTGGTACGGATCGGCGGCCACAAGGCCAAGAACACCTCGGAAGAGCACCTGCTGTCGTTCTACCAGACCTGGGAAGAGGTGAAGGACCGCAAGTTCGACGGCTTCATCATCACCGGCGCGCCGGTCGAGATGCTTCCCTACGAGGAAGTCACCTATTGGGAGGAGATGCGGCAGATCTTCGACTGGACCGATACCCATGTCCATTCGACGCTCAATGTCTGCTGGGGCGCGATGGCCGCCATCTATCATTTCCACGGCGTGCCGAAGCACGAGCTGAAGGAAAAGGCGTTCGGCGTCTACCGGCACCGCAATCTCTGCCCGTCCTCCATCTATCTCAACGGCTTCTCCGATGATTTCCAGGTGCCCGTGTCACGCTGGACGGAAGTCCGCCGCGCCGACATCGAAAAGGTCCACGGGCTGGAAATCCTGATGGAATCGGAAGAAATGGGCGTCTGTCTCGTTCACGAGAAGAAGGGCAACCGGCTCTACATGTTCAATCACGTCGAGTATGATTCCACATCGCTGGCGGACGAATATTTTCGCGACGTGAATGCCGGAATTCCGATCAAGATGCCGTACAACTACTTCCCGCATAACGATCCGGCACTGACGCCGCAGAACCGCTGGCGCAGCCACGCGCATCTGCTGTTCGGCAACTGGATCAACGAGCTCTACCAGACCACCCCTTACGATCTGGAGCAGATCGGCACGCGGTAGCAAGGACCCGGCATGTTCATCCCCTTCTTCCTGAAGCTGAAGGACGCCAGGGTCCCGGTCACGCTGCGGGAATTCCTGGACCTTCTGGAGGGTATGGAGGCCGGACTTGCCGATTTCGATGTCGAGGCCTTCTATTACCTCGCCCGCGCCGCGCTGGTGAAGGACGAGCGCCACATCGACCGCTTCGACCAGGTGTTCTCCGCCCATTTCAGCGGCGTCGAGGCCATCTCCGGCATGGAGGTCAACGAGCCGGAGCCGCTGCCGGAGGAGTGGCTGCGCAAGCTTGCGGAAAGGCACCTGAGCGCCGAGGAGAAAGCGCTGGTCGCTTCGCTCGGCGGCTTCGAGGCGCTGATGGAGACGCTGAGGAAGCGGCTTGAGGAGCAGCAGGGCCGCCATCAGGGCGGTTCGAAGTGGATCGGCACGGCCGGCACCTCTCCGTTCGGGGCCTATGGCTACAATCCGGAAGGCGTGCGCATCGGCCAGAAGACGTCGCGGCATCGCCGGGCGGTCAAGGTCTGGGACAGCCGCGAGTTTCGCGATTTCGACGATGCCCGCGAGATCGGCACCCGCAACATCAAGGTGGCGCTGAAGCGGCTGCGCCGCTGGGTGCGCGACGGTGCCGCCGATGAGCTTGACCTCCCCGGCACCATCCGCTCGACCGCGGAGCACGGCTATCTCGATGTGCAGACGCGTCCGGAGCGGCGCAATTCGGTGAAGCTGCTGATGTTCTTCGATGTCGGCGGATCGATGGACGATCACGTGGCCGAGGTGGAGGAGCTCTTTTCGGCAGCCCGCTCGGAATTCCGGCACCTGGAGCACTTCTACTTCCACAACTGCCTCTACGAGAGCGTCTGGCGCGACAACCGCCGCCGCTCGACGCGCCTGCCGGTCACCGAAATCCTGCGGACCTACGGGCCTGACTACCGGATCATCTTCGTCGGCGACGCGACGATGAGCCCTTACGAGATCAGCCATCCCGGCGGCTCGGTGGAGCACTGGAACAAGGAGGCCGGCGAGGTGTGGATGGGCCGGATGACCGCGCATTTCCGGCGTGTCGCCTGGATCAATCCACTCGCCGAGCCACAGTGGGATTTCACCCAGTCGGCCATTCTCATGCGGCGCATCCTCGACGGGCGGATGTACCCGCTGACGCTTTCCGGCCTGGAGCAGGCAATGCGCGCCCTGACCCGCTGAGCGTATTTCAAGGATTGCGAAGGAACCGGTTTTGGCGCAGTTTGCGCCGCGCCAGATCGGTGAGAAGACTGAGGACAGGACGGATAAGCATGGCAACGCAAGGTGAAATCTTCGGCACGACGGCCGCGGGCGAAACGGTGTACCGGGTGAAGATTTCCGGCGGTGGCCTGACCGCCCACGTGATGACCTGGGGCGCCGTTATCCAGGATCTGCGGCTGGAAGGCCACGAGGCGCCGCTGGTGCTGGGCTTTGCCACGTTCGACGATTATCCCAAATACTCCTCCTATTTCGGCGCAACCCCCGGCCGCGTCGCCAACCGCATCGGGCACGGTCGGTTCACGCTCGACGGCAAGCAATACCAGCTCGATCTCAACCAGCACGGCACGACACATCTGCACGGCGGCAGCGACGGTCTCGGCAAGACCAACTGGACGATCATTGCCCATTCCGACAACAAGGTGATCCTGCAGGTCACCGACACGGACGGCCGCGGCGGCTATCCCGGCAATTGCACCGTCACCGCCACCTATGAGCTGAAGGATGATGGCGTGCTCAGCGTCATCTACGAGAGCGTTACCGATCAGCCGACGCTCGCCAACGTCTGCCAGCACACCTATTTCAACCTCGACGGCCGCGAGGATATCCTCGGCCACGACATCATGATCGCTGCCGATCACTATCTGGAGCTCGACGAGGAGCAGGTGCCGACGGGC
The DNA here is from genome assembly GCF_050455525.1 of Rhizobium sp. 0TCS1.26. Taxonomy (NCBI): domain Bacteria; kingdom Pseudomonadati; phylum Pseudomonadota; class Alphaproteobacteria; order Hyphomicrobiales; family Rhizobiaceae; genus Rhizobium; species Rhizobium sp. 0TCS1.26. Next base: position 286,101 of record NZ_JBCIYV010000004.1, on the reverse strand, counting down.
GTCCTGGTTCCGGTCAACGGCACGCCGATGGATCTGCGCCAGCTCGGCCCTGTTCGCCGGAGCGGCGAGGATGGTGCGCAGGTCGATTTCGACCACAATTTCTGCCTGTCGGCAAATCGAACGGAAAAGCGTTCCGTTGCACTGGTGCGCAGCGTCAACTCCGGCGTCTCGCTGGAAGTGCGCACCACAGAGCCGGGCGTCCAGCTCTATTGCGGCTTCAAGCTGAAGCCGACGGTGCCGGGGCTCGGCGGCGCGGTCTATCATCCGTATGGCGGGCTTTGCCTCGAGACGCAGATCTGGCCGGATGCCATCAACCACGATGGCTTCCCGAGTGCCATCCTTCGCCCCGGCGAGGTGCTGCGCCAGGAGACCGACTACGTGTTCGCCAAGAGCTGAGGCGCGTCGTCCTCAAGCCTTGCCGGTGATCGCCGGGCTGAACACCATCAGGCTGAGGATCTCGAACAGCACCTGCGCGCCGGCATGGGCTGTATTGGTCGTCGCGTCATATTGCGGCGCGACCTCCACCACATCGGCGCCGACGAGGTTGATGCCCTTCAGGCCGCGGATGAGTTCCAGCACTTCGCGCGTCGTCAGGCCGCCGACCTCCGGCGTGCCGGTGCCCGGCGCGAAAGCCGGATCGAGACTGTCGATATCGAAGGAAAGATAGGTCGGGCCGTCGCCGACGATCGCTTTTGCCCTGTCGATGATCGCCGGGATGCCAAGCCCGGTTATCTCCTCGGCATGGATCACGGTCATGCCGCTCTCGTAGGAAAACTCCCAGAGATATTCTGCCGAGCCGCGAATGCCGATCTGTACGGTGCGCGTCGGATCGAGAACGCCGTCCAGCACTGCGTTGCGGAACGGGCCGCCGTGGTGGAACTTCGTCTGGTCGAAGCCGCCGCTGGTATCGCAGTGGGCGTCGATATGGATCATGCCGACGGGTCGGTGCTTGCCCACCGCCTTCATGATCGGATGGGTGATCGAATGGTCGCCGCCAACGGCAAGCGGGATCACGCCGGCATCGACGATCTGGTTGAAGCGCTTCTCGATGTCGTCGTGGCTCATCTCCAGCCGGTAGCGGCTGCGGAACGGCACGTCGCCGATATCCGCGACGCGCAGGTCGTGGACCGGGGCGCAGCCGAGGACATGGTTGTAGGGTCCGATGCGCTCGATGCTGCGCAGAGCCCGGGGGCCGAAACGCGAGCCCGGGCGGTTGGTGACGCCGAGATCCATCGGCACGCCGGTGATCGCCACCTGCAGGTCGCCGAAATCGGGATTGTCAGCCTCGGCCGGCCGGTAGGGCGCCGACAGGAAGGTCGGCACGCCCGCATAGGGTGCGGCACGCGTGCCGTTGCTGAAGATCTTCTCGCCCACCTTTGCGAAAGCCGGGTCGAAGATCTCGCCGCTTTCGCTGCTGCCGTACTTTTCCCGCAGCGCCGCCAGTTTGTCTGCATCCAGGCTCATCTTCTGCTCCCATGCCGCTGTCGGCCATACCGCGCAAACCCATATGCGCAATCGCCGTGCATCGCCGGCCGCTGCCTTCGTTTCGCGCAGTATCGGCGCAAATAGCGCGTGAAATCAATTGACAATTGGCCTGCCTCCACCGTTAGTCGGCGCGTTCAATCTCATTGCAGGCCGCCCTTCATGCCCTTGTCCTCCCCCGCCTTCAACCCGCTCGTCGCCCGGATCTCGCCGCCTCCCGTGCCGTCCGTCCAGGCCTGGGCGCGCGCCTATGACGGCGCCAAGGGGCCGCTGATCGACCTGTCGCAGGCCGTCCCCGGCTATCCAGCGCATCCGGACATGCTCGGCTTTCTCGGCGAGGCGGCATCATCAACGGCTTACACGGGCTACGGTCCGATCGAGGGCGAGACGGTCCTGCGCACCGCCTATGCGGCGCATGTCTCGCAGGTCTGCGGCGCCGATCTGTCGGCCGATACCATCCACATCACCTCGGGCTGCAATCAGGCGTTCATCTGCGCCGCCATGGCGGTTGCCAGCGCCGGTGACACGGTGCTGATGACGGAGCCCTTCTACTTCAACCACGAAACCACGCTTTCGATGCTCGGCATCCGCACAAGCTTCGTCGCCTGCGGTGCCGACAACGGCTTCCTGCCGACATTGGAGGACGTGGCGGCGGCGATGACGCCGCAGGTGAAGGCACTGGCGCTGGTGTCGCCCAACAATCCGACGGGCGCCGTCTATCCGCCGGCCCTGATCGGCGAGATCTTCGCGCTCTGCCAGGCCCGCGGCGTCTGGCTGATCCTCGACGAGACCTATCGTGATTTCCTGCCGGACGCGCATCAGGCGCCGCATGCGCTGTTCGGCGAGAGCGGATGGCAGGATGGCTTCGTCTCGCTCTACAGCTTCTCCAAGAGCTTCTGCATTCCCGGCCACCGGCTGGGCGCCATCACTGCCGGACCGGAATTCGTGGCGCAGGTCGCCAAGATCATGGACAACCTGCAGATCTGTGCGCCGCGCTCCGCCCAGGCCGCCGTTGCGCAGGCTCTGCCGCTGCTGGCCGACTGGCGGGAAGACAACCGGCTGGAGATCCTGCGCCGTGCCGAGGCACTCAGATCGGCAATGTCGGGGCTGCCGCAGTGGCAGCTGGCGGCGGTCGGCGCCTATTTCGCCTTCGTCCGCCATCCGTTTCCCGGCATAGACTCGGCAACCGTCGCTGAAGCGCTGGCGAGACAGGTCGGCGTTTCCTGCATTCCGGGCGGCTATTTCGGGTCGGGCCAGGAGGACTTCCTGCGGTTCGCCTTCGCCAATGCCGACGCGGCGGGCATTGGTCGCCTGGCCGAGCGGCTGAGCGGCTTCACGCTCTGATCAGGAAAAGACGGTCACCAGCAGGTAGATGAGGCTTTTCAGCAGCGCATAGGCGACGCCGGCGACCAGAAACAGCGAGACGATGCCGAGCACGACGCCGGCAAGGATCCACAGCCCGTCCTTTTCCAGGATGCCGAAGGCGATCAGGCAGATGCCGAGCGCCGGCAGCATGTTGCCAAGCGGGATTGGCAGCGCCAGCACGATCGCCAGGATAAGACAGAAGCAGCCGATCAGACGTTCCGCCACCGGCGACGTGAGGAACGAGAGCCGCGGCTTCAGCATGCGCTCTGCCCTTGCGATCCAGGGTCCGGTTCTGCCGATCATCGCCGCAAAGTCGGTGCGCAGCATCGAACGGCCGGCGATCAGCTTCGGCAGCCAGGGTGCGCGGCCGAGCGCCATCTGCGCCGACAGGAAGACCAGCGGAATGCCGAGGATCGCCGAGGTGCCGGGCGGCGTCGGAATGGTGTTGGGCATGGCGAAGATGAACAGCAGCGCGCCGAAGGCGCGATCCTGCATCAGCAACAGGAGATCGGAGACGAAGATGCGCGCCCGGCTCGGATCGTCCGCCAGGCTCCGCAGCATCTCGGAAAAGCTGCGGCCGGCGGCATCACCGGATGCGGGATCGTCTTCGTCCGGCGCATCGGAACGCGGAACGGGCGGCTGCGGGTAAAGGTCCATCTGTCAGAGGACCGTCTGAAACGATAGGCGGGAAGGGGTCATGGAAATGGCCATGTCACAAGAACATGGCCATTTCGTTACGGATTGCGATCGGCAGTGCGTTGACGATCAGAATTCCATGTCGTCCATGCCGCCATCATCCATGGCCGGTTCTTCGGCGGGAGCGGCAGGCTCGGCCGGTTCGGCCGCCTGCGCCTCGTTGCCGCCCATCATCCCGGCAATCGCGCTGCCCAGCAGCACGCCACCGGCGACGCCCATCGCCGTCTGTGCTGCGCCAGCCAGGAAGCCGCCACCGCGCGATGGCTGGCCCTGGCCGTAGCCGGGGCCGAAGCCTTGCGCCGGCTGGCCGCCCCAGGGATTGCGGGGACCCGCCTGCGGCTGCATCGGAGCCATCCCGGGTGTCATTCCTGGCGCCATACCCTGTGCCCGCATCGCGCCGGGTGCCTGCCGCTGCGGCTGCGAACCGCTGCCGAAGATACCCGAGAAGAAGCCGCCGCCCGAGGCCGGACGGGCCGAAAGCTGGTACTCCAGCTCCTCGATCCGCCGCTGCGCCTGTTCCAGCGCCTGCTCCTGAACGACGATCGTCTGCGCCATGAAGTAAGGTGCGCCCGGCTGGGCATTGATGCGGTCGCGGATCAGGTGCTCCGCGTCCGGATCGCGCGGTCCGGACTGGCTCTCGACCTGCGAGAGCTTGCCGAACAGCGCTTCAATTGCCTGACGGTCGTTATGGTCCATGAATGTCTCCTGCCTGGCTTCCGGTTACTCTTCGCGCTGGCCGGTGAGGCTCAGCAGCAGCTGGAAGATGTTGACGAAGTTGAGGTACAGCGACAGCGCGCCGAAGACGGCAAGCTTCTGCTGACTCTCCTGGTCAAAATTCTCGGCGAACTGCTCCTTGATGTTCTGCGTGTCCCAGGCGGTCAGGCCGATAAACACGAAGATGCCGATGATCGAGATGGCAAACTGCAGGGCGCTGGAGCCGAGGAAGATATTGACCACCGAGGCGATCACCACGCCGATCAGGCCCATCACCAGGAACGAACCGAACTTGGCGAGGTCGCGCTTGGTGACGTAGCCGTAGAGGCTGGTGGCGCCGAACATGGTGGCGGTGATGAAGAAGGTGCGGGCGATGCTGGCGCCGGTGAACACCAGGAACACCGAGGCGAGCGACAGGCCCATGACGGCGCAGAAGGCCCAGAAGGTCATCTGTGCGGTCGAGGCGGACATCGTCTGGATCTTGAACGAGAAGAAGAAGACGAAGGCGAGCGGCGCCAGCATCACCACCCACTTCAGCGGGCTGGAGAAGATCGGCACGTAGAGCGCCGGCGTCGAGGAGACGACGAAGGCGACGATGCCGGTGATGACGAGGCCGAGGCCCATGTAGTTGTAGACGCGCAGCATGTGCTTGCGCAGGCTTTCGTCGAGTGCGGCGTGCGACTGGACGGCCGGGTTATAGCCGAAACGCGGATTCATGGCGTACTCCTGTGGTTGTTCAGTAGAGGGAACGAGCGAGGCTTTCGGCCTCGGTCTTCAGTTGAGCGGCGTTCTGCGTATCGGAGACGAGCGCATAGGCCACCTCGCCGATCTGCCAGTAGGAAGCCTCGACGGCATCCTTCTTCACCAGCGACACCGGCTGGACGTTGAAGCTGCCGGGGCGAACGGCAAACAGCGACAGCCGCACATCCTTGCCGTGGCTGATCGCCATCTCGACGCTCGGACCGAAGGCGGAGGGGAAGACCTGCACGTCCTCGACCTTCCAGCCATCCGGGATCTCGGGCATGACAATCGCCGTTGCCGAACGGATCTCGGTCGGGTCATAGCGCGATGCCTCGGCCTGCGACGTCATCGTCTCGCGCAGTACAGATGTGCCGTGGGCGCGGATGGCCTCCTCGACGAAGGCCGGCGGCGGCACGGAGGCCACCACCTCGGAGACCGTGAACGTGCCGAACTGGCTGCTCAGGCCCCAGCCGGCGGCAACCAGCACCACGGTTGCGGCAAGCCGCTGCAGCGACTGGAAGATCCGCCCGCGCGACAGGGCCGCCTGCAGCCGGCGCGCCGCCTCGCGCGTCTGAGGAAGACCGTGCGGATGCCGCTCGGCCAGCGCCAGGCGCAGCTCGCCCCTGATCGCCAGGTCCGCCATCACCCGTGCGGCAATGTCGGGATGTTCGGACAGATAGGCTTCCACCTCGATGCGGCGTCCGGCATCCAGCTGGTCGTCCACATAGGCTTCCACATCGGCGGCTTGTACCGGATCAACGGCTGTCATCGCGGCCTCCTTCGATCAGTTTGAGATGGCCGGTGCTGTCGGGCAGCTTGCGGCCGCTTTCCTCGAACTCGCGCAGCCGTGCCCTGGCGCGCGACACGCGCGACATCAGCGTGCCGACCGGGATGTTGAGCGTCGCTGCGGCGTCCTGATACGAAAGCCCCTCGATCGCCACCAGGTGCAGCGCGTCGCGCTGTTCCTCTGGAAGGGCGAAGAAGGCGTTGCGCAGCTGCTTCAGCCGGATCGACTGGTCGGGATCCGAATGATGGACGCTTTCGGAGATTTCCGCCGCCGCCTGATGACGTGCGTCGGACGATCGCCTGCGGCGGATGCGGTCTATATGCGTGTTGTGGACGATCGACAGCAGCCAGTTGCGCAGGTTTGCGCCATTGCGGAACGTGCTCTTGCGCTCGAAGGCCCGCACCAGCGCGTCGTGCACCAGATCTTCGGCATCGTCGGGATTGCGCACCAGCGACCGCGCATAGCGGCGCAGTGCCGCCAGCTGGTTCAGGACATCGAAAGGGTGCCGCTTGTCGCTCATGTCCCTGTATACGCGAGCAGGCGCCACGTTATTCCCGCCAATCTCAAAAAATCGAGCGGCTTCGTCCTCAGCGAAGCTCCGGCCCGGTCAGCCCAGGAGCGATTCACGCAGCTTCTCGGCCTGGACCAAGTGCCGAGCGGGCGTAACGCCATGTCGCTCTGTGAGATGTCGAGGCGCATGGACATCGGTCCCACGCCGGATTGATCGTCCGCCAGTCTGAACCCAACCGGTGCGGAAACATCCGCGCCGGTTACGGAAAGCGTCGCACTCCGCAGGAGCGGAATTCGCTTAAACTCATGTGAAATGGAGAAATTTGGAGCGGGCGAAGGGATTCGAACCCTCGACCCCAACCTTGGCAAGGTTGTGCTCTACCCCTGAGCTACACCCGCTCATCAAACCAGCAGCCCGGGGTAGATCGCTGGGCCGTGGGTCGCTCGCTTGCGGCGACGGGCGGTATATGGCCCAACTGATTTTCGAATGCAACAGGGAAATGACATGGAAGCCGAGATTTTTCGTTTCTCCTCATAACCACCTGTTTTAGAGCGGTTTTTCCAGAAGCGGCGTTCGGGCTTGTGATGCCGGGCCGGTGTGGCCGCCGATGCCGGAGCCGACGCGCGATGTCGGAAAGCGCCGCAGCCGATGGCGCGGTCCGGCTTGTGGCTGAGCGGCCCCCGTCTCTATAGTGCCGGCCACTGCACCAATCCCCGCGCCCGCCGCGCTTCATCCAGGAAAGCCGCTCTCCACGCCATGACAGACACTGCCTCCGCTCCAACGGCCTGCACCGCCGACGACCTTTTCCGCCTGCTCGACGAGCTTGGCATTTCCCACACCACGAAAACCCATCCGGCGGTGTTCACCGTCGCCGAGTCGGCAGATCTGCGCGACGCGATCCCGGGCGCCCATACCAAGAACCTGTTCGTCAAGGACAAGAAGGACCGGTTCTTTGTCATCACCGTCGAGGAGCATGCGACCGTCGACCTGAAGAGCGTCCACAAGCTGATCGGCGCATCGAGCCGCGTCTCGTTCGGCAGTCCTGAAAAGATGCTCGCCTATCTCGGCGTCGTTCCGGGGTCGGTCACCGTCTTCGGAGCCATCAACGACCAGGACAACGCCGTGACCTTCGTGCTCGATGAGGCGCTGATGGACAGCCACATCATCAACGGCCACCCGCTCACCAACGAGGCCACCACATCGATCGGCCGCGACGATCTCCTGCGATTTCTGGAAGCCACCGGCCACACGCCGCTTGTCTTGAAAGTGACGCCCTGACATACGATCTTTGCGAGCAGATGGCAGGCAGTTAAGCAGTCCCGGGAGATTTCCATGAGCGGTTCCGACAATCCTTACAGCGGCAGCTATGGCGGACAGATGAGCGGCAGCATGAGTTTCGGCAGCCAGCCGCAACAGGCGGCGCCGGCTGCATCGGCATCCGGCCCGGCCGCGCATATCAAGGATACGACGACCGCCGCCTTCCCGAAGGACGTGCTGGAAGAATCGCGCCGCCAGCCGGTTCTGGTCGATTTCTGGGCTCCCTGGTGCGGCCCGTGCAAGCAGCTCGCCCCGGCGCTCGAAAAGGTCGTCAACGAGGGCCAGGGCCGCGTCAAGCTGGTCAAGCTCAACATCGATGATCATCCGTCTATCCCCGGCCAGCTCGGCATCCAGTCGATCCCGGCCGTCATCGCCTTCGTCGATGGCCGCCCCGTGGACGGCTTCATGGGTGCAGTGCCGGAAAGCCAGATCCGCCAGTTCATCGACAAGATCGCCGGCCCGCCCGGTGCCGATCAGGCAGCCGAGATCGAAGCGGCGCTTGAGGAAGCCAACGGCCTCCTGCAGGCGGGAGACGTCCAGAATGCGGCCCAGCTCTTCGGCGCCGTGCTGCAGGCCGATCCGGAAAATGCCAAGGCGGCGGCCGGCATGATGGAATGCCTGATCGCGCTGGGCGAAACCGAGCGCGCCCAGCAGATGCTCGCCTCGCTGCCCGAAGAGCTGTCGTCGGCAGCCCCTGTCCAGGCGGTGGCGCTGAAGCTGCAGCAGATCGAGGAAGCCCGCAAGCTCGGCGATCCGATGGCACTGGAGCAGCAGCTGGCGCAGAACCCGGACGATCACGCGGCGCGGCTGAACCTTGCGAAGATCCGCAATGTCGAGGGCAAGCGCGACGAGGCGGCCGATCACCTGCTGACGATCATGCGCAAGGACCGCACCTTCGACGACGACGGTGCGCGCCGTCAGCTGGTGCAGTTCTTCGAGACCTGGGGTCCGAAGGATCCAGCGACAGTCACCGCGCGCCGCCGCCTGTCGTCCATCCTGTTTTCCTGAGCGCATCGGCTTGTCCGCGGCGGGGCACCTGCTTCGTCGCGACAGGCTTACCCGTCTTGCTGAATCGGCTGGATGCACCACATTAGAAACAGAGCTGCAATCAGCCAGCTGACGGGTGGAGAAGGTTCATGCATGTCGGAAATGCACGGTACGTGAAGCGTGAGGATCTGCCGGAGACGATACCGGTATTTCCGCTGACCGGCGCCCTGTTGCTTCCGGCCGGGCAGTTGCCGCTCAATATCTTCGAGCCGCGCTATCTGGCGATGTTCGATGCGGCGCTCGCCGGCGAGCGGCTGATCGGCATGGTCCAGCCGGCGCTCAGCGAACCCGGCGAGGGGTCGCGGCCGGCGTTGGCGCCGGTCGGCTGCATCGGCCGCATCACCTCGTTCGCCGAAACCGGCGACGGCCGCTACATCGCCTCGCTCACCGGCGTCTGCCGGTTCCGGGTGATGGACGAGGTCGGCGAGGGCCATCCGTTCCGTACCGTCAGCTTCATGCCGTTCATGAGCGACCTGTCGTCGGAAGACGACGAAGCGGCGGTTGATCGCCAGGAACTGCTGCGCGTCTTCCGCGCCTATCTGGATGCCAACAAGCTTGAAGCGGACTGGGAAAGCGTCGAGCGCGCCGGCAACCGTACGCTGGTCAATTCGCTGTCGATGATGTCGCCGTTCGGGGCGGCGGAAAAGCAGGCATTGCTCGAGGCGCCGGACCTGAAGACCCGCGCCGATACACTGATCGCCATCACCGAAATCCTGCTTGCCAGCGGTTATGGCGACAGCGATACCGTGCTGCAATAGGGATCGCCATGGACGAAAAGCTTTCCAAGGTCGACCCGAAGCTGCTCGATCTGCTGGTCTGCCCGCTCGGCAAGACCCGGCTGGTGCTGAACCGCGAGACCAACGAACTGATCTCGGAGGTCGCGCGTCTCGCCTATCCGATCCGCGATGGCATCCCGATCATGCTGATGTCGGAAGCCCGGCGCATCGAAGACTGACGAACGACGCTCTCTCGCCCCGCCCGGACGATCAGATTGTCCGGCCTTCCAGCAGGCGCGGCAGGTTCTTCGCCTTCGTGCCGGCCGCCTCGCCGATGAAGAAGGATTTGAGCCGCGGCAGACGCTCGACCATGCCAAGCCCCAGATCCCGTGCGATGCGGATCGGCGTGATGTCGTTGGAGAACAGCCGGTTCAGCACGTCGGTGGTCACCCCCATGCGGAAGGTATCGAAGCGCCGCCATTCCTGGTAGCGCTCGAGAATGTTGAGGGCGCCGATATCGAGGCCGAGGCGATCCGCCTCGACCACGGTTTCGGCCAGTGCCGCAACATCCTTGAAGCCGAGGTTGAGGCCCTGGCCGGAAATCGGGTGAATGCCGTGCGCCGCATCGCCGGCAAGCGCCAGGCGCGGTGCGACGAAGGCACGCGACAGCGTCAGCCCAAGCGGGAACGCCTTGCGCCCACCGACCACCGTCAGCGCGCCGAGCTTGTAGCCGAAACGGCGCTGCAGTTCCTCCTCGAAGAACAGGTCGTCGGAGGCCACCAGCCGGTCTGCATCGGCGGTGCGCTCGGTCCAGACGAGCGAGGAGCGGTTGCCGGTGAGCGGCAGGATGGCGAACGGCCCCGACGGCAGGAAGTGTTCCTCGGCGCAGCCCTCATGCGGGCGCTCGTGCTCGACGGTGGTGACGATGCCCGACTGGCCGTAATCCCAGTGGACCGTCTTGATGCCGGCCATGTCGCGCAGCTTCGAGCGCACCCCGTCACATGCGACGACCAGCCGGGTGTCGATCTTCTCGCCGTTCGACAGGGTCAGCGAAGCGCAGTTGGGGCCGGCGACAAAGCCGGTCGCCGAGGCGCCGTGGCGGATGCGGATCCCCAGCCGCTCGCAGGCGCCGCGCAGGGCCCGCACCATCGCGACATTCGGAACCATGTGTGCGAATGGCTGGCCTTCCGCCACCTCGCCGTCGAAGGTCAGGTAGACCGGGCGCACCGGATCGGATGTGCGCGAATCGGTGACGATCATCCGGTTGATCGGCTGCGACTGCGCAGCGATCTCTTCCCAGACGCCGAGTACGTCGAGCATGCGGGTCGCCGCTGCGATGATTGCAGAGGCACGCTCGTCCTTCTGCCACACGTGTTCCGGAGCCGCCTCGATCACCTCGATCGACAGGTGAGGGGCCGCCTGCTTGGTCGCGACCGCCACCGAGAGGCCCACGTAACCGCCGCCTACGATCAGCATATCCAGCATTGCTTTGCTCCCGCCACGCTTGAGAATGGTTGAGGGGACATATAGATCATCGGATACCCTGTTCCTACCTTCGGAGACCGTGAAAAATGCCGCAGCCCCCGGATGCCGTCACGCCGATGACCGAACTCCTGCGCACGCTTGATCTGGAGCGGCTGGAGGAGAACCTGTTTCGCGGCGTCAGCCCGCAGGTCGGCTGGCAGCGCGTGTTCGGCGGCCAGGTGGTCGCACAAGCGCTGATGGCAGCGCAGCGGACGACGACCGACGACCGCTTCGTTCATTCGCTGCACGCTTACTTCCTGCTGCCGGGCGATCCGAAGGTGCCGATCGTCTACCAGGTGGAACGGCTGCGCGACGGCTCCAGCTTCTCGACCCGCCGGGTGACGGCGATCCAGCATGGCCGGGCGATCTTCGCGATGTCCGTCTCGCTGCAGATCGAGGAGCCCGGCTTCGAGCACCAGACGACGATGCCGCAGGTGCGCCAGCCGGAAGAGCTGATGTCGGAAAAGCAGTTCCAGGAGATGTTTCTGGCGCAGGCTCCGGAGATGGTGAAGCGCTACTGGGGGCAGAAGCGGCCCGTGGAGATCCGCCCGCTGAACCTCGTGCACTATGTCTCGGAAGAGAAGCTGAAACCCGAGGCGCAGATCTGGGTGCGCACCACCGGCGAGGTGCCCAACGAACGGCATTACCAGGCGGCGGTTCTCGCCTACCTCTCGGACATGACGCTGCTCGACACCTCGCTCTATCCGCACGGAACGACGATCTTCCATCCGCAGGTGCAGGCCGCCAGCATCGATCATGCCATGTGGTTTCATCGACCCTGCGGGCTCGACGACTGGCTTCTGTATACGCAGGACAGTCCCAGTGCGTCGGGCGCGCGCGGCATGACGCGCGGCTCGCTCTACACCCGGTCCGGCGAGCTCGTCGCATCGGTCGCTCAGGAGGGACTGATTCGCAAACGGGCAACTGAATAAATCGCGGGCAAATCTTGAAAACTGAATGAAAAATGGGCGCCTAAATGGCGCCCATTTGCATTTCAACTTGCAGATCAGCAAAGAGATTAACGAATTCAACAACTTAAATTTGTGGCGAGAATCTGGCACGGGCCTTGAATGTAGAAGGGCAGTTGCTGCCGACGGATGTGCCGGCAGCAAGGAGGGATCGGCACTGCGCCGAGACAACAAAGGACGGGAAACCACATGAAAATCGTGATGGCCATTATCAAGCCATTCAAGCTCGATGAGGTGCGGGAAGCCCTCACGGCTGTCGGCATCCAGGGCCTGACCGTGACCGAGGTGAAGGGTTACGGTCGTCAGAAGGGTCATACCGAAATCTATCGCGGCACCGAATACGCCGTCAGCTTCCTGCCGAAGCTGAAGATCGAAATCGCAGTCGCCACCGACATGGTTGAGAAAGCCGTCGAGGCCATCGCGTCAGCCGCAAAGACCGGTCAGATCGGTGACGGAAAGATCTTCGTCTATTCGATCGAGCAGGCCGTGCGCATCCGTACCGGCGAAACCAATACCGAAGCCCTTTAAGCACGGCTGATCAGGGGAGTTCTCACATTATGCACTTCAACAAGATGTCTACTATCGGACGCCTGGGAGCCACAGCGGCGGCCCTCTTCGCGCCCGCCATCGCCTGGGCGCAGACGGCAGCCGAGCCTGCCGCCGCTGCGGCCGCGCCGGCCATGACCGTCGACAAGGGCGATACGGGCTGGATGATGGTTTCCTCCATTCTCGTCCTGCTGATGATCGTGCCGGGCCTGGCGCTGTTCTACGGTGGCCTCGTGCGCACCAAGAACATGCTCTCCGTCCTCATGCAGGTCATGATGATCGCCGCCGTGGCGATGCTCGTCTGGGTCGCCTACGGCTATTCGCTGGCCTTCACCGACGGCGGTTCGATGAACAGCTTCGTCGGCGGCTTCTCCAAGATGTTCCTCGCCGGCGTCGACACCACCACGCTGTCGGAAAGCTTCACCAAGGGTGCGGCGATTCCGGAACTGGTGTTCGTCTGCTTCCAGATGACGTTTGCCGCCATCACTCCGGCGCTGATCGTCGGTGCCTTCGCAGAACGCATCAAGTTCTCCGCGGTCATCCTGTTCACCATCCTGTGGCTGACCTTCGTCTACTTCCCGATGGCGCACATGGTCTGGTTCTGGGGCGGCCCGAGCGCCTATGACGGCCCGACCGGCCTGATCTTCGGCTTCGGCGCGATCGACTTCGCCGGCGGCACCGTGGTGCACATCAATGCCGGTATCGCCGGTCTCGTTGGCGCGATCATGGTCGGAAAGCGCACCGGTTACGGCAAGGACATGATGGCTCCGCATTCGATGACGCTGACGATGGTCGGCGCCGCGCTTCTGTGGGTCGGCTGGTTCGGCTTCAATGCCGGTTCCAACCTCGAAGCCAATGCCTACGCTGCTCTGGCCATGCTCAACACGTTCGTGGCGACAGCTGCTGCCGTGGTTGCCTGGGCTCTCGTCGAAACGCTGACGCGCGGCAAGGCCTCCATGCTGGGTGCAGCATCGGGTGCGGTTGCCGGCCTCGTCGTCGTGACGCCCGCTGCAGGCTTCGTGGGTCCGATGGGCGCCATCATCATGGGCCTCATCGTCTCGCCGGTCTGCTACTTCTTCGTCTCGACGGTGAAGAACAAGTTCGGCTACGACGACACGGCTGATGTCTTCGGCGTGCACGGCATCGGCGGCATCATCGGTGCCATCCTGACCGGCGTGTTCGTCAACCCGGCGCTTGGCGGTGCAGGCATCGTCGATTACTCGACCGCCGATTTCGCCGCCAGCTATGCCGGCACGGCGACCCAGGTCTGGGCACAGTTCAAGGGCGTCATCGTCACGGTCCTGTGGTCCGGCATCGGCTCGGCGATCCTCTACAAGATCGTCGACGTGATCGTCGGCCTGCGGGTGCCGGTGGAAGCCGAACGCGAAGGTCTCGACCTCGCCTCGCACGGCGAAGCCGCCTACCACAGCTAAAATCCTTCCTCGGGCGGCGCTATGCCGCCCGAGGTCTGGTTGCGGCCTTTGCCGCTGCCTCTCGCCCGGTGCCTGCACCGGGCGTTTCTGTTTCTGGTAAAGACTTCCCTTCGACGCGTGGTTAAAGCGCCGTTAACCTCGTTCGACTAGGCTTCCGCCTCATGGGCGCATTGCGGCGGTCCCGCCGTCGCCTCGTGCGCCCCGTCGACAACGTGAAGCGGGCAAAGACATCATGGGCAGAAGCACTTCCGCAGCAATGGCGCAGCACTCGACACGCCATGCGCTGATGACGTTCGCCATAAGGCAGGTCCTGGCGCTTGGCGGTTTCGCGCTGTTCCTCGGCCTTGCGCTGGCCGTCGCCGCGCTCGCCACCTGGAACGTCCGCGATCCGAGCTTCTCCTACGCCACCAGCAGTGCACCGACGAACATCCTCGGTTTCCCAGGCGCGGCGTTCGCCGATCTGATGATGCAGTTCGTCGGCCTGGCCAGCATCCTCGCGCTGCTGCCGATCCTGTCCTGGGCGCTGGCGCTGATCGTCGGACGCCCGGTTACACGGCTTCCGGCCCGCCTCGGATCCTGGGCCGCCGGCACCGTCCTGGGTGCCGCAACGCTCGGCTGTTTCCCGGCGCCGCTCACATGGCCGATCCCCAACGGCATCGGCGGCGTCATCGGCGACATGATCCTGCGCTTCCCGGGCCTGTTCATCGGCACCTATCCGACCGGCACGCTGGCGATGATCCTCGGTGTCATCTGCGCCGTGCCGACCGCGGGTCTCCTGCTGTTTGCCGCAGGCCTGCTGCGCAACGAAGAGCGCGACGAAGAGGGCGACGATGCGGAAATGCCGGCGCCGGTGCGGCGCAAGGCGCACGAAGAGGCTGCCGACGAGGAGGACGATGACAGCGGCTTCGGCGGCTTCCTCGCCTTCGGCGCCATGGCCCATTACTGGTACACCGCCCAGGCCCGCATGCGCCGGCTGCTGCGCATCAAGCCGCGCTCGGCCGCTTCCTACGACGAGCCGTATGATTTCAACGAGGACGAGTTCGGCACGCTGAACGAACCCGTGCGGGCAAAGGTCCGCACCGCCGCCGGACGTCTGGAGCCGTCGCTCGACAGCCCGATGTCAGACCTGATGGCGGCGCGCCGCAGGCTGTCGCCACCGCCGCTCAGCATCGACGGCGACGAGGACGATGACGGCATGCCGTCGACGCCCGCCGGCATCCTGCCCGACGAGGCGCCGCCCTTCGACGTGGCGCCACGCACTGGTGGCGCGACCTCCAGCCGTTCCGTTCGCGTTTCTGCCCCGGCCCAGCCGCCGAAGCCCGGTCCGCGCCTGGCGCGCGATGCGCAGGCCTCGTTCATCGATCCTGACGGTTTCCAGCTACCGTCGATGCATCTGCTGGCCGAGCCCCGCCACGCGGTGCGCGATGCGACGCTTTCGGCCGACGCGCTGGAGCAGAATGCCCGCATGCTAGAAGGCGTGCTCGAGGATTTCGGCGTCAAGGGCGAGATCATCCACGTGCGGCCGGGTCCGGTCGTCACCCTTTACGAACTCGAGCCGGCCCCGGGCATCAAGTCGTCGCGCGTCATCGGCCTTGCCGACGACATCGCCCGGTCGATGAGTGCGATCGCTGCCCGCGTCGCCGTGGTTCCGGGACGCAATGCGATCGGCATCGAGCTGCCGAACCAGACGCGCGAGACGGTCTACCTGCGCGAGATGATCGCCAGCCGCGATTTCGATACCAGCAAGGCGAAGCTCGCCATGGCTCTCGGCAAAACGATCGGCGGCGAACCTGTCATTGCCGATCTGGCCAAGATGCCGCATCTGCTGGTCGCCGGCACCACCGGCTCGGGCAAGTCCGTCGCCATCAACACGATGATCCTGTCGCTGCTTTACAGGCTGTCGCCCGAGCAGTGCCGGCTGATCATGATCGACCCGAAAATGCTGGAACTTTCGGTCTATGACGGCATTCCGCATCTCCTGTCCCCCGTCGTCACCGACCCGAAGAAGGCGGTAGTGGCGCTGAAGTGGACGGTCCGCGAGATGGAGGAGCGCTACAAGAAGATGTCAAAGATCGGCGTTCGCAACATCGATGGCTTCAACAGCCGGGTGGAGCAGGCGATCGCCAAGGGCGAGGTGCTGACGCGCACCGTACAGACCGGCTTCGACCGCCAGACCGGCGAGGCGATGTACGAGACGGAGGAGTTCGACCTGAAGCCGATCCCCTATATCGTCGTCATCATCGACGAGATGGCCGACCTGATGATGGTCGCCGGGAAGGATATCGAAGGCGCCGTGCAGCGGCTGGCGCAGATGGCTCGCGCCGCCGGGATCCACGTGATCATGGCGACCCAGCGTCCGTCGGTTGACGTCATCACCGGGACGATCAAGGCCAACTTCCCGACCCGGATTTCCTTCCAGGTCACGTCGAAGATCGACAGCCGCACCATTCTCGGCGAGCAGGGCGCCGAACAGCTGCTCGGCATGGGCGACATGCTGTACATGGCCGGCGGCGGGCGTATCCAGCGCGTCCACGGACCGTTCGTCTCCGACAACGAGGTGGAGGAGATCGTTTCCTACCTGAAGAGCCAAGGGTCGCCGCAGTATCTCGATGCGATCACCGCCGACGACGATGATGACGGCGAGGGCGGCAGCGGTCCGGCCGGCACCGGCAATCTTTCCGACTCCGACGATCCTTATGACCAGGCGGTTGCCATCGTCCTGCGTGACGGAAAGGCATCGACGTCTTATATCCAGCGCAGGCTCGGCATCGGCTATAACCGTGCCGCCTCGCTGATCGAGCGGATGGAGCAGGAGGGCCTGATCGGGCCCGCCAACCACGCCGGAAAGCGGGAGATCCTGGTTCCGACGGAGGCCGATATCATCGAGCGGTAACAGTGCCTGGCGGCCACGAAGCCGCCGCCTTTGGCCGCAATAAGACGCGAGAAGGAGATTAGAGACATGACGATCCGTGCGCCACAGAAAGACTGCGTGTCGCAGGCCCGCCGCCAGGTTCTTGCCGGGCTTGCAGGTCTTGCGGCCGGCAGCCTGGTGGGCATGCCTTCCGCACTTGCCCAGGCCGCAGCCGGCCCGGCGGCGCAGAAGATTGCCGACCACTTTTCCTCGGTGAAGACGATGATGGGCGAGTTCGTCCAGTTCGGCCCGCGCGGCGAACAGACGGGCGGCAAGTTCTTCATCGAGCGTCCCGGCAAGCTGCGGTTCAATTTCGAGGATCCGTCGCCGATCCGCGTCATCGCCGACGGAAAGAACGTCGTCATCGGCAATCTCAAGCTGAAGACCTGGGACCTCTATCCGTTGTCAAAGACGCCGCTCAGCCTGCTGCTCGCTGACCGCATCGACCTGTCGAACCAGATGGTCCGCGATGTGAAGCAGGAATCCGATCTCACCACCATCGTGCTCGGCAACAAGACGGTGTTCGGCGATTCGACGATCACCATGATGTTCGATCCGAAGACCTTCGACCTGCGCCAGTGGACGATCAGCGACCTGCAGAACAAGGACACGTCGGTGATGATCTACAATGTCCAGTCGGGCGTCCGCTTCGACGACAAGGTTTTCACCATCCCCTACGACGAAGTCCACAAGCTCTGATCCTTGTGCGCCTCGATCCGGCGCATCGGGGTGTCTACGCTGCCGTGGATGTATCCCGTGGCTTTTTGCCCGGTGGCCAAGTTCAGCGGCGATCGCCCTTGCCCTTTACCCGCGTGACGCTCTAAACCTCGGCGCATCACGTCGAGGTTTCTCCCCATGAGCTTTTCCGTCACCACCTGGAACATCAATTCCGTACGCCTGCGGCTGCCGATCGTCGAGCAGTTCATCGTACGCGAAAAGCCGGACATCCTGTGCCTGCAGGAGATCAAGTGCCGGGCAGAGGAGTTCCCGCTCGAGCCACTGAAGGCGATGGGCTATCCGTACATCATCCTGCACGGGCAGAAGGGCTATCACGGCGTGGCGACCATCTCCAAGGTGCCGCTGATCGAGGATCACCGGCAGGATTACTGCGGCGTGGGCGATGCCCGGCACATCTCGGCGATCTTCGAGCGTGGCGGACGCCGCATCCGCATCCATAACTTCTACGTGCCGGCGGGCGGCGACGAGCCCGACCGGACGATCAATCCGAAATTCGGCCACAAGCTGGATTTCGTCGAGGAGATGAAGGCATTGCGGGCCGACATGCCGGGTGCCTCGTCGATCCTCGTCGGCGACCTCAACATCGCGCCGCTCGAAAACGATGTCTGGTCGCACAAGCAGATGCTGAAGATCGTCAGCCATACGCCGGTGGAAACCGAAGGCCTGACCGCGATCATGGAAAAGGGCGGCTGGATCGACCTGATGCGCCAGCACGTCCCGGCGTCGGAAAAGCTCTACACCTGGTGGAGCTACCGGGCGAAGGACTGGGAAGCGGCAGACCGCGGCCGCCGGCTCGACCATATCTGGTCGTCCGCCGATCTCGGTCCGGCGCTCGAAAGGATCGAGGTGCTGAAGGAAGCCCGCGGCTGGAACCGCCCCTCCGACCACGTGCCGGTGACGGCCCGGTTCAAGTTCTGACGGAGGGTTGGTCGCCCTTGCGAAAGCCGTCCAGCCGATCAAGGAACATCACCGTCCGCGTCGAGTTCCCGAACCAGATGGTTTTGGGAAAGGATGATGCATGGGCTTGGAGGGAATGTTCTTTCAAGGGTGGTCCGGCATTGCCCGGACGGTGATCGTCGGCGTGCTTGCCTACGTGGTTCTGGTGCTGTTTCTGCGGATTTCCGGCAAGCGGACCCTAGCAAAGATGAACGCTTTCGATCTGGTTGTGACGGTTGCGCTTGGATCGACGCTTTCTGCCATCCTGCTGCAGGAGAGCATCGCGCTGGCCGAGGGGATAACCGCCCTGGCCCTGCTGATCGGCTTGCAGTACCTCGTGACGTTCGTCTCCGTCCGTTCGGAGGACGCCGCAAAGGTCATCCGGTCCGAGCCGACGCTGCTGGTCCGGCAGGGGGCTTTGTGCAATGGCGCAATGCGCAGGCAGAGAATAACCGAGGGTGAGATCCTGAGCGCAGTTCGCGCGAACGGCCACGAGGGCCTTGAGAAGGTGCAGGCTGTCGTGCTCGAGAGCGACGGGTCGCTCAGCGTCATCTGACACTGGCGTCGCCGGCATGTTGTTTCAGGCAAACCGTCCCGACATCGCCTGTGCGGCCTTGGCGAGCGCCACGAGGTTTTCCTTGATCCTCGCCTCCAGCAGGCGGGCCACCGCCGGATACTCTTCGAGCAGGCGATGGAAGAGCGTGCGCGGCACGCGTAGCACCTCGCCGTCTTCGGCGGCGACCGCGGTAAACTTGCGCTCCACCATCGTCACCAGCGCCAGCTCGGACAACAGCGTGCCGGGACCGACCGAGCTGTTTAACTCCGCCAGCCCGTCGCGTCCTTCGGTATAGAGGTCGAAGCGGCCGCGTGAGACGACGAAGGCGCACTCGGCCGGCGAATGTTCGCGAAACAGCGCCTGTCCCTTGCCGATATTGCGACGCTCCGCACCGAAGGCGACCAGCCGCAGCTGGTCGTCGTCGAGTCCCTGGAAGAGCGGCACCTGCGAAAGGAGCCTGATGTCGTCGCTGAGCGCCATGCCCGCCTCGGGTTAGGGGACGATCTTGTAGCCGCCGTTTTCGGTTACCAGGATCTCGGCGCTGGACGGATCCCGCTCGATCTTCTGGCGCAGCCGGTAGACATGGGTCTCCAGCGTGTGCGTCGTGACGCCGGAATTATATCCCCAGACTTCTTCCAGCAGCACGTCGCGGGTCACGACCTTCTGGCCGGCCCGGTAGAGATAGCGGATGATCGCCGCTTCCTTCTCCGTCAGGCGGATCTTCTTGCCGTCGTCGGTGGTCAACAGCTTCTGGCTCGGCTTGAACAGATAGGGGCCGACAGTGAAGGTCGCATCCTCGCTCTGCTCGTACTGGCGAAGCTGGGCCCGCATGCGCGCCAGAAGCACAGCGAAGCGGAACGGCTTGGTGACATAGTCGTTGGCGCCGGCCTCGAGGCCGAGAATGGTATCGCTGTCGGTGTCGTGACCGGTCAGCATGATGATCGGCGCCTTGAAGCCGCCCTTGCGCAGCAGTTTCACCGCTTCGCGACCATCCATGTCCGGCAGGCCGACATCCATGATCAGGAGGTCGATCTGGCGCGATTTGGCGGTGGCGATTGCCTTGCTGGCATTCGGCTCCTGCAGCAGGCTGAATTCCTCATAGAGGGAAAGCTGCTCGATCAGCGTTCCACGCAGATCGTCGTCGTCGTCCACCAGCAGTACGGTGCGTGCGGCCATGCCGTCCGTGCCCTTTCTCTTTCCCTGCCGTCATCCTGTCAGACAGGCTTCACAGGTCCTTCGATGTAAGTCCGATCATGCTATGAATTCAAACAAAATCATCTTCAAAGCAAAATCATGTGAGAAAAATGGCATCGAGTCGCAAGAAGTTGAGAGGTGGGCCGTCGACGCTCGCGGTTCGTGCGGCTCCGGGAAACCGCAGCCGGGCGATCGTCCAGTGCGGCCCGCTGACCTTTGCGGCGGCCATCGGCCGGAGCGGTCGCACCGTGCTGAAGCGCGAGGGAGACGGTGCAACGCCGATCGCTGCGATGAAGCTGCTCTCCGGTTTCGTGCGCGGCGACCGAGGCCCGCTGCCGAAGACAGCGCTGCCGATGCGGCGCATCCGCCCTGACATGCTGTGGTGCGACCAGCCGGAGCATCCTTCCTACAACCGTCTTGTGCGGGCGCCGTTCAGGCCGAGCCACGAGGAGATGCAGCGTAGCGACGGCCTCTACGATATCTGCCTCGTCATGGACTGGAACGTCACGGCGCGCAAACGCTACGGTGGCTCGGCGATCTTCTTCCACCTGATCCGCCCGGGCTACGAGCCGACCGCCGGCTGCGTCGCGGTCAGCCTTCGCGACATGCGCCGGCTGCTCGCCGTCATGCGACGGGGCACGGTGGTGCGGGTTGTCTAGCGTCAGCGGCCGATGACGATCGCGCCGGCCGCAACGATCACGCAGGCGATGACGCGTCGCGGCGTCAGCGTCTCTCCGAGGAACAGCCGGCCGATCAGCATGGCAAAGACGACGCTCGTCTCGCGGATGGCGGTGATCGGGCCTGCCGGTCCGAGCGAGTAGGCAATGATCACCACGCCATAGGCGATCAGCACGAAGATCCCGCCGCCCAGCGCCTTCCAGGTCTCGCGGTGGTGAAGGTCGATCGCCAGTCTGCCGCGCATGACGAGATAGGCGAGGATCAGCAGCACACCGTAGGTGAACAGCACCCAGGCCGCATAGGCGCGCGGATCGGAAACGTGTCGCACGCCGTTCGAATCGACCGTCGCATAGGTGGCGATGATCAGGCCGGTCAGCAGCGCCCAGAGGATGGACGAGGTTGGCGCCCGCACCTTGCCCAGCGACAGGCTCATGATGCCGAGCGCGATCAGCGCCACGCCGAGCAACTGCTCAGGCGCCAGCAGTTGGCCCGTCAGCACGCCGCCCAAGGTCACCAGCAGCGGTACCGAGCCGCGCACAACGGGGTAGACCTGGCTCAGGTCGCCGTGCCGGTAGGCCGCCACCAGAAACAGGCTGTAGGCCACCTGGAGGATGGAGGAGGCTGCGATATAGGCAAAGCCTGTCGGCGTCGGGAGCGGCAGCCACAGCATCACCGGGATGGCGCAGACGATCCCCGTCACGCCCATCACCGTGATCGACCACAGCCTGTCGGCACCGGAGCGCAGGAAGGCATTCCAGCTTGCATGCAGGACGGCCGCGGTCAGTGCCAATGCAATGACGGTCGGGCTCATGGGTGCGTCGTCCCGCATCTGCGGGCAAGGCGAAAAGAGCTTGTGTTGGGCGGCATGCGGGAACCGGTTCGAAAGCCTCCACCGTAGAGCTGTGCCGGCGCCAGTCAATCACGTGTTCCGCGCATCCGTGATCAGCAGCCAGGACAGAGTAAAAAAGCCGCCGGACGCTTTCGCATCCGGCGGCTCATGTGTCCGGCAGGCTCTAAGCCGCGCCTGTCGTCACTTCCACTCGCGGATATCGACGAAGTGCCCGGTGACGGCGGCAGCGGCCGCCATGGCCGGCGAGACGAGGTGGGTGCGCCCCTTGAAGCCCTGGCGACCCTCGAAGTTGCGGTTCGAGGTGGAGGCGCAGCGCTCGCCCGGCTTCAGCCGGTCGTCGTTCATCGCCAGGCACATGGAGCAGCCCGGTTCGCGCCATTCGAAGCCGGCGTCGAGGAAGATCCGGTCGAGGCCTTCCGCTTCCGCCTGTTCCTTGACGATGCCTGAGCCCGGAACGACCATCGCAGACACCGTCGGCGCGACGCGGCGCCCGTCGACGACGGCTGCCGCTGCCCGCAGGTCTTCAATGCGGCCATTGGTGCACGAGCCGATGAACACCCGGTCGACGGGGATGTCGGTGATCTTGGTGCCCGGCTTCAGGCCCATGTAGTCGAGCGCCCGCCACTTGGAGGTCCGCTTGTTCTCGTCGGCGATCTCGTCCGGGTTGGGCACGACGCCCTGTACGGAGATGACGTCTTCCGGCGACGAGCCCCAGGACACGATCGGCGGCAGGGCGGCCGCATCGAGAACGACGACCTTGTCGTAGTGGGCGCCTTCGTCGGTCTGCAGCGTCTTCCAGTAGTCGACTGCCATGTCCCAGGCCTGGCCCTTCGGGGCGCGCGGCTTGTTCTTGATGTAGGAGAAGGTGGTCTCGTCCGGTGCGATGAGGCCGGCGCGGGCGCCACCCTCGATCGTCATGTTGCAGATCGTCATGCGGCCTTCCATCGACAGCGCGCGAATTGCCTCGCCGGCAAACTCGATGACGTGGCCGGTGCCGCCGGCGGTGCCGATTTCGCCGATGATGGCGAGAATGATGTCCTTGGCGGTGACGCCCGGCGGCAGCTGGCCGTCGACACGCACCAGCATGTTCTTGGCCTTCTTCTGCACCAGCGTCTGGGTTGCCAGAACATGCTCGACTTCGGACGTGCCGATGCCGTGCGCCAGCGCCCCGAAGGCGCCGTGCGTCGAGGTGTGGCTGTCGCCGCAGACGATCGTCATGCCGGGCAGGGTGAAGCCCTGTTCCGGGCCAACGATGTGGACGATGCCCTGGCGGACGTCCTTCTCCGAATAATACTCGACGCCAAAATCATGGGCGTTCTGGGCGAGCGCCTCCACCTGGATGCGGCTTTCCTCGTTCTTGATGCCCTCGTGACGGTCGGCGGTGGTCGGCACGTTGTGGTCGACGACGGCGAGCGTCTTTTCCGGCGCCCGGACCTGACGCCCGGCAAGCCTCAGGCCTTCGAACGCCTGGGGGCTCGTCACCTCATGCACGAGGTGACGATCGATATAGAGAAGACAGGTGCCGGTTTCGTCCTGGCTGACGATGTGGTCGTCCCAGATCTTGTCGTAGAGGGTGCGGGGTGCGCTCATGGCTGCCATCCGTTGATGTCGAAGAAAAAGGGAATTGAAGGCTCGGCAGCAAATGCTGCCGGCAAAAGGCCTGCTCAGCGCGTCCGAAGTCGGCTGTACAGGGCGCCGGACACGCGCGCGAAAAATCGTGCCGGCAGACGCTTATGGTCCTGCAGCACGATGAACTGGTTCGCGAGGCATCCGAATTTCGATCCCATGTGGCGTTATTTAGCAGTTTTCCGGCAGTCCGGCAATTGCACTTTCGCCCCCGTAAGCTCCGTCACTTGTCGCCCGTCCGGCCTCCGCTAATTTCCTTGGAAGACGGTGCGCGGCACCGCGTTTGTCCTGGAGTGACTCCATTGGTTTCCGAAAAAAATCTGATCGCCAAGATCACATGGCGGCTCATGCCTTTTCTGGGCTTTCTCTACCTGATCGCCTACATCGACCGCCAGAACGTCAGCTTCGCCAAGCTGCAGATGGTCGATGCGCTGGGTCTGAGCGAATACGCTTACGGGCTCGGCGCGTCGCTGTTCTTCATCGGCTACTTCCTCTTCGAGGTGCCGAGCAACCTGTTCCTCAGCCGGTTCGGTGCCAGCAAATGGTTTGCCCGGATCATGGTCTCCTGGGGCATCGTCACCATCGCGCTTGCCTATACCAGCAGCCCGACGATGTTCTATATCCTGCGGTTCCTGCTGGGCGTTGCGGAAGCCGGGTTCTTCCCGGGCGTGCTCTACCTGCTCACCCTGTGGTTCCCGAAGGATTATCGCGGCCGCATGGTCGGCCTGTTCATGATCTTCAGCGCACTTGCCAATGCGATCGGCGCGCCGCTCGGCGGCATGCTGCTCGATCTCGACGGCCTCTTCGGCTACGCGGGCTGGGAGTGGGTGTTCCTTGCCACCGGCGTTCCGGCAGTAATTGCCGGCGTCGTGACCTTCTTCTATCTCGACGATACGCCGGCCAAGGCAAAATTCCTCAGCGCCGACGAGAAGCGCTGGCTGGAAGAGCGCCTGGCCTCGGAAAATGCCGGCATGGCAGAGGATGCCGATAACGGTTTCCGCGCGCTCCTTAACCCGCGCGTCCTGTTGATGGCGCTCTGCTACATCGGCTTCCCGCTTGCCGCCTATGGCCTCAGCTATTGGCTGCCGACCATCGTCAAGGGGTTCGGCGTCTCCAACACCGTCAACGGCTTCATCAACATCATTCCGTGGGTAATCGTCGCGCTGGCGCTATGGCTGGTGCCGAGCGCTGCCGACAAGACGGAGAACAAGACGCCCTACATCGTCGGCCCGGCGTTCGTCGGCGCGCTCTGCCTGCTGCTTTCGGCGGTGATCTCGGTCCCGGTGGTGCAGTTCGCGCTGCTGTGCGTCGCGGCTGCCGGTATCTTCGCCGGCCAGCCGGTGTTCTGGAGCCTTCCGGGGCGCTTCCTCAAGGGAGCCGGGGCGGCCGCCGGTATCGCGGCGATCAATTCTGTCGGCAATCTCGGCGGCTTCATCGCCCAGAACGTCGTGCCGTGGATCCGCGATGCGACCGGCAGCACGATCGCGCCGATGTTCTTCCTGTCCGCCTGCCTGGCGATGGCCGGCGTGCTGGTCATTGTCGTCGGCCGCATGCTGGCCCGCCACGGCCGGCCGTCGGTGCAATCCTAGCGCAGGGCACTGATCCGGGCCGGCGCGGGCCTGACGGAAGACAACAAAAAAGGCGGCTCCCGGAGCCGCCTTTTCAATGGGTGGAAACGTCGCGTCTTATTCGGCGGAAGCTTCTGCAGCCGTTGCGGCTTCTGCTTCAGCCTTGGCTGCTGCCTCGGCTTCGGCCTTGGCGGCTGCCTCTGCTGCTGCCTTTTCGGCTGCCAGCGCCTGTGCTGCTGCAACCTTTTCGGCTTCCAGACGTGCACGCTCTTCAGCGGCAGCCGTACGCTCGGCTTCGTTCAGCTTGCGGGTACGGGTGTTGGTGTTCTCGACGATACGAGCCGACTTGCCGCGACGATCGCGCAGGTAGTACAGCTTGGCGCGACGGACCTTACCGCGGCGGACGACTTCGACGCTCTCGACGAGCGGCGAGTAGACCGGGAATACGCGCTCGACGCCTTCGCCGTAGGAAATCTTGCGGACAGTGAAGCTTTCGTTGATGCCGCCGCCGGAACGGGCGATGCAAACGCCTTCGTAGGCCTGCACGCGGGTACGGTTGCCTTCGCGAACCGTGACGTTGACGCGCAGCGTGTCGCCCGGGGAGAATTCCGGAAGCGTACGCTTGGCTTCGATCTTGGCAGCCTGTTCGGCTTCCAGCTGCTGGATGATGTTCATCGGTCTAACCTCTAATTTTTCTCAAACAGCCAGAGCGCTCAACATCGTATCCTTGGGACGTGCCGCGGGATCGTGCCACTGGGGCAGGAGCGAATTCGCCATTCTTTGCTTGCTGGTCGACGGGAGTATCTCCCATGTCCGCGTGGGCAGTTACACGAAAGCGCAGGCTTTGTCACCCCCTTTGCGGCCGGCGGTGGTGTGAAAGATATCGCCTGCCGCCCCTTGTCCGACCGGTGCTTCGCCGGTATCTGCTCGGCCAAGGCGTTTGGGAGGACACCGGATGACATTGGCAATGATCGGGCTGCTGTTCGTGGCGGGCTTCCTGTCCGGCGCCGTCAACGCGATTGCCGGCGGCGGCACGTTCCTGACGTTCGGCGCCCTGACGCTTGCCGGGCTGCCGCCGATCTCGGCCAATGCCACCTCCTCCATCGCGCAGTTTCCCGGCTATGTCACCTCGACGCTCGCCTACCGGCACGAGATCGCCAAGATGTGGCGCGGCGCCGTCGTACTTACCATCGCCTCGTTGCTCGGCGGGCTGGGCGGTGCGCTGATCCTGCTGGCGCTCGACAATCCGTCGTTCCGGGCCATGGTGCCTTGGTTGCTGATGGCGGCCACCGCATTGTTTGCCGCCGGGCCGCTGCTCAAGCCGAAGGCCAGCGAGGAACGCGCCACCAACAGCCTGCCAAGTATCCTCGGCCAGTTTCTCACCGCCGTCTATGGCGGCTTCTTCGGCGCCGGCATGGGCATCATGATGCTGGCGGTGCTGGGGCTGACGACTGGCGGCGGCTATCATCACCTGAACGCATTGAAGAACCTGCTTGCCACCGTGATTGCCGCCATGGCGCTGCTGGTGTTCATCGGCGGCGGCGTGGTCGGCTGGCCGCAGGCGGTGGTGATGATCCCGGCCGTGGCTGCCGGAGGCTGGGCCGGCGTCTGGCTTGCGCGCCGAGTGCCGCAGACGATCATGCGGGTTCTGGTGGTGGCCGTCGGCATCGCGCTGACGATCTACTACTTCGTCACCGGCTGACGGCACGCGGATCGATCCTAGTCCTGCCTGCCGCCGCCGATCCGCCCGAGATGCGTCTCGTGAAATCCGCTCGTCCGCTTCAGCCCGTAGCCGCACATGCGATCGAAGGCGATGTGGAAGACCCAGATGAGCGCCACCGGAACCGCCAGGTCCCAGCCCGCCAGATAGCCCACCGCCAGCAACAGGCCCGGGGCGACGAACGTGTGGACGATATTGTAGGCCATGGCGCCGGTGCGCGGGCCGAAAACATAGCCGAGCATCGAGAGGTCGGGCACCAGGACCAGCAGCAGGAACAGGCGCCAGCCGGCGCCGCCGTTCCAGTAGAGGGCGAGGGCGACGAGCGCGATCGCCAGGTGTTCAAGCCTGAGAAGCAGCGTCATCAGACGTCTGCCGTTCGCTTCGCCAGAAGGTCGGGCCGGCGCTCCGCCGTCAGCTTTTGCGCTTCCGCCTGCCGCCACTTGTCGATCGCCGCGTGGTTGCCGGAGGTCAGGACCGGCGGGATGGTGCGGCCCTCGAATTCCTGCGGACGCGTGTAGTGCGGATGCTCCAGCAGCCCAGTCTCGAAGCTCTCATGGGTGCCGGAAGCATCGTTGCCCATGACGCCGGGAAGGATGCGGACGACCGCATCGAGGAGCGTCAGGGCGGCCGGCTCGCCGCCGGAAAGGATGTAGTCGCCGACAGAGACTTCCTCGAGCCCGCGGGCATCGATCACCCGCTGGTCGACCCCCTCGAAACGGCCGCAGACGATCACCACGCCATCCCCATCCGCCAGTTCACGCACCCGCTTCTGCGTCAGCGGGCGGCCGCGCGGGCTCATCAGCAGTCTCGGCCGCGGATCGGCAGCGACCGAATCGATCGCCTTGGCAAGGATATCGGGTTTCAGGACCATGCCGGCGCCGCCGCCGGCCGGCGTGTCGTCGACCGTGCGGTGGCGGTCATCGGCGAATTCGCGGATCTGCACCGTCTCCAGCGACCACTGGCCACGCTCAATCGCCTTGCCGGCCAGCGAATGGCCGAGATGGCCGGGAAACATGTCCGGGTAGAGCGTCAGGATGGTGGCGCGGAAGGGCATGGCTTCAGATCAGTCCGGCTTGCTGTTCTTGTTGCCACCCTTGCCGGCGGGCCGGGTCGGGTCGCCATCGTCGGGCGTATCGATCAGCCCGGCGGCGATCGGATCGACGATGATGCGGCCGTTCTCCAGGTCGATCTCCAGCACCGCCGCTTCCGAGAACGGAATGAGCGTCGGGCGGCGTCCCTGGCCCTTCAGTTCGAGCAGGTCGCCGGCGCCGAAATCGAAGACGCCGCTCACCTGGCCGTAGCTGCGGCCTTCGGTGTCGACGGCTTCCAGCCCTTCCAGGTCGGCATAGTAGAACTCGTCGTCGTCGAGTTCCTCGTCGGGCAGGTTGTCGCGGTCGATGTAGAGCTCGAGCCCGTTCAGGGATTCAGCCGTCGTCCGGTCGTTGATGCCGCGGAAGCGCACTACGACGACATTCTTCGCCTCGCGCAGCTCGAGGATTTCGAAGACGCGGCCGTCCATGGCATGCAGATGACCGTATTCGGCAAGCGCGGTCGGATCGCCGGTGAAGGGCCGCACCCGGACTTCGCCGCGCAGGCCCTGGGCCGCGCCGATGGTCGCCATCAGGATAGGGTTCTCAAGCTTGGCCATGATCGCTCCTGTTCGGTTGAAGCGTTGTAGAGCGCATCCTGCGCCTTGAAAATAGATGACGGGCGGCATGTCGCCATGCCACCCGCCAAAAGAACGAGGATATGCGCCGGACTTATTCGGCAGAAGCAGCAGCTTCAGCGGCGTCGGCAGCCTTCTGGGCCCGCTCGGCAACGCGCTCCTGGGCCTTCTTGCCCGGCTTTGCCTTGTCCGGGTTGCTGCGCTCGGCGCGCTCGGCCAGGCCGGCCTGGGCCATGAAGCGCAGAACGCGGTCGGTCGGCTGGGCGCCGGCGGCAACCCAATGCTTGATGCGGTCGCCGTCCATCTGGATGCGGGCGTCCGAATCCTTGCCGAGCATCGGGTTCCACGAACCGAGCTTCTCGATGAAGCGGCCATCGCGCGGGGCGCGGGCGTCGGCAACGACGATGTGGTAGTACGGGCGCTTCTTGGAACCACCACGGGCGAGACGGATCTTCAGGGACATGTAGAACTCCTAGTGTTTGGAGCCAGGCGCCATCTGCGGCGGGCTGGACTGTTGTTGAGGCCGCCGTCAGGCGGTCTGTTTCGGTTCGCCGTGTTCAGCGGCGATGGCTTCATGATGCCGGATGACTTCCTTGATGACGAAGTTCAGGAACTTCTCGGCGAAATCCGGATCCAGATGAGCGTCCTTGGCAAGTTTGCGAAGCCGTTCGATCTGGTATTCCTCGCGCGCCGGGTCGGCCGGCGGCAAATCGTATTGGGCCTTCAGGATGCCCACTTCCTTGGTGCAGCGGAAACGCTCGGCGAGCATGTGGATCAGCGCCGCGTCGATGTTGTCGATCGACTGGCGGTAGTTGCCGAGCTGCTGCTTCACCTTCGGATCGCTCATCTGCGCCGTCACCCCTTACTTCTTCTTGGGGAAGCCGGGCAGACCCGGCATTCCACCCAGGCCCGGAAGCTTGGCGCCGCCGAGGCCCGGCATTCCGCCGCCGAGGCCCGGCATCGAACCCGGACGCAGGCCGGCGGCTTCTGCCTGCTTCTGCAGGGCTTCGAGCTGCTTCGGATCGAGCTTCGACAGGTCGGGCATGCCGCCCATGCCGCCGAGACCGCCCATTCCGCCCATGCCACCAAGACCCATCTTGCCGGCAAGGCCGCCCATCATCTGCTTCATCATGCCGCCCTTGCCCTTACCGCCCATGGCTTTCATCATGTCGGCCATCTGGCGGTGCATCTTCAGGAGCTTGTTGATCTCCGCGGCGTCGGTGCCGGAGCCGGCGGCGATGCGCTTCTTGCGGGAATGCTTCAACATGTCCGGGTTGGCGCGCTCGGCCTTGGTCATCGAGCCGATGATGGCGATCTGGCGGTCGAACATCTTGTCGTTCATGCCGGACGCGGCGAGCTTGTCCTTCATGCCGGCCATTCCGGGCATCATCCCCATGATGCCGCCCATGCCGCCGAGCGACTTCATCTGGCGCAGCTGGTCGGCAAGGTCGTTCAGGTCGAACTTGCCCGACTGCATCTTCTTGGCCATCGCCGCGGCCTTTTCCGCGTCGATGTTTTCGGCAGCCTTCTCGACGAGCGAAACGATGTCGCCCATGCCGAGAATGCGGTCGGCGATACGGCGCGGATGGAACTCCTCGAGCTCGTTCATCCGCTCGCCGGTACCGATGAGCTTGATCGGCTTGCCGGTGACGGCGCGCATCGAAAGCGCTGCACCGCCACGACCGTCGCCGTCCATGCGGGTCAGCACGAGACCGGTGATGCCGACGCGCTCGTCGAAATTGCGGGCGAGGTTGACGGCGTCCTGGCCGGTGAGGCTGTCGGCCACCAGCAGAATTTCGTGCGGCTTGGAGCGGGCCTTGATCTCGGCCATCTCGGCCATCAGCGGCTCGTCGATATGGGTGCGGCCGGCGGTGTCGAGGATGACGACGTCATGGCCGCCGAGCTTGGCTGCCTGCACGGCGCGCGCGGCGATGTCGGTCGGCGACTGGCCGGCGATCACCGGCAGCGTGTCGATACCGGTCTGGACGCCCAGCTGGCGCAGCTGTTCCTGGGCGGCCGGACGACGCGTGTCGAGCGAGGCCATCAGGACCTTCTTGCGCTCGCGTTCGGTCAGCCGCTTGGCAATCTTGCCGGAAGTCGTCGTCTTGCCCGAGCCCTGCAGGCCGACCATCATGATGACGACGGGGGCGACCGCATGCAGGTCGATGGAGACGCCTTCCGAGCCAAGCATCTCGACCAGCTCGTCATGGACGATCTTGACGACCATCTGGCCGGGCTTGATCGACTTCAGGACTTCGGCGCCGACGGCCTTCTCGCGAACCTTGTCGGTGAAGGAGCGCACGACTTCCAGCGCCACGTCCGCTTCCAAGAGCGCACGGCGAACCTCGCGCAGAGCGGCGGACACATCCGCTTCGCTCAATGCGCCACGGCCGGTCAGTCCACTCAAGATGGAGCCAAGACGGTCCTGGAGGCTTTCGAACATCGTTTCTTCCTTCTCAACGCTGACGGTCGAGCCGCAACGTTGTGTTCCTGCCACCGAAAAACAAGAGAAACAGCCGGAAATCACCCGAGGGCGCATCGCGCTGTCGGGTGTTGACCTCCGGGAACTCTTTACACCTTTATGGGTCCCGGTCGGCGGCTAAAGTCTTGTCAACTTTCAGCAGATGCCGGGCTTAAACAGCATGATGCCCGGAAAGTCAAGGCGGCCCGGGGTTTGGCCCCGTCAGGCTGCTTTGCGAGTGCCTGCATTTTCGGCTATAACGGATCTTCTGTTGTCCGTTGGCGCAAAGGATGCCTTGCGATGTCGATGATCATCCGCGATCCCGTGGTCGATGCGCTGGCGGCGGAAGTCATGCAGAAGCTGGGCGCCAAAACCAAGGAGGAGGCCATTCGCCTGGCGCTGGAAAACGAGCTGAAGCGCGGCGACGACAAGGCGCTGCTGGCCGACCGCGTGAAGGAAATCCAGGACAGGGTCGTCGCAAGAATGGGTTCGCATGCCGCAGCCTTTGATGAGAAGGCCTACATGGACGAGATGTGGGGAAACTGATGTTTCTCGATGCCTCGGCGCTCGTCGCCATCCTGACGGGCGAAGCGACCGCCAGCCAGCTCCTGCAGAAACTGGCTGGATCTGCCGGCCCGTTCCACTACACGTCGCTGACCATGTACGAAGCCGTCATCGCCATCGCCCGCAAGACGTCGATCTCGCAACACGGCGATCAGGTTCCGACGCCTGCACCCCTCATCCTGGCAGTACAGGCGGATGTCGAGCAGTTTCTCGACGTGATCGGCGCCACGGAAGTGCCCATTCCGCTCGGTGCGCATCACGCAGTGCTTGCTGCAGCCCGCACCTACGGCCGTGCCGTCGGCCATCCGGCAAAGCTGAATTTCGGCGACTGCTTTGCCTACGCCTCTGCCCGCAGCCTCGACGTTCCGCTGCTTTTCGTCGGCAATGATTTTGCCTTGACGGATA
Organism: Rhizobium sp. 0TCS1.26; assembly: GCF_050455525.1. Taxonomy (NCBI): domain Bacteria; kingdom Pseudomonadati; phylum Pseudomonadota; class Alphaproteobacteria; order Hyphomicrobiales; family Rhizobiaceae; genus Rhizobium; species Rhizobium sp. 0TCS1.26. The sequence goes on along the minus strand of NZ_JBCIYV010000004.1, from coordinate 254,381 downwards.
TCAAGCCTGCGTGATGCCAAAGCCTGGCTTTGCGTGTTTGCAGCGCTTTATCTTGCGGCTTCTCAGACCGCTTCCTATACCTTCATCATGAAAAGACGCCAATTCATGAAACGGGCCGGCATCGGTGGTCTTGCCCTTCTGGGTGGGGGCTTTGCCGCGGGGAGAGCCATGGCTGCCAATCGCTATTATTCCGGTCCGGCCTCCGATCATTTCGACGGCACCCGCTTCTTCAACCCGAACGGCGAGCAGCCGGAAGGCCTGATGAGCCTGCTCCGCTGGCGTCTCAACGGCAAGAGCATCGGCTGGCCGGACGCGTATCCGAGCCCCGTCGAACCCGCGGTGCCGGAAAAGCGCGTTTCGGGCAACCGCATGGTGGTCACCATGGCCGGCCATGCGTCGATGCTGATCCAGGTGGCTGGCCTGAACATCCTCACCGATCCGGTCTGGGCGGAACGGACCAGCCCTGTCAGCTTTGCCGGCCCGAAGCGCGTCAACCAGCCGGGCATCCGCTTCGAGGATCTGCCGACGATCGACGTCGTCATCGTCACCCACAACCATTACGACCATCTCGACCTTGTGACGCTGAAGCGTGTGCACGAGGCGCACCGGCCGCTGTTTGTCACGCCGCTCGGCAATGATGCGATCTTCGGCCCGTCGCTGGACGATCCGCGCATCACCGTCATGGACTGGGGCGACACGGCCTATGTCGGAAAGAACGTCACGCTTCACTGCGAGCCGTGCCATCACTGGTCGGCGCGCGGCGTCGGCGATCGCCGCATGGCGCTGTGGGGCGCCTTCGTCATCGAGACGCTCGCCGGCAAGATCTACCACATCGGCGATACCGGCTTTCACCAGGGCGAAAACTACCGCGCAGCCTCGGAAAGGCACGGACCCTTCCGGCTGGCCATCCTGCCAATCGGCGCCTACGAGCCGCGCTGGTTCATGAAGGCCCAGCACCAGAACCCGGAGGAAGCGGTGGCCGGCATGCAGCTGGCGCGCGCCTCCTACGCCCTCGGTCACCACTGGGGCACCTTCAAGCTGACGGATGAAGGCATCGAGGAGCCGCTGGCGGCCCTCGGCAATGCGCTTTCGGCAGCCGAGATGAAGCCGGAGCGGTTCCGGGCGATGCGCCCGGGCGAAGCTTTCGACGTTCCAGACGTCTGAGGCGGACGATCTCGCAGTGCGGCATTTACAGCGGCGACAGGCTCTGCTCCACTCCTGCCAGTAAGACAGACGACTTCCTCGCCGCATGGAGCCTTGCTTGAGCACTCAGTTTCACCAGCCCGTCGATGCCGCCGAAGTGCCGCGCTTTGCCGGCCACTCCACCTTCATGCGGCTGCCTGCCGTCACCTCGGCCGAGGGTCTGGACATCGCGCTGGTCGGCATCCCCTGGGACGGAGGAACGACCAACCGGGCCGGCGCCCGGCACGGGCCGCGCGAGGTGCGCAACCAGTCGAGCCTGATCCGCCGCGTGCATCATGTCTCCGGCGTAGAGCCGTTCTCGATCGCCAACATTGCCGATGTCGGCGACGTGTCGGTCAACCCGATCGATCTGATGGATGGTCTGCAACGCATCGAAGCTGGCATTGCCGCCATCGTCGCGGCCGGTGCCGTGCCGCTCTCGGTCGGTGGGGATCACCTGACGACGCTGCCGGTGCTGCGCGCCGTTGCGAAAAGCCGTCCGGTCGGGCTCATTCATTTCGATGCGCACACCGATACCAATGACAGCTATTTCGGCGGCAACAAATACACCCACGGCACACCATTCCGCCGCGCCATCGAAGAGGGGCTGCTCGATCCGAAGCGCATGGTGCAGATCGGTATCCGCGGCTCGATCTACGACACGACCGATCATGACTGGGCGAAGGCGCAGGGTATCCGCATCATCTACATGGAAGAGTTCGTCGAGCGTGGCGCCAAGGACGTCATGGCCGAAGCCCGCCGGATCGCCGGCGACGGCCCGACCTACGTCACCTTCGACATCGACAGCATCGACCCGTCGATGGCGCCGGGAACCGGCACGCCGGAGATCGGCGGCTTTTCCACCCGCGAGGCGCAGCAGCTGGTGCGGCTTCTCGCCGGTATCAACATCGTCGGTGCCGATGTGGTGGAGGTCGCGCCGCCCTTTGATGTGGCGGGCGTCACCGCGCTTGCCGGAGCGAACATCCTCTTCGAACTGCTCTGCGTCATGGCGCCATGCGTCGAGCGTCGGCGGCAGCTCTAGCGCGGGCCGACACTGGAATTATCGGTGATTTTCGGCCATATAGGCTGCAGATCGGCGCGATGGCGCCCGGGAAGGTGGCAGGCATGGCAGAGACGGTCCAATTCGCGAAGATGAACGGGCTTGGCAACAAGATCCTGGTCGTCGACATGCGCGGCCGGACCGATCGCGTCACGCCGGCGGCTGCCATCGCACTGGCGGGCAATGCCGATACCGGATTCGACCAGATCATGGCGATCCACGATCCGAAGCTTGCCGGTACCGACGCCTATATCGACATCCTCAACTGCGACGGCACGAAGGCGCAGGCCTGCGGCAACGGCACGCGCTGCGTCGTCCAGGCACTGGCCGCCGAGACCGGCGCCAAGACCTTCACCTTCCAGACCGTCGCCGGGATTCTGAATGCTGAGGAGCACGAGGACGGGACGATCTCCGTCGACATGGGCAAGCCCGTGTTTGCCTGGGACAAGATCCCGCTATCGGAAGAGTTCTTCGATACCAGCCGCATCGAGCTGCAGATCGGGCCGATCGACGCGCCGATCCTGCATTCGCCCTCGGCCATGTCGATGGGCAATCCGCATGCGGTGTTCTGGGTCGACCGCGACCCGATGAGCTTCGACCTCGAGCGCTTCGGGCCGCTCCTCGAAAACCATCCGATGTTTCCGGAAAAGGCCAACATCACGCTTGCCCAGGTGATCTCGCCGTCGCAGATGGTGACCCGCACCTGGGAACGCGGCGCCGGGCTGACGCTCGCCTGCGGATCGGCTGCCTGTGCCGCCGGCGTCTCCGGTGCCCGCACCGGCCGCACCGGTCGCAAGGTCTCGATCACCGTTGCCTCCAGCCCCAACCGCGGAACGCTGACGATCGACTGGCGCGACGACGACCACGTCGTGATGACGGGACCTGCCGCCTGGGAATGGTCGGGCCGTCTCGATCCCGTGACCGGAAGCTTCGAGCGCGAGGCGGCGCCGGAGGCCGTCATCCGGTGAGCGGCGTCGACGTCATAACCTTCGGCTGCCGGCTGAACACCTACGAATCCGAGATCATGCGCGCAGAAGCCGAAAAGGCCGGGCTCAACAATGCCGTGCTCGTCAATACCTGCGCAGTGACCGGCGAGGCGGTGCGCCAGGCACGCCAGGCGATCCGCCGGGCACGACGTGACAATCCGCATGCCCGCATCATCGTCACCGGCTGTGCCGCCCAGACCGAAGCCGCGATCTTTTCGCAGATGCCAGAAGTCGATGCGGTCCTCGGCAATGAGGAAAAGCTGAACCGGGCCTCCTATCGCAGCCTGCCGGACTTCGGCGTTGCGGCGGAGGAAAAGCTGCGCGTCAACGACATCATGAGCGTCAAGGCGACGGCGCCGCAGATGGTCCGCCACATCGAGGGGCACGTGCGGGCCTTCATCCAGGTGCAGAACGGCTGCGATCACCGCTGCACCTTCTGCATCATCCCCTACGGCCGCGGCAATTCCCGCTCGGTGCCGATGGGTGCGGTGGTCGACCAGGCGCGCAGGCTCGTCGAAAGCGGCTACCGCGAGATCGTCCTCACCGGCGTCGACGCGACGAGCTATGGCGGCGACCTGCCGGGCCAGCCGACGCTCGGCCTGCTGGCAAGGACGCTGCTGCGCCAGGTGCCGGACATTCTGCGCCTGCGGCTGTCGTCGATCGACGGCATCGAGGCTGACCGCCACCTCCTCGACCTCATCGCCGACGAGCCGCGCTTCATGCCGCATCTGCATCTGTCGCTGCAGCATGGCGACGATATGATCCTGAAGCGGATGAAGCGCCGCCATTCGAGCAGCGATGCGCTCGCTTTCGTCGAACAGGTCCGCCGTCTTCGTCCTGAGGTCAGTTTCGGTGCCGACATGATCGCCGGCTTCCCGACGGAAACCGAGGACATGTTCGCCAACACCGTGCGCCATGCTGAGGACTGCGGCCTGTCCTTCCTGCACGTGTTTCCCTACAGCCCCCGCCCGGGCACGCCGGCGTCCCGAATGCCGCAGTTGGACCGGGCGCTCGTCAAGGAACGTGCGGCACGGCTTCGCGTTACCGGAGAGGCGTTGCAGCGGCGGCATCTCGACCGAATGATCGCCACGCGCCAGACGGTTCTTGTGGAGATGAGCGGTTTCGCGCATACGGAAAACTTCACGCTGGTCGAAGCCTCCGGGCTCACGCCCCGCGCCATGGTCGATGTGGAGATCACCGGCCACAACGGCAAACATCTCACCATGCAGCTTGCCGCCGCCCGCGCGGCGTGACGGAACGGAATTTCATGGCGATCAGCTTCATCAAAAGGGTCTTCACGTTCGGCGACAAGCCCGTCGAGGAGAATATCCCGTCGGTCAGCGAGGCCGAGCAGCGGCTGAGCCCGCAGGAAGCTGCGCAGATCGCGTCTGAGCTAGAGCCGCATTCTCGCAGTGAGGACCTGCCGCTCGCCGATGCCGATCCAGTGGCGGCACTCGAGATGGAGACGGCCGGCGGCCCGGCAGCGGATGAGGCCACAGAGACGGTCGAGATCGTTGCCGACACTGACGCGGATGCGGATCGCGAAGAGCCGCCGCTGCTGCCGGCCGTCGATACGCTGTCGGACATGGGTGTCGTGCCGCTCTCGTTGCTGGAGGCGGAGGCCGCCGAGGGGCAGAGCGAGGCGCCGGTTGCCGAGGTCGCTCTGCCGAAGGGCTTTGCAACGCGCGTCGAGGAGGCGCCGGTCGAGGTCGTGGCAGAGCCGCGGCTCACCTGGTTCCAGCGCCTGCGCGCCGGCCTGCTCAGGACATCGACGCAACTCACCGGCCAGATTTCGGCGCTGTTCACCAAGCGCAAGCTCGACGATGCGACGCTCGAAGAGCTCGAGGATCTCTTGATCCAGGCCGATCTCGGCGTCGAGACCGCCATGCGCATCACCGGCGCCCTGTCGTCCGAACGCTACGGCAAGGACGTCACCGGCGAGGACGTCTCGAAGATCATGGCAAGCGAGATCACCAAGGTGCTGAAGCCGGTCGCCAAGCCGCTGGCACTCGATCTCGCCCACAAGCCGCATGTCATCCTCGTCGTCGGCGTCAACGGCACCGGCAAGACGACGACGATCGGCAAGCTTGCCGCCAAGCTTTCGGGGTCGGGCCTGAAGGTCATGCTGGCGGCCGGCGATACCTTCCGTGCGGCGGCTATCGAACAGCTGAAGATCTGGGCGGACCGAACCAATTCGGAATTCATCGGCACCAAGCTCGGCGCCGACGCGGCCGGCCTTGCCTATGATGCCTTCGAGCAGGCGCGCCAGAAGAAGTGCGACGTGCTGATCATCGATACCGCCGGCCGGCTGCAGAACAAGACGGAGCTGATGGCCGAGCTCGAAAAGATCGTGCGCGTCCTCGGCAAGCTCGATCCCGAGGCGCCGCATACGGTGCTGCAGACGCTTGATGCGACGACCGGCCAGAATGCCATGAACCAGGTGGAGATCTTCCGCAACGTGGCTGGCGTCGGCGGCCTGATCATGACCAAACTCGACGGCACGGCGCGCGGCGGCATCCTCGTCGCCATCGCCGCCAAGCACAAGCTGCCGGTCTATTTCATCGGCGTCGGCGAAGGCGTTGACGATCTGGAACCCTTCGAAGCCGAAGATTTCGCCGCGGCCATTGCCGGCGTGACGCATTGATGACACAGAAACCGGGTTTGCATCCGCAACCCTCCGATCGAGATTAAGACAGATCATGCAGAGCTTCGAAAGCGACACGACGCCGACGCGCCAGGAAAAGGAACATCCCGGCCTCAAGCTGGCGCTCGAAATAGGCCCGTTGCTGGTGTTCTTCTTCGCCAACCTGCGCGGCGAGTGGCTGGTCGAGCGGTTTCCGGCACTGTCTGCTCTCGGCGGTCCGCTGCTGGTGGCGACCGGCGTGTTCATGGCCGCCACGGTGATCTCGCTGGTCGTCTCGAAGATCGTCTTCAAGCACCTGCCGGTCATGCCTTTCGTCTCGGGCGTCGTGGTGATGGTGTTCGGCGGCCTGTCGATCTGGCTGCAGGACGAAACCTTCATCAAGATGAAGCCGACCATCGTCAACACGCTGTTCGGCGTGACGCTGCTGGTCGGCCTGCTGTTCGGCAAGTCGCTGCTCGGCTACGTGTTCAACGCAGCATTCCAGCTCACCGACGAAGGCTGGCGCAAGCTGACGCTTCGCTGGGGCGTGTTCTTCCTGTTCCTCGCCGTCATCAACGAAGTCGTCTGGCGCAATTTTTCCGATGCCGTCTGGGTCAACTTCAAGGTCTGGGGCACGATGCCGATCACCATCGCCTTCACCCTTGCACAGATGCCGCTGATCATGCGCCACTCCGTCGACAAGACCGCCGATCCAAGCGCCAGAGACATCAAGTGACCCTGGCCGCGGCGCCGCAGCGCGACACCAGCGGCTCCTTCTGGTTTGCCGTCGTCGGCATCATTCTCGCCGTCCAGGTGATCTCGGAGCATCTGCTCGGGCGGCTGTGGATCTGCTCGTGCGGCACGATCAAGCTGTTCGAGCCGGGCGTCAACACGCCCGGCAATTCGCAGCATCTCTCCGACTGGTACACGCCGTCCCACATCATTCACGGCTTCCTCTTCTATCTTCTCGCCCGCGCCATCCTGCGGAGGGGCGGGTTTGGTCAGCGGCTGGCACTCGCGACGCTGATAGAGGCGGCATGGGAACTGCTGGAGAACTCACCGATCATCATCGACCGCTACCGTTCGGCGACCATGGCGATCGGCTACGAGGGTGACAGCATCCTCAACTCGGCGATGGACACGGTGTTCATGGCGCTCGGCTTCCTGTTTGCCGCACGCGCCCCCGTCTGGCTGACGGTGCTGCTGGCCATCGCCTTCGAGCTGATCACCGCCATCGTCATCCGCGACAACCTCACGCTCAACGTGCTGATGCTGGTCTGGCCGGTTGAGGCCGTGAAAGCTTGGCAGGCAGCGCTCTGACCAACCGTCACCGTGACAGCGGCGGCCGCGGTTTCCGATTGTTAGCGGATGCCGCTTATGGGTCTGCGCCACGACGGGCATTGATGGTCACGGGACGATGACAGATCACTTCGCATTCATCCTTCCGTTCTTCATGGCGGTGTTCGGCATCATCTTCCTGACTGCGGGCACCTGGAGCGCAGCGCGCGCGACCTGGTGGGGCGTCGGCTACCTGTCTGCGGCGGTCGCCTTCCTCATGCCGGTCCTGACCTTTCTGCCGGTGCCGCTGGCGGCGATGATCGCAAACCTCCTGTTCCTCACCGCCTTCTTCGCTTACGGCGAGGCGCTGGCCGACCGGCTCGGTGGGCCTCGCCTGCGGCGTGTCCGGCTGCTCGTCGTGTTGCTCGCCCTGCCGTTTCTCGGCCATGCCGTGCTGATTGCAGCAGACCTGCGGCAGGAGATCATCGCCGGCGATCTCGCCTGCGGGCTGCTGCTGCTCGCGTCGGTCGCCAGTGTCGTGCGGCGGGCGGTGCTGCCGGTCGATCGGGTTCTGGTGGCGGTTGCGGCGATGGTGGTGGCGGAAACGCTGCTGCGGCTTGTCCTGTTCGTCGCCATGACGTCCGCGTCGGCGGGTCTCTCGACGGAGAGCTATCTTTCCTCCTCCTATGCCTTCTATGTCCAGATGGGCGCCAGCATGCTGGCCTTCCTGTTAGCGCTGTCGGTGCTGGCAACGATCGTCCACGACACGGTCCTGGGGCACCGCACGGCTGCCGAACAGGATCCACTGACCGGTCTCCTCAACCGCCGGGGTTTCGACCTCGGATGCGGCCGCGCTACACGGTCCCGGGCTCTCGGGGCGGTGGTGCTTGGCGATATCGACCGGTTCAAGCGCGTCAACGACCACTTCGGCCATGCCGCCGGCGACGATGTCATCCGCCGGTTCGCCGATCTTCTGAGAGACACGATACCGGTGGGGGCGCTTGCCGCTCGTTTCGGTGGCGAGGAGTTCGTCGTCTTCCTGCCCGGCCTTGCGGCAGCCGAGGCAGGCGTGCTTGCTGAACGGCTGCGCGAGGCGTTTGCCGCGCAAGCGTGGATCTTCCACGACGACGGCGTGCCGATCACGGCCAGTTTCGGCGTCTCGGCGCTCGCCGCCAGCGATCATTCCGTCCACGACGCGATCCAGAGAGCCGATGCGCGGCTCTACGATGCAAAGTGCGGCGGCCGCAACCGGGTGGTCGTCGAGGGCCAGAGCGTCGGCGCTGCCAATCCGTCGCTGCGGGTCGTCTCGATCAACTGATCGTCGTTCAGCGCACTCAGCCGCGCTGGGCGGCACGGGCGATTGCGGGCAGCAGATCATCGCGCACGCTGCGCTCGTCGAAGGGACCGACGCGCTTGTAGAGGATCGTCCCGTCGGCGCCGACGAGGTAGCTTTCCGGGATGCCGTAGACACCCCAGTCGATCGCCGCCTTGCCGTTCGGGTCGACACCGATCGCCTTGTAGGGATTGCCGAGCTCGCCGAGGAACCGCAGGGCGTTGTCGTTGCGGTCCTTGTAGTTGATGCCGACGATCGTGAGGCGCGGATCCGTGGCCAGTTGCTTCAGCAGGGGATGCTCCTGGCGGCAGGGCACGCACCAGGAGGCAAATACGTTGACCAGCGTCAGCCGGCCGGCAATCGCCTGCGTCGTCAGCGCCGGCAGGTTGGCGCCCTCGAGCGGCGGCAGCGCAAGCGTCGGTGCCGGCTTGTCGATCAGCGCCGAGGGAATGGCGGAGACATCGAGGCCGTTGACGTCCTGGTCGTAGAGCATCTTTCCGGCCACGGCGGCAAAACCGGCAAATACCGCCAGCGGAATCAGCGCCAGGGCATACCGCGCCTTGCTGCGAGGGGCCGGCTCGGCCTGCGGTGCATCGTTTTCGGCGTCTCCGTTCGTCGTCATGTGCGGCTAGCCTCGGCGGCCTGCGAAGCCGAGCGGCGGCGCAGGCCGGCGGCTTCGAGTTCGGCCAGTTCCCGACGGCGGGCACGACCGTCGAGCCAGGTGCGACAGATGGCGCCGAGTGTGATGGCGGCGGTGATGCCGTAGGCGGAATAGACGTAGAAGGCGTGGCTCACCGTCACTCTCCCCGTGTTGCCATGCGGGCCGCCATGCGCCGCTGGGTGGCGATGCGGCGCCGCCAGATCTCGTTGCGCATGGCCATTACGTGCAGGGTGAAGAACAGACAGGTGAAGGCGATAGCCATGACCAGCAGCGGGCGCAGGAATTCGCCGTCGATCGTCGGGCCGTCCATACGGATGACGCTTGCCGGCTGGTGCAGCGTGTTCCACCAGTCGACGGAGAACTTGATGATCGGGATGTTGACGAAGCCGACGAGGATCAGCACGGCGCTGAGGCGCGCGGCCCGCGACGGATCGTCCATCGCCCGGTTGAGCGCGATGATGCCGAGATACATGAGGAACAGCACGAAGACCGAGGTGAGGCGTGCATCCCAGACCCACCAGGTGCCCCACATGGGCTTGCCCCACAGCGAGCCCGTGACGAGTGCGATCAGCGTGAAGGCGGCGCCGAGCGGGGCTGCGGCCCTGTGGCTGACATCGGCCAGCGGATGGCGCCAGACCAGCGTGCCGATCGCCGACAGCGCCATCACCGTGTAGCACATCATCGACAGCCAGGCGGCCGGCACGTGAATGTACATGATGCGGACCGTATCGCCCTGCTGATAGTCGCCCTCCGACGCGAAGGACAATGTGAGACCGACGGCAAACAACAGTGCGGTCAGGCCGGCCATCCAGGGCAGGATGCGCGCCGCCAGCGCCAGAAAGCGGGTCGGGTTGGCCAGATCGCTGAATTTGCGGATGGCGAGGCTGTCGGTCATGCGGTCCTTCTACGGCGGGGATCGGCCGCCTGCTTGATTCTAGTCAATCGCCGGCATTGCGCAACGCCAGTGCCGCGCCGGCCGGCCCGATCACCGCAAAAAACATCGTGATGGCGATGAGGATCATGAAGGGCGGCAGGAAGGGAGCCGGGTCCATCACCGCCGCGTAGGAGGCGCTGACGCCGAAGATCAGCACCGGCACGCAGAGCGGCAACACCAGGATCGACACGAGCAGGCCGCCGCGCGGCAAGGTCACGGCGACCGCCGCGCCCACCGCACCGATGAAGGTCAGCGCAGGGGAGCCGACCAGAAGCGTCAGCATGACCGCGCCGATCGCCACCTCGTCCATGTTCATGAACAGGCCGAGCAGCGGCGAGGCGATCACCAGCGGCAAAACATTGGCCAGCCAGTGCGCGACGCATTTCACCAGCACCGTCAGCACCAGCGGATGCTCCTGCATCAGCAGGAGATCGAGCGAGCCGTCCTCGCGCTCGGTCTGGAACAGCCGGTCGAGGCCGAGAAGCGCCGACAGCAGCGCGCCGATCCAGACGATCGCTGGTCCGATGCGGGCGAGCAGGTTGAGATCCGGCCCGACCCCGAAAGGAATGACGGCGACCACCGTCAGGAAGAACAGCACGCCGATCAACGCACCGCCGCCGGCGCGCACCGAAAGCTTTAGATCGCGCAGCAGGAGGGCGATCATGAGGGTGCCTTTTCGGCTGCTTGCCCCTCACCCCAACCGTCTCCCCGCAGGCGGGGAGAGGGGAAAATCTGCCGTTGCCGCAAGGGTCCTTCTCCCCGTTCAAACGGTGAGAAGATGCCGGCAGGCCGATGAGGGGCAGATTTTGTCGACTGCCTTGAGGTGCCTTGCATCATACGCTCACCTCCATCTCGGCGTACTCGAAACCCTTCATCTCCAGACGATGCGTCGCCTGAAAATCCAGCGGCTGATGGGTGGCGGCGAGAACGATCCCGCCGTCGGCGAGGTGATCGCGGATCAGCCGCGAGAACAGCGCTTCGGCGGCGGTGTCGAGGGCTGCCGTCGGTTCGTCGAGCAGCCAGACAGGCCGGTGCGCCACCAGCAGCTTGGCAAACGCCATGCGCCGCTGCTGGCCGGCCGAAAGGTAGCCGAAGGGCAGATGCAGGATGCTCTCCAGCTCGACGGCGGCCGCCGCTCCCTCGACCGTCAGTCCCCGGCCGGTCTGGCTGCCGGAGAAGAATGCCTTCCAGAAGCCGAGGTTCTCGGCTGCCGTCAGCTCCGGCTTCATGGCGTTGCGGTGGCCGAGATAATGGCAGGCTTCGGCCGGCCGCAGCGCCTCGGCCGCAGTCGGATCATCGAAGGTCAGGCGCCCCGAGACGGCCGGCAGCAGCCCCGCCACAACGCGCAGCAGCGTCGACTTTCCAGAACCGTTGCGGCCAGTCAGCAGCAGCGCGTCGCCATCGATCAAGCTGAAGGAAATGTTGGAGAAAAGCAGATCCTCGCCACGCCGTGCCGAGAGATCTTCTGCGGTCAGCCGCATGAGGTCCGCCTTCGTTTGCCGCCGGTCGGAGGCTTGCCGAAAAAAATTCTGACGATCGTCCCAAACACTGTCTGGAACCTTTCTTAGAAATTATCTATAAGCTTCGCAACCACGCCAGCGGCCGGCGTGATTTTCACATTGCGCCGGACCTGAGGATTCTATCTTCTCGTGCGGACAGCGGAAATGGTCGTACCCGCATCCTGATGTGCATGAAGTGCATAGGCGTCCGCACGCGCGTGTTGGCTCTATATCAGCGGGGATATGTTCCGTGTCCAAATCACTCGACAGCTTCAATTGTCGGTCCATCCTGACCGTCGACGGCAAGGACTACGTCTATTACAGCCTGCCGAAGGCGGAAGCCAATGGCCTGCCGGGCGTGGCAAACCTGCCCTTCTCGATGAAGGTGCTGCTGGAAAACCTGCTGCGTTTCGAAGACGGCCAGTCGGTCACCAAGGATCACATCCTGGCGGTCGCCGCGTGGCTCAGCAACAAGGGCAAGGTCGAGAACGAGATCGCCTATCGCCCGGCCCGCGTGCTGATGCAGGACTTTACCGGCGTTCCCGCCGTCGTTGACCTGGCTGCCATGCGTGATGCCATGGTGGCACTCGGCGGCGATCCGGAAAAGATCAACCCGCTGGTCCCCGTCGACCTGGTCATCGACCACTCGGTCATCGTCGACGAATTCGGCACGCCGACCGCCTTTGCCCGCAACGTCGAGCTCGAATACGAGCGCAACGGCGAGCGCTACCGCTTCCTCAAGTGGGGCCAGCAGGCGTTCAAGAACTTCCGCGTCGTGCCGCCCGGCACCGGCATCTGTCACCAGGTCAATCTGGAATACCTCGGCCAGACGGTCTGGACCAAGGAAGAGGACGGCGAGACGGTTGCCTATCCGGATACCTGCGTCGGCACCGACAGCCATACGACGATGATCAACGGTCTTGGCGTTCTCGGTTGGGGCGTTGGCGGCATCGAGGCCGAAGCTGCCATGCTCGGCCAGCCGGTGTCCATGCTGCTGCCGGAAGTCATCGGCTTCAAACTCACCGGCAAGGTCAAGGAAGGCGTCACCGCCACCGACCTCGTGCTCACCGTCGTGCAGATGCTGCGCAAGAAGGGCGTCGTCTCGAAGTTCGTCGAATTCTTCGGCCCCGGCCTTGATTCGATGTCGCTTGCCGACCGCGCCACCATCGGCAACATGGGTCCGGAATACGGCGCCACCTGCGGCTTCTTCCCCGTCGATGGCGAAACCATCAACTACCTCACCATGTCGGGCCGCACCAAGGACCGCATCGCGCTGGTCGAAGCCTATTCGAAGGCGCAGGGCATGTGGCGCGACGGTGACGGCTCGAACCTCGTCTTCACCGACACGCTGGAGCTCGACCTCGGCGACGTCGTGCCGTCGATGGCCGGCCCCAAGCGTCCGGAAGGCCGCCTGGCGCTTGAAACCATTGCACCGAACTTCGCAACGGCTCTCGAGAACGACTACAAGAAGCCGGGCCAGCTGAATGCCCGCTACGCCGTCGAAGGCGAAGGCTACGACATCGGCCATGGCGACGTGGCGATTGCCGCCATCACGTCGTGCACCAACACGTCCAACCCGTCGGTGCTGATCGCCGCCGGCCTCCTGGCCCGCAACGCGGTTGCCAAGGGCCTGAAATCGGCTCCGTGGGTGAAGACCTCGCTGGCGCCTGGGTCCCAGGTGGTTGGCGAATATCTCGCCAAGTCGGGCCTGCAGACCTCGCTTGATGCGCTGGGCTTCAACCTGGTCGGCTTCGGCTGCACCACCTGCATCGGCAATTCCGGTCCGCTGCCGGCACCGATCTCGAAGACGATCAACGACAAGGGCCTGATCACGGCCGGTGTTCTGTCGGGCAACCGCAACTTTGAAGGCCGCATCTCGCCGGACGTCCAGGCGAACTACCTGGCATCCCCGCCGCTGGTCGTCGCCTATGCGCTGGCAGGCACGGTGCAGAAGGACCTGACCACCGAACCCCTCGGCCATGATCAGGACGGTAATCCGGTGTTCCTCAAGGACATCTGGCCGACCTCGCACGAGATCCAGGAATTCATCCTGAAATACGTCACCCGCGAGCTCTACGAGAGCAAGTATGCCGACGTGTTCAAGGGCGACGAGAACTGGCAGGCCGTGCAGATCCCGCCGGGCCAGACCTATGCCTGGGACGACAACTCGACCTACGTGCAGAACCCGCCCTACTTCGTCGGCATGGGCAAGACCGGTTCGGGCATTTCGAACATCGTCGGCGCCCGCGTGCTCGGCCTGTTCGGCGACAAGATCACCACCGACCACATCTCGCCGGCCGGTTCGATTAAGGCTGCATCGCCTGCCGGTGCCTACCTGATGGAGAACGGCGTCGGCGTTGCCGACTTTAACCAGTACGGCACGCGCCGCGGCAATCACGAAGTGATGATGCGCGGCACGTTCGCCAACATCCGCATCCGCAACTTCATGCTCGGCCCGAACGGCAAGGAAGGCGGCTACACCGTCCACTATCCGTCGAAGGAAGAGATGTCGATCTACGACGCGGCCATGAAGTACAAGGCCGAGGGCACGCCGCTGGTGATCTTCGCCGGCGTCGAATACGGCAACGGTTCGTCGCGTGACTGGGCTGCCAAGGGCACCAACCTGCTTGGCGTACGCGCCGTCATCGCCCAGTCCTTCGAGCGTATCCACCGCTCGAACCTGGTCGGCATGGGCGTCGTACCGTTCGTCTTCGACGAGGGCGTCAACTGGCAGAGCCTCGACCTCAAGGGCGACGAGACCGTGACGATCGAAGGCCTCGACGGCGAGATCAAGCCGCGCGAGTGGATGACTGCCAAGATCGCCTATGCCGACGGTTCGGTGAAGGAGATCAAGATCCTCTGCCGCATCGATACGCTCGACGAAGTGATCTACATGAACAATGGCGGCATCCTGCAGACGGTTCTGCGTGACCTGGCTGCCTGAGCCGCACCCGAAGTGACAGAAAAAAGCCGCCGGACAGGCTTGTCCGGCGGCTTTCCTTTGCGCACTGTCCGCCGGCACCCTGCGTCTCACCCGCTTGTGACTTCCGCTTGAAGCGGGCGGCAGGTAGGTTCGACGCATGGACCGTAATGCTCCCTCGCAACAAAGACATCCGATGCCTCTCCTGACCTCAATGTTGAAGCTTGCCGAACGCTGCGCCTGGATCGCGGCGGCGGCGATGGTCTGCAGCCCGGCGATCGCCGGCGAGATCCGGTCCCCGAAAGGCGTCGTCGAGCTCTTCACCTCGCAAGGCTGCGCCTCCTGTCCGCCGGCCGACCAGGCGCTGAAGAAGCTTGTCGAGCAGGGCGACGTCGTGGCGCTCTCCTACCACGTCGATTACTGGAACTATCTCGGCTGGGCCGACACGCTGAGCAGCAAGGAAAACACCGAGCGCCAATACGGCTACGCCCATTCGATGGGCCGCAGCGGTGTCTATACGCCGCAGGCGATCATCAACGGTCGCGAGCACGTCAAGGGCATGGACCTGTCGGCGATCAACAGCGCCGTCGACAGGATGAACGGCAAGGGGACGGGGATGACCATTCCCGTCGGCGTCGAGGTGACGGGCGACGAGATGTCGATCGATATCGGCCCCGGCGCCGGCCGGGCCGAGGTTGTCGTCGCCTATTTCACCAAGAAGGAACAGGTCGAGGTTCTGCGCGGCGAAAACAGCGGCAAGCAGATGGAATACTGGCACAACGTCTATGACGTGCAGACCGTCGGCATGTGGGACGGCAAGGCGCTGAAGATCACCCTGCCGGCGAAATCGATGGGCAGCACCAAGAAAGACGGCTGCGCGATCCTGCTGCAGACGTCCGGCGCCAACGGCGAACCGGCGGCAATCCTCGGCGCGGCCGTCGTCATGGTCGGACGCAAGGGCCATCCGAGCCCCTGACGCGCAGGGCAAATCCGAGATCGCAATGCTTGGGAGGATCTCCAGAGGAAGGTCCGGCCTTGAGCGATGGGGGGCTGGGGGGTAAGGTCATCACTCGAGGCCGGACCATATGGCGCCTGGCGCCAACTGGATGACCGTTACACTGGTCGCCGATTCCGGCAGCCTTTTGTTCGAAATCAGGCCAAAAGCGGAGAGTTTCGACGGTTTGCGTCTCTGCCTTCTGCTGCCATGGATCTTCCGCCCGCCACGCTTGTTACAGGGACTGCTGCGGCTTGCTTTTTGCGGCCGGTGAGGCAAACTGTCATGGAAATGTTGCAAGCCCGGGAGCTTGGATGACCGATCAGCCGGATTTAACCGGGCGCGGGCCGTCTGCGGAAGGTGTCGTCGTCGAACTCAACCAGTACCGCCAGAAGCACGATCCGCTGCCGGTGACTTTCCACCGGCGTGAACTCGACGCGATCCTGCGGATCTACGGGCGAATGGTCGGCGAGGGCGAGTGGAAGGACTATGCGATCGACCACCTGAAGGACAAGGCGGTGTTCTCGGTCTTCAAGCGGTCCGGCGAGATGCCGCTCTACCGGATCGAGAAGGATCCGAAGCTTGCAGCCAGGCAGGGCGCCTACAGCGTGATCAACACGCATGGAAAGATCCTCAAGCGCGGCCATGAACTGCCGCAGGTGCTCAAGGTCTTCGACAAGGTGCTGAAGCTGATCGACTGATCGGCTGGCCTTCGAATTCTTTGTCGAACCGTCGGATCAGCCGGCAAACAGCGATCCCGGATAGCTGCCGGCATCCGGCTCCGACGTCGTTCCGTCGCCGAGCGCCCGCTGCATGAACACCGTGTCCAGCCAGCGTCCGTGCTTGAAGCCGGTGCCCTTCATCGTGCCGACCATCTCGAAGCCGAGGCCCGCATGCAGGGCGCAGGAGGCGGGGCTCGCGCCACCGATGACGGCGGCCATCTGGCGGAAGCCGAGCACGGTGCACCGTTCGATCAATTCCCGTAGCAGCGCCTTGCCGAGCCCACGACCGCGCGCCTCCGGCGCCAGATAGATCGAATCCTCCACCAGCCAGCGATAGGCGGGGCGCGTGCGGAACGCCGAGGCATAGGCATAGCCGAGCAGGGTGCCGTCTGCATCGACGGCGGCGATGTAAGGGTAGCGCTTGTCGACGATGGCGGCGAAGCGGGCCTGCATCTCGGTCATGTCGGGTGGCGTGATCTCGTAGCTCGCGGTGCCGTTCAGCACGCTGTCGCGGTAGATCTCGGTGATGGCGGGAAGATCGGCAGGAGTGGCGTCGCGCAGCGTGAAGGGCATCGGGATCTGTCATTCGGAACGGGGCAGTTTGAAGAGTACGGCGGTCGAAATCGCGTCGCAAGCCCCTTCATCCTGACAGCAAAAAGGCGGCCCTGGAGCCGCCTTTCGCAAATCGTCATGGTGTCTGCCGGATCAGTTGTTGCGGTTGCCCATGAACTGCAGCAGGAACATGAACAGGTTGACGAAGTCGAGGTAGAGCGTCAGCGCACCCATGATCGCCTTGCGGCCGACCACGGCAACTTCGTCGCCCTCGAGATACATCTCCTTGATCTTCTGCGTATCGAAGGCGGTCAGACCGGCGAAGATCAGTACGCCCATGGCCGAGATCGCGAAGCCGAGAGCCGACGAGGCGAGGAAGATGTTGACGACCGAGGCGATGATCAGGCCGAACAGGCCCATGATCAGGAACGAGCCCATGGCCGACAGGTTACGCTTCGTCGTGTAGCCGTAGAGCGACAGCGCGCCGAACGAGGCTGCGGTGACGAAGAAGGTCTGCACGATGCTCTGGCCGGTGAAGACCAGGAAGATCGACGACAGCGACAGGCCCATCAGCGCCGCATAGATCCAGAAGGTGGTCTGGGCGGCGGCAACGCTCATCTTGTTGATGCGGAAGCTCAGGAAGAACACCATTCCGAGCGGAGCCAGCATCACGACCCACTTCAGCGGGCTGGCATAGAGAGCCGTGCCGAAAGCGGTCAGCTGGCCGTTGTCGACCGCAAGCTGCCATGTCCCGAATGCTGCAAGACCGGTGATTACCAGGCCCAGCGCCATCAGGTTGTAGACCTTCAGCATGTAGGCGCGCAGGCCGGCATCGATCTCGACGCCCGTCTGGGCACGCTGCTGTGCCGTACGGTTCTGGAAGTTGTATGGTTCAGCCATTTTGTCCTCTCAAAGCTCCGGAATGTCTACGGTGTCGGCGTCATCGAGGACACCTGGCGCCGCTGCGGAGCCTCAGCAAGCATGCATTGAATATGCGAGCATCGGTCATCCGGTTCAAGTGGCCGAGCCCCGAATCGGCCCTGATTGCCGTCCGATTCGCCAAGGTGACAAGAATTTAATCCAGGAACTGCCGCAGCAGCCCTGGCATCAGAGCTCTCTCAGCACGGGGCCTGCCTTCTGGCCGAGAATCCGCCAGGTGCCGGCAAGGCCGATGCCCACCGTCAGCACCAGTGCCACGACCAGCGTGACCACCGCGACGTCCGGCATGAATGTCACCGGCAGCTTCATGATGCGGGCAACGACGAACCAGGCGGACAGGCTGCCGGCGGCCAGCGCGAAGATCGCCGTGGCGACGCCGAGGATCATGTATTCGTAGCTGAAGGCGCGCATCAGCATGCGGCGCGTGCCGCCGAGCGTCTTCAGGATCACCGCGTCGTGGGTGCGGGCGCGGTTGCCGGAGGCGAGCGCACCGGCAAGCACCAGGACCGAGGCGACAAGCGCGACGGCAGCGGCAGCACGGATGGCGGTCGCCAGCTGCCCGACCAGCTGTTCGGCGATGTCCAGCGCGTCCTTCACCCGCACGCTGGTAATCGTCGGATAGGCGTTGGTGACGGCGCGCAGGATGCGGCCTTCGTCTGCCGGCGTCGCATTGGCATCCGTCAGCGTGGCGAGCCAGGCATGCGGCGCGCCGCGGAAAGTGTTGGGTGAAAACACCATGACGAAGTTGATCGACAGCGATTCCCACTCGATCTGCCGGAAGTTGGAAATCTTGGCGGTGATGTTGCGGCCGAGCACGTTGACGGTGACGGTGTCACCCAGCTTCAGGCCAAGTTCCTCCGCCTCCTCTGCTGAAAACGATACGAGCGGCTCGCCGGCATAGTCGGCCGGCCACCACTCGCCCTGGGCCAGCCGCGAATTCTCCGGGGGCTTCTCCTGGTAGGTGATGCCGCGATCGCCGCGCAGCACCCAGCGTCCGCCGGGCGGCACGTTCATCTGGCTGACGTCCTGGCCGTTGAAAGCGAGGATGCGGCCGCGCAGCATCGGCACCTGCTGGATCGTCCCCTGCGGCGAATTCTGCTTCAGGATATCGACGAAGCCTTCGCGCTCGCTGCCCTGGATGTCGACGAAGAAGAAGTTCGGGGCATTCTCCATCATCGTCCCGGTCAGCTGGCGGCGCAGGTTGCCGTCGATCAGCGCCAGCGTCACGAGCAACGCAAGCCCGAGCCCAAGCGACAGAACGACGGACGGCGTGAGCGCACCCGGACGGTGGATATTGCCGATCGCCAGCCTGAGCGCCGGAGAGTTAACCCGCGGGCTGCGTCTTGCCAGTGCGGCGATGCCGGCTGCCACCAGCCGCAGAAGCACGAAGGCCGCAGCCACGGCACCGAGGAAGACGATGGCGATGAACCGGTCGTCGGCGGCATAGATGGCCAGTCCCGCAAGCGCGGCAAGCGCTGCCGAGCCCGCCAGGAGGTAGGGCCAGGAGGGCAGGCGGGCCTGGTCGAAACTCTGGTCGCGGAACAGCGCCGTTGCCGGCACCCGCCGCGCATGTCCAAGCGGCAGGATGGCGAAGGCGAAGGTGGTCAATAGGCCGAACAGGGCGGCCATCCCGAGCGCTGCCGGATAGATCGTCGCTTCCGCCGGCACCGGCAGGATGTCGCGCAGGAAGCCGAGCGCCACGAAGGGTGCGACGGCGCCCATCGCCAGGCCGATGACGATGCCGACCATGCCGATCAGCAGGATCTGGATGAGATAGATGAGCGTCACCACGGTTGCCGGAGCGCCCAGGCACTTGAAGGTCGCGATCGTCGTGCGCTTAGCATCGAGGAAGGCGCGTACCGCATTTGCAACGCCGACGCCGCCGACGATCAGCGCCGTCAGGCCGACCAGCGTCAGGAACTGCGAGAACCGGTCAACATTTTCGGTCAGCGACGGCGCGGCGCGGTCCGACGTGCGGATCGACCAGCCGGCCGACGGCAGTTCGCGGTTGGCGGTGGTGGCCAGTGTGCCGCGCAATGCCGGATCGGTCAGCTTGATCTTGTAGGCGTGCTCGACAAGGCTGCCGTTCTGCACGAGACCGGAGGCGATCAGCGCCTCGCGGCTGAGAAGCAGGCGCGGCGCAAAGCCGAAACCTTCCGATATGGCATCCGGCTCCGTCACCAGCGTCCCCGTGATGCGGACCTTCAGGTTGCCGAGCAGCAGCTCGGTTCCCGGCTGGATGCCGAGGCGCTCGAGCAGCAGGGGTGCTGCCAATGCGCCATAGACATCGCCGTCGCGACCCAGCAGTTGCGACAGCGGCCGGTCCGGATCGGCCGTTACCTTGCCGTAGAGCGGGTAGGCCTCGTCGACGGCCTTGGCCTCGACAAGCGCCTGCTGCGATCCGTCCGGCAGCCGTGCCATCGAGCGCAGGCCGGTCGATATGGAGACCTCGCCGTAGCGCTGCAGGAAGGCCAGCTCCTCCGGCGTCGCCTCGCGATTGTCGAGCTCGAAGCGCATGTCGCCGGCCAGCAGCGTCTGGCCCTGCGAGGCGATCGCGCCGGTGATGGCCCGCGAGACCGAATTGACCGAGGCGATGGCGCCGGTGCCGAGCGCGATGCAGGCCAGGAAGATGTAGAAGCCGGACAGCCCGCCGCGCAGTTCGCGCAGCGCCAGTCGAAGCGAGATGGACAGACGCGAGGAGAGGGCGCCGATCATGCCGTAACCGCCTGCGGTGCCCGCGCACTCGTACCGTCGTCGGCGATCTCGCCGGAGCGGACGCGCACCTGCCTGGAGCAGCGGGCCGCCAGCGCATTGTCATGCGTTACCAGCAGCAGCGTGGTGCCGCGCTCTGCCTGCTTGGCAAACAGCAGGTCGGCGATCTGCCGGCCGGTCTCTGTGTCGAGATTGCCGGTCGGCTCGTCGGCAATCAGCACGGCGGGCGAGGGCGCAAGCGCCCGGGCGATCGCCACGCGCTGCTGTTCGCCGCCGGACAACTGGCCCGGATAGTGGTTCAGCCGCTCGCCGAGCCCGACCGCCGTCAGTTCCTGGCGGGCGATGTCGAACGGGTTCTTGATGTTGGCGAGTTCCAGCGGCACCGCGACGTTTTCGAGCGCCGTCATGTTGGCGATCAGGTGGAAGGACTGGAAGACGATGCCGATGTTGCGGCCGCGGAAATCGGCAAGCGCATCCTCGCCGAGCGCGTGAAGCGGCGTTTCCAGAATGGTGATCTCGCCGCTGTCGAGCCGCTCAAGCCCGGCCAGCACCATCAGCAGCGTCGACTTCCCCGACCCCGACGGACCGACGATGCCGACCGCCTCGCCCTCGGCGATCTTCAGGTCGATCCCCTTCAGGACATGGACTGCAGCCGGCGCGCTTCCCAGCGTCAGATCGGCCTGCTTGAGCTCGATGATGGTTTTAGTCACGAGAACCCGTCCTATATCTGGGGGAGACGACCGGAACACCCGGGTTTGCCGCAGTGCGGCACATCCCACCAATCTAGGGAAAGCCACGATGAAATTCAAAGCAGCGCTGCTTCACGTGATTGTCATTGCCGGATTGGCGATGACCTCCGCTGCCGGGGCGTCGGCCAGAACATTGCAGCTCGTCGGTTTCGGCGACAGCCTGATGGCAGGTTATCAGCTGCCGCCGGCGCAGTCCTACACGGCCCAGCTGGAGGCTGCGCTGAAGGCGAAGGGGCTCGATGTCGCGATCACCAATGCCGGCGTGTCCGGCGATACGACGGCGGGTGGCCTGTCACGCATCGACTGGTCGGTGCCGGACGGCACGGATGCGGTCATCCTCGAGCTTGGCGCCAACGATGCGCTGCGCGGCGTCTCGCCGGACGACACGAAGAAGAACCTCGATGCCATGCTGTCGCGCCTCAAGGACCGCAAGATCCCGGTGCTGCTGATGGGCATGATGGCGCCGCCGAACATGGGCGGCGACTACGGTGCCCGCTTCAACGCGATCTACGGCAGCCTCGCGGAGGAATATGGCGTGCCGCTCTACCCGTTCTTTCTTGATGGCGTGGTCACGCAGCGCGGCCTGCAGCTCCAAGACGGCATGCACCCGAATGCCGACGGGGTGGGCGTGATGGTCGAGAAGTCGCTGCCGGCGGTCGAGCAATTCCTGAAGGGGCTTTCCTCGGCCAACTAATGCTGCAGAGCGGAAAATGCCACTTGCGCGGAACACCGTTGCGTGGTCCGCTGTTGAGGTTACGCCAAGAGATTCGAGGAGGTTCGCTATGCCGAGACTTTTCACCGCCCTCGAAATCCCGCGCAATGCCGCCATGAGCTTGTCCCTGCTGCGTGGCGGTCTACCCGGCGCGAGATGGATCGATGTCGAGAACTACCACATCACGCTGCGTTTCATCGGCCATGTGGATGGGCGTACCGCCGACGAGATCGTCAACCGTCTCGACCGGATCGACCGTGAAGAAATCCAGCTGAGCCTGAGCGGTATCGGATCCTTCGGATCCAAGAAGCCGCATTCCATCTGGGCCGGTGTCTCTCCGTCGCCCGAACTGAATGCGCTGCAGGCCGAGATCGAACGGATCTGTCAGCGCATCGGTCTTGCTCCTGATCCACGCAGGTTCACGCCGCATGTGACGCTGGCACGGCTGCGCTCGGCACGGGTCGAGGATGTCGTCCATTATCTGGCGGGCCGCGGCAACTTCCACACCATGCCGTTCACCGCCGCCCGCTTCGTTCTGATGTCGTCGAAGGAATCGGTCGGTGGCGGCCCCTACCTGACGGAGGAGGTGTTTCCCCTTCAGGAAAGCCGCGTCGATTACGGCTCCTCCGAGCACTATGCGGAATCGATCGGCCGCTGAGGGCGGTCCAGGCGAGGTGATCGCGATGCGCGACGAACTGCTGACGCCGGAGCGGGTGGCGGAGATGAGCGCCGCATCGCCGCGCTGGAACGTTTCTGACGATGGGCGTTCGCTGCAGCGGACATTCAAGTTCGGCAGCTTCCGCCAGGCGTTCGGATTCATGACCCAGGCAGCGCTTGCCGCCGAGAAACTCGATCATCATCCAGAGTGGTCGAACGTCTATTCCACTGTCGAGGTCCGCCTCACGACACATGACAGTGGCGGCCTGACCGAGCGCGATTTCACACTGGCCAGGGCGATGGACAAGGCGGCCGGCGGCGATTGACGATCGGCATTGTCGGGACCATATCCGGGTTCGAGTGCCGCATGCGGCTGAGTGGAGGTTGCCATGGACGACGTGAAAATCGGTGAAATTCTTCTCCCCGGCGACGAGAAGACCCAGGCCCGGCAGGAAAAGCAGGTCCAGTCGAAATTCTGGCCGACGCTGAAACGCGCCGTCCGCTACGTCCCCTTCAGCCGCGATCTGGTCGCCGCCTACTACTGCGCGATGGATAGCCGGACGCCGACGCGCGTGCGTGGCGTGCTGCTTGCAGCACTCGGCTATTTCGTGCTGCCGATCGACATCGTTCCGGACATGTTTGCCTTCGTCGGGTTCACCGATGACGTCGCGGTGCTGGCCGCTGCGCTGCGGCTCATCCAGTCGCACATTCACGACCGGCACTACGAAGCCGCCGACCTGGCGCTTGCCGAACCGTCCGATAATGATCCCGCAGCCCATCCGGCCGCCGGCTGAGCTGGATTGCGGCCAAACTCTCGCCCAAATCCTCGTTTCATTTGAGATTGTGGAGCAAGGTCGGGGTGAAGGCGCCGTTCGTGGATAACTGAAATCCTGCCTTTGACTTGCCCTCCGCCCTGCCGTCGTTGACGGTTTGGTAACCGGAATTAAGTCAAAGTCTAACGGATCGCGACCAAGCCCGGCGCCTAGCCGCGCGGTCAGCCGTTAATGAGAAAACTGGCAGGACACAATGTTTCCAAGACAGATTGCCATCGCGTCGACCCTTCTGCTCGCCAGCGTCACCGTGGCAGCGGCGCAGGCGCCTTCGCCGACCCGGCTCGAACAGTTCAAGAACTGGGGCGCCTATTCGTACAAGTCCGGCAACAGCACGGTCTGCTACGTGCTGTCGGTGCCGACCACCAAGGAACCGGCCTCGGTTGATCACGGCGATATCTTCTTCATCGTCTCGCAGCGGCCCGGCCAGAACATCTCCTACGAGCCGCAGGCGATGATGGGCTACACGATGAAGGCCGATTCCAAGGTCAACGTCACCATCGACAAACGCAGTTTCGTCCTGTTCGTCAAGGACCGGGCGGCATGGGTGGAGAATGCGGCGGAAGAGCCGGCGCTCGTCGCGGCCATGAAGACGGGCTCCAGCATGACCGTCAAGGCAACCTCGCTGCGCGGTACGACGACCAACTATGCCTATTCGCTGGCCGGCGTCTCGCAGGCGCTGAAGAAGATCGAATCCTGCAAGTAAGCGGATGACCCCATGTGCGATGCGGCCGGCCTGCAAGTGCCGGCCGTTTGGCGTTGGCCCCTGTCTGGTGCAGGTCTGCCTTTTCGTCTTGGATGGTGACGCGGCGCGGATTTGATGGTAAACGGCGCCACGAGATGCGGTCCGACCCCCTGTAGTGCCGGCCGCCGACGCACATTCACACGAGACAGCACGGATCGCAACGGCGTCTTCACGCCGCCGCCTATCCGTTCAACGGGATCATGAGCATGTCTGTTTCCGAAGCCATGGTGATGGCGGATACCGTGAAGAAGCCCCTGGTGGCGCGCCCGGAGCTGATGTCCGAGAAGCCGTCGCTGATCGGCTTGACGCGCGACGAGCTCGCCGATGCGCTGCGCGACAAGGGCGTCTCCGATCGGCAGGTACGCATGCGCGTCAGCCAGATCTGGAACTGGCTCTACGTGCGCGGCGTGTCCGATTTCGACGCGATGGTCAACATTGCCAAGGACTTGCGCGAGGTGCTGAAGCAGCACTTCACGATCGCCCGGCCGGAGGTCGTCGAGGAGCAGGTGTCGAACGACGGCACGCGCAAGTGGCTGCTGCGCTTTCCGGCGCGCGGTGCCGGCCGCCCTGTCGAGGTCGAGACCGTCTACATCCCGGAGGAAGGCCGCGGCACGCTGTGCATTTCGAGCCAGGTCGGCTGCTCGCTCACCTGTTCCTTCTGCCACACCGGCACGCAGCGCCTGGTGCGCAACCTGACAGCCGAGGAAATCCTTGCCCAGCTGCTGCTGGCGCGCGACCGCCTGGGCGATTTTCCCGATCGCGCGGCGCCGCAAGGGACGATCATGCCGGCCGAGGGCCGCAAGGTCTCCAACATCGTGATGATGGGCATGGGCGAGCCGCTCTACAATTTCGAGAGCGTCAAGACGGCGCTGCTGATCGCCACCGATGGCGATGGCCTGTCGCTGTCGAAGCGCCGCGTGACGCTGTCCACGTCTGGCGTCGTGCCGGAAATCTTCCGCACCGGCGACGAGATCGGCGTGATGCTGGCGATCTCACTGCATGCCGTGCGCGACGAGTTGCGGGACATGCTGGTGCCGATCAACAAGAAGTATCCGCTGAAGGAGCTGATCGAAGCCTGCCGCACCTATCCCGGCCTGTCGAACGCCCGCCGCATCACCTTCGAATACGTGATGCTGAAGGACGTCAACGACAGCCTGGAAGACGCCAAGGAGCTGATCAAGCTGCTGAAGGGCGTGCCGGCGAAGATCAACCTCATTCCGTTCAACCCGTGGCCGGGCACCAACTACCAGTGTTCCGACTGGTCGACGATCGAGAAGTTCGCCGACTTCATCAACCAGGCCGGCTACGCCTCGCCGATCCGCACGCCGCGCGGTCGCGACATCCTGGCCGCTTGCGGTCAGCTGAAGTCCGAATCCGAGCGGATGCGCAAGACCGAACGGATGGCTTTCGAGGCGATGATGATCGCCGGCCACGGCGAGGACGATTGATCCGCATGCCGTCGCCGTTCGAGCGTCTGAAGGCGGAAAACGCGGTCGAGTGGCGCAGCTACTGCGAGCACCGGTTCGTGCGCCAGCTCGCCGACGGCACGCTGCCGGAGGCGTCGTTTCGGCATTACCTCAGCCAAGATTACCTGTTCCTCATCCAGTTCGCCCGGGCCTGGGGGCTTGCCGTCTACAAGAGCCGCGATCTGTCCGAAATCCGCCAGGGGCTGGAAAGCCTGAAGGCGATCGTCGACGTCGAGATCGGTCTGCATGTCGGCTACTGCGCCGCATGGGGCATCCCCGAGACGGAACTGGCGGGGCTTGCCGAATCCCGGGCGACGCTCGCCTATACGCGCTATGTGCTGGATGCCGGCATGAGCGGCGATCTTCTCGACCTGCATGTGGCGCTGGCGCCGTGCATCATCGGCTACGGCGAGATTGCCGTGTGGATCCGCAGCCAGCCGTCGACCCGTGTCGCCGGAAATCCCTATGCGGACTGGATCGAGATGTATGCCGGCGACGGTTATCAGGCGCTGGTACGTTCAGAGCTCGACTGGCTGAATGCGCGGCTGTCGCAGGTCGATGATGCGCGGATGCAGCGCCTGTCGACGGTGTTCCGCGATGCCACCCGCCTGGAGGCGGATTTCTGGCAGATGGGTCTGGATCTCAGCTGAGCCGGCAGCGCCTTGATCAACGCGCCTGCGTCAGGAAGATCTTTGCGGCAAAGACCGAAAACACGCCGGCGAACGTGTAGTCGATGCCGCGCAGCACCTTCGGGTTGGCCTGCAGCCAGCCCGCCAGCCTGTCGGCTGCCAGGATCGCCCCAATGTTCACCGGCATGCAGATGACGATGAAGTAGAAGCCGAGGAATATCAGTTTTTGGGTGACGCCCGGATCGCCGGCGGTGACGAACTGCGGCAGGAAGGTCATGAAGAAGATGATGACCTTGGGGTTGAGCAGATTGACCCAGAAGCCGGTCGAGATATTGGCGAGCGCGCTGCTGGCGCCCTGGTCGACCCGCTCTACCGACAGGCTCGATCCGTAGCGGATCGCCTGGATCGCCAGCCACAGAAGATAGGCGGCGCCGCCGGTCTTCAGCATGAAGAAGGCGGTCGGCGAGGCAGTGATCAACGCCGAAATGCCGAACGCCACCAGCAGCGTGTGGCAGACGACGCCGAGGCTGGTTCCGACGACGACGAACAGCGCCGGCTTCGGCCCCTGCGCCAGCGCACGGCTGATCGACAGGGTCATGTCGGGCCCCGGCGTCAGCGCCAGAAGCATGCCGGCGGCGGTAAAGGCGATGAGGGTGGCGATGTTCGGCAGGAAGTCCATGGCGGCCTCGACAGCGTTGGCTGCGTGAGGTTTAGCCGGACCGGCCCGTCTTGCCAATCCCGGCGCCACGGCAATCGGCTTGCGGCGGCGCCGGTCGCTAGTTGCTACTGCTTCAGGTGATCGGCGAACACCTGCGCATAATCCTTGTGCCAGCGCGACAGCGGCGGACGGTTGTTGATGATGTCGCCGGCGGCCCAGGCAATCCGCTTCTCGTCGGTCACGCGGTCCACGTCGTTGTCCGGGCAGAGGATGTAGAAGTCGCCGCCTTCGAGGCGCTCCATCATGAAGTCGACGGTCTGCTCGGACGTCCAGGCGGCTGCCGGCTTTTCGGTGCGGCCGTTGGCGGTCAGCCCGGTATAGACGAAGCCGGGGATCAGCAGATGGGCGGTGACATTGCAGCCCTCGGTGTTGCGCAACTCGTGCTGCAGCGCTTCGGTAAACACCTTCACGCCGGCCTTTGCGACGTTGTAGGCGGGGTCGCCGGGCGGCGTGGTGATGCCCTGCTTGGATCCGGTATTGATGATCAGCGCCGGCTCGCCATGGCCGATCATGTTCGGCGCGAAGGTGCGCGTGCCGTTGACGACGCCCATCAGGTTGACCGCCAGCACGTTGTCCCAGTTGGCCTGCGGGCCGAAGAGGCTGCTGCCGGGCTGGATGCCGGCATTGTTCATCAGCACGTGTACGCGGCCGAAGCGCTGGATGACGGCGCGCTCCAGAGCCTGCAGTTCATCGATCCGCGCCACGTCGGTGCCGATCGCCACGACGTCGGTCTCGCCGTCTTCGGCAAGTGCCGCCACGGTGCGGCAGGCTTCCGCCAGCCTGTCGCCTTCGAGATCGACGAGCACGACGCACATGCCGAGCCGGGCAAACTGCTTGGCTGCGGCCAGTCCGATGCCGGATGCGGCTCCGGTGACGACGGCGACGTTGTCCTTCTTCAGAGCGGGATGATTGATGGCCATGGAAGTCTCCTCGACGACGCGTCGGTTCAAAGTTCTGGTGTGTTTGAAGGCTTGGCGGCATATGGTAACATCCCGCCTATCCGTCAACATGACGGTATCTCGAACGGGAGCCGACCTGATGGGCGAGATCACATCGATCACTGTGGATGAGGACCTGGCCTCCTTCGTCAGGCAGCAGGTGGACAAAGGTCTCTATGCGTCCGAAAGCGAGGTTGTCGAAGACGCGCTGCGGCTGCTGAAGGAAAGCGACGAGGCATCCCTTAAAGAGCTTCGCGCCGCGATCGAGGAAGGCGAGGCATCGGGTGAGCCGCAGCCTTTCGACTTTGATGCCTTCATAGAAGAGAAGCGCCGTCGCAATGCCGCGCGATGAAGACATTGGTCATATCACCGCGTGCCAGTGCGGATATCGATGAGATCTACGACTATACCGAGGGTCGCTGGGGGCAGGATCAGGCAGAGGATTACACCTTTGGGATCCGCAGCGTTCTGGAAGAAGTATGTCGCGGAACAAGATCGGGGAAGTCCATCAATGAGATCCGCGAAGGTGCCTGCTCTCTGTCTTACCGATCGCACTACCTGATTTATCGGGAGCGATCGCGCTCCGTCGTCTTGATCCGCATCCTTCACCGCAGAATGCAGGTAGCCCGGCACCTCTAACGGCTGGGTTGGCGCCCTTGCGCCATGCGGCAAACTCGCTAAAAGTGCGGCATCCCCGCTATGACGGCTTGACCAGAAGCCGCCACCACTCGCAGACGGACATATACGATATGGCACTCCCCAAAGACGTGAAGAAAGTCGTTCTCGCCTATTCCGGCGGTCTCGACACCTCGATCATCCTGAAGTGGCTCCAGACCGAACTCGGCGCCGAAGTCGTCACCTTCACCGCCGATCTCGGCCAGGGTGAAGAGCTCGAGCCGGCCCGCAAGAAGGCCGAGATGCTTGGCATCAAGGAAATCTTCATCGAGGACGTCCGCGAAGAGTTTGTCCGCGACTTCGTCTTCCCGATGTTCCGCGCCAATGCCGTCTACGAAGGTGTCTACCTGCTCGGCACGTCGATCGCCCGTCCGCTGATCTCCAAGCACCTGATCGAGATCGCCCGCAAGACCGGCGCCGATGCGATTGCCCACGGTGCCACTGGCAAGGGTAACGACCAGGTTCGCTTCGAGCTGTCGGCCTATGCGCTGAACCCGGACATCAAGATCATCGCGCCGTGGCGCGACTGGGCCTTCAAGAGCCGCACCGACCTCTTGAAGTTCGCCGAGGAGAACCAGATCCCGGTCGCCAAGGACAAGAAGGGCGAGGCGCCGTTCTCGGTCGACGCCAACCTTCTGCACTCCTCCTCGGAAGGCAAGGTTCTGGAAGATCCCTCGGTCGAGGCGCCCGAATACGTCCACATGCGGACAATTTCGCCGGAAGCCGCCCCCGACAAGGCGACGACCATCACGGTCGGCTTCGAAAAGGGCGACGCAGTCTCGATCAACGGCGAGCGCCTGTCGCCGGCAACGCTGCTCGCCAAGCTCAACGATCTTGGCCGCGACAACGGCATCGGTCGCCTCGACCTCGTCGAGAACCGCTTCGTCGGCATGAAGAGCCGCGGCGTCTACGAGACCCCCGGCGGCACGATCCTTCTGTCGGCGCACCGCGCGATCGAGAGCATCACGCTGGACCGTGGTGCAGCTCACCTCAAGGACGAGATCATGCCGCGCTACGCCGAGCTGATCTATTACGGCTTCTGGTTCTCGCCGGAGCGCGAAATGCTGCAGGCGCTGATCGACAAGAGCCAGGAGCATGTCGAGGGCGAAGTGACGCTGAAGCTCTACAAGGGCAATGTCATGGTCATCGGCCGCTCGTCTGCGAAGTCGCTCTATTCCGACCAGCTCGTCACCTTCGAGGACGACCAGGGCGCCTACGACCAGAAGGATGCAGCCGGCTTCATCAAGCTGAACGCGTTGCGCCTGCGCACGCTCGCCAAGCGCAATCTCGGCAAGTAACCGCGCCTGCTGTCGACCCAAATAGCCCGCTTTCCACCTGGACAGCGGGCTATTTCATGTCTGCGGCCTGGATCGCGAGAGCTGCCTCAGCCAGATGAAACCGGCCACCGCGCTGAGCTCCATGACCGGAATGATGATGCCGAAGGCGTGCAGCGGGTCGCCGACGATCGCTGCTGCGGTTCCGCCGACAAAACCCGCCGACATCTGCAGGAAGCCGGTCAGCGCCGAGGCCGAGCCGGCAATATGCGGAAAGGGCGCCAGGCTGAGCGTGATGATGTAGGGGCTGAGGAAGGCAAGGCCGAAGGTGCAGATCGCCACCGGTCCCATGATCGACAGGAAGAACGGCTCCAGGAAGGCGACGGAGGCCGCCATCGCCACAGCCCCGATGCCGCAGAGCAGGATGCCGGTTCGCGCTGCCTGCAGGCCGCCGATCCGCCCGACGACGAGCTTCAGCGCCACCGAGCCCATCAGGTAGAAGCCGGACTGCATCAGCATGCCGATGCCGAATTCCATCGGCGCCAGCCCGACGCGGTTGATCAGCACGAAGGGCAGCATGGTGGCCTGGGCATAGAGCGCGCCGATCGTCCCGCTAAGCACCATCGCTGCGGCCAGGAACTGGGGGTTGCGCGCCACCTCGACATAATTGCCGATCAGCCGGGCCGGCTGCAGCCGCGATCTGTCCGGCAGCACCGTTTCGCGCAGGAAGCGCATGGTGGAGAAGGCGGCGATCAGCCCGAAGCCGATCATCAGCAGGAAAACGGCATGCCAGCTGAAGGCCGCCAGCATCAGACCGCCGAGCGTCGGCCCCATGGCCGGGCCGATGGCGAGGAAGATGCCGATGGTGTTGAGGATGCGTGAGGCGTCCGGTCCGCTGAACAGGTCGCGGACAAGCGCACGGCCGACCACCACGCCGACCGAGGCGCCGATGCCTTGGATCAGCCGCGCCGCAAGAATGAACTCCACCGTTGGGGCGAAGGCCGCCAGCAGCGAGCCGGCGAGATAGATGACCAGGAAGGCCAGCGTCACCGGCTTGCGGCCGAGGGCGTCGGACAGCGGTCCGGCAACCAGCTGGGCAAGGGCAAAGCCGGCGAAGAACATCGACAGGCTGAGCTTGATCGCCGCCTCGGTGGTGCCGAAGGCCAGCACCAGCTGCGGCATGGCCGGCGTGTAGATCGCCATGGAGATCGGCCCGAGTGTCGTCAGCAGCGCGCCGAGAACGGTTGTCCGGCGCTCGCTCATGCGCGGTCTGCGGGGGTCATGCGCAACGGTCACGGAGAGACCGTCTTGTCGTTTGCCGGGGCAGCCTCGGCCTGCAGATTGCCGGTCATCGTCTCCAGCGAATGCCGGAGACACGCCACTTCTTCGGCGGACAGGCCGTCTACGGCCTGCGTCACGACCGCGGCAATCTCGGTTCGCAGCGCGGCGATCAGCGGTTCGGAGGCGGGCGTCACGGTAATCCGCTTGGCGCGCCGGTCGGTCGGGTCGGGCTGGCGGTCGATCAGGTCCATCGCCTGCAGCTTGTCGAGGTACGTGCATACGGTCATGGGCTCGACGCCCATGCGTGCGGCAATCTCCATCTGCCGGCAATCCTTCAGCGTGTGGACGCTGAGCAGCGTGCGGGCCTCGCCGGGGGTGATGCCAAGCCCGGCGTCTGCAATGCGCCGCTCGAAGCCGTTGCGCAGCAGCCTGGCGCCGTCGGTCAGCAGAAAGCCGAGAATATGCATGTCTGGTTGAGTGCCCATACGTCCGTGCCGGTTGATAAGGCACCCTGACTATCTTTCACGCCGCAGACAATCAATAACCGGCGATGCCGCAGGGACGCTCGTGAAAGTGAACGGCGCAGGCGCCGTGCGTGATCGCGCCTCAGCTGCGCATGAAGGCCAGCACGGAGGTGAAGGTTGAAGCGTTCTCGCCGTCGCCGAGCGCCGATGCCAGGTCACGCTGCTCGCGGAAGTAGGACTGGAAGTCGAATTCGGTATCGTCGGTAACACCGGACAGGTCGAGGACCGTGCCGGCGGAATCGACCGCCTCCATCGGCAGTTCCTGGGCAAGCGCAATGTAGACGTCTTGCGGAATCTGGCCGGCGACATATTTCTGCAAGGCGACTTCGCGCAGCAGACGTGGCGAGACGGCGGAATAATCCAGTTCCGACGGCGCAATGCCTCCCACCTCGAATACGGGCTGCGTATCCGTGGGAACGGTAAACTGCGGATGTTCTGTTCTGGTGTTGCGAGCCTGCTCTCGATGAAGCAAGCTGCTCGACCAGTGCAAGGAAGTTATTTCCACGACACGATATCCATGATCATCGGATATGATGGTGGGTCTAGACAGCGGTCAGCAAGGGGTCAATTCTTAATAATGAGTTAATATTTCTTGTATTGCCTTGACTTAGCTTCCGCATCCGACGGCTCTTCTCTTGGATGCCGGCCACCAGCACCAGCAGCAGAGGACGAACTTCATGACCGATCACCCGCCCATCAATCCCGCCCTCGTGGAATGGACCGGGCAACACGGCATGCCGCATTTTGACCGCGTCGGCGACGATGATTTCGCTGCAGCCTTCGATGCGGCACTTGCCCGTCACGACGAAGAGATCGCCGGCATCGCGGCACAGAGTGAAGCACCGACCTTCGACAACACCATCGTCGCGCTGGAGGTGGCGGGCGACGACCTGTCCCGCGTCTCGGCGCTGTTCTGGAATCGTGCCGGCGCCCACACCAACGACGTCATCCAGGCACTGGAGCGCGACATCGCGCCGAAGATGTCGCGCCATTATTCGCGCATCGCCATGAACGAGGCGCTGTTTCGCCGCGTCGATGCGCTGTGGAACGGTCGCGAGGCCCTTGACCTGACGGTCGAACAGGGGCGGGTGCTGGAGCGCCACTGGAAGGGCTTCGTGCGGTCCGGCGCCAAGCTGTCGCGGGATCAGCAGGAGCGGCTGGCGGCCATCAACGAGACGCTTGCGGGGCTCGGCGCCCGGTTTGGCCAGAACGTGCTCGGCGACGAGAAGGAATGGTCGCTGCCGATCGCTTCGGACGAGGATCTGGCCGGTCTGCCGGCCTTCCTGCGCGATGCGATGGCCGGTGCGGCGCGCGAGCGCGGAGCAACCGACGGATCCTATGCGGTCACCCTGTCGCGCTCGGTGATCGAGCCCTTCCTCAGCTTTTCCAGCCGCCGCGACTTGCGCGAGAAGGCGTTCGAGGCCTGGGTGAGGCGCGGCCAGAACGGTGGAGAACGTGACAACGTGGCCGTCGTCCGCGAGATGCTGGCGCTGCGGGCGGAAAAGGCAAGCCTGCTCGGCTACGACAGCTTTGCTGCCTACAAGCTCGACGACACGATGGCCAAGACCCCGGACAACGTCAACGATCTGCTGATGAAGGTCTGGAACAAGGCGCGCGCCAAGGCGCTCGAAGAGGCGTCCGACCTCGAGGGGCTGATGGCCGAAGACGGCATCAACGGACCGATCCAGCCATGGGACTGGCGATATTACGCCGAAAAGCTGCGCGAGCGGATGTTCGATTTCTCCGAGGCCGAGCTCAAACCCTATCTGCAGCTCGAAAAGATCATCGAGGCCTGCTTCGACGTCGCCACCCGGCTGTTCGGCGTGACGATCACCGAGCTGAAGGGCGTTGCCGCCTATCATCCGGACGTGCGGGTGTTCGAGGTGCGCGACGAGGAGGGCAGCCTCAAGGCGCTGTTCCTCGGCGACTATTTTGCCCGGCCGTCGAAGCGTTCCGGCGCCTGGATGAGCTCGTTCCAGAGCCAGCACAAGCTGCCGCTGAAGAGCGGCGCAACCGGCGAACTGCCGATCGTCTACAACGTCTGCAACTTCGCCAAGCCGGCACCGGGCAAGCCGGCGCTTTTGTCCATCGATGATGCCCGCACGCTGTTCCACGAGTTCGGCCACGGCCTGCACGGCATGCTGTCGGATGTCACCTATCCGTCCGTCGCCGGCACCGGCGTGTCGCGCGATTTCGTCGAGCTTCCCTCGCAGCTTTACGAGCACTGGCTGACGGTGCCGGAAATTCTTACCCGCTACGCCGTCCACTACGAGACCGGCGAGCCGATGCCGAAGGCGCTGCTCGACAAGGTGCTGGCGGCGCGGACCTTCAATGCCGGCTTCAACACCGTCGAGTTCACCTCGTCGGCGCTCGTCGACATGGCGTTCCACACGCAGGGTCCGGTGGAGGATCCGATGGCGGTGCAGGCCAAGGTTCTGGAGTCGATAGGCATGCCGTCCTCCATCGTCATGCGCCACGCGACGCCGCATTTCACCCACGTGTTCTCCGGCGACGGCTACTCGGCCGGCTACTATTCCTACATGTGGTCGGAAGTTCTCGATGCCGATGCCTTCGCCGCGTTCGAGGAGGCCGGCAACCCCTTCGATCCGGTCATGGCGCGCAAGCTGAAGAACAACATCTATGCGGTGGGCGGCTCCATCGATCCGGAGGCGACCTACACCGCCTTCCGCGGCAAGCTTCCGGATCCGCAGGCGATGCTGAAGAAGAAGGGCCTGTCGATGGTCAGTGAACTTTCCGGCAGCGACGCCTGATATTTCCCGAAGACATGCGGTCGCCGTTCATGACGCAATGAAGGGCGACCGGTAAATTGCCGTAAGCGCCTGTCGAGGCACCTCAATCCGACGATCGGGGCGGTGGTCGGTGGCATAGATAAACCTGCGCCGGGAGCGTGTCTGCCGGCGTCATCGGGCGGTCGTCGCACCGAACCCCTTTCGCATTTGCGAAAAACAGGGTATGAGCCCGCCAACGTAATTTGGCGCGGTCTGTTGGATCATATGCGCCACAGCCCAGAGAACCAATATGAAAATTCGCAATATCGCGATCATTGCGCACGTTGACCATGGGAAAACGACCCTTGTCGACGAACTCCTGAAGCAGTCCGGCTCGTTCCGCGAAAACCAGCGCGTTGCAGAACGCGTGATGGATTCGAACGACCTCGAAAAGGAACGCGGCATCACCATTCTCGCCAAGGCGACTTCGGTTGAATGGAAGGGCGTCCGCGTCAACATCGTCGACACCCCCGGCCACGCCGACTTCGGCGGCGAAGTCGAGCGCATTCTGTCGATGGTGGATGGCGCAATCGTTCTGGTCGACTCGTCGGAAGGCCCGATGCCGCAGACCAAGTTCGTCGTCGGCAAGGCGCTGAAGGTCGGCCTTCGCCCGATCGTCGCGATCAACAAGATCGATCGCCCGGACGGTCGCCATGAAGAAGTCATCAACGAAGTCTTCGACCTGTTCGCAAGCCTCGACGCCACCGACGAGCAGCTCGACTTCCCGATCCTCTACGGTTCGGGTCGCGACGGCTGGATGAACGTCAATCCGGAAGGCCCGAAGGATCAGGGTCTCGCACCGCTGCTCGACCTGGTGCTGAAGCACGTTCCGGAGCCGAGCGTCGGCGACGAAGACGGCGCCTTCCGCATGATCGGCACGCTTCTCGAAGCCAACCCCTTCCTCGGTCGCGTCATCACCGGCCGTATCCATTCCGGCTCGATCAAGCCGAACCAGGCCGTCAAGGTTCTGGGCCAGGACGGCAAGCAGATCGAAACCGGTCGTATCTCGAAGATCCTCGCGTTCCGCGGCATCGAGCGCACGGCCATCGATGAAGCCCATGCCGGCGACATCGTTGCCATCGCCGGTCTCTCGAAGGGCACCGTTGCCGACACGTTCTGCGATCCGTCCGTGACCGAAGCGCTGGAAGCCCAGCCGATCGACCCGCCGACGGTCACCATGTCCTTCCTCGTCAACGACTCACCGCTTGCCGGCACTGAAGGCGACAAGGTAACGAGCCGCGTCATCCGCGACCGCCTGTTCAAGGAAGCCGAAGGCAACGTCGCACTGAAGATCGAAGAAGCCGAAGGCAAGGACTCGTTCTTCGTGTCCGGCCGCGGCGAATTGCAGCTGGCCGTCCTGATCGAGACCATGCGCCGCGAAGGCTTCGAACTTGCTGTGTCGCGTCCGCGCGTCGTGATGCACAAGGATGAGAACGGCGTTCTCATGGAGCCGATCGAAGAAGTCGTGATCGACGTCGACGAGGAACACTCCGGCGTCGTCGTGCAGAAGATGTCCGAGCGCAAGGCCGAGATGACCGAACTGCGTCCTTCGGGCGGCAATCGCGTTCGTCTGGTGTTCTTCGCGCCGACCCGCGGCCTGATCGGCTATCAGTCCGAGCTTCTGACCGACACCCGCGGCACGGCGATCATGAACCGCCTGTTCCACGACTACCAGCCGTTCAAGGGTGAGATCGGCGGCCGTTCGAACGGCGTGCTCCTGTCCAACCAGTCCGGTGAAGCCGTGGCTTATGCCATGTTCAACCTGGAAGATCGCGGCCCGATGATCATCGAGCCCGGCGAGAAGGTCTACATGGGCATGATCGTCGGCATCCACACGCGTGACAACGACCTGGAAGTCAACGTTCTGAAGGGCAAGCAGCTGACCAACATCCGCTCGGCCGGCAAGGACGAAGCCGTCCGCCTGACGCCGCCGATCCGCATGACGCTGGACCGCGCGCTGTCTTGGATCCAGGACGACGAGCTGATGGAAGTCACGCCGAAGTCCATCCGCCTGCGCAAGATGTACCTCGATCCGAACGATCGCAAGCGCTTCGGCAAGGCCCGCGTCGCCTAAGGCGCCGGCACCAGTCTTCGAAAAGCCCCGGTAAAAGCCGGGGCTTTTTTTATGTGCGCCGGCTGCCCGAAGGCTTGTTCAAGAGATTAAAAGAGCGTTAAATTCTGTCTGGTCGCCCGCGCAATATGTCTGTGGGCAAGGCTCTCCAACGCCATTCCGGAATGGCGGATCGGCTGCGGCGAGGTCAGAAGTAACGTCATGAAGACACTATCGATCGACGTCAGACGCGCCGAACTGCGGGATGCACGGGAAGTGTCGGAGGTCCACCGGCTCGCCTGGACGCAGACCTATGCCGGCATCATTCCGCACCGGCCGCTGACCGAGATGCTGGAGCGCCGCGGCGAAAGCTGGTGGCGGCGTGCGGCCGAGGGGCCGGCCACGCTGCTGGTCCTCGACGTTGCGGGTACCATCGCCGGCTATGCGACGATCGGCCTCAACCGGGCGCGTGCGCTGCCGCAGGACGGCGAAATCTACGAGCTTTATCTGCGGCCGGAGTTCCAGGGGATCGGCATGGGCCGCCGGCTGTTCGGCGAGGCGCGCCGGCTGCTGCGCTCGCTCGGCTGCAACGGGCTTGTCGTCTGGTGCCTCGAAGATAGCGACAGCGCGGTGCGGTTCTTTCGTCGGCATGGCGGGCTCGATCTGGCGGAAGGCATGGAGGATTTCGCCGACGTGCGGCTGCGCAAGATCGGCTTCGTCTGGCCCTAGCCGTCTTCTCCGACATCTGCAGACATGCTGAAAAAGCGCCTGTATCCGCGCTCCCACCGGCACGGGTCCTGTTGCAATGCAGGGATTTTGACAGTATCGAGGCGTACCCAATTTAACGCTCTCGGGGAGAAACATGCGTATCGATGCAATCAAGATCGGCAAGAATCCGCCGGAAGACGTGAACGTCATCGTCGAAGTTCCGGTCGGTGGTCACCCGATCAAGTACGAGATGGACAAGGATGCCGGCGCACTGGTCGTCGATCGCTTCCTCTACACGCCGATGACCTATCCGGGCAATTACGGCTTCGTCCCGCACACCCTGTCGGAAGATGGCGATCCGGTCGACGTTCTGATCTGCAACACCCGTCCGCTGGTTCCCGGCTGCGTCATCAACGTGCGTCCGATCGGCGTGATGATCATGGAAGACGACGGCGGCAAGGATGAAAAGATCCTGGCGGTTCCGTCGCCGAAGCTTACCCAGCGTTACGACAAGATCAACAACTACACCGATCTGCCGGAAATCACGCTGAAGCAGATCGAGCACTTCTTCGAGCACTACAAGGATCTGGAGCCCGGCAAGTGGGTGAAGATCGGCGGCTGGCAGGGCGTCGACGTCGCCAAGCGCCTGATCGTCGAGGCGATCGACCGCTACAACGCCCAGAAATGATCAGCGCTTCAAAAGCGCATCCAGCCTGACCATCAAATCCTCCGGGTCGCCATCGATCCGGAGGATTTTTTTGCGCGCCGTTTCGCCGGAAACAAAGCTGATCGAGGATTTCGGCAGCCGCGCCCATTTGCCGATGAGGGCGATCAGCGCCTTGTTCGCCTTGCCGGCCTCTGGCACCGCCGTGACGCGCGCCTTCAGGAAGACCTCGCCGTCGGCGGAGGTCTCCATCCCTTCGATCATGTCTCTGGAAGCGTTCGGCGTCAGCCGGACCGAGAGCCGCAGATGGTCGCGATGCGCGGTGAACGCGCTTGTCACATGACGGCCGGCACGATCGTCGTCCACATTAGCGAGCGGATGAAGAAGATGATCAGCAGCAGGATGACCGGCGAGATGTCGATGCCGCCGAGGTCGGGCAGGATCCGGCGGATCGGCCGCAGCGCCGGCTCGGTGAGGTTGAAGAGCATCCGCCCGATCGAGTTGACGAACTGGTTGCTCGAATTGATGACGTTGAATGCATAGAGCCAGGAGAAGATGGCGCTGATGATGAGAACCCATGTATACAGGTTCAAGGCCAGGTCGATGGTCTGAAACAGCGCGAGCATCCAAGTCTCCATTTCTCGGTTGACAGACATGTAGACATTGGCGACTTAGGCGGCAAGTGCCGAGGCCAGCCTCATGGCGATTCATGTTAACGGGCGTTCCAGGCGCTGGAAACGACCGGTGGAAAGCGTTCCCGATGTCGATGACAGCTTCTGACGATCGCTTTGCCGCCTTCCGGCACAGCTCCTATACGCGTTTCTTCTTCTGCCGGTTTCTCGCCGCCTTCGCCATCCAGATCGTCAGCGTCTCGGTCGGCTGGCAGATGTATGACGTCACCGGCAACGCCCTTTATCTCGGGCTGATCGGCCTCTTCCAGTTCCTGCCGTCGTTGATCCTCATGCTGGTGACGGGAACGGTCGCCGACCGCTACAATCGCCGGGCGATCGTCGCCGGCTGCCTGATGCTCGGCAGCCTGTGCGCCGCGGCCCTGCTGTTCCTCACGGTCACTGGACAGTTTTCGCCCTGGCCGGTGTTCGGCATCCTGATCGTCTTCGGGATCGAGCGTGCCTTCATGGGGCCGGCCGTCCAGTCGCTGGCGCCGAACCTGGTGCCGGAGCATGCGCTGCCCAACGCGGTGGCGTGGAATTCATCCTCGTGGCAGACGGCGTCGATCGTCGGTCCGGTCGCCGGCGGCCTGCTCTACGGCGTCAGCGCCACCGCCGCCTACTCCGTCGCGCTTGCCTTCATGCTGGCCGCAGCGCTGCTGATCATCAGCATTCCGAAGCCGCCGCAGCGCACGTCCTCGAAGGCCGTCAACCTGTCGACCATCCTTGCCGGCTTCCGGTTCATCTGGAGCGAGAAGGTGGTGCTGGGGGCGATCTCGCTCGATCTGTTCGCCGTGCTGCTCGGCGGCGCCGTGGCGCTGATGCCGATCTTTGCCCGCGACGTGCTGGATCTCGGCCCCTGGGGGCTCGGGCTTCTGCGTGCCGCGCCCGGCATCGGGGCGATCGTCGTCGCGGTGCTGCTCGCCGCCTATCCGATCCGCCACCATGCGGGCGTCGCGATGTTCATCGGCGTCGCGCTGTTCGGCGTCGGCACCGTGGTCTTCGGCCTGTCCACGGCGCCCTGGCTGTCGATCGGCGCGCTGATGCTGATGGGCGCCTCCGACATGATCTCCGTCTACGTGCGCGAAAGCCTGATCATGCTGTGGACGCCGGACGAGGTTCGCGGCCGGGTGAATGCCGTCAACATGGTGTTCGTCGGCGCCTCCAACGAGCTCGGCGAGTTCCGCGCCGGCACGATGGCGCACCTCATCGGCGCGGTTCCGGCCGTGGTCATCGGCGGCTTCGGCACGCTGGCGGTGGCGGTCGTCTGGGCGATGAGCTTCCCGAAGCTGCGCCGGATCGACAGCCTCGACGCGCCGTCCAACCCTTGAGAATCAGAGCGCGGCTTCGAGCGTGGCCGCGGCCAGCGGCGGTCGGCGCGCCTCGCGGTCGAAGACGAGATCGAGGAAATCCGACAGCCAGGCTTTCAGCGGCTGGTCGAAGATCATCCGGCCCTCCAGGTGCTCGCGGCCCTTCTGGGCATTCGGCATGATGAAGCGGTGCGCGCCGTGCACGACCCAGCGCTGCATCATGGCGCGGGTCAGCTCCGCGTGGAACTGCACGCCCCAGGCATTGTCGCCGTAGCGGATTGCCTGGTTGGGATAGGCATCGCCCTGCGCCAGCAGATGGGCGCCGCGCGGCACGTCGAAACCCTCGCTGTGGAAATGGTAGACCATCTTCGGCCAGCGCATCAGCAGACGCCCGTGCTCGGTGGCGTTCAGCGGATACCAGCCGATCTCGGTCAGGCCCTGACGGTGCGGCGCGACCGATCCGCCGAGGTTGCGGACCATCATCTGGGCGCCGAGGCAGATGCCGAGATAGGGCTTGTTCTCCTTCAGCGGCACGGAGATCCAGTCGATCTCCGCCTTGACGTAGTCGTCGGGATCGTTGGCGCTCATCGGACCGCCGAAGATCACCGCGCCTGTATGTCCGGCAAGCGTCTTGGGCAGCGGATCGCCGAGAACCGGGCGACGGATATCGAGGGGAAAACCCTTGTCGATCAGCATCTGCCCCACCCGGCCGGGCGAGGAGCGCTCCTGGTGGAGCACGACAAGGATGGGAGCTTTCTTCGAAGCGCTTGGAGGCATGGTCGGCATTCGTCTTTCCTCAGTCTCCTCCCGCATCGCCTCCCACGGTTCGCGCGGCCACCTTCTGCCGCTCCAGCACGCGGTCCCGCGACGAG
The DNA here is from genome assembly GCF_050455525.1 of Rhizobium sp. 0TCS1.26. Classification (NCBI taxonomy): domain Bacteria; kingdom Pseudomonadati; phylum Pseudomonadota; class Alphaproteobacteria; order Hyphomicrobiales; family Rhizobiaceae; genus Rhizobium; species Rhizobium sp. 0TCS1.26. Next base: position 213,727 of record NZ_JBCIYV010000004.1, on the reverse strand, counting down.
ACACCCAGAAGATCGGCGATTCTCCAGATCACGTGATCTTCCATCTCGCTGCGTTCGCCATCGGCATAGACGAGATCCCAGAGGGCTCCCACCAGGGCGACGCATTCATCGGGGCCGAGATGCCGCTTAAGATCGGAGGTAAAGCGGTAATAGTCAACCGCCTCGGAGCCCGCCTCGCGGCCGACGTCCATCAGTGTCTGCAGATGGCCCTTGTCGAGCTGGTAGCGCTCGCGCAGCAGGCTCTCCAGCCGCTGCTTCTCCTGCTCGGAGATCCGCCCGTCGGCCTCCATGACCTGGAAACAGAGGGCCGCGAAGGCGACGCGCGGATCGTCCGGGGCAAATTCATTCTGGGGACGGTCGCCCGTGAGGTCCTGGAAGAAGTCGAGTATGCGGTCAAACATCAAGCGGGCTCAGAACAGTTTGAGGCGGGTATTGGGTTCTGCGGGATTGCGCTCGTCCTTGACGCCCGGATCGTCCGGCGGACGTCCGTTGAACGGATCGGTGGCGTCTTCGTCGCCGGACTTCTCGGCACCTGCGGCGGCTTCGCCGGTAACCACGGTGGCCGGCGGCACCGGGCGGAGCGGTTCCGCCTTCGTTTCGACAGCCACGGGCTGCGGGGTCGAAACCACCGTCAGCGGCGGCTTGCGGGCAAGCGGCGGCTCCTCGGTGATCGACGTCTCCGACATCGGGTCGATGCGTGGCTCGGCGGGCGGCGTCTCGGACCGCTGCTCTTCGACATCCGTGCGGATGGCGGGGAGGTTGGACAGGGCAGTCTCGGCGGCCAGTGTGCCTTCCTCGATCGGACCTTCCAGCTGACCGAACGGGCGCTTCCACTCGAAGGCGTCAAGGCGGCCGGTCACCGGCGAGACCGGCAGCCAGCGTTCGGACACCACGCCGTCGGCCACCCAGGACGGATCGCGCGGTGCGCGCAGCGCCTGCGCCATCCAGTGGCGGATACGGCCCTGGTCGCCGGTTTCGCTCTCCTCGATGTCGGCCAGCAGCATGTAGGCGCTTTCGCGCGGATCCATGCGCAGCGCCGCCTCGGCCTTCGACCGGGCCCTGGCGAAATCCTGGGTATCGAGCGCCGCCTGGGCAACCGCCAGCAGCGATTCCGGATTGTTCGGCTTCAGCGCCTCGAGCTTTTCGGCACGCTTCAGGCGGTCGGCTGCGCTGTCGCCGCTGCGGGCGCGGACATAGGTGGCGGCGAGCTCCGGATGCGGCTCGATCTTCCACAGCCCCTCGATCACCGAGGCCGCCTTGCGCACATTGTCCTCGCGCAGATAGGACTTGGCAGCGATGATGGCGGCCGGCACCAGGTCCCGTGCCAGCTTCAGGGCGGCCTTGGCGTCGTCGCGGGCCCCCTTCGGATCGCCTTCCAGACGTTCGCCGGCGCGGGCCGTCAGCAGCACCGCCTTCCAGCGGTCGGCCTGCTTGCGGTCGATGACGTTGGCGATCCGCTGTTGGTCGAGCAGTCGCATGGCGTCTTCCCAGCGGCCGGCCTGGCAGCGGTATTCCAGCGTCGCCTCGGCAGCCCAGGGCAGATAGGGCGCTGTTTCGGCCGCGGCTTCCGCGTATTGACGGGCAGCATCGTTGGCGCCCAACCGGCGTGCCTCGATGTAGAGGCCGCGAAGGCCGATCTCGCGGGTTTCCGGATCCTCGGCCATCGCCGCGAACTTTTCGCGGGCTTCCTCGTGTCGACCCTCGATCAGCGCCGTCTGCGCCTCCAGAAGATGGATCAGCGGCTCCTGGTCGGCGCGCAGCAGGCCGCGGGCACGCGCCGTCATCTTGCGGGCAAGCAGGGCATTGCCGGCACCGGCGGCGATCAGGCCCGTCGACAGCGCCTGGTATCCGCGGTCACGCTTGCGGGCGCGGAAGAAGCGGCGCATCGAATGCGGCGACGTCCAGATGGTCTGGATCAGCCACCAGAGGAACATGACGGCAAAGATCAGCGCGACGATGGCGGTCGCTGCCACCATCAGGCTGGTTTCCAGCAGATGGTTCTGCCAGGTGATCGAGATCAGGCCGGGACGATCGGCGAGCCACGAAAAGCCCCAGCCGAGAGACAGCGTGACGATCGCGAAGACAAACAGACGGATCATTCAGGGTCTCCTCAGCCGTTCGAACCGGCGCTGGTCATGGCACGGGTCAGCGTGCCGCTCGTCAGGTCGTCGACCTTGATGCGGGCGTCGAGCGCCTGGCCGAAATCGGCGCCGGCCTGTCGGCCTGCTTCGGGAAGTGCGTTCCACTCCGTCTGGGCGGCCTTCAGGTCGCCGGTCCGGACGCGCTCTTCGAGGCGGGCGATGATGGCTTCCGGCGTATCGCCCTCCACATTGCCGACCGGCCGAACCGTGACCATGCGCATGGCGCTCGACATCAGCCGGCCGGCGATGCCCTGGTCGGCAGGCGGCTGGTGGATGGCATCAAGGATGGCGCCGCTGGCGGCAGGCAGGCGGCGGACCAGTTCGGCTTGCGTCGGCACGCCTTCAGCGGCGAACGGCCGAAGCCCCTCGACCGCCGCATCGTCCGGCGCCACGCTTGCAAGCGTCTGCAGCTCGGCTTCGAAGGAGCCGCCGCGCTCGGTGGCGGATTTCAGAGCCGCTGCGGCCAGCGCCAACGCCAAGGCCTGTTCGGGGCCCGGCTGATCGACCTTGGTCTCGACAGCGGCGATCCGCTGGTCGAGTTCGGCACGTCCGGCGGTCTGCGTCTGGCTTGCCGCCTTCAGACCATCGAGTTCACTCCGCAGCGCCGCGACCTGCTCGTTGAGCTGGCCTGCATCGTCGGTGGAACCGGCGGCTTCAAGCGCTGCGATGCGATCCGACAGGTTGCCGTCTGCCGCCGGGCGCGCTTCCAGGCCGGCAATCTGCTGGCGCAGGGCGTCGAGTTCGGCGGAGCTTGCGGCGGACGGTTGGCTGCTCGGCGCCGGCAGGTACCCGGCATACTGCATGCTTCCAGCAAGCAGCAGCGAAACCAGGCCGCCGATGATGCCGGAGGCGACCAGCGCCGGTCCCAGGCTGCTTTTCTGCGGCGGTGTGGTTGCAGAGGTCGGACGCGGTGCCTCGGATGCCGGACGCGGCATCTCCGGCGGGTTCTTCGGCGGCGGCGGAGCACCGGCGCCGATCGTCGGCTTCACGGTCGATTCCTGCTTCGGATCGGAAGGCTTGGTGTCGAGCGGCTTGGCTTCCACAGGCTTGGCATCCAGCGGTTTGGCGCCGATCGGCTTGTCCGCGATCGCGCCCGGTCCGGCAGCGCTTGGCAAGACCGTCGGCGGCACGGTCGGCGCTCTTGCCGGTGCAGGTTTGGCGTTCTCCACCGGGTCACGCAGAACGCTACCGCCAGTGCTGGCGGTCGAGGCGGACACATTCGGCATCTTCGGCTCAGATGTCTTCGGCCCGGGCGCCTTCGGCTCAAGCGTCTTCGGCGCGGGCTGCGGAGATGGGGTCGCAACGGTGGCCGTCGGATCGGATGTCACCGGCTCGCCGTCGGCAGGCGTGCTCTGCGCGGGACCTTTCTGGGCAACGGCGTCCTGTTTCGCCGTTACTGCGTCGGTATCGTCGCTGCGCACCGGCTCGGCGATCGGGCCGACCTCATCGGCTGCCAGGTCGATCGTGACCGGTGTCTTTCCCGGGCGGGAACGGCGGGGCGGCTTTTCGGAAACCATGGCAACCTCATTCTGGACTGTCTGCCGGCTCGGCTGACTGCGGGGCGAGCTGTCTTCTAAAACCTAGTCAGCCGGGCGGTGGATGGAAAGAGGCTGGACGGATTTTGGTTCCCGCACCCGATCAAAGTAGAAGAAGAAGCTGTTCTTCGCTCGGCTCCGGCGCCACCCGGATCGTGCCGAAGCTGTCGGCCGGCAGGGCGTCGGCGATCGTGCGGCTGAGGCAGAAGGCGGTCATTCGCGCCAGGTCGGGCAGTGCGTGCCGGAGCGCGGGATGATTCATGAAGATGCGGGCCGCCTCGCTCGAATAGAACAGCACCGCATCCGGGTGCGGCGACAGGGCCGTGAGTTGCTCGGCCTTCAGGGCCGCCGGCCTCATCGAATAGACCTCGACGGTGCGGAAGCGGATACCGGCTGCCGCAAGCCCCGCCTCGAAGAGCGCCGATCGCGGCCGCCCCGCAAGGTAGAGCACGTCCTGCACGCCGTCGCAGGCAAGCTTTTGCGCAAGACCGGCACCCGTGCCGGGTCCGGCTGTCACCTGGCGGAAGCCGAGATTTCGTGCCGCCGTGGCACTTGCCGTGCCGACGGCATGGACGGGCGTATCGAAGGCCGGCTGCAGATCAGCTTGCTCCACCGCCGACAGGGTCCGGACCGCTTCGGCGCTGGTGATGGCAATCACCGCATGCGGCAGGTGCAGCGCCTCGGCCGCCGCCTGCGGCCGGTGTTCGGGCTCCGTCAGCGGCAGAAGAACGGCGTCGTGACCCATCGCCGCAAGCCGGTCGGCGGTGCGCCGGCCGCCGATCTCCGGGCGGGTCACGATCACCCGCATCGGCGTCAGGTCCAGTCGGCGAAGAAGCCGGGTCCGGCGGCGGTGCGCACCATGGTGCCGGCCTGGTTACCGATCCGCAACGCATCGCGACGGTGCCCGTCCAGTTCGACTGCGTGTTCCTGCGAACCGTCGGGCGTCAGGATCAGGCCGCAAAACCGCAGGTGGTCGCCGTCGCAGACGGCGTAGCCGGCGATCGGCGTGCGGCAGGATCCGTCGAGCGCGCCGAGAAAAGCCCGCTCGCAGGACACCGCGTCATAGGTCGGTGCATCGTTGATCGGCTCGAGCAGGTCGAGGATGCGGCAGTCGCCGATGCGGCTCTCGATGCAGATCGCCCCTTGCGCCGGGGCCGGCGGGAAATCGCGCGGATCCATGACGTCGGTTGCCACCTCCGGCATCGACAACCGGTTGAGGCCGGCCATGGCGAGAAGCGTCGCATCCGCCTGGCCTTCTTCCAGCTTGCGAAGCCGGGTTTCCACCAGGCCGCGGAAGGTGATGACGGAGATGTCGGGTCGCCGGCGGCGGATCAGCGCCTGGCGGCGCAGCGACGACGAGCCGATCGTCGCGCCTTCCGGCAGAGCCATCAGGCTCGGTGCGGTGCGGCCGATGAAGGCATCGCGAAAATCCTCGCGCGGCAGGAAGGCGGAAAGCTCCAGCCCGTCGGGCAGGGCGGTCGGCATGTCCTTCGATGAGTGCACGGCGAAATCGAGGTCGCCGGCCGAAAGCTGGGCTTCCAGCTCCTCGGTGAACAGGCCCTTGCCGCCGACTTCGGCCAGCGACCGGTCGGTGATCCGGTCGCCCTTGGTCGACAGCACGACGATCTCGAACATCTCCTCCGGCAGCCCGTGCGCCACCATCAGCCGGGCGCGCGTCTCGGCCGCCTGGGCCAGCGCCAGCGGGCTTCCGCGCGTGCCGATGCGGAAAGGTTTTGTTTGCATCTCTCGTCATCCGTTGTTACGCGATAGCTTCGTAACCGGCTTTGCCCGGCATCGCAATTCGCCCGAACGCCTCCCGGACCCATGACCCGCCCCTTGCGCATTCTCGGTATCGAAACCAGCTGCGACGAAACCGCCGCATCCGTTGTCGTTCGCCATGAGAACGGGCAGGGCGAGATCGTCTCCGACGTCGTTTTGTCGCAGCTCGAGGAGCACAGCGCTTTCGGCGGCGTGGTGCCGGAGATTGCCGCCCGCGCCCATGTCGAGGCGCTCGACGGGCTGATCGAGGAGGCGCTGTCGCGTGCAGGCATCGGCCTCAAGGACATCGATGCGGTGGCGGCAACCGCTGGCCCTGGGCTGATCGGCGGTCTGCTCGTCGGCCTGATGACCGGCAAGGCGATTGCCCGGGCGGCGGCCAAGCCGCTCTATGCGATCAACCACCTGGAAGGCCATGCGCTGACGGCGCGGCTGACGGACGGCATCGAGTTTCCCTATCTGATGCTGCTGGTATCGGGCGGCCATACGCAGCTGGTTCTGGTCAAGGGCGTCGGCGAATACGAGCGCTGGGGCACCACCATTGATGACGCGCTGGGCGAGGCCTTCGACAAGACGGCAAAGCTGCTGGGGCTGCCCTATCCGGGCGGTCCGGCGGTCGAGCGCGCCGCGCTGTCCGGCGATCCGACGCGCTTCGACCTGCCGCGGCCGCTGGTCGGCGAGGCGCGGCTCGATTTTTCGTTTTCCGGCCTGAAGACCGCCGTGCGGCAGGCGGCAACTGCCATCCAGCCGCTCACCGAACAGGACATCGCCGACATCTGCGCCTCGTTCCAGCGGGCAATCTCGCGCACGTTGAAGGAGCGCATCGGCCGCGGCCTGTCGCGCTTTCGCGAACGTTATCCCGGCATGCAACAGCCGGCACTGGTGGTCGCCGGCGGCGTCGCGGCAAACCAGGTGATCCGCACGACGCTGCAGGACCTCTGCGCCGAACATCGTTTCCGCTTCATCGCGCCGCCTCTGCAGCTTTGCACCGATAATGCCGCGATGATCGCCTGGGCGGGGCTTGAGCGCATGGCAGCCGGTCTTGCGGAAGACGAACTCTCGGTCGCGCCGCGCTCACGCTGGCCGCTGGACCAGGCGGCAGCGGCGCTGATCGGATCCGGCAAGCGGGGTGCCAAGGCATGAGCAGGGAGAAGATCGCCGTCATTGGTGCCGGCGCTTTCGGCACGGCGCTTGCCACCGTCATCGCCCTGGAGGACAAGGCCGACGTGACGCTGATCGGCCGTGATGCGTCGCTGATGGCCGACCTGCGCAACGACCGGGTCCACGATGCAGCACTTCCGGGCGTCTCGCTGCCCGACGCGCTGGCCTTCTCGGCCGAGCCGGACGCACTCGCCGATGCCGACATCGTGCTGTTTGCCATGCCATCACAGGCACATGCGGATGCGGCACGACATTACGGGCCGTATCTCGCCGCGGATGCGATCATCGTCAGCTGCGCCAAGGGCATCGAGCAGGCCTCCGGCCGGCTGCTGAGCGAGGTTCTGGAGCAGGAGTTGCCGCATCACGCGGTGGCGATCCTGTCCGGTCCCGGCTTTGCCGCCGATATCGCCCGCGGTCTGCCGACGGCAATGGCCGTGGCCGCTGCCGATCAGGCGGTCGCAGAGCGGCTCGCGCATGCCGTCTCAAGCCGGAGTTTCCGGCTCTATGCGTCGACTGACCGGATCGGCGTGCAGCTCGGCGGGGCGCTGAAGAACGTGCTGGCGATCGCCTGCGGCATCGTCGAAGGTGCCGGGCTCGGCGATTCCGCCCGTGCCGCGCTGATTGCCCGCGGGCTAGCCGAAATGTCCCGACTCGTCACCGCCATGGGCGGCCAGGCAGACACCGTGCGCGGTCTCTCGGGCCTTGGCGACCTGGTGCTGACCGGCACCAGCCACCAGTCGCGCAACCTGCGCTTCGGCATCGGCCTGGGCCAGGGTCATCCGGCGCAGATGTCCGGCGGGCCGCTGGTCGAAGGCGCCTATACCGCGACCATCGCCGCCGATCTTGCCGCCCGCCACCATGTGGAACTGCCGGTCACCGATGCCGTGGCCGCCATCATCGAGGGCCGGCTCGACGTCGCCGCGGCGATGCAGCAGCTGATGACGCGCCCGATCACCACCGAATAATTGCGACAGGAGAACAGCATGGCACTCTTTGCCTTCGTTTGCGCCGACAAGCCCGACCATCTGAGCGTCCGCATGGACACGCGCCCGGCGCATGTCGACCACCTCAACGCGCTGAACGACCAGGGCGTGCTGAAGATGGCCGGCCCGTTTCTCGACGGTGACGGCAAGCCTAACGGCAGCCTGGTGATCGTCGAGGCGGAAACCATAGAAGCGGCGCAGGCCATCGCCGATGCCGATCCTTACGCTAAGGCCGGCCTGTTCGCCTCGGTCGACGTGAAGCCCTTCAACTGGGTCTTCAACAAGCCGGAAGCGTGAGGCAGGCATGGCATACTGGCTCTACAAGTCCGAACCGTTCAAGTGGTCCTGGGAAATGCAGAAGGCCAAGGGCAAGGTCGGCGAGGAATGGACGGGCGTGCGCAACTACCTGGCGCGCAACAACATGCGGGCCATGAAGATCGGCGACAAGGGCTTCTTCTACCACTCCAATGAGGGGCTGGAAGTCGTCGGCATCACCGAAGTCTGCGCGCTTTCGCATCCTGATTCGACAGCCGAAGGCGACGAGCGCTGGGATTGCGTCGACATCCGCGCCGTCTGCGACATGCCCAAGCCCGTCACGCTGAAGGACGTCAAGGCCAACCCCAAGCTCGAGAAGATGGCGCTCGTCACCTCGATGCGGCTGTCCGTCCAGCCGGTGACGGAAGAGGAATATTTCGAAGTCTGCCGCATGGGCGGGCTCGACAAGCCGCCGCTGTCGCCAGCCGACGAGGGATGAAGACCGAGCCGCGCGCCTTCATCCTCGCCAACACCGCTGTCATGTCGCCGCCGCATGTGCCGGAAATCCGGCTGCATCTGGCCGACGAGGCGCATGACCTCTGGCTGAAGACTGAGGAGGATCTGCAGGAGATCGGCCTGCCGCCGCCATTCTGGGCATTCGCCTGGGCGGGCGGGCAGGGGCTGGCGCGCTACGTGCTGGACCATCCCGACGTGGTCCGCGATAGGCGGGTGGTGGATTTCGCCACCGGCTCGGGGCTGGTCGCGATCGCCGCACGGCTTGCCGGTGCCGCGGCCGTGCATGCCGTCGACATCGACCCGTGGACGCAGTCGGCCGTCGAACTCAACGCTGCGGAAAATGCCGTCGACATTTCCTTCAGCCGCGACGATCTCGTCGGTGGCGTGGTGGACGCGGATGTGTTGCTGGCCGGAGACGTGTTCTACGACCGCGACTTCGCCGCGCGGCTCGTGCCGTGGTTCTCGATGCTTGCCGCGCAAGGCAAGCAGGTGCTGGTCGGAGATCCCGGGCGCAGCTATCTGCCGAAAGATCGGCTGGAGGCTCTGGCAAGCTACGAGGTGCCGGTCAGCCGGGCGCTGGAAGACAGTGAGATCAAGAAGACCACCGTCTGGCGCTTTATCTGACCGCTTCGACAGCCTTCGCGATCAGTTGGTGCCGCGGATGACGCAGACGCCGGCCTCGTAGCGGCAGTCGTCATAGGCGAGGAATTCCCCGCTCGCGACGTCCTCGTCGACGTGGATGATCTTCGGCTGCAGCCCGATCGACCGGCTGCCTGCCTCACCTGTGCTGCCCAAATCGCTTGAAAAATAGATGCCGTTGCCGCGCACCCGCATCGCCGAAATGCCGCCGGCAAAGGTGCCGACGCCGGGGATGATCGACGGCAGCCCATCGCCGCCCACATACTCGCCCCCGCCATATCCGCGATCGGTATGTCTGCCGTGGTCGCGGTGCCGATCGCCGTGACGGTCCCTGTGGTGCGCCTGGCGGCGGTCGTCGCCGCCACGCCAGCCGGGCGCCCGGTAATCTGGAACGGAGGATCTGCCGCGGCCGGTATGGCTGCCGTGCTCGATGCTGCGCGATTGCCAGCCGGAATGGTGGCCTCGGTCGCGGTGACGCTCGGACGCCTCGGCAACGGTTGCGATGCCGGCGGTCGCCATCATGACTGCCACTGCCACCAGGCCAGGCTTCAGGTTTGCCGCCATTGGGGCGTCCTCTCCAACTCCGTTCGTTAACCCGACGTTAACAGAAACAAAGTGGATTGGATCCTGTTCGGACCCCGTCGATGCGAAAAAGTTTCAAGGGGTCTGGACAGGCCCCGGACATGATTGTTCCGGCGGTGTTAGATCCACTCCGATCTGCCAATCGATTAAATTTGAAATCGCTCTGGAATCGGCTTGTGGTCTGACCATCCGATGAGTAAACCACCCGATGATGCAATGCACATTTTCTCGGCATGGTGCATTGCCGGAAGCGCTCCCGCGTGAATGCGCATGAACGCCGCGAGGATATGATGGCGAATGTGACAAATAATCGGCCGTTGTCGCCGCACCTGCAAATTTATCGTTTCATCCCCACCATGGCCATGTCGATCGTGCACCGCATCACTGGCGGCGCGCTGTATTTCGGCACGATCCTGGTGGCTGCCTGGCTGCTCGCCGCGGCATCGGGCGAACAGACGTTCAATCAGGTGAACTGGTTCTTCGGCTCCATCGTAGGACAGGTCATCCTGTTCGGCTACACCTGGGCCATGCTGCATCACCTGCTGGGCGGGCTGCGCCACCTGATGTGGGATCTCGGCTACGGCTTCGAGAAGGAAACCTCGACGCTGCTCGCCAAGGCAAACCTGGTGGCTTCGATCGTCCTGACGGTCGTCGTCTGGGCCATCGTGCTGATCGTACGCTAAGGAGTTACCTCATGGACATGCGCACGCCGCTCGGCAAGGTTCGCGGGCTTGGCTCGGCCAAGAGCGGAACCGATCATTTCTGGAAGGTTCGCACCACGTCGATCGCACTGGTGCCGCTGCTTCTCTTCTACGTCGTCTTCCTCATCATGTATGCCGGCCGGCCTTATGCGGATGTCGTCTCGGCGCTGTCCAATCCGTTCGTCGCGACCATCAATGCGCTGACGATCATTGCCAGCATCGTGCACATGAAGCTCGGCATGGAAGAGGTCATTCAGGACTATATCCATTCCGAGGTCATGAAGCTCGCGCTTCTGATGCTCAACGCCTTCTTTTCGCTTCTGGTCGGCGGGCTCTGTCTTGTCGCCGCCTTGAAGATCGCATTCGCAGGATAATCATCCCATGGCATCGATCACTCCCATCGCCCAGAACGGCAAGGCCTACACCTATGTCGACCACTCCTACGACGTGATCGTCGTCGGCGCCGGCGGGGCTGGCCTTCGCGCCACGCTCGGCATGGCCGAGCAGGGGTTCAAGACGGCCTGCATCACCAAGGTCTTCCCGACCCGCAGCCACACGGTCGCAGCCCAGGGCGGCATTGCAGCCTCGCTGCAGAACATGACGCCGGACTCGTGGCAGTGGCACCTCTACGATACGGTCAAGGGCTCCGACTGGCTCGGCGACGTCGATGCCATGCAGTACATGGTCATGGAAGCGCCCAAGGCCGTCTACGAGCTCGAGCATTACGGCGTGCCCTTCTCGCGTAACGAAGAGGGCAAGATTTACCAGCGGCCATTCGGCGGCCACATGCAGAACTTTGGCGCCGGTCCTCCTGTGCAGCGCACCTGCGCCGCCGCCGACCGTACGGGTCACGCCATCCTGCACACGCTCTACGGCCAGTCGCTTAAGCACAACGCCGAATTCTTCATCGAGTATTTTGCCCTCGACCTGATCATGTCGGACGATGGCCGCTGCACCGGCGTCGTCGCCTGGAACCTCGATGACGGCACGATCCATCGCTTCGCCGCCAAGATGGTGGTGCTGGCGACCGGCGGCTACGGCCGCGCCTACTTCTCGGCAACGTCCGCCCATACCTGCACCGGCGACGGTGGTGGCATGGTGGCCCGCGCCGGCCTGCCGCTGCAGGACATGGAGTTCGTCCAGTTCCACCCGACCGGCATCTACGGCTCAGGTTGTCTGATCACCGAGGGCGCGCGCGGCGAAGGCGGCTATCTCGTCAATTCCGAAGGCGAGCGCTTCATGGAGCGCTATGCTCCCTCGGCCAAGGACCTTGCCTCGCGTGACGTGGTGTCGCGCTGCATGACGCTGGAAATCCGCGAGGGTCGCGGCGTCGGCAAGAACAAGGACCACATCTTCCTGCATCTGGATCACCTGGATCCGGCCGTTCTGCATGAACGCCTGCCGGGCATCTCGGAAAGCGCCAAGATCTTTGCTGGTGTCGACGTGACGCGCGAGCCGATCCCGGTGCTGCCGACGGTCCACTACAACATGGGCGGCATTCCGACCAACTACTGGGGCGAAGTGCTGAACGCCGACAGCGAGAACCCGGAGCGTTTGCTGCCGGGCCTGATGGCCGTCGGCGAAGCCGGCTGCGCCTCGGTGCACGGCGCCAACCGCCTCGGCTCCAACTCGCTGATCGACCTGGTGGTCTTCGGCCGTGCCGCCGCCATCCGCGCCGGCCAGGTCATCGACCGGGTATCGCCGGTGCCGGCTCTCAACATCGCTGCCTGCGACAAGATCATGGACCGCTTCGACGGCCTGCGTCACGCCCAGGGCGGCACGCCGACCGCGGTGCTGCGCGACAAGATGCAGCGCGCCATGCAGGAAGACGCCGCCGTCTTCCGGACCCAGGAATCGCTGGAATCGGGCTGCAAGCGGCTGTCGTCGATCTGGAGCGAGATGAAGGACATCAAGGTCACCGACCGGTCGATGATCTGGAACTCCGACCTCGTCGAGACGCTGGAACTGCAGAACCTGATGGCCAACGCCATCAGCACGGTGTTCAGCGCCGAGGCCCGCAAGGAAAGCCGCGGCAGCCACGCCCGCGAGGATTACACCGAAGGCGCTTTCGCCGGCCGAGACGACGTCAACTGGCGCAAGCATTCGCTGGCCTGGGTGTCGCCGGAGGGTGACGTCAAGCTCGACTACCGGCCGGTGCACACCGACCTCATCGCCGAGGGCATCGATCCCGTGAAGATCGAGCCGAAGGCCCGCGTGTACTGATCGATGAACATGGTGGCCTCCCGCATAGATGCCCGTAAAAGCGTCCCTGGGGGGAGGCCACTTGGCCTGTTCGCGATCAACCTCGACCGGTCGCCGGATCGCTGGGCGGCCATCGAGGCCGGCTTCGGCAGCCTCGCCTGGCCGCTCCACCGGGTGGCCGGCGTCGATGCGCGAAACGATCCGCAGGCGGTTCTGTCGGTGCGCGGCACGGCCTTGGCCGATGACGGCCAGGGGCTCGGGTGGAACTTGCACCGCAACCGCCGGTTCATGCTGACGGAGGAAGCCTGCCTGGCCGGCCATGTGATGGCCTGGCGCCAGTTTCTCGCAAGCGATTTCCAGCACGCGCTGGTGCTCGAGGATGATGCCGCTCCGCAGCCGGGTTTCGAACCGACGCTGAGATCGCTGCTGGCGAAGGGTTTCGACGCCGATATCGTCAAGCTGGAAGGCATTTATCGCGCGGGCGGGCGACGGAGCATGCCGCTCGCGGAACTTGGCGGGCATCGTCTGGTGCGGTCGCTGCGACCCTGTTCGGGTGCGGCTGCCTATCTTCTCACGCGACCAGCGGCCGAGCAGCTTCTGGCGCGGATTGGCCGGCTGCTCGTTCCGGCCGACGATTTTCTCTGGACGCCGTCCCTGCACGGGCTGCGGCTGGCGGACGTGTCGCCGTGGACGGTGATGCAGTCGGGTGCCGCAAGCGTGATCGCGACAGATCGCGGGGAAAAGCAGGCCAGGCGCGGCGGCTCTTTCATGCGCGGTCCGGTAACGGCGCTGCGGCGGGCAATGGAACGGCTTGCGCTTTTGTGGGCAGCCTGTGACGGGCGTCCCCATATACTCGTGAAAGCGACCATGGCGCCCTGGGCGCCGGATGATTATAACCGAGGTAACAAAACGGCGGTCTCCGCCGATGATCGAAGGTCCAGCAATGGTTGAACTTGCTCTCCCGAAAAACTCCAAGATGACCGAAGGCAAGACCTGGCCGAAGCCGGCCGGCGCCACGAACCTTCGCGAGTACCGCATCTATCGCTGGAACCCGGACGACGGCGAGAACCCGCGCATCGATACCTACTACATCGACGTGGACAATTGCGGTCCGATGGTTCTCGATGGTCTCCTGTACATCAAGAACAACATCGACCCGACCCTGACGCTGCGTCGCTCCTGTCGCGAGGGCATCTGCGGGTCGTGCGCGATGAACATCGACGGATCCAACACGCTCGCCTGCACCAAGGGCATGGACGACGTGAAGGGCAGCGTGAAGGTCTATCCTCTGCCGCATATGCCGGTGGTGAAGGATCTGGTGCCGGATCTGACGAACTTCTACGCCCAGCACCGCTCGATCGAGCCCTGGCTGAAGACGGTCTCGCCGCCGCCGGTCAAGGAGTGGAAGCAGAGCCACGACGACCGCATGAAGCTCGACGGTCTCTACGAGTGCATCCTGTGCGCCTGCTGCTCGGCATCCTGTCCCAGCTACTGGTGGAACGGCGACCGCTATCTCGGTCCGGCAGTCCTCCTGCAGGCCTATCGCTGGCTGATCGACTCCAGAGACGAAGCCAAGGGCGAGCGTCTCGACGACCTCGAGGATCCGTTCCGCCTCTATCGCTGCCACACCATCATGAACTGTGCCCAGACCTGTCCGAAGGGCCTCAATCCGGCCAAGGCAATCGCCGAGATCAAGAAGATGATGATCGAGCGGCGGGTCTGACATCCGTCGGCCGCCCTTGAACTCGCGCAGATGTGAGCCATCTGCGCGGGAGGCGGCCCGAAACGCGGGCCTGGACCGGATCGATGGCTTGATTTGAAACGGCTATTGACGGTAATTCAGAGACAGACGTGCGCGCGGTGCGTGCGGAAGCGGTTAGCGGGAGCTTTAAGATGCAGTTGAGATATGTGGTGACCGGCGTTCTGGTTGCGGTGTCCCTTTCCGGCTGCCAAAGAACCTCCAGCGATCCCTACACCAATCTGCCAGGTCCTGCCCCTCTGCAGGCCCAGCCTGTTCCTCAGGTCCAGTCGAACCAGCTTCCGCCTCCGGGCGCTGCCGGTTCGTCGCAGTTCCCGGCCGCTCCCGCTGGTAACACGCAGATGGCGTCCCTGCCGCCAGGCGGCGGCGAAGCGCCGGCAACCGCGCTCGATGTCACCAAGGAGTCAATGGTCGGCAACTGGCGCGTCAACAATGCCGGCAGCAGCTGCGACATGTTCCTGACGCTCACCAATCTCGGCGGCGGATCGCGCGGCGGTACGCGCGGCTGCGTCGGCGAGTTGACGGCGATGGGCTCCTGGGAAGTGTCGGGCAAGACCGTGCAGTTCAAGAACCGCAGCGGCGACGTGATCGGCCGGGTCTACAAGAGCGGCGAGACACGTTTCGACGGCACGACCAATTCCGGACAGGCGATCAGCCTCAGCCGCTAAGCGGACGTCTCCCGCGCCCGCCCGATAGGGCTCATCGATGGCACAACTCCCGGACTACAACAACAGCGTCAGCGATGAGCTGACGTCCATGACGGCGGCGGGTACGCTGCAGCTCGACAAGGCGCAGATGGCCGTCGCTGCCAAGCTCGATCATGTGCTGGCGCAGTTGCGCGAGCGCGTGCCGGCGAAGAAGACCAGCGCCCTCGGCTGGCTGTTCGCCCGCAAGGCCCGTCGCTCGGAGAACGGTATCCGCGGCCTGTATGTCTACGGCTCGGTCGGCCGCGGCAAGACCATGCTGATGGACATGTTCTTCTCCAAGGCTCCGGTGGCCGCCAAGCGCCGCTGCCACTTCCACGAATTCATGGCGGATGTGCATGCCCGCATCCATGCCCACCGGCAGAAGCTGAAGGCCGGCGAGACGAAGCAGGCCGATCCGGTGCCGCCGGTCGCCGCCGACCTGTTCGCCGAGGCGCAGCTCCTCTGCTTCGATGAGTTCTCGGTCACCGACATCGCTGACGCGATGATCCTCGGGCGGCTTTTCACCGAACTCTTCTCGCTCGGCTGCGTGCTGGTCGCGACCTCCAACGTGGCGCCCGACGACCTCTACCGCGACGGCCTCAACCGCTCGCTCTTCCTGCCGTTCCTGACGCTGATGACGCAGTATGTCGACGTGACGACGCTGAATTCGCCAACCGACTACCGCATGGAGAAGCTCGCCAGCCTGCCCGTCTACCTGTCACCGCTTGGCGGGAAGGCCGACGTGGCGCTCGAAACTGCCTGGCACCAGATGACTGACGGGGCAAAGGTGGCTCCGGCCGAAATCCCCCGCAACGGCCGCAGCATTCACGTCCCCTGCGCTGCAGGGCGGGCTGCACGCTTCGGCTTTGCCGATATCTGCGACAAGCCGCTTGCCGCTGCCGACTACCTGGAGATTGCTGCCCGCTACGACGTCGTGTTCGTCGAGGGCGTGCCGTTGCTCGGACCTGAGAAACGCAACCAGACGAAACGTTTCATCAACATGGTCGATGCATTTTACGACAAGAGCGTGCGGCTGTTCATTTCGGCAGCGGCGACGCCTGACGCATTGCTGACGGAAAAGCGTAGTACCGAGGGCTTCGAGTTCGACCGGACGATCTCCCGCCTCTACGAGATGCGCAGCCCGGATTATCTCGCACTGCACAGGGCGAAGCGCGCCCGGGATGACACTTCAGCGACATAATCTCTTACGTTTACGTAAGAATTTTATAGTCTAACCGATTGAAATTCCAGCTTCCAAAGAATCGTTTGCCATTTTACGGCATCCGGGCTAATCGAAAGCCCTACCGGTCGACAGGTCTCATGCCGGCCATGCATTCGAATGGAGAGGAAGCTTCTCAATGGCTCGCAAAAAGATTGCACTTATCGGTTCCGGCATGATCGGCGGCACGCTGGCTCACCTCGCCAGCCTCAAGGAGCTCGGCGACATCGTCCTGTTCGACATCGCCGACGGCGTACCTCAGGGCAAGGGTCTCGACATTGCTCAGTCCGGCCCGGTCGAAGGCTTCAACGCCAAGCTCTCCGGCGCCAGCGATTACGCAGCCATCGAAGGCGCTGACGTCTGCATCGTCACCGCCGGCGTCGCCCGCAAGCCGGGCATGAGCCGCGACGACCTGCTCGGCATCAACCTCAAGGTCATGGAACAGGTCGGCGCCGGCATCAAGAAGTATGCCCCGAACGCCTTCGTCATCTGCATCACCAACCCGCTCGACGCGATGGTCTGGGCGCTGCAGAAGTTCTCCGGCCTGCCGAAGAACATGGTCGTTGGCATGGCCGGCGTACTGGATAGCTCGCGCTTCCGCCTCTTCCTCTCCGAAGAATTCAACGTGTCCGTCCAGGACGTCACCGCCTTCGTTCTCGGCGGCCACGGTGATACCATGGTGCCGCTCGCCCGCTACTCGACCATCGGCGGCATCCCGCTCACCGACCTCGTGAAGATGGGCTGGGTCACCGCCGAGCGCCTCGAGCAGATCATCCAGCGCACCCGTGATGGCGGCGCGGAAATCGTCGGCCTGTTGAAGACCGGCTCTGCCTATTACGCCCCGGCCGCCTCGGCGATCGAGATGGCGGAATCCTTCCTCAAGGACAAGAAGCGCGTCCTGCCCTGCGCCGCCTATCTCTCCGGCCAGTACGGCGTCAACGACATGTATGTCGGTGTGCCGACCGTGATCGGCGCCGGCGGCATCGAGCGCATCATCGAAATCGATCTCAACAGCGACGAACAGGCGGCTTTCCAGAAGTCCGTCGATGCGGTTGCCGGCCTCTGCGAAGCCTGCACGACCATCGCTCCCGCTCTCAAGTAATCGCCATACGGCCGAGACCCTAAGGACCAGACGATGAACATCCATGAATACCAGGCCAAGGCTCTTCTGAAGAGCTACGGCGCACCGGTCGCCGAAGGTGTGGCGATCTTTTCCGCGGAAGAAGCCGAAGCTGCCGCAAAGCAGCTGCCCGGCCCGCTCTACGTGGTGAAGAGCCAGATCCATGCGGGCGGCCGCGGCAAGGGCAAGTTCAAGGAACTCGGCCCGGATGCCAAGGGCGGCGTTCGCCTGGCCTTCTCGATCGACGAAGCCAAGAGCCACGCCAAGGAAATGTTCGGCAACACGCTGGTCACCGCCCAGACGGGTGAGGCCGGCAAGCAGGTGAACCGTCTCTACATCGAAGACGGCGCCGACATCTCCCGCGAACTCTACTGCTCGCTTCTCGTCGACCGTTCGGTCGGTCGCGTCGCCTTCGTCGTTTCGACGGAAGGTGGCATGGACATCGAGGCTGTCGCCCACGACACGCCGGAAAAGATCCACACGATCGCCATCGATCCGGAAGTAGGCGTCACGGCCGACAACATCGCTGCGATCTCCAAGGCCCTGGAACTCTCCGGCGCTGCCGCGGAAGATGCCAAGTCGCTGTTCCCGATCCTCTACAAGGCCTTCAGCGAGAAGGACATGGCGCTCCTCGAGATCAACCCGCTGATCGTCATGAAGAACGATCACCTGCGCGTTCTCGACGCCAAGGTGTCGTTCGACGGCAACGCCATGTTCCGCCACGACGACGTCAAGGCGCTGCGTGACGAAACCGAGGAAGACGCCAAGGAAATCGAAGCCTCCAAGTGGGACCTCGCTTACGTGGCGCTCGACGGCAACATCGGCTGCATGGTCAACGGCGCAGGCCTTGCCATGGCGACGATGGACATCATCAAGCTGTACGGCAAGGAGCCGGCAAACTTCTGCGACGTCGGCGGTGGCGCCGGCAAGGAGAAGGTTGCGGCCGCCTTCAAGATCATCACCGCAGACCCGAAGGTCGAGGGCATCCTCGTCAACATCTTCGGCGGCATCATGAAGTGCGACGTCATCGCTGAAGGCGTCGTCGCCGCCGTCCAGGAAGTCGGCCTCAAGGTTCCGCTGGTCGTTCGTCTGGAAGGCACCAATGTCGAGCTTGGCAAGAAGATCCTGAACGAATCGGGCCTTGCGATCACGGCCGCCGACGACTTGGACGACGCCGCCAAGAAGATCGTCGCTGCGATCAACGCCTAATTTGAAGGACCGGAAATAATGTCCATTCTCGTCAATAAAGACACCAAGGTCCTGGTTCAGGGCCTGACCGGCAAGACCGGCACCTTCCACACCGAACAGGCGCTTGCCTATTACGCAACGCAGATGGTCGGCGGCATCCACCCCAAGAAGGGTGGCGAAACCTGGACCGGCTCGAAGGGTGAAAGCCTGCCGATCTTCGCTTCCGTCGCCGAAGCCAAGGAACGCACGGGTGCCGACGCCTCGGTCATCTACGTTCCGCCGGCAGGCGCAGCGGACGCGATCATCGAAGCGATCGACGCCGAAGTGCCGTTCATCACCTGCATCACCGAGGGCATCCCGGTCATGGACATGGTGCGCGTCAAGGCACGGCTCGAAAAGTCGAAGTCGCGTCTTCTCGGCCCCAACTGCCCGGGCATCCTGACGCCGGAAGAATGCAAGATCGGCATCATGCCGGGCTCGATCTTCCGCAAGGGCTCGGTCGGCATCGTGTCGCGCTCCGGCACGCTGACCTATGAGGCCGTGTTCCAGACCTCGAACGAAGGCCTCGGCCAGACGACCGCCGTCGGTATCGGCGGCGACCCGGTCAAGGGCACCGAGTTCATCGACGTTCTGGAAATGTTCCTCGCCGACGAAGCCACCCAGTCGATCATCATGATCGGCGAAATCGGCGGTTCTGCCGAAGAGGATGCCGCACAGTTCCTCATCGACGAAGCCAAGAAGGGCCGCAAGAAGCCGATGGCAGGCTTCATCGCCGGCCGCACCGCGCCGAAGGGCCGCACCATGGGTCATGCCGGCGCCGTCGTTTCGGGTGGCAAGGGCGATGCGGAATCGAAGATCTCCGCCATGGAAGCCGCCGGCATCAAGGTGTCGCCTTCGCCGGCCCGCCTCGGCAAGACGCTGGTTGAAGTTCTGAAGGGCTGACGCCACATTCACGTCAGCTGATACACTTTCAGGGCAGGCGGATCCGGTTGGATCCGCCTGCCCATGCCGCTCCCGGGTTTTTGCGGGCCTTACGGCAGCATACGCACTGCAAGCGACGGTCGGCGCTTATCCAAGATCCGGCCCCCAATTACGTCAGGAGGCGGGTGTTACAGCCCGCGGAAGCATCATGGCACGGCAAGAAGCCAACGAGCAGTTTCTCATCACCTCGTTCCTCGACGGCGCGAACGCCGCCTATATCGAGCAGCTCTACGCTCGCTACGAGGAGGATCCGAATTCCGTCGGTCCCGAATGGCAGTCCTTCTTCAAAGCGCTGGCCGATAATCCGGATGACGTGAAGAAGGCCGCCAAGGGCGCCTCCTGGCAGCGCAAGAACTGGCCGATCCCGGCCAACGGCGAGCTGATCTCGGCGCTCGACGGCAATTGGCCGGTCGTCGAGAAGGCAATCGAGAAGAAGGTTCAGGCGAAGGCCGAGGCCACCGCTGCTGCTGCCGGCACGCCGCTCGATCCGACCGCCGTCCTGCAGGCGACGCGCGACAGCGTGCGCGCCATCATGATGATCCGCGCCTACCGCATGCGCGGCCACCTGCATGCCAAGCTCGATCCGCTTGGCCTTGCAGCGCCGGTCGAGGACTACAACGAGCTGTCGCCGACCGCCTACGGCTTCACCGAGGCCGATTACGACCGTAAGATCTTCATCGACAACGTGCTGGGCCTCGAATACGCGTCGGTCCGCGAGATGATCGATATTCTCGAGCGCACCTACTGTTCGACGCTCGGCGTCGAGTTCATGCACATCTCCAACCCTGAAGAGAAGGCGTGGATCCAGGAGCGCATCGAAGGCCCGGGCAAGGGCGTCGAGTTCACCCCGGAAGGCAAGAAGGCGATCCTCCAGAAGCTCGTCGAGTCGGAAGGCTTCGAGCAGTTCATCGACGTCAAGTACAAGGGCACCAAGCGCTTTGGTCTCGATGGCGGTGAATCGCTGATCCCGGCACTCGAGCAGATCATCAAGCGCGGCGGCCAGGACGGACTGGAAGAAGTCGTGCTCGGCATGGCCCATCGCGGCCGTCTGAACGTCTTGACCAACGTCATGCACAAGCCGCATCGCGCGGTGTTCCACGAGTTCAAGGGCGGCTCCTTCAAGCCCGACGAAGTCGAAGGCTCGGGCGACGTCAAGTACCACCTCGGCGCCTCCTCGGACCGCGAGTTCGACGGCAACAAGGTGCACCTGTCGCTGACCGCCAACCCGTCGCACCTGGAAATCGTCAACCCGGTGGTGATGGGCAAGGCCCGCGCCAAGCAGGACATGATCGCCAAGTCCTGGGATGGCGACGTCATCCCGCTGAAGGAACGCGCCAAG
The DNA here is from genome assembly GCF_050455525.1 of Rhizobium sp. 0TCS1.26. Taxonomy (NCBI): domain Bacteria; kingdom Pseudomonadati; phylum Pseudomonadota; class Alphaproteobacteria; order Hyphomicrobiales; family Rhizobiaceae; genus Rhizobium; species Rhizobium sp. 0TCS1.26. The sequence continues at coordinate 192,944 of NZ_JBCIYV010000004.1, read as the reverse complement.
GTCCTGCCGCTGCTGCTGCACGGCGATGCCGCGTTCGCCGGCCAGGGCGTGACCGCCGAAATCCTCGGGCTGTCGGGCCTGCGCGGTCACCGCGTTGCAGGGACGCTGCATTTCATCATCAACAACCAGATCGGCTTCACCACCAATCCGGCCTATTCGCGTTCGTCGCCCTATCCGTCGGATGTCGCCAAGATGATCGAGGCGCCGATCTTCCACGTCAACGGCGACGATCCGGAAGCTGTCGTCTACGCCGCCAAGATCGCCACCGAATTCCGCATGAAGTTCCACAAGCCGGTGGTCGTGGACATGTTCTGCTACCGTCGCTTCGGCCATAACGAAGGCGACGAGCCGGCGTTCACGCAGCCGAAGATGTACAAGGTCATCCGCGGCCACAAGCCGGTTGCCGAGCTCTACGCCGAGCGTCTGATCGCCGAAAACGTCATCACCGACGGTGAATACCAGAAGCTGAAGGCCGACTGGCGCGCCCATCTGGAACAGGAATTCGAAGCCGGCCAGAGCTACAAGCCGAACAAGGCCGACTGGCTGGACGGCCAGTGGACGGGCCTGCGCTCGGCCGATAACGCCGACGAGCAGCGTCGCGGCAAGACCGCCGTGCCGATGAAGAGCCTCAAGGAAATCGGCCGCAAGCTGTCGACCATTCCGGACGGCTTCAACGCTCACCGAACCATCAAGCGGTTCATGGACAACCGCGCGCAGATGGTCGAGACCGGCGAGGGGATCGACTGGGCGATGGCGGAAGCCTTCGCCTTCGGGTCGCTCGCCGTCGACGGCCACAAGGTGCGTCTGTCCGGCCAGGATTGTGAACGCGGCACCTTCTCGCAGCGTCACTCGGTGCTTTACGATCAGGACACCGAAGAGCGCTACATTCCGCTTGCCAACCTGTCGCCAACCCAGGCGCGCTACGAAGTCATCAACTCGATGCTGTCGGAAGAGGCCGTGCTCGGCTTCGAATACGGCTACTCGCTGGCCCGTCCGAACGCGCTCACCCTCTGGGAAGCCCAGTTCGGCGATTTCGCCAACGGTGCGCAGGTCGTCTTCGACCAGTTCATCTCGTCGGGTGAGCGCAAGTGGCTGCGCATGTCGGGCCTCGTCTGCCTTCTGCCGCACGGCTATGAAGGCCAGGGTCCGGAGCATTCGTCGGCGCGCCTCGAGCGCTGGCTGCAGATGTGCGCCGAAGACAACATGCAGGTTGCCAACGTCTCGACGCCGGCCAACTACTTCCACATCCTGCGCCGGCAGATGAAGCGCGACTTCCGCAAGCCGCTGATCCTGATGACGCCGAAGTCGCTGCTGCGCCACAAGCGCGCCACCTCGACGCTGGCGGAAATGGCGGGCGAAAGCTCGTTCCACCGCCTGCTCTGGGACGATGCGGAAGTCATCAAGGACGGCCCGATCAAGCTGCAGAAGGACGCCAAGATCCGTCGCGTCGTGATGTGCACCGGCAAGGTCTACTACGACCTTCTGGAAGAGCGCGAAAAGCGCGGCATCGACGACATCTACCTGCTGCGTCTGGAACAGCTCTATCCGTTCCCGGCCAAGGCGCTGATCAACGAGCTGTCGCGGTTCCGCCATGCGGAAATGGTGTGGTGCCAGGAAGAGCCCAAGAACATGGGTGCCTGGGCGTTCATCGACCCGTATCTCGAATGGGTGCTGGCGCATATCGACGCCAAGTACCAGCGCGTCCGCTACACCGGCCGTCCGGCTGCCGCCTCTCCGGCGACGGGCCTGATGTCCAAGCATCTGGCGCAGCTGGAAGCCTTCCTCGAAGACGCACTCGGCGGCTGATCTCCAGTCGCTTGGCGGCGGCTGAGTTTTCAGCCGCCCCTTCACCCGTTCGAAAATACATCTGACAAACACGGAAACAGATCATGGCCACCGAAATCCGCGTCCCAACGCTTGGGGAATCCGTCAGCGAGGCAACCATCGGCACCTGGTTCAAGAAGGTCGGCGACACGGTGAAGGCCGATGAACCGATCGTCGAACTGGAAACCGACAAGGTGACGGTCGAAGTTCCGGCCCCGGCATCGGGCGTGCTGACGGAAATCGTCGCACAGGCCGGCGATACGGTCGGTCTCGGCGCGCTGCTCGGGCAGATCGCCGAAGGCGCCGCCGGGTCCGCATCGGCTCCGGCTCCGGCTGCCGCTCCGGCTCCGGCTGCCGCTCCTGCAGCGCCGGCCGCTGCCGCTCCGGCACCTGCCGCCGCACCGCACGCGACTGCCGGCTCGTCGATGCCGCCAGCCCCGGCTGCCGCGAAGCTTGCCGCCGACAACAATCTCTCGACCTCCGACATCGACGGCTCAGGCAAGCGTGGCCAGGTGCTGAAGGGCGACGTGATCGCTGCCGTCGCCAAGGGAACCTCGGCTCCGGCTGCCGCGCCGGCAGCGGTTCCGGCCGCACCGCGCGCTCCGTCGTCCACCGAGGATGCGGCGCGCGAAGAGCGCGTCAAGATGACCCGCCTGCGCCAGACGATCGCCAAGCGCCTCAAGGACGCCCAGAACACGGCTGCCATGCTGACCACCTACAACGAGGTGGACATGAAGGCGGTCATGGACCTGCGCAACCGCTACAAGGACGTGTTCGAGAAGAAGCACGGCGTCAAGCTCGGCTTCATGGGCTTCTTCACCAAGGCCGTCACCCATGCGCTGAAGGAACTGCCGGCCGTCAACGCCGAGATCGACGGTACCGATCTCGTCTACAAGAACTATTGCCACGTCGGCATGGCCGTCGGCACCGACAAGGGTCTCGTTGTTCCGGTCATCCGTGACGCCGACCAGCTGTCGATCGCCGGCGTCGAAAAGGAACTCGGCCGTCTCGCCAAGGCTGCCCGCGACGGCACGCTCGGCATGGCCGACATGCAGGGCGGCACCTTCACCATCACCAATGGTGGCGTCTACGGCTCGCTGATGTCCTCGCCGATCCTCAACGCACCGCAGTCGGGCATTCTTGGCATGCACAAGATCCAGGAGCGTCCGGTTGTCGTCGGCGGCCAGATCGTCATCCGTCCGATGATGTACCTGGCGCTCTCCTACGATCACCGCATCGTCGACGGCAAGGAAGCCGTCACCTTCCTGGTGCGCGTCAAGGAAAGCCTGGAAGATCCGGAACGCCTGGTTCTCGATCTCTAAAAAACCACGTGACATCGAACTGAGGAGAGCAGCATGGATCCGATTTCGGCAAACGCCGCGCATCTTGTCGTGCTGCTCTCGCTCAGCGTTGTCATCCTGCTCTTCCATATTGGCTTGCAGGGGATTCTCGCGACCCGCGAGCTGGGATCGACCTGGAACGCCGGTCCGCGGGATGCCGACAAGCAGCCGACGGGAGTGATGGCCGGTCGCGCCGCCCGCGCCTCGAAGAACTTTCAGGAAACCTATCCGGCCTTCATCGGCCTGCTGCTCGGCCTTGCCTTCATCGGCGATCCGTCCGGCCTTGGCATCGGCGGCGCCTGGATGTGGCTGATCGCCCGCATCGCCTATATCCCGCTCTATCTCACCGGCATTCCGTATATCCGCTCTCTCGTCTGGCTGGTGAGCGTCGCCGGGTTGCTGATCATGATGTTCGCCCTGGTTGCCTGAACTGCCCCGGGCACATCAGGCAAACGCAACGTTTCTAAAAAGGACTTAACTGCATGGCTTATGATCTCATCGTTATCGGCACCGGCCCTGGCGGCTATGTCTGCGCAATCAAGGCTGCCCAGCTCGGCATGAAGGTTGCCGTGGTCGAGAAGCGCGCCACCTTCGGCGGCACCTGTCTCAATGTCGGCTGCATCCCGTCGAAGGCGCTGCTGCACGCGTCGGAAGTCTTCGCCCACGCCAAGCACGGCATGGAAGAGCTGGGGGTCGAGGTCTCCGGCACCACGCTCAACCTCGAGAAGATGATGGGCCATAAGGACGCGACGGTGAAGTCGAACGTCGACGGCGTCGCCTTCCTGTTCAAGAAGAACAAGATCGAGACCTTCATCGGCACCGGCAAGATCGTCTCCGCCGGCAAGGTCTCGGTGACCGCCGAAGACGGCTCCGCGCAGGAACTCGAAACCAAGAACATCGTCATCGCCACCGGCTCCGACGTTGCCGGCATTCCGGGCGTGCAGGTCGAGATCGACGAGAAGGTCATCGTCTCGTCGACCGGCGGCATCGCGCTTGAAAAGGTCCCGGCCCACATGGTGGTCGTCGGCGGCGGCGTGATCGGCCTCGAGCTCGGCTCGGTATGGATGCGTCTCGGCGCCAAGGTCACCGTCGTCGAATATCTCGACACCATCCTCGGCGGCATGGACGGTGAAGTCTCCAAGCAGTTCCAGCGCATCCTCGCCAAGCAGGGCATGGACTTCAAGCTCGGCGCCAAGGTCACCGGCGTCGAGAAGTCCGAGACCGGCGCCAAGGTCACCTTCGAGCCGGTCAAGGGCGGCGAAGCCCAGACCGTCGATGCCGACGTGGTGCTGATCTCCACCGGCCGCAAGCCGTTCACCGCCGGCCTCGGGCTGGAAGAAGCGGGCGTCGTGCTCGACAACCGCGGCCGCGTCGAGATCGACGGCCACTACGCGACCAACGTCCCGGGCATCTATGCCATCGGCGACGTGGTCAAGGGCCCGATGCTTGCCCACAAGGCGGAAGACGAGGGCGTGGCGCTCGCCGAAATTCTCGCCGGCCAGCACGGCCACGTGAACTACGACGTCATTCCGGGCGTCGTCTACACGCAGCCGGAAGTCGCCTCAGTCGGCAAGACCGAGGAAGAGCTGAAGTCGGCCGGCACCGCCTACAAGGTCGGCAAGTTCCCGTTCATGGCCAATGGCCGTGCGCGCGCCATGCTGGCGACGGAAGGTTTCGTCAAGGTTCTGGCCGACAAGGATACCGACCGCGTGCTCGGCGTTCACATCATCGGCTTCGGCGCCGGCGAAATGATCCACGAGGCCGCGGTGCTGATGGAATTCGGCGGTTCGTCGGAAGACCTCGGCCGCACCTGCCACGCGCACCCGACGATGTCGGAAGCCGTCAAGGAAGCAGCGCTCGCCACCTTCTTCAAGCCGATCCACATGTGATTTGGTCGCATTGCGTAAAAGTGCAAAGGGTAGGATGATGTCCTGCCCTTTTTGCATTCGAGGATGCGGCGTTGAACGAGAAAGCCAGCCTTCAGCTTCCCCCCGAGGTGATCGATGCGATCGATGCGCATATCGATAGCGGCATTTACGGCTCGCCGGCAGCCGTCGTGAAGGCAGCGCTGGGCGCATTGGATCGCGAAAACGATCGGTTTGATCATGTCATCGATGGAGGAATCCGGGCGGCGCTTGATGATCCCCGGCCGGGAGTGCCGGCCGAGCAGGTCTTCGAGCGGCTGGAGCGTCTCCATGCCGACCGTACGAAAAACGACCGCGGATGATCAGCCGGGTTCTGTTTCATCCTGTTGCAGAAGCCGATCTCGAACAGATTTACCATTTCATCGCTGCGGACAGCCCACAGCGGGCCATCGCTTTCGTACGCAGGATTAGGTCGTTTTGCGATGATCTTGAGGCCATGCCGGAGCGTGGGCGCAGTCGGAATGATCTGGCTCCGGGCGTCCGGACACATGTTTTGAAGCGGCGGGTGATCGTTGCCTACCGCCTGCAGGACGGCGTTACAACAATCTTGCGTATCTACTATGCCGGTCAGAATATCGACAGCTCGATCTGGCCAAAGGATTGACAGCCTTTCGATCAGTCGACCCGCGTCACCGCGAACCCCTGCTGGCGCAGGAGGCTTACCAGCCCGTCCTTGCCAACTAGGTGCAGCGCACCGACGGCGATGAAGGCACCGCCCTCGTTCAGCATCGGCAAAGCGCGCTCGGCCATGGTGTGGTTGCGGCGGGTGACGATGCGCTCCTCGAACTCGGCATAGCCTTCGCCCTCGGTACCGTCCGGTGCCACCGCCTTCAGCATCGGCATGGTCATGCCGATTTCACCGGACACATAGAGGTCGGTCATCGTCGCGGTCACGTCGTCCATCCGGTCGCCCATGGCGATCATCTCCATCAGCGACTTGATGTGGAAGTCCGTCGGGATCGACGCCATGGCCGAGAGCTGCTCCTGCATCGTCTCCAGCCCCTTCACCGGCTTGCCGGCCGCGACCGCCTGCTCGGCAATCTGCTTGTCGAGGAAGGAGGCGCCCTCGGCCTTGCGGGCAAGCTCACAGGCCGGCAGGGCGATGAAGCTCGACAGCATCCACGGCTGCATGCGCGAGACGGCGGCAAGCGGAATGCCGCGCTTCTTCAGCGACGCCTCGAGCTTTGCCGCATCCTGCGGCGACAGGAACGACAGGATCGTCGCGCCGTCGGTCATCATCGTCAGCTCGGGCTTGAGGAGCATCTTCGCCATCGCCTGCTTCTCGTCGAGGATCTCGTCGGATTCAACGACGATCACCTTTGCCGCATCGCGGGCTTCGGCGGCACCCTTCGGCATGGCGAGCACCCGCGGATCGGTCACATGCATGGTGCCGAGCAGCCAGGAGGGCGCTAGGCCCGGCCGGTCGATCTTCCAGAACAGACCCCGGCCGTTCTCGACTTGATCCGCTTCCGACATCAGTCCCGCATAGGCGGATGGATCGCGGGCTTTCATCTCGGTGAGGATGTTGGCTCCGTCGCACGTGTCGCCCGCCGCGCGTGCCGGGACCGCAAGACCGAGCACGACCAGGAACGTCAGAAACGCCAGCACGTGCAGTGCGGCCAGCAGCCAGAGGGCCTGGTCGCCGGGCTCCCGGCGGACAGAACGAAGATCGGGGAAGATGCGATGGGTCATGGGGATCGCTTTAACCCTGTGGAGGAGCAGAGAGGCTTAACGAACATGGTTAATGCGGTGTCTGCCGGCCTGTTCCTCAGGCGCGCGGATGGGCGCGGTCGTAGACTTCCAGCAGCCGCGCCTGGTCGACGCCGGTGTAGATCTGCGTCGTAGACAGGCTGGCGTGGCCGAGCAGTTCCTGGATGGTGCGCAGGTCGCCCCCGCCTGCCAGGAGGTGGGTCGCGAAGGAGTGGCGCAGCGCATGCGGCGTGGCGCTGTCGGGCAGCCCCATCGCGCCGCGCAGCTTCTGCATCTCGCGCTGGATAATCGCCGGCTGCAGCTTTCCACCGCGGGCGCCGCGAAACAGCGGCTGGTCGTCGTCGAGATGGTAGGGGCAGAGCTTGCGATACTCGTCGATGGCGCGCGGCACGACGTCGAGCACCGGCACGATCCGCGTCTTTCCGCCCTTGCCGGTGACCCTGAGCGTACGGGCATCTCCCGGCAGGTCGGCGGGCGTCAGGTCCAGCGCCTCGGCGATGCGCAGGCCGCAGCCATAGAGCAGCGTCAGCACGGCGGCGTCGCGGGCGGCGATCCATGGCTCGTCGTTGAGCTGCGCCTGGCGGGTCACCAGCTCTACGGCCTGGCGGTCGGTGAGCGGCTTGGGCAGCGATTTCGGCTGGCGCGGCGCGCGGATGGCGCCGGCGGCGGCGGCGTTGATCAGGCCCTTGCGTTCCAGGTAGCGCAGGAACGACCGCAGGCCTGCCAGATGCCGGCCGAGCGAGCGGGCGCCGGAGCCGTCCCTTCGCCGCTTGGCGAGAAAGGCGCGAAGGTCGGCGGTGCGCAGGGTGTGGATGTGCGACAGAGCCGGCGGATGGCCAAGATGCGTGGTCAGGAAGGTCAGGAACTGCCGCGTGTCCCGTTCGTAGGCCTGCAGCGTGTTTGCCGCCAGCCGCCGCTCGCCCGACAACTGGTCCAGCCATTGCCGCCGCTGCTCCAGCAGGTCAGGCGCCGCCAGGATAAGGATCTCGTTCACGCCAGGTCCATTGTTTTTGTGGGCTCAGGCACCACATTGATGGCGGTGGCGTTACCAATTCGCTAAGAGGGCACCGTCACGTTTCGATCACAGTGGATTGCGATAAAGCTGTGCATGTTTGGCGGGAGTTCTTATGCAGCGCCGTGAAGCCTTGTCCGCGTTCGGGCAATTAGCCGAGGCGATTGCCCTCGTATCCCACGGCAGCCCGGGCCATATCGTCGATACGCTGATTGCCGAGCGCGGCACGCGCATCGTCCACCATCCGCTGTGGCCGGTCATGCGGCCTTTCCTGTATTCGCTGCTGCGCTACAGCCGGGCGATCCGCTTCACCAACGACATCGAGAGCCTGTCCGGCTTCCAGTCCTTCGAGCACCTGAGCAACCTGCTGAAGCTCGATATCCGCGTGCGCAACCCGCAGCGCATTCCGTCGTCGGGCGGCTTCATCCTGGTCAGCAACCACCCGACCGGCATTGCCGACGGCGTCGCGGTCTTCGATCTCCTCAAGGAACGTCGTCCCGACATGATGTTCTTTGCCAACCGCGATGCGGTGCGCGTCAATCCGCGGTTTTCCGAGATGATCATCCCGGTCGAATGGCGCGAGGAGCACAAGTCGAAGCTCAAGGCGCGCGAGACGCTGCGGCTGACCAACCACGCGGTGGAGGCCGGCAAGGTGACGGTGCTTTTTCCCTCCGGCCGCATCGCCTACTGGGAGAACGGCCGGCTCAACGAGCGGCCTTGGAAGACCTCGGCCGTCGGGCTGGCGCGCAAGTACAATCTGCCGATCCTGCCGGTGCATCTGACGGCGCGCAATTCCGGCCTGTTCTACTGGTTCGCCAAGTGGTCGACGGAACTGCGCGACATGACGGTGTTCTACGAACTGCTCAACAAGAAGGGCGGCCACTTCGATTTCTCCATCGGCCAGATGATCCTGCCCCACCAGCTGGACGGCGATCCAGCAGAGGTGACCAGGGCGCTGGAGCACCATACGGTGAGTGAACTGGCCGCCGATGGCGACGCCGTGTTTCAGCCGCCGGGATCGTCGGCGATGACCGCCGCCTGAGCGATCCGCCCATGGATCAACGACCCCGGTTCATCCGACCGCGGTCCTGCGCTAGGAATGGCAGATGCTGCTTCGCTCGATGTTTGCCGCAAACTACCGCTCGCTGCGGGCGATCCGCATGGATCTCGCCGGCGTCAACCTGTTCATCGGCGAAAACGGCGTCGGCAAGTCCAATCTCTACCGCGCCCTGCAGCTGGTGCAGGCGGCGGTGCGCGGCACGCTGGCACACGAGATTGCTGCCGAAGGCGGCATGGCGTCGGCGCTGTGGTCAGGGCAACGCCGCGCGGAGAAGAACTTCCGCATCAAGTTCGAGGTGGAGGTGCTGGACGAGGAGCGCGCCATCACTTTCCGCTATCGCGTCGAGGCCGGACTGCGGCCGCTCGAGGCGGCAGCCGGATTTGCCTTCGAGCCGCAGGTCAAGGCCGAGGAGCTGTCGGTTGAAACCGGTTCGCGACCGGTGACCATGATGAAACGGGCGGGACCCGGCATCATGGTGCGCGGGCCGACCGGGCGCATGCAGGAATATCCGGAGCAGGCGATGACTTCCGAGACCGCCATCGCGCTTCTCGGCGATGCCGGCCACTATCCGGAGATCGGCACCTTCCGCCGCATGATCGACAGCTGGCGCTTCTTCCATGGCTTTCGGACCGACCGCGCCTCGCCGCTGAGGCAGCCCTGCCTGGCGGTGACCTCGCCGCTGCTCGACGAGGACGGCAGCAATCTGGCTGCCGTGTTCGCGACGCTCGTGCACATCCGCGGCGACACGGTGGAACTTGCGCGGGCAATCTCCGCTGCCCTCGGTGGCGCCAGGCTCTCCGTGCCGGAGCCGGGCGAGCATGCCGAGTTCGGCCTGGTCTTTCCGGAATTTCCGCTCCGGGTTTTCCAGCCGCGCGAGCTGTCGGACGGGCAGTTGCGCTTCCTCGGCCTGGCGGCCGGGTTGATGTCCTACAGGCAGCCGCCGCTGATTGCCCTCAACGAGCCGGAAGCGAGCCTGCATCCCGACATGCTGCCGCCGCTGGCAGACATGATCGCCGAGGCGTCGCGCGCCAGCCAGGTGTGGATCGTCACTCATTCGGAAGTGCTGGCCGCGGCGGTGGAAGCGCGCTGCGGCACGCGGTCGAAGCGGGTCATCCGGCGGGAGGGCGCCACCTGGATCGAGGGCATGCGTCTGACCGGCGTGATCGACGACGAGGACGACGAGATCTGATTCCGGTTCCCTTTTGTTCCGCATCGGGGCATGGTCCCGCTCAATGGCTAAAGATTCGTCCGACCTCTTCGGCAAGCTTTTCAAAGCGCCCGAGATGACCCGTACCGTTCCCGTCCTGGTGCCGCTACCGGTGCCGGAAGCGTACAGCTATGCGGTGCCGGAAGGCATGGCGGTCGAGCCGGGTTCGGTGGTGCAGGTTCCGCTCGGGCCGCGTCATGTCATCGGCGTCGTCTGGGACGACCCGGACGCCGACAGCGGCAGGCCGCTCGACCCGAAAAAGCTCCGGCCGATCACGCTCGTCTTCGACTGCCCGCCGCTGACCGGCGAGATGCGCCGCTTCATCGACTGGGTGGCATCCTATACGCTGTCTCCACCCGGTCTGGTGGCGCGTATGGCGGTACGGGCACCGGCAGCCCTGGACCCGGAACCGATGGTCGAGGCGCTGCGCTTTCTGGGCGGCGCACCGGACCGGATGACGCCGGCGCGCGCCCGCGTTCTCGAGCGGGTGGCGGATGGGGCGGTGTGGACGCGCATCGGCCTTTCGCATGCGGCGGGTGTGTCGATGAGTGTCGTCGACGGCCTCATCCGGCACGGCCTTTTCGAGACCACCTTTCTACCGCCGCCGCCGGTGGTGGCGCGCCCCGATCCCGATTACGTCGCACCGCGCATCGAAGGGCCGCAGAAGCAGGCGGCTTCGGAAATCGTCGAGACGATGCAGGAGGGCGGGTTTTCGGCAGCCCTGATCGACGGCGTCACCGGGTCGGGCAAGACCGAGGTGTATTTCGAGGCGATTGCGCAAGCGCTGCGCACCGGCAAACAGGTGCTGATCCTGCTGCCGGAAATCGCCCTGACCGCCAGCTTCCTCGACCGGTTCCAGGAGCGGTTCGGCGCCAAGCCGGCCGAATGGCATTCCGACCTGTCGCCGCGGATGCGCGAAAAGGTCTGGCGCGGCGTGGTGACCGGCGAGGTGAGGGTGGTCGCCGGCGCCCGTTCGGCGCTGTTCCTGCCGTTCGAGGAGCTGGGCCTCATCGTCGTCGACGAGGAGCACGATCCTGCCTACAAGCAGGAGGACCGGGTTTTCTACAATGCCCGCGACATGGCGGTGGTGCGCGCCCGCATCGGCCAGTTCCCGGTGGTCCTGGTGTCGGCGACGCCGTCGGTGGAAAGCCAGGTCAACGGCCAGACCGGCCGCTATCACATGGTCCACCTGCCGACCCGCTTCGGCGATGCGGCGATGCCGGACCTGCATCTCGTCGACATGCGCCGGCATCCCCCCGAACGCGGCGGCTTCCTGTCGCCGGTCATGCTGCGGGCGGTGAAGAAGACCATCGAGAAGGGCCAGCAGGCGCTGCTCTTCCTCAATCGCCGCGGCTATGCACCGCTGACGCTCTGCCGCGTCTGCGGCCATCGCTTCCAGTGCCCGCAATGTTCGAGCTGGCTTGTCGAGCACCGCTTCAAGAGCCAGCTGCAGTGCCATCAGTGCGGCCATTCGGAGCGCACGCCGGAGGCTTGCCCGGAATGCGGCACGCTGGATCATCTGGTCGCCTGCGGCCCTGGCGTCGAGCGGATCGCCGAAGAGGTGGAGAAGCATTTTCCCGATGCGCGCACCATCGTCATGTCGTCCGATCTCCTGGGCGGCATGAAGCGCATGCGCATCGAGCTTGAAGCCATCGCCAATGGCGAGGCAGACATCGTCATCGGGACGCAGCTGGTCGCCAAGGGCCACAATTTCCCGCTGATGACGCTGGTCGGCATCATCGATGCCGATCTCGGTCTGGCGAACGGCGATCCGCGCGCCGCCGAGCGCACCTTCCAGCTCTTGAGCCAGGTGACCGGCCGTGCGGGCCGAACCGGACTGAAGAGCCACGGGCTGCTGCAGACCTACCAGCCGCAGCATCCGGTGATGCAGGCGATCGTCTCGGGCGATGCCTATGCCTTCTACGAGCGGGAGATCAACGAGAGGGAAAAGGCCGTGCTGCCGCCGTTCGGCCGGCTCGCCTCGATCATCGTCTCGGCCGACAGCCGCGCTGATGCCGAAACCCATGCGCGCGGGCTGCGGGCCGCCGCCCCGCATGTCGCCGGCATCGCCGTGCTCGGGCCTGCCGAAGCACCGCTTGCACTGGTGCGCGGTCGGCACCGCTTCCGGCTTCTGGTGCATGGCAAGCGCAACAGCGACATGCAGTCCTATCTGCGCACGCTGCTCGGCAGCGGGCCGAAAGTGCGGGGCACGGTGCAGGTGCAGCTCGACGTCGATCCGCAAAGCTTCCTTTGAGAATCACGCTCCGGCTGCTATGGCCGGCGCACTTTACGTGCGGCATGTCCAAGGATCCGGCATGGAACTCTACTTCCCCAGCGAACTTCCCGAACAGCTTGCCTTCATCGGCGCAGCGCTTGTCGCCCTGGCCGGCCTCGTGCTGTTTCTGATGCCGTCAGCGGCGCTCAAGGCGGCCGGATTCTCGGTCGGCGTGGTGACGCCGGAGGGCTACGGCGCGACGCGCTCGACCGGTGGCATGTATCTCGGTCTCGGCGGCACGGCACTTCTCCTGGCACAGGACTGGATCTATCTCGCCGTCGGTGCCGCGGTGGCACTCGGTGCGCTTGGACGGCTGATCTCGGTGTTTGCCGATCGTGGAGCGACGCCTCGCAACATCGGCTTTATGCTGCTTCAGGTTGTGGTTTCGTGCTTGCCGCTCGGCTATGTGTTCGGCTACTTCTGAAGGCTGAGGAGGCCGGGAGGAGGCCGATCCGCGCATTTCTTCACGGATTGAGACAAAATCGTTTCAAGCCCTTGCAGATAAGGCTCTTTCCGGGGCTGCGCGTGTTGCGAGTCCCTGTGTCCTATGCTAGACGAACCGCGAATTTCGAAAAAACGCCTGGGGCTGACCTCGGTCGAATTCGAGAAATAGAAGCATATTCAACCGCTTGTCTGACTTGGGAAAGCAGGCTCCGCGATTGGGTGATAATCAGGGAATTTGTGCCCGTGGCAGACACATCCCATCAGACTTCCAGCGTGGCCGATCGTTACGCATCCTCGCTTTTCGAGCTGGCGCTCGAAGCGAATGCCGTCGATCAGGTGCGCGCCGATCTTGACCGTTTTCAGGCAATGATCGACGAGAGTGATGATCTCAAGCGTCTCATCGCCAGCCCTGTCTTTTCGTCCGCAGATCAGGCGCGTGCCGTGGCTGCGCTGGCGGACAAGGCCGGTGTCCGCGGCGTCGTTGCGAACTTCCTCAAGGTCGTCGCCGGCAATCGCCGTCTGTTTGCGTTGCCCGGCATGATCCGCGCATTCCGCGATATCGTTGCCCGTCACCGGGATGAAGTTACCGCCGAGGTCGTCTCGGCCCATGCGCTGTCTGCAGCGCAGGAACAAGAATTGAAGTCGGCGCTGAAGGGCGTCACCGGTAAGGACGTCACGATTGCCATGACGGTCGACCCCACCATTCTCGGTGGCCTGATCGTCAAGGTGGGGTCGCGCCAGATCGACAGTTCCCTTCGCACCAAACTTTCCACTCTTAAGCTTGCATTGAAAGAGGTCGGCTGATGGATATCCGTGCAGCGGAAATTTCCGCAATTCTCAAGGATCAGATCAAGAACTTCGGCCAGGATGCCGAAGTTTCGGAAGTCGGTCAGGTCCTGTCCGTCGGCGACGGTATCGCTCGCGTCTACGGTCTCGACAATGTCCAGGCCGGTGAAATGGTCGAGTTCCCGGGCGGCATCCGCGGCATGGCGCTCAACCTTGAATCCGACAATGTCGGCGTCGTTATCTTCGGATCCGACCGCGACATCAAGGAAGGCGACACCGTCAAGCGCACCGGCGCCATCGTCGACGTGCCGGTTGGTCCGGAACTGCTCGGCCGCGTCGTCGACGCGCTCGGCAACCCGATCGACGGCAAGGGCCCGATCGCCACGACGCGTCGTTCGCGCGTCGACGTGAAGGCTCCCGGCATCATCCCGCGCAAGTCGGTGCATGAGCCGATGTCGACGGGCCTCAAGGCCATCGACGCCCTGATCCCGGTTGGCCGCGGCCAGCGCGAGCTTGTCATCGGCGACCGTCAGACCGGCAAGACCGCCATCATTCTCGACACGATCCTCAACCAGAAGGCCATCCACGACAACGGCCCTGAGAACGAGAAGCTGTTCTGCGTCTACGTGGCCATCGGCCAGAAGCGCTCGACGGTTGCCCAGTTCGTCAAGGTTCTGGAAGAGCGCGGCGCACTGCAGTACTCGATCATCGTTGCGGCAACGGCGTCCGATCCGGCTCCGATGCAGTATCTCGCACCGTTCGCCGGCTGCGCGATGGGTGAATACTTCCGCGACAACGGCCAGCACGCGCTGATCGCCTATGACGATCTGTCCAAGCAGGCTGTCGCCTACCGCCAGATGTCGCTGCTGCTGCGCCGCCCGCCGGGCCGCGAAGCCTATCCGGGCGACGTCTTCTACCTGCACTCGCGTCTCCTCGAGCGCGCTGCAAAGCTTTCCGACGAGCGCGGCTCCGGCTCGCTGACGGCACTGCCGGTCATCGAAACCCAGGGCAACGACGTGTCGGCCTTCATTCCGACCAACGTGATCTCGATCACCGACGGCCAGATCTTCCTCGAAACCGACCTGTTCTACCAGGGTATCCGTCCGGCCGTTAACGTCGGTCTGTCGGTATCGCGCGTCGGCTCGGCCGCTCAGGTCAAGGCGATGAAGCAGGTTGCTGGCTCGATCAAGGGCGAGCTTGCGCAGTACCGCGAAATGGCGGCATTCGCCCAGTTCGGCTCCGACCTCGACGCCTCGACGCAGCGCCTCTTGAACCGCGGCGCACGCCTGACGGAACTCCTGAAGCAGCCGCAGTTCTCGCCGCTGAAGACGGAAGAGCAGGTTTCGGTGATCTTCGCTGGCGTCAACGGCTACCTCGACAAGATCCCCGTCGATCAGGTCGGCAAGTTCGAGCAGGGTCTGCTCAACTACCTGCGCACCGAAGGCAACGGCGTTCTCGAGGCAATCCGCACCGAGAAGCAGGTTTCCGACGACACGAAGGCAAAGCTCAAGGCAGCGCTCGATTCGTTCGCCAAGTCTTTCGCCTGAAAACGGATCAAGCTCGAGGACCGATAACGGATGCCTTCACTTAAGGATCTGAAAAGCCGGATCGCCTCCGTCAAGGCGACGCAGAAGATTACCAGAGCGATGAAGATGGTCGCTGCTGCAAAGCTGCGCCGCGCGCAGGAGGCGGCGGAAGCCGCCCGTCCCTACGCCGAGCGGATGAATGCCGTGCTCGGAAGCCTCGCGGCTGCCAATGCCGGCAACGTCGAAGCGCCGCTGCTGCTGTCGGGCACGGGCAAGGACCAGGTTCACCTGCTGGTCGTGGCGACCGGCGAACGCGGCTTGGCCGGGGGCTTCAACTCCTCGATCATCCGCATGGCCCGCGACCACGCGCTGAAGCTGATTGCCCAGGGCAAGACGGTCAAGATCCTGACCGTCGGCCGCAAGGGCAATGACATCCTGCGCCGCACGTTCCGCGACAACATCGTCGATTACGTGACGTTCCGCGAGGTCAAGCAGCTTGGTTTCGCCCAGGCCGACGAAGTCGCGCTGAAGGTTCTGGCTCTCTACAATGCCGGCGAGTTCGACGTTGCGACGCTGTTCTATGCGCGCTTCCAGTCGGTCATCAGCCAGGTCCCGACGGCCAAGCAGATCATCCCGGCAACCTTCGAGACCACCGAGGCCGCCACAGGTTCCTCGGCGCTCTACGAATACGAGCCGAGCGAGGAAGAAATCCTCGACGACCTGCTGCCGAAGAACATCGCAGTGCAGATCTTCCGTGCACTGCTCGAAAACAACGCTTCCTTCTATGGCGCGCAGATGTCCGCAATGGACAACGCGACGCGCAATGCCGGTGACATGATCAACAAGCTGACGTTATCCTACAACCGTCAGCGTCAGGCACAGATCACCAAGGAACTCATTGAAATCATTTCGGGCGCGGAAGCGCTCTGAAGTAAAGAAAGAGGGTAAGTATCATGGCTACCGCAACGGGCTCGTCCCTCGGCAAAGTGACCCAGGTTATCGGCGCTGTCGTCGACGTCGCATTCGACGGCGAACTGCCTGCAATTCTGAACGCGCTTGAGACCGAGAACAACGGCAACCGCCTGGTTCTCGAAGTCGCGCAGCACCTCGGTGAAAATCAGGTTCGCACCATCGCTATGGACTCGACCGAAGGTCTCGTTCGTGGCCAGTCGGTCACCGACACCGGCGCTGCAATCTCCGTTCCGGTCGGCGTCGAGACGCTCGGCCGCATCATGAACGTCATCGGCGAGCCGGTCGACGAAGCCGGCCCGCTGGTCACGCCCTACAAGCGCGCGATCCATCAGGAAGCACCGGCTTTCGTCGAGCAGTCGACCGAAGGTCAGATCCTTGTCACCGGCATCAAGGTCGTCGACCTGCTGGCACCCTACGCCAAGGGCGGCAAGATCGGCCTGTTCGGCGGCGCCGGCGTCGGCAAGACGGTTCTGATCATGGAACTGATCAACAACGTCGCCAAGGCGCACGGTGGTTACTCGGTATTTGCCGGCGTGGGTGAACGTACCCGCGAAGGCAACGACCTCTACCACGAAATGATCGAATCAGGCGTCAACAAGCACGGCGGCGGCGAAGGCTCCAAGGCAGCCCTCGTGTACGGCCAGATGAACGAGCCTCCGGGTGCCCGCGCCCGCGTCGCGCTCACGGGTCTCACCATCGCTGAAGACTTCCGCGACAAGGGCCAGGACGTTCTGTTCTTCGTCGACAACATCTTCCGCTTTACCCAGGCTGGTTCGGAACTCTCGGCTCTTCTCGGCCGTATTCCGTCGGCCGTTGGCTACCAGCCGACGCTCGCCACCGACATGGGCCAGATGCAGGAACGCATCACCACCACCAACAAGGGCTCCATCACGTCCGTGCAGGCCATCTACGTGCCCGCCGACGACTTGACCGACCCGGCGCCGGCAACATCGTTTGCCCACCTTGATGCGACGACGACGCTGTCGCGTTCGATCGCCGAAAAGGGCATCTATCCGGCCGTGGATCCGCTCGACTCCACGTCGCGCATGCTCGACCCGATGATCGTCGGCGAAGAGCACTACGAGATCGCCCGTAAGGTCCAGACGACGCTGCAGCGCTACAAGTCGCTGCAGGACATCATCGCCATCCTCGGCATGGACGAGCTGTCGGAAGAAGACAAGATGACGGTCGCGCGCGCCCGTAAGATCGAGCGCTTCCTGTCCCAGCCGTTCTTCGTTGCCGAAATCTTCACCGGCGCACCGGGCAAGCTGGTTGCTCTCGAAGACACGATCAAGGGCTTCAAGGGCCTGGTCAACGGCGAATACGACCACCTTCCGGAAGCTGCCTTCTACATGGTCGGCACCATCGAGGAAGCGGTCGAGAAGGCCAAGAAGCTGGCTGCAGCCGCCTGATCAGCTGAGTGACGGCGCGCGGGATCTGATCCGGCGCGCCAATCCCGCATCGGTTACGCAAAGCCCCCAGCGCGCGTAATGTACTTTAAGGAAGTTGACCGTCATGGCCGAAGCTTTCAAATTCGAACTGGTCTCGCCGGAGCGCCTGCTCGTGTCGGAAGACGTATCCGAAGTGGTGATTCCGGCGACGCTCGGCGAGATGACGGTGCTGGTCAACCACGCACCGACGATGACGACGATCAAGCCGGGTGTCGTGACCGTCAAGCTCGTTTCGGGTCAGGTGAAGAAGTACGTCGTGTTCGGCGGTTTCGCCGACATCCTGCCGAAGAGCTGCACGCTGCTTGCCGAATCGGCCGTGGCGCAGGATGAGACGAACCGCGACCTGTTCGAGGCTCGCATTGCAGCGCTGCGTCAGGACATTTCCGACGCGCCGACCGACGAGCACCGCACGAAGCTCGAGCATATGCTTGCCGATCTGACACATCTCAACCACACCGTCCTGCCGGGCTGATCCGGCCCGCGGCAGTCATCCGTGCAGGCGCGTCGCGCTGCCCGGGGCGAATGCAGGATCTCCACTAACGAAACCGCCTGCAACGCGCTCCGTTGCAGGCGGTTTCTGTTTGTCGGCATGTCACTCGCCGGACCTGCTGCGTCAGGCCCGGTCGCGAATGTTCAGCCTCGGTGTCGACAGCGCGTAGCGCAGGCCATCCGGCGCATAGGTCAGCGTGCCTGTTCCGCCGAAATCGTGCGGCGCGACGCGTTCCATCAGCGTCGTGCCGAAGCCGCGTCGCTCCGGCGGCCGTACCGCCGGTCCGCCGGTCTCCACCCAGTTCAGGTCGAAACCCTGCTCTCCCGCCTTCTGCCAGGTGATGCGAACGCGGCCTGCATCCGCCGACAGCGCCCCATACTTGAAGGCATTGGTGGCCAGCTCGTTGATCGCCAGCGCCAGTGACAGCGCCTGCTTCTCGTCGACGGCGATGGTCGGGCCGTTCATTTCGATCCGCTCGTCGCCCGCCCGGTGTACCGAAAGCACCGTGTCCAGAACCTGGCGCACCGGCACGTCACCCTTTGGCGTATCGGTCATCATGGTATGGGCGCCGGCAAGGGCCGCCAGCCGCTGCAGCAGCAGGGGCCGCGTCTCCGCAGGGGGCCGCTCGCCACGCAGCGTCTGGCTGACGATCGAGGTGACGGTGGCGAATATGTTCTTCATGCGGTGCTGCAGCTCCGCATTCATCAGCTGGATGCGGCGTTCCGTCTCGACCCGCTTCGTCGTCTCGATCACGGTATCGAGCATGCCGACGATCTTGCCCTCGTCGTCGCGCAGCGGACTGTAGCAGAAGGTGAAGAAGGCCTGCTCGGGATAGCCGTTGCGGTCGACCGTCAGCGGAAAGTCCTCGATGAAGGTTGCCTCGCCGGCGCGAGCCTTTTCGGCGATCGGTCCAATAACCTCCCAGGCTTCCGCCCAGACGACACCGAACGGCTTGCCCATCGCTTCCGGCTTGTTGCCGAGAATGGCGCGGAACGGGTCGTTGTATATGAGGGTGAGGTCCGGGCCCCATGTGACCGCCGAAGGAAAGGAAGAATTGAGGATCGTACCGACGGCCGTCTTCAGCGAGATCGGCCAGCTCTCGATCGGGCCAAGCGGCGTGGCCGACCAGTCGAACTGGGAAACGAGCTGGGCAGATCTGCCGTCACCCTGCAGGAAAGGAGGTCTCTGGTTTACGCTCACGGTGCCTTCCAAGTTTTCTGTCTGGCGCGCAGGCAGGCCGGCCGCGTCGCGATCATAGTATCTAGGGTAGCGGGCCATCCTGGCAAACCCAAATCTGCGCGAGCCGGCACCACAGTCGTGCGAGCGAGGTTGACGTGTGGCGGGAGAAACGACGACAACCGTGAAGGAGCAAGGGAAAGGGGGAGGACGCGGTGATCGACAAGCTGGAATTCTTCATCACGCTGGCCGGCACCGGCCATTTCGGCAGGGCGGCGGAAGAGTCCGGCGTCTCGCAACCGACGCTGTCGGCGGCCATCCGCCAGCTGGAGGATCAGCTCGGCGTTGTGCTGGTGGTGCGCGGCTCGCGCTTCCAGGGGCTGACGCCGGAGGGCCAGCGGGTGCTCGAATGGGCGCGCCGCATCGTCGGCGATACGCGCACCATGCGCGAGGAGATGCGGGCGGCCCGCAAGGGGCTCGCGGGCCACATGCGCATTGCCGTCATCCCGACGGCACTTGCCATGGTGCCGCGTCTGACCGAGCCGTTCCAGGCGCGCCATCCGGCGGTGACCTTCTCCGTCACCTCGCGCACCTCGCTGCAGGTGCTGAGCCAGCTGGAAAACCTGGAGATCGATGCCGGCATCACCTATCTCGACAACGAACCGCTGGGGCGCGTGACGACGGTGCCGCTCTATTCGGAGCGGTATCACCTGATCGCCGCTGCCGGAACGCCGCTTGCCGATCGTGGCGAGGTGTCCTGGAAGGAGGTTTCCAATCTTCGGCTTTGCCTATTGACGCCGGACATGCAGAACCGCCGGATCATCAACAAGCACATGGCAGAGGCCGGTGTATGGGCCAAGCCGACGCTTGAATCCAATTCGATGATCGTCCTGTTTTCACATATCCGCACCGGCCAGTGGGCGTCGATCATGCCGCGCAACGTCGCGGAATCATTCGGCTTTCCTGAGCAGATCCGGATGATCCCGATCGCCCAGCCGGAAGCCGAGCATCTCGTCGGTCTGGTCGCCACCCATCGCGAACCGCACACCCCGCTGGTTTCGGCGTTGCTGCACGAGGCGCGGGCACGGGCCGCGGCGGCCGACTTCGATAGAAATATCCTATCGACCCACGGCACACCGTTATTGACCTAACCGTGGGTTGAGCGTCAGTCTACCCTCAAGCGGGTCCGGTGAGGACGGATCTGCGTCGGTTTGGGAGGACTGACCTGATGAATATTCGCGCGGTTGCGGTGGATGAGGCAACCCGGATCCTTTCGATCATCGATGACTGTCGCCATCTTGAAGGGCCGATGCTGCCGATCCTTCACAAGGTGCAGGCGGAATTCGGCTTCATCCCCGAAGGTGCCAAGCAGGTGATCGCCCAGGCGCTGAACCTGTCGCGCGCCGAGGTTCACGGCGTCGTCAGCTTTTATCACGACTGCCGGGATCATCCGGCCGGCCGCCATGTCCTGAAGATCTGTCGCGCCGAGGCCTGCCAGGCGATGGGCTGCGAGCAGCTGGCCGACGGTCTCAAGGCAAGGCTCGGCATCGACTGGCACGAAACCGCAAGCGACGGCTCCGTCACGCTCGAACCCGTCTACTGTCTCGGCCTCTGCGCCACGGCGCCGGCCGCCATGCTCGACGGGACGCTGTATGGCCGGCTCGACGAGGACTGTCTGACCGACATCGTTGCGGAGGTTCGCCGATGAGCGTCACCGTTTTCGTTCCCCGCGATTCCGCCGCACTCGCCGTTGGCGCAGACCGTGTCGCCGCGGCCATCGAGCGCGAGGCGACGGCCCGTGGTCTCGACGTGACGGTGGTCCGCAACGGCTCGCACGGCATGCTGTGGCTGGAAGTGCTGGTCGAGGTCGAAACGATAGACGGCCGCGTCGCCTATGGCCCGGTCAGGGCATCCGACGTGCCGTCGCTGTTCGGCGCCGATTTCCTTGCCGGTGGCCGGCATCCCCTCTCTCACGGACTGACCCGCGAGATCCCCTTCCTCAAGAGCCAGACGCGGCTGACCTTCGCGCGCTGCGGCATCACCGATCCGCTGTCGCTTGCCG
Source organism: Rhizobium sp. 0TCS1.26 (assembly GCF_050455525.1). NCBI lineage: Bacteria > Pseudomonadati > Pseudomonadota > Alphaproteobacteria > Hyphomicrobiales > Rhizobiaceae > Rhizobium > Rhizobium sp. 0TCS1.26. The sequence continues at coordinate 171,684 of NZ_JBCIYV010000004.1, read as the reverse complement.
ATTACCGGCGCTATGGCGGCCTGATCGGTCTCCAGGCTTCGCTGCGCATGACATCGGCAGAGATTGTCGCCGAGGTGACGGAGAGCGGCTTGCGCGGTCGCGGTGGCGCCGGCTTCCCGACCGGCATCAAGTGGAAGACGGTCGCCGATGCCGTGGCCGACCAGAAGTACATCGTCTGCAATGCCGATGAGGGCGACAGCGGCACGTTCGCCGACCGGATGATCATGGAAGGCGATCCCTTCGTGCTGATCGAAGGCATGGCGATCGCCGGTATCGCCGTCGGCGCGACGAAGGGCTATGTCTACACCCGCTCGGAATATCCGCAGGCCATCGCGGTGATGAACGAGGCGATCGAGCTCGCCCGGCGCGATGGCATTCTCGGTCCCTCGGTGCTCGGTTCTCAGCATGCCTTCGACATGGAGGTGCGCGTCGGCGCCGGTGCCTATGTCTGCGGCGAGGAAACCTCGCTGCTGAATTCGCTGGAGGGCAAGCGCGGCGTGGTGCGTGCGAAGCCGCCGCTTCCGGCATTGCAGGGCCTGTTCGGCAAGCCGACCGTCGTCAACAACGTCATGTCGCTGGCGTCTGTGCCGATCATCATGGACCGCGGCGCGTCCTTCTACCGCGATTTCGGCGTCGGTCGCTCGAAGGGCACGATCCCCATCCAGCTGGCCGGCAACATCCGGCACGGCGGATTATACGAAACGGCGTTCGGACTGACGCTCGGCGAACTGGTAAACGACATCGGCGGCGGCACGCTCACCGGTCGGCCGGTCAAGGCGGTGCAGGTGGGCGGTCCGCTCGGCGCCTACTTCCCCGTCTCGCTGTTTTCGACAAGCTTCGACTACGAGGCCTTCGCTCTCGCCGGCGGACTGATCGGCCATGCGGGTGTGGTGGTCTTCGACGATACTGCCGACATGCTGAAGCAGGCCCGCTTCGCCATGGAATTCTGCGCCGTCGAAAGCTGCGGCAAGTGCACGCCTTGCCGCATCGGCTCGACGCGCGGCGTCGAAGTGGTCGACAGGATCTCGAGCGGCATCGAACCGGAACAGAACCGGGCGCTGCTGGAGGATCTCTGCAACACGATGAAGTTCGGCTCGCTCTGCGCGCTCGGCGGCTTCACCCCCTATCCGGTCATGAGCGCGCTCACGCATTTCCCGCAGGATTTCGCGCCGGTGCCGATGGTGGAGGCAGCCGAATGAGTGACGGTTCGTGCTCGTCATCCTCGGGCTTGTCCCGAGGATCTACCGACATTGCCATGCGGGCGACATTCATTGCTGAACTGATACCCGAAATTCAGACGCAGCAGATCCTCGGGACAAGCCCGAGGATGACGGCGGAAAGGTAAGCGCAATGTCCCTCGTTCATGAAATCGACTACGGCACGCCCGCCTCGAAATCCGCGGAGACCGTGACGCTGACCATCGACGGCCGCGCCGTAACCGTGCCCGCCGGCACGTCGATCATGCGCGCCTCCCGGGAGGCCGGCATTCAGGTGCCCAAACTCTGCGCCACCGACATGGTCGATGCCTTCGGCTCCTGCCGCCTCTGTCTGGTGGAGGTCGAGGGCCGTAACGGCACGCCGGCCTCCTGCACCACGCCGGTCGCCCCCGGCCTCGTCGTCCACACCCAGACGGAGCGCCTGAAGCAGATCCGCAAGGGGGTGATGGAGCTCTACATTTCCGACCACCCGCTCGATTGTCTCACCTGCGCCGCCAACGGCGACTGCGAGCTGCAGGACATGGCCGGCGCCGTCGGCCTGCGCGACGTGCGCTACGGCTACGAGGGCGACAACCATGTGAAGGCCCGCAGCGAGGGCGCGATCAACGCCAAGTGGATGCCGAAGGACGAGAGCAATCCCTACTTCACCTATGACCCGTCGAAATGCATCGTCTGTTCGCGCTGCGTGCGGGCCTGCGAAGAGGTGCAGGGTACCTTCGCGCTGACGATCGAGGGCCGCGGCTTCGAAAGCCGGGTGTCCCCCGGTGCCCACGAGCATTTCCGCGACAGCGAGTGCGTCTCCTGCGGCGCCTGCGTGCAGGCCTGCCCGACGGCGACGCTTACCGAAAAGTCGGTGATCGCCATCGGCCAGCCGGAGCATTCGGCGGTCACCACCTGCGCCTATTGCGGCGTCGGCTGCTCGTTCAAGGCGGAGATGCGCGGCGAGGAGCTGGTGCGCATGGTGCCGTTCAAGGATGGCCAGGCCAATCGCGGCCATTCCTGCGTCAAGGGTCGGTTCGCCTATGGTTACGCAAGCCACAAGGACCGCATCCTCAATCCGATGATCCGCGAAAACATTGCCGATCCGTGGCGCGAGGTCAGCTGGGAAGAGGCCTATGCCTATGTCGCCTCGCAGTTCCGCCGCATCCAGTACCAGTATGGCCGCGACTCGATCGGCGGCATCACCTCGTCGCGCTGCACCAACGAGGAGACCTACCTCGTCCAGAAGCTGATCCGCGCCGGTTTCGGCAACAACAATGTCGATACCTGCGCCCGCGTCTGCCATTCGCCGACCGGCTACGGTCTCGGCCAGGCGTTCGGCACTTCGGCCGGTACCCAGAATTTCGACAGCGTCGAGCATTCGGACGTCGTGGTGGTGATCGGCGCCAATCCCACCGATGGCCATCCGGTGTTCGGATCGCGGCTGAAGAAGCGGCTGCGGCAGGGGGCAAAGCTCATCGTCATCGATCCGCGCCGTATCGATCTCGTGCGCACGCCGCATGTCGAGGCCTCGTTCCACCTGCCGCTGCTGCCCGGCACTAATGTTGCGGTGATGACGGCGCTCGCCCACGTGATCGTCACCGAGGGCCTTGCCAACGAGGCGTTCATCCGTGAGCGCTGCGACTGGTCGGAGTTCGAGGACTGGGCCGCCTTCGTCGCCGAGCCGCAGCACAGCCCGGAGGAGACCGAAAAGTTCACCGGCGTACCGGCGGCCGACCTGCGCGGCGCGGCGCGGCTGTTTGCCACCGGCGGCAATGGCGCGATCTATTACGGCCTCGGCGTCACGGAGCACAGCCAGGGCTCGACGACGGTGATGGCGATTGCCAACCTTGCCATGGTCACCGGCAATATCGGCCGGCCCGGCGTCGGCGTGAACCCCCTGCGCGGCCAGAACAACGTCCAGGGCTCCTGCGACATGGGCTCCTTCCCGCACGAGCTGCCGGGCTATCGACACATCTCCGACGATGCGACCCGCGAGACGTTTGAGAAGCTGTGGGGCGTGACGCTTGCCAGCGAGCCGGGCCTGCGCATCCCCAACATGCTGGATGCCGCCGTCGAAGGCACGTTCAAGGGCATCTACATCCAGGGCGAGGACATCCTGCAGTCGGATCCGGACACCAAGCATGTCTCGGCCGGGCTCGCCGCCATGGAATGCGTCGTCGTCCACGATCTCTTCCTCAACGAGACCGCCAACTACGCGCATGTCTTCCTGCCGGGCTCGACCTTCCTCGAGAAGGACGGCACCTTCACCAATGCCGAGCGGCGCATCAACCGCGTCCGCAAGGTGATGACGCCGAAGAACGGCTATGCCGACTGGGAGGTGACGCAGAAGCTGGCGCAGGCCATGGGGCTCAACTGGAACTACACCCACCCGTCGCAGGTGATGGACGAGATCGCCGCCACCACGCCGAGCTTTGCCGGCGTCTCCTACGATTACCTGGAGAAGATGGGCTCGGTGCAGTGGCCCTGCAACGAGAAATTCCCGGTCGGTTCGCCGATCATGCATGTCGACGGTTTCGTGCGCGGCAAGGGTAAGTTCATACGCACGGAGTACGTCGCGACTGACGAGCGCACCGGGCCGCGCTTCCCGCTGCTGCTGACCACCGGCCGCATCCTCAGCCAGTACAATGTCGGGGCCCAGACCCGGCGCACCGAAAACGTCGTCTGGCACCAGGAGGACATGCTGGAGATCCATCCGCACGATGCCGAACAGCGCGGCATCAAGGATGGCGACTGGGTCAAGCTTGCCAGCCGCTCGGGCGATACGACGCTGAGGGCGCTGATCACCGACCGCGTCGCGCCGGGCGTCGTCTACACCACCTTCCACCACCCCAATACACAGGCAAATGTGATCACCACTGATTTTTCCGACTGGGCAACCAACTGTCCGGAGTACAAGGTAACCGCGGTGCAGATCTCGCCTTCCAATGGTCCGAGCGAATGGCAGGAGGAGTACGAGGAACTGGGCCGGCGTTCGCGGCGTATTGCAGCCAGGCTGGAGGCGGCGGAATGAGCCAGGCGGGTCCTGCCATTGTGTTGAGGGACGACAGAATTTGACGGAGCTTGCTGAATGATGCCGCCCTTCCGAACCGTCCCGGAAATGCAGTTCCGGAACGGCAGCCTGCGCACTGCGACGCGCCCGGTCGCCGAAGAGGTGGCGATCGCCATGTCCTACGGCGGCTCTACCCATGCGGTGATGATGGCGACGCCCGCCGACCTCGACGATTTCGCCGTCGGCTTCTCGATGGCCGAAGGCATCATCCGCTGCCCGGAGGAGATCCTCGCCGTCGAGCCGATCGAGGCCGGCGACGGCATCGACGTGCAGGTGACGCTGAAGGATGCGACGGCCGAGGCGTTGACCTCGCGGCGGCGGCGCATGGCAGGCCCGGTCGGCTGCGGCCTCTGCGGCATCGAATCGATCGAGCAGGCGACCCGCGAGGTGCCGCATATCCGCGACTGCAATTTCAAGTTTTCAGGCGCCGAGATCGCCGAGGCCATGCGGCTGCTGGGCGACGGGCAGAAACTCAATCGGGAAACGCGCGCCGTGCATGGTGCGGGCTTCTACCTTCCCGGTGAAGGCCTGGTGGCGATCCGCGAGGATGTCGGCCGCCACAATGCGCTCGACAAGCTGGTCGGCGCGGTGCTGCTCGGCGGCTGGGAGCCGACGGCGGGCATCGTCGTCGTCACCAGCCGGCTGTCGGTGGAAATGGTGCAGAAGGCGGCAATCCTCGGCAGTCCGGTGCTGGCGGCCATCTCGGCGCCGACGACGCTTGCCATCCAGACCGCCAAGGCTGCCGGCATGACGCTGATCGGCATCGCCCGCGATGATGATTTCGACGTCTTCACCCGGGCCGACCGGCTGACGGCGGGAGGGATTTCCAATGTCGCATGATCACGTCGACGAAAAGCTCGTGCGCATGGCCAACCAGATCGCCACCTTCTTCGCCTCGCAGCCGGAAGCGGTGCGCACCGATGGCATCGCGACGCACATCAACAAGTTCTGGGAGCCGCGCATGCGACGCCGCTTCTTCGAGATGATGGATGGCGGCACCGGCGGCTTTCTGCCACTGGTCGTCAGCGCCGCCCCCAAGATCAAACGGCCCGGCGAAGGCAATAGCGGCGCGGTCGGCGTCGGTGCCGATGCCGCGGCGGGAGCGCCCGGCGGACACGGTCCGGCGAGTGGAGAATCCTTGTCGGAACCAAGCGTTCCGGAAAGGACGGACTGATCCCGCCGGTGCTGTCGGGGTGACAGCGCGAACGGATCCGATCACCAGAGGTTTCAGAGGGAGATATTGTCGATGGCAGTAGCAGGCGTGACTGACGAGGGGCTGGCCGGTGCCGGTATCCTCGACCGCGAGAGGATTATCGCGCAACCGGGCTTCAACCGCTGGCTCGTGCCGCCGGCGGCATTAGCCATCCATCTCTGCATCGGCATGGCCTACGGCTTCAGCGTGTTCTGGCTGCCGCTCAGCCGGGCGCTGCCGTCCACCGATCCGAGCTGCAGCGGCCTGACGCTGGCCGGTGCCCTGTTCACCACCGCCTGCAACTGGCGCGTCGCGGATCTCGGCTGGATCTATACGCTGTTCTTCGTGCTGCTCGGCTGCTCGGCGGCCATCTGGGGCGGCTGGCTGGAGCGGGTCGGCCCGCGCAAGGCGGGCTTCGTCTCCGCCTGCTGCTGGTGCGGCGGTATTCTCGTCGCCGCCATCGGCGTCATGACCCACCAGCTGTGGCTGATGTGGATTGGCGCCGGCGTCATCGGCGGCATCGGCCTCGGGCTCGGCTACATCTCGCCGGTCTCGACGCTGATCAAGTGGTTCCCCGACCGGCGCGGCATGGCCACCGGCATGGCCATCATGGGCTTCGGCGGCGGTGCAATGATCGGTGCGCCGCTCGCCAACCTGCTGATGACCTATTTCAAGACCGACGTATCGGTCGGCGTCTGGCAGACCTTCGTGGTCATGGCGCTCATCTACTTCGTGTTCATGATGGGCGGCGCGTTCGGCTATCGCATTCCGCCCGCCGGCTGGCGTCCGGAAGGCTGGGTGCCGCCGGCATCCAAGAGCACGATGATCACCACGCGCCACGTGCATCTGCGCGATGCGCACAAGACGCCGCAGTTCTGGCTCATCTGGGCGGTGCTGTGCCTCAACGTCTCGGCCGGTATCGGCGTCATCGGCGTTGCCTCGCCGATGCTGCAGGAAATTTTCGCCGGCTCGCTGATCGGCCTGCCGGATCTCACCTTCAGCCAGCTCGATGTCGGCCAGAAGGCGCAGATTGCCGCGATTGCCGCGGGCTTCACCGGGCTCCTGTCGCTGTTCAACATCGGCGGGCGGTTCTTCTGGGCGTCGATGTCCGACAGGATCGGCCGCAAGAACACCTATTACTGCTTCTTCATTCTCGGCATCGTCATGTACGCGCTTGCCCCGACGCTTGCCGGTCTTGGCTCGAAGGCGCTGTTCGTGCTCGCCTTCGGCATCATCCTGTCGATGTATGGCGGCGGTTTTGCCACCATCCCCGCCTATCTTGCGGATATCTTCGGCACCCAGTTCGTCGGCGCCATCCATGGCCGGCTGCTGACCGCCTGGGCAACCGCCGGCATCGTCGGTCCGGTGGTCGTCAACTACATCCGCGAGGCGCAGATCTCCGCTGGCGTCGCGCCGGGACCGTCGCTCTATACGGGCACCATGTACATCCTGGCCGGCATGCTGGCGCTCGGCCTCGTCGCCAACGCGCTGGTCAGGCCGCTGTCGGACAAGTGGTTCATGTCGGATCAGGAAGTGGCGGCGCTGCAGGCAAAGAGTGCGGCAGCCGATGCGGGCCCGACCGGCTCCTTCGGCATCGGTACCGGCGGCTTCGATGCCAAGGCGGCACTCGCCTGGGCCGTTGTCGGCATCCCGCTGCTCTGGGGTGTGTGGGTGACGCTGAGAAGCAGCATGGTGCTGTTCGGCTGACAAGCCAAACCCGTCATTGCTCTTGGAAGCCAGCCGCGTGCCGGCTTCCTGCGTTAAGGAGCCTAGTTCAGCCAGAGATGGATGAGCGCCGCTTCCGGGGTCTCGTTGCCGCCGTTCTCGATGCCTGTGCTCCACAACCCGGCACTCGCCTGATAGACGCCGGGCTCCAGCCCGCCGGTCTCGCACTGGCTGACGGCGCGGATCCTCTGTCCGGCGCGCACCGCCCCGGTGAGCACGTCCAGAAGCTCCCGGTCGTCCATCATCGTTCCCGATCCGAACACGCGCAGAACCGCGCCCTCGAGCGTCGAGAGGGCGGAGCGCAGGAAAGCCGGCGGCAGGCCCGGCGTCAGCGTCAGCACCGCAAGCCGGCGCGGCGCGAAGAAGCGTCGAAGCGGCGACTGGCATTTCGGCTGCGGGAGAGAGCGGAAGGCATCGGCGGCGTGGCTGTCGCGCTTCACCAGCCCGGCGGCGGGCATCAGGCGGCCGGCAAAGGCCAGCCAGACACCCTCTTCGGCAGGCCCAAGGGCTGCCTCGATGGCAAGCGCGAGATTGCCTTCAGCATCGCCGTCACCGCCGAGCGGGATCATCGAGCCGCAGAGGATCACCCGGCGCGCCTCGCCGGCCAGCGCCTGCGACAGGGCGGCGCCGGTAAAGGCCATCGTGTCGGTGCCGTGGGTGACGATCACCGGCACGTCCGGATGGGCGCGGATCACCGCAAGCATCTCGTTCCAGTGGGCCGGGCCGACGTCCGAACTGTCGAGAAGCGGGGCAAAGATGTGGGTGCTGGGCGCGATCCCCGGCGGCAGCCGTTCGGAGAGCGCCGCCTCGACCAGACCATCCATGGGTGAAAGACCCGAGGGGCCGGGCGCCATGCCGATCGTGCCGCCGGTATGGATGAGAAGCAGGCGCATGAAACCTCCTTGGGTGGGTGCCGACGATCATCGGAGCGTCTGGTACGGCAGGACGCATTGACGATCAACTAGAGACGTGGGGCAGCCGGACACCCATAACGCAAACAAGGCAGCGCGGGGTCGCGCTGCCTTGTTCGAACTGTCGTCGTCGCGTGCCGTTCAGGCAGCGATTTCCTCGATCTCAGAGCCCTTGAACATCTTGGAGAGGTTCAGGAAGCAGATCATGCCGTTCTCGTTGGCGATAATGCCTTCGGAGAAGGACTTGTCGAACGAGGCGGAGATTTCCGGAACCGGCTGGACCTGGCTGGACGGGATGGTGAGGATGTCCGACACGCGGTCGACCAGCATGCCGATCACCATGTTGTGGACTTCCGCCACGACGATCGCGGAACGCTCGTTCGCAACCGTGCTCTTCATGCCCAGCTTGTAGGCGAGGTCGATGATCGGGATCACCGAGCCGCGCAGGTTCATCACGCCGATAACGTCGGCCGGCGCGTGCGGGATCGGCGTCGAAGGCGCCCAGCCGCGGATTTCGCGGATGGTCGTCGTTTTGACGCAGAATTCCTGGTCGTGGAGGCGGAAGGCAATGATCTCAAGCGTTTCGCCGCTGAAGCTTGCCGAAGGGATCGTCGTAGCCATCAAAATTCTTCCCAATTTGCCGAGACCTGGACTGCGGCCGCGGCACCGGAACGTGACCGGGCAACCGTCGCCATCAGTGCGCGGGCCGGCGACGCCACGGGGCGTGTATCGGGTCGCGCAAGCGAGACTGTAGCGGAAGATTGTTTCCCAAAGCTGAATCGGCCGATCAGCCCGTTGAGCGCCTGCGCCTCGCTGGCAAGGCTGTTGCTGGCGGCGGTCGATTCCTCCACCATCGCGGCGTTCTGCTGGGTGTTCTGGTCCATCAGGTCCAGCGCGTTGTTGATCTCCTGCAGTCCGGTCGCCTGTTCGCGGCCGGCCTCGACGATCGCCTTGACGTTGGCATTGATGTCGCCAACCTCGGAGATGATCGCCTTCAGCGCCTTGCCGGTCTCATCGACCAGCGTCACGCCCTGCAGGACCTGCTGGCTGGAGGTGGTGATCAGCGCCTTGATTTCCTTGGCAGCCTTGGCGGACCGCTGGGCGAGCTCGCGGACTTCCTGGGCAACGACGGCAAAACCCTTGCCGGCTTCACCGGCACGCGCCGCCTCGACGCCGGCATTCAGCGCCAGAAGGTTTGTCTGGAAGGCGATCTCGTCGATGACGCCGATGATGCTGGAGATTTCTCCCGAAGACTTCTCGATCTGGCCCATGGCGGTGATCGCCTTGGCGACCACTTCGCCGGAGCGGGTGGCACCGACCGTTGTCCGCTCGACCTGCTCGCCGGCCTCTTCGGCGCGCTTGGCACTGGTGGCGACGGCCTGCGTCATCTCGGTCAGTGCTGCAGCGGTCTCTTCAACCGCGGCCGCCTGCTGTTCCGTGCGTCTCGAGAGGCTCTCGGAGGCTTCCTTGATCTGCGACGAGGCCGAGGCGATGGCGTCCGCATTGCTGCCGACGATCTGCATTGCCTGGCGCAGCTTGTCCAGCGAGGTGTTGAAGTCGTTGCGGATCTGCTCCAGGCCCGGGATGAACGGGCGGTCGAGGCGGAAGCTCAGGTCGCCGTTTGATAGCGCTGTCAGACCTTCGGCAATATCGTCCACCGCGCGCACCCGCTCGCTGATGTCGGTGGCGAACTTGACCACCTTGAACACCCGGCCGTCGGCGTTGAAGATCGGATTGTAGGAGGCCTGGATCCAGACCAGGCGGCCGCCTTTGCCGATGCGCTTGAATTCGGCGCTCTGCGGTTCGCCGGCAGCAAGCGCCTTCCAGAAGGCACGGTACTCGGCGCTGTCACGCAGGCCCGGCTCGCAGAACATGCCGTGGTGGCGACCCTGGATTTCGGAGAGGCTGTAGCCGAGGCAGGCGAGAAAGTTCTCGTTTGCGGTGAGGATGTCGCCTTCGGGCGTGAATTCGATGACCGCCTGGCTGCGTGAGATGGCGTCGATCTTGCCGGCATTGTCGACCGAACGCATCTTCTGCGCGGTGATGTCGGTGGCAATCTTGATGACCTTGATCGGCTTGCCGCCCGACAGGATCGGGTTGTAGGAGGCCTGGATCCAGATCTCGGTGCCGCCCTTGCCGATGCGCTTGTATTCGGCAGCCTGGAACTCGCCTCGGCCCAACCGCTCCCAGAACGCCTTGTAGTCCGGCGTCTGGGTATAGGCCGGCTCGCAGAACATGCTGTGATGCTGTCCCTTGATCTCGGACAGGCTGTAGCCCAGCGTTCGACAGAAGTTTTCATTGGCGGTCAGAACGCGGCCGTTGAGGTCGAATTCGATGATTGCCTGAGAACGATTGAAGGCCTCCAGCGTCGCCTTCGCGCCGCCCGACCCCAGGATATGCAGTTGCATCCGAAAACCCTCGTTACCGCGTGAGCGCGGTGGTGACGTTCACGACCCTGGAGGTAACCAGAGCCTCACCGTTCGTTACCAGTACAATTAGGGGGAAATCTTTAAAAATCCGTCACGCTGCGCGATAGACTTTAGCAGCAAAGTATTCCTCAATACTTAAACTTGGGGTCGTTGTGACGAATGAAAAGACAACCGCAGGCGTCAAGAAAACGGCTCGAGGGAGAGCGTCAGTATTCTCTTTCGTAGAAGATCCCTGCCGATCCGCCATCGCTGCCGGCCGAGCCCTTGAGCTTCACGCCGCGGCCGACGTCGAGATTGATCGAAGCGTTCGCGCCGCCTTCCGCTCCACCCTGTTCCAGCTGCAGATAGGTGCGGTTGTTGAGGTAGCGTCCGACCGACACGCTGGTCTGGCCGGTGTCGTCGGTGTTGATGTCGATGTCGTCGACGCCGAGCGTCGCGCGCAGCGTCTGCAGAAGCGAGGTCGAGCCGCCGCCGGCCAGCTGGCTTGCGGCATCGGCCAACTGGGCGATCTGCAGCGGCGAGAGGCGGGCCATCGACTGGCCGAAGATCAGCTGCGCCAGAACCTCGTCCTGCGGCAGCGCCGGTGCCGAGGAGAAGCTGACCTCGGGATCGTTGGCGAGGCCGCTGACGGCGATGTTGATCGTCGTCTGGCCGGAGCTGGTGCTGGCGATCAGGTCGAGCACCGGGATGAGGCCGCCGCTGAAGGTGATCTTGCCGGTGGTGAAGTCCAGCCGCTTGGTGAGGATGACGATTCGGCCGCGGCGCATCTGGAAGCCACCGGAAACGTCCGGCGCCGCCGTGGTGCCGCGCACCGTCAGCGTTCCGCCGAGTTCCGCATCGATGCCGCGACCGCGCACGAAGATGCCGTTCGGTGCGTTGAGCGTCAGGTCGAGGTTGATGCCGGCGCTGGTGCCGGTGCCGCCCTTCGGCCGCATGGCTGCCAGCAGGGCGCGCACGTCGGGTGGCGGGTTGCGGTGCTTGACGTCGATTTCGGCAAGCGACGCTGGCAGGCGGGCCGGCACGGTAATGTTGGCGCGCACCAGCGTCACGGTGCCGCCGAGCGTCGGCGATTGCAGCAGCGGGCCGGTCACGGTCAGCTGGCCGTTGACGGTTGCGGTCACCAGGTTGCCGTCGACATAGGTGGCGTTGTCGAGGCCAACGCGCAGGTCGGCGGCAAAGCCGTCGCGCAGGCCGACGGATCCCTGCACCGTCAGCCGGCCGCCGGTGGAAACGCTGGCCGAGAGGTTGGTGATCGTCGCGCGATCGCGGTCGAATGAAATGGCGGCGGCGATACTGTTGAGCGCCAGGTTGCGGCGCACGTCGACGATGCGGGCGCCGGATGTCGAGGCACTGCCGGTGACGATCGGTGCGGCGACGGTGCCGCCGACCTTGACGTTGACCCGGCCGGTGCCGTTCAGCACCAGGCCCTGGCCGGCAAGCTGGGCTGCAGCGAGCGCGAAGGGCAGGTCGCCGTTGACGCTGAGGTCGAGGGCACGGTCGCCGGTCAGGCCGACGGATCCACCGCCGGAGAGCGCCAGGCCGCCGGCGCCGGTCAGCCGGGCCTCGAAGGTGACGCGACTGGTATCCGCGGTGCCGTTGGCGGCGATGCGGAAGGGCGCAAGGCCTGCGGTGCGGGTCTGGGCGAGGGATGCGCCGCTCCAGGCAAGGTTGAAGCGGGCACCGGAGACGCCGGCGCCAGGCAGTGCTGTGATCTTGCCGGTAATCTCGCCGGTGGCGCCCAGCCCGGGCACGAAGGCGTTGGCAAGGCTTGCGGGCAACGAGTTGATGTCGGCGTTGAGGTCGAGCACGGGGCCCGCCTGGCCGCCCAGCGTGACGCTGCCATTGGCCGTCAGCGACAGTCCGTTCGGTCCGCTCAGCCGTGTTTCGCCAAGCGCCAGCCGACCATTCTCGAACTGCCCGGCGGCCTTCAGGTTGAGCCCCCGGACGCCGGCATCGCCCTGGCGGCGGATGGCGCCGTCGGCCCATTGCAGATCGTAGCGGATGGCCGGTGCGGCGACGCTGCCGTTGACGGTGGCGGTTCCGGAGATCGTGCCGCCGGCCTCGACGTTCGGCACGAAGGCACCGGCGAGGCTGGCGGGCAGGGAGGCGATGTTGGCCGTCAGCGCCAGCGGCCGGTCGCCGGCAAGTCCGACGGTACCGGTTGCCGTGGCCTCAATGCCGGAGGGTCCGGTGATGCCGGCCTGTTCGAGGGTCAACGTGCCGTTGGCGATCGCTCCGCGCGCCTGCACGGCAAGGCCCTTCAGCCCGGCGTCTACGGTCTGGCGCAGCGCTGCGTCCTGCCAGGCGAGGTCGAAGCGGGCGGTCGGCGCGTCCGGCGTGCCGCTCGAGGAGATGCTGCCGGAAATCGTTCCGCCGGCGCCGAGACCCGGCGAAAAGGCATTGGCGAGATTGGCGGGCAGGGCGGCGATATTGGCATTGAGGTCGAGCGCCGGTCCCTGCGGGCCGTTCAGAAGAACGCGGCCCTGCGCCGTCACCGACAAGCCAGACGGGTCGCTCAGTTGCGTCTGCTCCAGCGTCAGGATGCCGTCTTCGAAGCTGCCCTGGGCGCGAAGGCCGAGTGCGTTGACGTTCGCCTCGCGGGTCTGCGCCGTCGATCCATCGGCCAGCGTCACGTCGTAGCGCAGCGCCGGGGCGGACAGAGTTCCGGCCGCGGTGATCGTGCCGTCGAGACTGCCGGCCGCCTTCAGGTCCGGCCGCGCGATGTCGGCCAACGCCGCTGGCAAGCGGACAAACTGTGCAGAAAGGTTGATGGGCCGGTCGCCGGCAAGCTGGGCGGTGCCGCTGGCGGTGAGTGACAGGCCGTTCTGGCCGGTAAGCCGGGCGGTGTCGATCGTCACCAGCTGGTTGGCGAAGCTCCCCTGCACCGCAGCCGACAGTCCGTCGAGCCGCGCCGCCCGGGTCTGCGCCAGCGAGGCGTCGGCCCAGTCGAGGGCGAAGCGCGCCTGTGGTGCGGCAAGCGTTCCGGAAGCGGTAAGCGTGCCCGAGAGCAGCCCCTGCGCGCCGAGGTCGGGGCGGAACGTGTTGACCAACGCTGCCGGTACTGCGGCAAGCGTGCCGTTCATCGATAGCGGCCGGTCGCCGGACAGATCGAGCGAGCCGTCGGCGGTCAGCGACAGTCCCTCCTTGCCGGTCACGGCAAGGCTGTCGAGCGTCAGCGTGCGGCCCTCGAAGCGCCCCTTGGCGGTTGCCGAAAGCGGGTCGAGGCCGGCGGTACGCAGTGCGGCGACGGAACCGTCGGGCAGTGCCAGATCGAAGGTCGCGGCCGGTGCCGCCACCGTACCCTTGATCGCCGCGGTGCCGGTCACGATGCCTTGGGCGCCGAGGTTGGGCACGAAGCGGTCGGCAAGCGCTGCGGGGAGGGCGGCCAGGCGAACGGTAAGATCGAGCGGCTGCGGATCGGCGGTGCCGATCGTGCCGCTTGCGGTGGCGGCAAGGCCGTCGCCGTTTTCGAGTTTGACGTCGTCGAGCGTCACGGTGCCGTTCTGGAAGCGTCCGCGCGCCGCAAGGCCGAAGGGTTGCAGTCCTTGCGCGCGGGTCTGTGCCAGTTCGGCGCCGGTCCATTCAGCGCTGTAGCGGATCAGCGGATCGGCGGTGGTGCCGGCAACCGTCACGACGCCGCCGATCGTGCCCTCGGCGCCGATGCCGGAGACGAAGCCGTTGGCGAGTGCTGCCGGCAGTTCGCCGATGCGCACCGCGACGTTCAGCTGCTCTGCCGCGGTTCCCTCGACGACCACGCGGCCGCCGCCGGCGGTCAGCACGATGCTGCCGAGATTGACGGTGCCGCCGGCAATGCCGATCTGCGCCGGCTCCGTCAGCGCCACCGGCACGCCGCCGGGGCTTGCGGAGAAGCGGTCAATCGAAAGGGTCATTGCCCCGGCAGTCGCCTGGTCCATCGCTCCCGCCAGCGTCAGCGGCTGTCCGCCGTACTGGGCGGCGAGGTCGAAGCCGGTGCGGCTTGCGGTCTGTGAAAGGGTCAGCATGGCGTTGTCGATCGCCTGCGCCCCGGTGCCGATGCGGCCGGCGCGGATCGTGCCCTCGGCCGACAGTCCGGCGAGGTTGCCGCTCACCAGGTCGATGTTCGGCGTGTCGATTGTCACGCCCTGCGCCGTCACCGTCTGGCCGCTCGCCTTCAGCGTCGCGGTGATCAGGTCTGGCGTGCTGGCAAGCGTCACTGTGCCGCGCAGATCGCCGCCAACCTTCTGTCCGGCCAGCGATGCGAGCAGGCCGAGGTCGGGCAGGTCGAAGTCCAGCTGCCCGGCAGGCCGGAACTGCGGCGATAGCGTCACGCCGCCGGTCAGCCGGTTGGTGCCGGCCTCGACGACCAGGTTGGCAATCGAGATCTGTTCGTCGGCGCGGCGGACATCGGTCTGCAGGCGGATCGGCTTGCCGTCGATATTGCCGGCGGCCTGCAGCGTGCCGCCCGGAGCAGCGCCGGTCACGGCGCCGTCGAAGCGTGCGGTCATACCCTGCAGCGCGTGGCCGCTTGCGCGCAGCTCGGCAGCGTTCAGCACGGCGGTGGCGGCCAGCGCATCGAGCGGGCCTGTCACCTTCACGTCGTAACCGACGGCACCCTTGGCGTCCTTTCGGAACCTGGCGATATCGGCAAGCCGGCCTGCCAGATGCGCGTCGAGCGTGCCGTTTTCGAGAAGCAGGTTGCCGTGGCCGTCGACGAGGCCCGACTTGAGCACGAGGTTCTCAAGGCTCGTCTTGCCGCCGATCACCGCGTCGACATAGCCTTCCAGGCCGATCATGTCCTCGAAGTTGCGCCCCACCGCTTCCGGCAGGCCGTCGGGGTTCAACGACACGCGGACATTGCCGGTGATCGACTGCTTGGCAAGGTTATAGGCACCGCTCACGGTGCCGGAAACATTGGCACTTTCGAAGGTCGAGGCGTCGAGCCCGATCGCCGGCAGCGCCAGGCGGATCGGCGCGTCGAGGCGGATCGGTCCATCCACAAGTCGGTCGATGTCGGGATTGGCAAAATCGGCGCGGGCTGCTGAAAGTCGGGTGCGGATGCTGCCGGCACGCTGCACGAGGTCCAGGTCTTCGCTTTCAGCCTGCAGCCGCACCTGCTCGAAGCTGGCGCCCATCGCCGAAACCGAGCGCAGCGAAGCCGTGGCGTTGAAGCGCGAGGCGTCAGCCGGTCCGGTCAGCGTGAAGTTCAGGTTGTCGACGGCGAACCGCGCCGGTCCGCCGTTCATCGGCCATTCGATGTCGACGGGGCCGTTGGTCGTTGCAATGCTGCCGGTCAGGCTGTTGTCGCCGGAGGGGTCGAGCGCGCCGGCGGCGGAAAGCTTGACGGAGCCGGTGGAAAGCTCGCCCTTCTTGATCTCGATGCGGCCGTTGCCGCTGACCAGTGCCCCGACATTGATGTCGCTGCGGCCGACGAAGAGCGGTCGCAGAGTCGGCGGCAAAAGCTCTGCCAGCTGGCCGCCGCCGTGGATCTGCAGCTGGTGGATGCCCTCCGGCGTCAGCGTATGCTGGCCGTCCATGCTGATCACGGGCTTGCCGTCGACGGTGCCGCGCAGCTGGCCGGTCCAGTTCGACAGCGGTCCCTGGCCGTCGAGAGCCAGCGAGACGGACGGCGTCTGCGGCAGGCGCAGCAGCCGCGCCAGAAGTCCGCCCTGCGGTTCGGCGACCAGCGCCTGCAGCTTCAGTTCGTTCTGCCCGGGTGCAAACACGATGTCGGCCGTGGCCGAGGCATCGGGCGTGTCCTTGCGATGCGCCGAAACCTTGACCGCCACCCGTTCGCCGGTGGCGTTGACGGCGCCTTCGGCCGCCAGGTCGAACTGCCGGCCGGTCAGTGCCGGGCCGAGCGAGATGTCCGGCAGGCGGATCGCGTCGATCTCGATGTTGACTGGCAGCGACGAGCCGCCCGTCGAGGTCTGCTCGTTGGTCGGCGCAGGCTGCGCGGTCTCGATCGGCGGACGGGTGACGCTGAGGCTGGCGATGTCGATGCTGTCGGCATGGAAGGTGGCGCGCAGCAGCGACAGCGGCGACCAGTCGACCGTGATGTCGCGGGCCGCGGCATAGGGCCCGCCGCTGTCGGATACGGTGACTTCGTCGATGTGCAGACGGCCGGTCAGCAGACCGTCCGGGGGCGAAATGGTGATGCGCTGGTCGGGCCCGGAGATCAGCGACGACACCATGTCTGCGGTCATGCGCTTGCCGGCCGGCACGAAACCGAGGAACAGGACGACTGCCAGCACCAGGACGAGCAGGAGCGCTGCCACGGCGATCGCCAGGCGCAAGATCCCTCTCGTGAGGCGGGATGGCGATGTCATGTGCGCGGGTTCACCCTTGTGTACTCCGGACGTGCCAATCATGATCCTCGTTACGATGCGACATCAGAAAGCCTGTCCGATCCCCGCGTAGATCCCGTAGCTGCTCCCGCCTTCATAACGGTCGAGAGGCACCGCGACATCGAGTCGGATGGGTCCGAACGGCGTTGTATAGCGCAGGCCGATGCCAGCGCCCATGCGAATATCGGAGAAATCAGGCACGATTTCGTTCGTCACTGTACCGACGTCGAAAAACGGAACCAGACCGATCTTTTCGGTCACCTTGACGCGGGCCTCGAAGGAGGCGAGCGCGTAGGAACGGCCGCCGGTCGCCTCGTTCTCGGCGTTGTACGGAGAGATCTCGCGGTAGGCGTAGCCGCGCACCGACCCGCCGCCGCCGGCGTAGAAACGTCGGGTCGTCGGGATGTCCTGCAGCTGGTCGGCGCCGACGATCGTGCCGGCGGCGACGCGGGCGGCAAGCACCAGGTCGTTTTCGTCGCCGAAGCCGAGATAGCCGGATGCCGATCCCTCGAACGACGAGAAGATGCTGCCGCGATAGGCCTCGTAGCTCGGTTGCGCCGAAAGCGTGGCGCGGTAGCCTTCCGTCGGCTCCATCTTGTTGTCGCGCGCATCGCGCTCGAAGGACAGCGGCGTCGAGAAGGTCAGGTAGGTGTTCTTGCCGAAGGCGTCGTCGGCGCGCAGCCAGGCGATCTCGCCGCCGCCCTTGATGGTGTCGGTGTCGTTCAGCTCATAGGACAGGATGGTGCGGGCGGTCACCGAAGTCGCCGTATAGGCGTCCGGCGTCTCGCGCTCGGCTTCCAGGCTGGCGTCGAGCGTGATGCGCGGCAGAATGGCCCCGGGCTTGGTGAAGAAGATGCCGGCCGAATAGTCGAAAGTGGTATAGTCGGTGGTGGCGCCGATGCCGGAAACCTTGCCTTCGACGCGCAGCGATTCCGCCTCGCCGAACAGGTTGCGGTGGCCCCAGTAGCCGGAGACGCCTGCACCGTCGATCGACGAATACTCGGCGCCGAAGCCGTAATAGCGGAACTTGCCTTCGGAAATCTCGATGGTCAGCGGCAACGTACCATTGGGCGCCAGCATCTCGGATTCGCGCACCGTCACGCTGGAGAAGACGCCGAGTTCGCGCAGCCGCTCGCTGGCCTTCTTCAGCTGATCGGGCGAGTAGCGCTGCGGCTCGTCGAGGCGCGAATAGCGGCGGATGAAATCCGGGTTCACCGCCCGGGCGCCCTTTACCGTCACCTCGCCCAGCGATGCGACAGGGCCGCTCTCGGCCGCCAGCGTCACGGCCACCGTGCTGTTTGTGTGATTGGCGATCACGTCGCGGGTGCTGAGCTTGGCGAGAGGCCGGCCGCCGTTCTTCAGGTCGCGAACGATCCGCTCGCCGGCCTGGATGATGCGCACCGAGCCTGCGGGCTCGCCGATGTCGAGCTTGTATTCGCTCGGATCAAGGCCGGCCGCATCGCCCTTCAGGGTCACCGAGCCGAGCGTGAACACCGGTCCGGTCTCGATGGTCACGGTCACCGGCACCGGCGCGCTGTGGTCGAAGACCGGGGTCGGCGGCAGACGGTCGAGTTCGGTTCCGCCAATGGTGATGCGCACGACGCCGCCGTAGCGGGCTTCCTCGTAGAGCACGGCGACCAGGCGTTCGCGGTCTTCGCGCGCCTTGACGACCAGTCCCAGATCGCCGGAAACCGGCAGTTCCTTGTCGGCCACCAGCGATGTCGCGGTCTCCAGCCGCTCCTGCAGCTTGTCGTCGGCACCGGTGATGTCGACGGACGCATCGTAGCGGACCGGGTCGATGACCTCGGCCGTCTCGTCCTCGGTTTCGAACAGGGTAATGCCGAAGATCTTCAGCGCATGGGCCTCCGGCACGAAGCCGGGAAAGGTCAGCAGCGTCGCGGCAAGAGCGGCTGCAACCCCTGTCTTCCGAGCCGCCGACGGGCGTTCCGGTCCGGGCATGTCCCTGCTCTTACTCAGTTTACCGATCCCACTTGCGGGGCTTCATGCCCATCTGACGAATTTTGAATGTAATCGCAAATGTGCGAAAAGAGTACAAGCTTTTCTACGGTTATCCTACGAAAAGGCCCCGGTGTTGCCACCGGAGCCCAGTATAGTCGTCTGCCGATTGGGCCGATTAGTAGCGTCCGCCGCGCGGGCAGCTGTCGACGTAACGACGGCCGTAACGGTCGCGGTAGTAGCACTGGCCCGGCTGTTCGGCGACAGAGCCGATGACTGCGCCGGAGACGCCGCCGATGGCAGCGCCGACCGCTGCGCCGCGCACGTTGCCGGTGGCCAGGCCGCCGATCACGGCGCCGCTGCCGGCGCCGATGGCAGCGCCCTGTTCCGTCTGGGTGCAGCCGGCCATCGTCAGGCCAACCACCATAAGCATCAATGCCTTTTTCATCGCTCTCTCCAAATTGCTATGAGTTCAGGCCGCTGCGAAGCCGGTCATTCCTCGTCTACGGCGCAGGTCAGTTAATCCCGCTGATGGGAAGGATAAGATTCCGATCGCGGAAGTCCATATCTGCGGCTGCTGTTTCTTTTAGCAGGTCTGCAGACGAGCGCTGCAAACGCCGAAACGGGATCGAAACTAGCTGTTGATCGATGGCCGAAAAAGGCAAATGATGCGGTTGTGTTTGAGGAGGCACGACACGCGGGCTTGAGGAGGCCGCGGGTGGGAGGAGGCGCCGCGCCGAGGAGGCATTCCTGTCTCGGCCGGACGTCTCGTTCGCGGGTGGCTCGTGGAGGCACGCGTCTGGAGGATGAGCGGGAGGAGATCTCATGACGAAGGTGACGTTGACGGTGAACGGCCGGGCGATGACGGGCGAGTGCGACGATCGCACGCTGCTCGTGCATTTCATCCGGGACAGGCTGGGGCTGACCGGCACGCATGTCGGCTGCGACACGACCCAGTGCGGCGCTTGCGTCGTGCATCTCGACGGGCGGTCGGTGAAGAGCTGTTCGATCCTCGCCGTCCAGGCGTCGGGCTCCACCGTCACCACCATCGAAGGCATCGCCGCGCAGGGCGAACTGCATCCGGTGCAGGCGGCCTTCAACCAGCATCACGGATTGCAATGCGGCTTCTGCACGCCGGGCATGGTGATGACCGCCATCGACATGATCGGCCGCCACGGCGGCACGCTCGACGAGGCCACGGTACGCCTCGAACTGGACGGCAATATCTGTCGGTGCACCGGCTATCACAACATCGTCAAGGCGGTGCTGGCGGCCGACGCTGCCATGCATGCCGAGCAGCGTGCGGCTGCTGAATAACAGGCAACAGGCAGTAGGCAATAGGCATCAGTGTTCGGCGCCGAGCCCTTACGTCTCCATTGCTAATGCCTATTGCCGTTTGCCTGATCCCTATTCTCTGGAGGAAATGAACATGGGTCTCGAAGGTATCGGTGCACGGGTCGCCCGCAAGGAGGACAGACGGTTCCTCACCGGCAAGGGGCGCTACACGGACGACATGGTGGTGCCCGGCATGAAGCATGCCGTCTTCGTCCGCAGCCCGCATGCGCATGCGCGGATCACCGGCTTCGACGCCTCGGCGGCGCTTGCGATGCCCGGCGTTATCGGCGTGCTGGAAGGCCGGCAGCTGCAGGCCGACGGTATCGGCAATCTCATCTGCGGCTGGATGATCCACTCGAAGGACGGTTCGCCGATGAAGATGGGCGCCTGGCGGCCGCTGGCGGTCGATACCGTCCGCTATGTCGGCGATGCGGTGGCGATCGTGATTGCCGACAGTGCCGCCGAGGCCCGCGATGCGGCCGAAGCAGTGGTCGTCGATTACGAGGAGCTGCCGGCGGTGGTCACCGCGCCGGCCGCACTTCAGCCTGACGCACCGCAGATCCATCCGGAAGCGCCGGGCAACCTGATCTTCGACTGGCAGATCGGCGATCCGGCTGCCACCGATCAGGCGATCGCCCGGGCGGCACACGTCACCGAGATCGAGATCCTCAACAACCGCCTGTCGCCGAACCCGATGGAGCCGCGCGCCACGCTCGGCATCTACGACGACGCCGAGGATCACTACACCTGCTACACGACCAGCCAGAACCCGCATGTGGCGCGCCTCGTGATGAGCGCCTTCTACAATGTCGCTCCGGAAAACAAGCTGCGCGTCATCGCCCCGGATGTCGGCGGCGGTTTCGGCTCGAAGATCTACATCTATCCGGAAGAGATCGTCTGTCTGTGGGCGTCGAAGAAGACCGGCGTGCCGGTCAAGTGGACCTCCGACCGCACCGAAGCCTTCCTCACGGACGCGCATGGCCGCGACCACGTGTCGACGGTGAAGATGGCGTTTGATGCCGATCACCGCATCATCGGCCTGAAGGTCGATACCATCGCCAATCTCGGCGCCTACATGTCGCTCTTCTCGTCGGCGGTGCCCACATATCTCTATGCGACGCTGCTGTCGGGCCAGTACGCCATCCCGGCGATCCATGCCAATGTCCGCACCGTCTATTCGAATACCGTTCCGGTCGATGCCTATCGCGGCGCCGGGCGGCCGGAGGCCACCTACCTTCTGGAACGGACGATGGAGACCGCTGCCCGCGAGCTCGGCGTCTCACCGGCCGAGCTTCGCCGCAAGAACTTCATCCGCAGCTTCCCCTACCAGACGCCGGTGATCATGACCTATGACGCCGGCGACTACGAGGCGTCTCTCGAGGCGGCCATGCAGGCGGCCGACTGGGACGGCTTTGCCGCCCGTCGGGCGCAGTCGGAAGCCCGTGGCAAGAAGCGCGGTATCGGCATGAGCTGCTATATCGAGGCCTGCGGCATCGCGCCGTCTCAAGCCGTAGGCTCGCTTGGCGCCGGCGTCGGCCTGTGGGAATCGGCGGAGGTGCGGGTCAACGCCGTCGGCACCATCGAGGTGCTCACCGGTTCGCACAGCCATGGCCAGGGCCACGAGACCACCTTCGCCCAACTGGTGGCCGATCGCCTCGGCGTGCCGCTTGCCAGCGTCAACATCGTCCATGGCGATACCGACAAGGTGCAGATGGGCATGGGCACCTACGGTTCGCGCTCCGGTGCGGTCGGCATGTCGGCGGTGGTCAAGGCGCTCGACAAGGTGGAGATGAAGGCGAAACGCATCGCCGCCCACCTGATGGAAGCCGACGAGGCCGACATCGTCATCGACAACGGCGAGGTGAAGGTGGCCGGCACAGACAGGAGCCTGCCGTGGTTCCAGGTGGCGCTCGCCGCCTACACCGCCCACAACCTGCCTTCAGGCATGGAGCCCGGCCTCAAGGAGACGGCCTTCTATGATCCGTCGAATTTCACCTTCCCCGCAGGCTGCTACATCGCCGAGGTGGAGATCGATCCTGAAACAGGCAAGACGGAGATCCTGCAGTTCGTCGCCGCCGACGACTTCGGCAACATCATCAACCCGATGATCGTCGAGGGTCAGGTGCATGGCGGGATCGCGCAGGGCATCGGCCAGGCACTGATGGAAGAGGTGCGCGACGACGAACAGAGCGGCCAGCTGCTGACGGCAAGCTACATGGACTATGCCATGCCGCGCGCCGACGACCTGCCGTCGTTTTCGCTGTCGCACCAGAATACGCCGTGTCCCAGCAATCCGCTCGGCATCAAGGGATGCGGTGAGGCCGGTGCCATCGGTTCGCCGCCGGCGCTGATCAACGCCATCACCGACGCCATCGGCGTCAATACGCTGACCATGCCGGCAACGCCGCTCAAGGTCTGGACCGCGCTGCAGGGCGTCGCCATGCGCCAGGCCGCCGAATAGGCAAACGGGGAGGAAGACCATGTACGCAACCAGCTACCACCGCGCCGCCTCCGTCGACGAGGCCGTCAACCTGCGCTCCTCGCACGACGAGGGGCGCTATCTCTCCGGCGGCATGACGCTGATCGCCACGATGAAGCAGCGGCTTGCGGCGCCGTCGGACCTCATCGACCTGCGCCATATCGAGGCCCTGCGCGGCATCACCGTCGAGGGCCGCCGGGTGCGGATCGGTGCCGCCACGCCGCATGCCGAGGTCGCCGGCTCGGCTGCCATCAAGGCTCTCTGCCCCGCCTTTTCCTATCTCGCCGGCACCATCGGCGATCCGCATGTGCGGCACATGGGAACGATCGGCGGATCGGTCGCCAACAATGATCCGGCCGCCGACTATCCCGCCGCACTGCTCGCGCTCGATGCCATGATCGTCACCGACCGGCGCGAGATCCCCGCCGGGGCATTCTTCACCGGCCTCTTCGAAACGGCGCTGGAAGAGGCCGAACTGATCACCGCGATTGGCTTCGAAGCACCGGAAAAGGCGGGCTATGCGAAGTTCACCAATCCGGCTTCGCGCTATTCGCTGACCGGCGTGTTCGTCGCCAGAACCGCGTCCGGCATCCGCGTCGCGGTGACCGGGGCCGGTGCCGACGGGGTGTTTCGCGTCGCCGCGATGGAAGAGGCACTCGGACGGTCCTGGTCGCCGGATGCCGTTTCAACGTGTTTCGTCGATCCGGCGGCGATGATGAGCGACATGCATGCGAGCGCCGAATACCGCGCCAACCTGGTGCGGGTGATGGCCAAGCGGGCCGTCATGGCTGCCGGCTGATTGCGTTTGCAACCGGAATCTGGAGCGGCTTGCGCCGCTCCTGTTTTATTGGGTTGATGTATGTCAACTTTCTCGTATGAGAGCTGTTGTAGGTCTGCATTGGAATGATTCAAACAGATGCGCCAAATGCCGCAGGGGTTGATATTCATCCTGATCGGGGTTGACGAGACGGTGGGCTAGCCCGCAAAAAACAGTGCATGTTCTGGAGTGTTGGAATGGATTTCGAGGCATATTTCAAAGGCGAACTGGACGCGCTTCATCAGGAAGGGCGCTACCGGGTGTTCGCCGATCTTGAACGGCATCGGGGTTCCTTCCCGCGCGCGACGCGCCACACGCCGGAGGGCCAGCGCGAGGTCACCGTCTGGTGTTCGAACGATTATCTCGGCATGGGCCAGCACCCTGCCGTGGTCGCCGCCATGAAAGAGGCGATCGATCACTGTGGCGCGGGTGCGGGAGGCACCCGGAATATCTCTGGCACCACGCATTATCATGTCCTGCTCGAGCAGGAACTCGCCGATCTGCACGGCAAGCAGGCAGCCCTGGTCTTCACTTCCGGCTACGTATCGAACTGGGCAACGCTCGGGACGCTCGGCCAGAAGATCCCCGGCCTGATCATCTTTTCCGATGCGCTGAACCACGCCTCGATGATCGAAGGCATCCGCCACGGCAAGTCGGAGCGGGTGATCTGGAAGCACAATGATTTGAACGACCTCGAAGCCAAGCTTGCGGCCGCCGATCCGAAGGCGCCGAAGATGATCGCCTTCGAGAGCGTCTACTCGATGGACGGCGACATCGCGCCGATCCGGGAGATCTGCGATCTCGCCGACAAGTACGGCGCCATGACCTATCTCGACGAGGTGCATGCGGTCGGCATGTACGGCCCGCGCGGCGGCGGCATTGCCGA
The DNA here is from genome assembly GCF_050455525.1 of Rhizobium sp. 0TCS1.26. Taxonomy (NCBI): domain Bacteria; kingdom Pseudomonadati; phylum Pseudomonadota; class Alphaproteobacteria; order Hyphomicrobiales; family Rhizobiaceae; genus Rhizobium; species Rhizobium sp. 0TCS1.26. The sequence goes on along the minus strand of NZ_JBCIYV010000004.1, from coordinate 147,362 downwards.
ACGCGAAGGGCTGATGGACCGCATCACCATCATCGAGGGCACGCTCGGCAAGGCCTTCGGCGTGATGGGCGGTTATATCGCCGGTTCGGTGGCGATGTGCGATTTCATCCGCTCGTTCGCCTCGGGCTTCATCTTCACCACGGCGCTGCCGCCGGCGCTGGCCGCCGGTGCGGTCGCCTCTATCCGCCACCTGAAGGCCAGCCCTTTTGAGCGCGCCCGCCACCAGGACCGGGTACGCAAGCTGCGCGCCTCGCTCGATGCACGCGGCATTCCGCACATGCCCAATCCCAGCCACATCGTGCCGGTGATGGTCGGCGATGCGGCCAAGTGCAAGTGGATCTCCGACCTGCTGCTCGATCATTCGGACGTCTACGTGCAGCCGATCAACTACCCGACGGTGCCGCGCAAGACCGAGCGGCTGCGCATCACCCCGACGCCGCTGCACACGGATGCCGATATCGAGCATCTGGTCGGTGCCCTGCACCAGCTCTGGTCGCGCTGCGCACTCGCCCGCGCCGTGGCGTGAAGGCTTGATCAGCACCAAAGTTCAACCCCGCAGGCTTGCCGCCTCGCGGGGTTTTTGCTGTGCGCCAGCCTATTGACGGACCTGCCGTTTCCAGCTTCCCTGAGGCGCGACGGCAGTGGGTTTGAAATCTGGGAGGAAGAATGCGCGCGGTTCTGGATCAGGTGGAGGCGCGGCGGGCCGAGGCCCGTCTCGGCGGCGGCCAGCGCCGCATCGATGCCCAGCACGCCAAGGGCAAGCTGACCGCCCGCGAACGGCTCGAGGTGCTGCTCGACGAGGGATCCTTCGAAGAATACGACATGTATGTCACCCACCGCGCCGTGGATTTCGGCATGGCCGGCCAGACGATCGCGGGCGACGGCGTGGTCACCGGATGGGGCACCATCAACGGCCGCCAGGTCTACGTGTTCAGCCAGGATTTCACCGTGCTCGGGGGCTCGCTGTCGGAAACCCATGCGCAGAAGATCTGCAAGATCATGGATATGGCGGTCAGGGTCGGAGCGCCGGTGATCGGCCTCAACGATTCGGGCGGCGCGCGCATCCAGGAAGGCGTCGCCTCGCTTGCCGGCTATGCGGAAGTGTTTCGCCGCAATGCCGAAGCCTCGGGTGTCATCCCGCAGATCTCGGTGATCATGGGACCGTGCGCCGGCGGTGCCGTCTACTCGCCGGCGATGACCGACTTCATCTTCATGGTGCGCGACACATCCTACATGTTCGTCACCGGCCCGGACGTGGTGAAGACCGTCACCAACGAGATCGTCACGGCCGAAGAACTCGGCGGCGCCTCCACCCATACGAAAAAATCCTCGGTGGCGGACGCGGCCTACGAGAACGACGTGGAAACGCTGGAGGCTGTCCGCCAGCTGTTCGATTTCCTGCCGCTCAACAACCGCGAAATGCCGCCGGTGCGGCCGTTCTTCGACGATCCGGCCCGCATGGAGGCGCGCCTCGACAGCCTGATCCCGGCCAGTGCCGCCACGCCCTACGACATGAAGGAACTGATCTTCGCCGTGGCTGACGAGGGAGACTTCTTCGAGATCCAGGAAGCCTTTGCCCGCAACATCATCACCGGCTTCATCCGCATCGAGGGCCAGACGGTCGGCGTGGTCGCCAACCAGCCGATGGTGCTGGCCGGATGCCTGGATATCGATGCGTCGCGCAAGGCGGCCCGCTTCGTACGCTTCTGCGATGCCTTCTCGATCCCGATCCTGACGCTTGTCGACGTGCCCGGTTTCCTGCCGGGCGTGGCGCAGGAATATGGTGGCGTCATCAAGCACGGCGCCAAGCTGCTGTTTGCCTATTCGGAAGCCACGGTGCCGATGGTGACGCTGATCACGCGGAAAGCCTATGGCGGCGCCTATGACGTGATGGCATCGAAACATATCGGCGCCGACGTCAACTATGCCTGGCCGACCGCCGAGATCGCCGTGATGGGTGCCAAGGGCGCGACCGAAATCCTCTATCGCTCCGAGCTTGGCGATCCCGAAAAGATCGCCGCCCGGACGAAGGAATATGAGGAGCGGTTCGCCAATCCGTTCGTCGCAGCCGAGCGCGGCTTCATCGACGAAGTGATCATGCCGCATTCCTCGCGCAAGCGGATTGCCCGTGCCTTCGCCAGCCTGCGCAACAAGCAGGTGACGACGCACTGGAAGAAGCACGATACGATCCCGTTGTGAGGGGCATGCTCATGCCCGTCGTCCTGCGGTGGCGAGGTCATCGTTTCCTGTTCTACTCGATGGAAGTCGGCGAGCCGCCGCATATTCATGTTCTGAAGGATGCCAAGCAGTTGAAGGTCTGGCTTTCGGATCTGCGCCTGGCGCGCAACGTGGGTTTTGCTCCGCACGAGCTGAATGATATCCTCAAGATCATTGCGGAGAACCGCCTGAAGTTTCTGGAGGCCTGGCATGACTATTTTGGAAATTGACGAAAAGCAGTTGCTTGTCGTGGATGTCCATGTGACCAGCGACAGTCTGCGGTTCCAGATGGCCGACGGTAGGCGGATCGAAGCGCCGCTTTGGTGGTATCCAAGGCTCCATTCGGCATCGCCGGCCGACAGGAAGAAATGGGAGATCCTGCCCTTCGGCGATGCGGTCGGCTGGGAGGAACTGGACGAATACGTCAGCGCAAAGGCACTGATCGTCGGCGGTGCCGCCCCAGGCGCCAAGCCGCCTGCCGAGGCCGCCGAGTAAGGAGCGACGTCAATTTCCCTGGGAGGATTGCACGGGCCTTCGCCAGCCTGCGCAACAAGCAGGTGACGACGCACTGGAAGAAGCACGATACGATCCCGTTGTAGAGGGCGATCGATGCCGGTGATCTTTGAATGGAAGGGCTGGAGATTCGTGTTTTTCAGCCTTGACCGAGGCGAGCCGCCACATGTCCATGCACGGAAGGATCGCAAGGAGCTGAAACTGTGGCTGGATCCGGTGCGCGTGGCGTATAATCGCCGTGTCGCGGATCACGAGGTCAACGCCATCGTGGGGGTCGTGAATGAACATCGGAAGGAGTTCGTCGATGCCTGGAACCGTCATTTCGGATGAGAACTGGGAAGAGTTCGAGCCGGTCGAGGCCAAGTGCAGCGTCAGCGAGTTGATTGTCGTTCTGGCCAATGGCTTGAAATTGTCGACGCCGCTGTGGTGGTATCCACCGTTGCTCGCAGCCACTCCGGAAGCGCGCAACCAGATCGAATTGTCGCCCTCGGGCGTCCACTGGCCGGACCTTGATGAGGATCTGAGCATTGAGGGCATGCTCCAGGGCAAGCGTTACCCCAATGCCAAGCCGCCTGCCGAGGCCGCCGAATAAACCATCGCCACAGCTTTTCCTGCGGTTCGAGGCTGCGGGCGGCGCGCCTTTGACTATATATATCGCTGAAGCGCTTGGCGTCTTATCGGCACAAAGGAAGATTTCATGACCGACACAAAATTTCCGCCCGAGAACAACCTGCCCGCCGGCTATGAGCCGCCCAAGGTTTGGACCTGGGAGCCCGGCAATGGCGGCCAATTCGCCAGCGTCAACCGGCCGATCGCCGGCTCGACGCAGGAGAAGGAACGTCCGGTCGGCCGCCATCCGCTGCAGCTCTATTCGCTCGGCACGCCGAACGGCGTCAAGGTCACGATCATGCTCGAGGAACTGCTGGCCGCCGGCCATGCGGGTGCCGAATATGATGCCTGGCTGATCAATATCGGCAAGGGCGACCAGTTCGGCTCCGGCTTCGTCGAGGTCAACCCGAACTCGAAAATTCCGGCACTGATGGATCACCAGCCGAAGGATGGCGGCGCGCCTCTTCGGGTGTTCGAGTCGGGTTCGATCCTCGTCTATCTGGCGGAAAAATTCGGCGCCTTCCTGCCGACCGATCCGCGTGCGCGCACGGAAGCGATGAACTGGCTGTTCTGGCAGATGGGCTCGGCGCCTTTTCTCGGTGGCGGTTTCGGCCACTTCTACGCCTACGCGCCGATGAAGATCCAGTACGCCATCGACCGCTACGCCATGGAGGTGAAACGCCAGATGGACGTGCTCGACCGTCACCTGGCGGAGCACGAATATATGGCGGGCAGCGAGTATTCGATCGCCGACATGGCGATCTGGCCCTGGTACGGACGCCTTGCGATGAAGGATGCCTACAACGACGCCGGCGACTTTCTCTCCGTCGACGAATACCGGCACGTCCAGCGCTGGACGAAGCAGATCGGCGAGCGGTCCGGCGTGAAGCGCGGCTCGATGGTCAACCGCACCTCGGGCGATCCGTCGACGCAATTGCACGAGCGTCACGATGCGTCGGATTTCGACACGAAGACGCAAGACAAGATCGCCAAGGCGTAAGGGAAGCATAGCATGGGCAACGCCCCCGAGATGATCAAGCACCGGGGTTTTCCCTCGGGCATGCCGGGCACCGGCATCCAGTTCACCATCCGCCGCGCGAACGGCAAGGGGGTGACCCCGGTCCGCGCCCTGCCGCGCAAGGCACGGCCCGGCACAAAGGAGCACCGCATCGATGCGGCCTTCCTGCATGCGCTCTGGCACCATTTCGGGCCGGAACCCTTCGAGCGCGGCAATCTGGATGCGGCGCGGCTGAACCTCTTGTTCGGCCGTGAGGTGGTTGCAGTCGACAAGGATTTTGATCCGCTGTCCTACGAGGCGCTGCTGGTGATCGACGAGAAGGTCGCCCGGCAGAACTTTCCGGAATCTTTCGACGATGTGTTCGAGGTCTAGCCCATGGCCAAGGAATCGCTCATGCCCAAGCACCAGGGCTTTCCGGCGGGCCTGCCGGGAACCCAGTGGCAATACACGCTGCGCCGGCCGAACCCCAAGGTGACGCCGCTCACCAACTGGCCGCGTCACCGGACGATGGACCCGACGGTGGCGCTGGCCGACCTCGGCTTTCTCCAGTCGATCCGGCAGTTCTTCGGCACCGAACCGTTCGAACGCGGCAATCTTGACGGCGAGCGCCTCTGCCGGCTGTTCGGGCGCGAGATCATCGCCGCAGAGCGCGGTTTCGATCCGCAGTCCTATTTCGCCAAGCTGAAGCTCAACGAACCGCTTGCCCGCAAGAACTTTCCGGAAGCGTTCGGCGACGTGAAGAACGAGCAGAGCGTGGCGAAGGGTTTGAAGAAGCAGAGCTGAGCGCCGCGGGGCGCGACGGGGCATGACGGGACGGAGGGATTAGCATTTGAGGAGGGACGCGATGATCACATTCGACGCGGATGACGCCAGCGTGCAGGCCATGGATCGAGATCACCGGGCATGATCTCGAAAATCCTCATTGCCAACAGAGGCGAGATCGCCTGCCGGGTCATCAGGACGGCGAAGAAGATGGGCATCGCCACGGTTGCGGTCTATTCCGACGCCGATGCGAATGCCCTGCATGTGCGCATGGCCGACGAGGCAGTGCATATCGGCCCGTCGCCGTCCAGCCAGTCCTACCTCGACATCGACCGGATGCTCGCCGCGATCCGTCGCACCGGCGCCGATGCCGTGCACCCGGGCTACGGCTTCCTGTCGGAGAACCCGCTGTTTGCGCAGGCGCTGGACAAGGAGGGCGTCATCTTCATCGGCCCGCCGGTCGGCGCCATCCAGGCGATGGGCGACAAGATCACCTCGAAGAAGCTGGCGGCGGAGGCCGGCGTTTCCACCGTTCCCGGCCATATGGGGCTGATTGCCGATGCCGACGAGGCGGTGGCGATCTCCTCCTCCATCGGCTACCCCGTGATGATCAAGGCCTCGGCCGGCGGCGGCGGCAAGGGCATGCGCATCGCCTGGAACGACGAGGAGGCCCGCGAAGGCTTCCAGTCGTCGAAGAACGAGGCGAAGAACTCCTTCGGCGACGACCGCATCTTCATCGAAAAATTCGTCGACCAGCCGCGCCATATCGAGATCCAGGTGCTCGGCGACCGGCACGGCAGCATCGTCTATCTCGGCGAGCGCGAGTGCTCGATCCAGCGCCGCAACCAGAAGGTCATCGAGGAAGCGCCGTCGCCGTTCCTGACGCCGGAGACGCGCCGCGCGATGGGCGAACAGGCCGTGGCGCTTGCGAAAGCCGTGGGTTACCATTCCGCCGGCACGGTGGAATTCATCGTCGACGGAGCAAGAAACTTCTACTTCCTGGAAATGAACACGCGGCTGCAGGTGGAGCATCCGGTGACGGAGCTCGTCACCGGCGTGGATCTCGTCGAGCAGATGATCCGTGTCGCCTCGGGCGAAAAACTGTCGCTCGGCCAGGAGGACGTGACGCTCAACGGCTGGGCGATCGAAAGCCGGCTCTACGCCGAGGATCCGTTCCGCAACTTCCTGCCGTCGATCGGCCGGCTCAGCCGGTACCGGCCGCCCGCCGAAGGCACACAAGCCGACGGCACCATCGTGCGCAACGATACCGGCGTCTTCGAGGGTGGCGAGATCTCGATGTATTACGATCCGATGATCGCCAAGCTCTGCACCTGGGCGCCCGATCGGGCAGCCGCGATCGATGCGATGTCGGCCGCGCTCGACGATTTCGAGGTCGAGGGCATCGGCCACAACCTGCCCTTCCTGTCGGCGGTGATGGGGCAGGAACGGTTCCGCTCGGGCAGCATCACCACCGCTTACATCGCTGAGGAATTTCCGGAGGGCTTTTCAGGTGTTGCGCCCGACGCGGCGGCCTCCCGTACGCTTGCGGCGATCGCCGCGGTCGTCCAGTCCCGGGTGCAGGCGCGCGCGGCAGAAATTTCGGGCACCATCGGCAATCACGCGCGCGTGGTGGGCACGGACTGGGTGGTGCAGCTTGGCAAGATCAGCCATGCCGTCAGCCTGTCCGGCAGCGGGGAGGCCATGGTTGTCGCCTTCGAAGATGGTGGCAGCCTGACGCTTGCCAGCGACTGGCATCCCGGAGCGCGCCATGCGCATGTCATCGCGGAGGGCGAAATGCTCGGCGTGAAGATCGATCTCGTCGGCTCGGCAATCCGGCTGCGGCTGCGCGGCATGGACGTCACGGCGCGGGTTCGTTCGGCGCGGGTGGCGGAACTTGCGCGGCTGATGCCGGTCAAGCTGCCGCCCGATACGTCGCGGCTTCTGCTCTGCCCGATGCCGGGCGTCATCACCTCCATTGCGGTCACTGCCGGCGAGACGGTGGAAGCCGGCCAGACGCTGGCGACGGTCGAGGCGATGAAGATGGAGAACGTGCTGAAGGCGGAGCGCCGCGGCGTCGTGAAGCGCGTCACAGCGACCGCCGGCCAGAGCCTTGCCGTCGACGAGCTGATCCTGGAGTTCGAGTGACGTTGAAGTGAGGCCGGCCGCGATCAGGCTTTCTTCGTCGGCCTATTCAGCCGTGCCAGCATGTGCCGTTGATGGTCTTGCCCGCCGAAGAATACGGCGAGCACCTGTACGGATTGCCGTGCATCGTCGATATCGAAATAGATGATTGCCCGGTTCTTCGTAACGTGCCGCAGACCCTGCGCGATTTCGGGGGTAAGGGTCCCCTGGTATGGACTGCGTCCGACGGTGAAGACATCGCTTCGGATTTTTCGCAAGCGGTTGGCCGCTTCGTCAACCGCATCCGCAAGAGGTGTACCCAATGAGATATGGGCCTCAACCAGATGATCGAAAATGCGATCAAGGTCTGTCTCACTTTCTTCCGAAAGCTCGACCTTATAGACCATACTGGGCTCTCTTTGATGCAATCAGGGCCTCGATACGCCGATTGCTCTCCTCCTCCGACAGGAAGGGACCTTTCCTGCGCTCCTCGATCAGGGCTTTCAGCGCCTCCAGATCCTCGTCGCGCATCTGCGTCTCTTCGCGCACCAGTTCCAGCCCCCGCTCGACGACCTCGCTCAGGCTGGAATAGCGCCCCTCCTTGACCAGCCGGCGGGCGAATTCCGCCTGCTGCGGCGTAAGGGAAACAGAGGCGTTCATGGACATCGCAGGCAGCTCCGGTTGACCGCCTGAGAATACTCCCGGGCGACAACCGGGTCAATTTCAAGGGGTCAGCGGCTGGGTCAGCCGAGGCAAATCATGCTATCGCTCGCCACCCATCACCGACATCCAGGCTCTTAGTGGAAACCTCGCTCTACCTTCCGGTCAAACAGTTCCTCGAAGCCGCCGGCTATACCGTCAAGGGCGAGGTCGGCGGCTGCGATGTTCTGGGCCTCAGCGATGGCGAACCGCCGGTGGTCGTCGTCTGCGAATTGAAGCTCAGCTTCAACCTCGAACTGATCCTGCAGGCGGTCGATCGCGCCGCGGCCGCCGACGAGGTGTGGATCGCCGCGCGCGTTTCGGCCAAGGGCCGCGGCCGGGAAGCCGATAAGCGCTACCGCGATCTCTGCCGGCGGCTCGGTATCGGCATGCTGGGCGTCTCGGATCGCGGAGAGGTCGGCGTCATCGTCAGTTCCGCCTCGCCGATGCCGCGCAGCAACCCGAAGCGGCGCACGCGGCTGGTGCGCGAGCATCGGCGGCGGCAGGGCGATCCGGCACTCGGCGGCTCCACCAAGGTGCCGATCATGACCGCCTATCGCCAGCAGGCGCTCGCCTGCGCCGCGGCACTTGCCGGCGGGCCGCTCCGCCCGCGCGACCTCAAGGCGGTGACGCCAAGCGCCGGACAGATCCTGCTCAACAATTATTATGGTTGGTTCGAGCGCATCGAAAAAGGCGTCTATGGCCTGAGCGACACGGGTATCAAGGCGCTCGAAACCTGGGGGGCGACGGTCGATCGTCCTCGGGATTGACATTCTTTGCGCCCTCGTCGTCCCCGCCCTTTCACCCTGTGCCTACAATCCTGTCGTTGCGCAGCGGATACACCAGAAGGCGTTCTGGCGATGCGCAGCCGGCGCGGAGCGCGAGGGTGGGACGCAAAACCTCGTGGTTCGGGTTCGCGAAAGGATTGCAGCCGGCGGAAATCCACCGGACGGGCTTTTGGCCCATCGAGACGTGCGGCGGCGGGCGAAATACCGCCGTCCTTTAAAATCCGTCGGAAGCGCGTTGATACAGCCGCGCGCGGTCCGCCGGACGAGGCATCGGGTCAAGCCGGTGTCGTCCGTTTCGAGGCAATCAGGCTGCGGACAAAAACAGCCGAACGGGGCACTGGAAGGTGCAATCTATAAAACTAAATTCGGAGCAGCTTTCAGTGCCCCGGCCGACCGTTTTTTAAAAGGATCGCCAAGGGGGTGGTCCGTCTTGCCGAAGAGGAACGACAGCGTGAGACGTGGAAAGACCTTTCTCCCGCCATTCTGGCCGGGTTCATCTGGCAGCCGGCCTGTGCTTCCGCCACGCCGTGTGTCCCGCTACATGTTAGCGCACGTGCTCGCGGATGAGCGCGACGATGCGGAAACGATTGCCAGCACCCGGATTGCCGTGCGCAATGCCTTGGCCGCCGGTTGGGACCTCCTCGAGGTTCTTCAGGCAAGCGCGAAACTGTACAGACGAAGCGAGGAGACGGCGCATGGCGGACAAGATCAGCAGGACCCTTAAGGACGATTGGCAGGCGCTGGCTGAGAAGGAGCTGAAGGCATCGCCGGAGACGCTCATCTGGCAGACGCCGGAGGGGATCGACGTGAAGCCGCTCTACACGGCGGACGACCTGCAGGGCATCGACCATCTCGACAGCCTGCCGGGTCTTGCGCCCTTCGTGCGCGGGCCGCGCGCCACCATGTATGCCGGCCGGCCGTGGACGATCCGCCAGTATGCCGGCTTTTCCACCGCCGAAGAAAGCAACGCCTTCTACCGCCGCAATCTGGCCGCCGGCCAGAAGGGCCTGTCCGTCGCCTTCGATCTTGCGACGCATCGCGGCTACGACAGCGACCACCGCCGAGTCGAGGGCGATGTCGGCAAGGCCGGTGTGGCGATCGATTCGGTCGAGGACATGAAGATCCTGTTCGACGGCATTCCCTTGAAGGAGATGTCGGTATCGATGACCATGAACGGCGCGGTGATCCCGATCCTTGCCAATTTCATCGTCGCCGGGGAGGAGCAGGGGTGTTCGCGCGCCGAGCTCTCCGGCACCATCCAGAACGACATCCTCAAGGAGTTCATGGTCCGCAACACCTACATCTACCCGCCGGAACCGTCGATGCGGATCATCGCCGACATCATCGCCTATACGGCAAAGGAGATGCCGCGCTTCAACTCCATCTCGATTTCCGGCTACCACATGCAGGAGGCCGGTGCGACGCTGGTCCAGGAGCTCGCCTTCACGCTCGCCGATGGTCGCGAATATGTGCGGGCCGCGCTTGCCAAGGGGTTGAACGTCGATGACTTTGCCGGACGCCTGTCGTTCTTCTTCGCCATCGGCATGAACTTCTTCATGGAGGCTGCCAAGCTGCGCGCCGCCCGCCTGCTCTGGTCGCGGATCATGACCGAGTTCGAACCGAAGAAGCCGGGCTCGATGATGCTGCGCACGCACTGCCAGACGTCTGGCGTCTCGCTGCAGGAACAGGATCCCTACAACAACGTCATCCGCACCGCCTATGAGGCGCTGTCGGCGGTGCTCGGCGGCACGCAGTCGCTGCACACCAATGCGCTGGACGAGGCGATGGCGCTGCCGTCGGAATTTTCCGCCCGCATCGCCCGCAACACGCAGCTGATCCTCGCCCACGAGACCGGGGTCACCAATGTCGTTGATCCGCTCGCCGGTTCCTACTACGTCGAGACCCTCACCAAGGAGCTGGCCGACAAGGCCTGGGAACTGATCGAGGAGGTCGAGGCGCTTGGCGGCATGACCAGGGCTGTCGCCGAGGGACTGCCGAAGCGGCTGATCGAGGAGGCCGCCACCCGGCGCCAGGCGCGCGTCGACCGTGGCGAGGAAATCATCGTCGGGGTCAACAAGTACCGGCTGGACAACGAGGAGCCGATCGACATCCTGGCGATCGACAATTCTGCCGTGCGCATGTCGCAGATCAAGCGCCTTGAAGAACTGCGCCGCCAGCGCGATCCCGCCCGCGTTGCCTCCACGCTCGCGGTCCTCGAAGAAGCGGCCGAAACCGGCGAAGGCAATCTGCTCGCCGCTGCCGTCGAGGCGGCGCGCGCAAGGGCAACCGTCGGCGAGATTTCCGATGCGCTGCGCCAGGCCTTCGGCGATCACGCGGCGGTGCCGGAAGTGGTGTCGGACATCTATGGCCCCGCCTACGAAGGTGATCCGGAATACGAGATGCTGGTCCAGCGGCTGACAGATTTTTCCGCCGTCAGCGGCGTGAAGCCAAAGATGCTGGTCGCCAAGCTTGGGCAGGACGGCCACGATCGAGGCGCCAAGGTCATTGCGTCTGCCTTCGGCGATATCGGCTTTGAGGTGTTGGCCGGCCCGCTGTTCCAGACGCCGGAAGAGGCGGCCGATCTGGCGATTGCCGAAAAGGTTCAGGTGGTCGGCATGTCGTCGCTGGCCGCCGGCCACCGGACGCTTGCACCACAACTGGTCGAGGCGCTGCGGGCACACGGCGCCGAGCATATCATCGTCGTGGTGGGCGGCGTCATCCCCCGGCAGGACTACCAGTTCCTGCTGGACGCCGGTGTCGCTGCCGTCTTCGGCCCCGGCACCAACGTGCTGGATGCCGCCCGCGCCCTTCTCGACCTGCTGGAGGGCAAGCGGCGAAACGCGTGAGCGCTCAGGTGCGCCTCTATCCCAGCCGCTGGCGTGCCAGCCGGCGGGCTTCGCGGTCGGCCTCGAACACGTCGTCCATGCTGGCGGCGGCCGGTAGATGCGCCAGTGCCTCCATAACCTCGCCGGTAATCTCCGCCATGGTCAGGAAGCCGGTTTCGCCGGCGATGAAGGCATCGAGCGCCACTTCCTTGGCGCCGTTCAGCACCGCACCCTGCACGCCGCCGCGGGTCATCGCCAGCCGCGCAAGCCGGAGCGCCGGAAAGCGGTCCTCGTCGGGCGCCTCGAAATCCAGCCGGGCGAGCTTGGCAAAATCCAGCCGTTCCAGCGGTAGCGCGGCGCGGCGCGGATATTCCAGCGCATAGCCGATCGCGTGGCGCATGTCCGGGCAGCCGAGCTGCGCAAGCACCGAGCCGTCGCTATAGCCGACCATCGAATGGATGATCGATTGCGGATGCACGATCACCTCCACCTGCTCGGGCGCCAAGCCGAACAGATGCTTCGCCTCGATCATCTCCAATGCCTTGTTGAACATCGAGGCGCTGTCGATGGAGATCTTCAGGCCCATCGACCAGTTGGGGTGGGCGCGTGCCGTCTCCAGCGTCACGTCGGCCATCTGGGCGCGGGTGAAGCTGCGGAACGGGCCGCCGGAGGCCGTGAGGATCACCCGCTCGACGGCATGCCGCTGGTTCTCCTCGAGCACCTGGAAGATGGCATTGTGCTCGCTGTCGACCGGCAGCAGGCGTCCGCCACCCTGCCGGACCGCATCGATGAACAGGTCGCCGGCCGAAACCAGGCATTCCTTGTTGGCAAGCGCGATATCGGCGCCGCGGCGGGCAGCGGCAAGCGTCGGGGCAAGGCCGGCGGTGCCGACGATCGCCGCCATCACCATGTCGGCTGCCGCATCCGCCGCCTCCAGCAACCCGCTCTGCCCGGCGGCAACGGCAATGCCGGAGCCGGACAGCGCGTCCTTGAGAGCGATGTACTGGCTCTCGTCGGCGGTTACCGCAAGCCGTGCCCCATGCGTCCTTGCCTGCTCGGCCAGAAGCCCGATATTGCCGGCGCCGGTCAGTGCCACCACGTCGAAGGCGTCCCGGCCGCCCAGGTGGCCGACGACATCCAGCGTATTGGTGCCGATCGACCCGGTGGAGCCGAGAATGCTGAGGGAGCGCTTGGTGGTGCTGGATATCATGCGGGGCTGGATCCGATCTCTCTTGCCCGCTCGTTTACAGGGGCGGCGCACCGGTCACAAGGGCGGGCACCCGACATTGAATTGCATCCCCGCGGTCGCCACTTCGGCTATGGTGGTGGTCGTAATGCATCGCTGGAGTGAAAGTTCATGAGCCAGAGTGAAATCGCCACGACCTGCGCCATCGCCGGCGGCGGCCCGGCGGGCATGATGCTCGGCCTGCTTCTGGCACGCGCCGGCGTCGACGTGACGGTGATCGAAAAGCATGCCGATTTCCTGCGCGACTTCCGTGGCGATACCATCCACCCGTCGACGCTGGAGGTGATCTCCGAGCTCGGGCTGGAGGAAGCTTTCCTCAAGCTGCCGCACACGCGCGCCGAAAAGCTGTCGGCCGAGATGGGCGGCCGCACCGTCACCATCGCCGATTTCTCACGGCTGCCTGTCCGGCATCGTTTCATCGCCTTCATGCCGCAATGGGACTTTCTCGATTTCCTCGCCGGCGAGGCAAAGCGTCATCCCAACTTCCACCTGATGATGGCGACGGCCGTCGAGGACGTGCTGACCGAAGACGGCCGCGTCTGCGGCCTGTCTCTGGGAACGCTGGATGGCCCGCTGACGCTGCGCTCCACGCTCGTCATTGCCGCCGATGGCCGCAATTCGGTCGTCCGCCAGAAGGCCGGGCTCGTGGTCGAAACGTTCGGCAGCCCGAGCGAAGTCGTGTGGATGAAGCTCTCCAAGCAGCCGGGCGACCCCACCGAGACCATGGGCCATGCGGGCCCCCGGCAGGGTTTCGTGCTGATCGACCGCGGCGACTACTGGCAGTGCGGCTATATCGTCCGGCGCGGAACGTTTTCCGAGATCCAGGGCCGCGACATCGAACTCTTTCGCGCCAAGGTGCGCGAGGTCTCGCCGCTGCCGCATGAGCGGATGGAAGAGATCCGCAGCTGGGAGGATGTGAGCCTGCTTCAGGTGCGCATCGACCGGCTGAAGCAATGGTGGCGGCCGGGGCTCATCGCCATCGGCGATGCGGCGCATGCCATGTCGCCGATCGGCGGCGTCGGGGTCAATCTCGCCATTCAAGACGCGGTGGCGGCGGCAAACATCCTGGCCGGACCGCTGAAGCAGGGGCGGCTTGCCGATGCCGATCTGGCGGCCGTCGAGAAGCGCCGGCTGTTTCCGACCCGGGCGACGCAGAAGCTGCAGCTGATGATGCGCTCCGGCCGCCGCAAGGACGAGGGCGATGCGGAGAAACGCAAGGGGCCGCCGGCCTTCATCCGCGGCATCGTGCGCTTCCCGCTGCTCGCCCATCTTGCCGGCCGGCTAATCGGTCTCGGCTTTCGCATGGAACGGCCGCGCAAGGTCGGCCTGTCCGGTTGAGCGTCTCGAAACGCTGCAGCAGAAGGCCGGCAAGGCTTCGTCGGACGGCGTATTGAAGGAAAATTTACCGTTCCGGAGGTTTTCTAGGCGCGCTGACCTGCTTTTCCGCCCGCCGCTCCAAGGCGGAGTAGGATGGCAGGGGCTGGCGGAAGGGTCCGGATGCAATGACTGCGTCCTCTTCCAGCGTCCACGTCCTTGGCAGGGAATGATCATGACCAACACCCCGAATGACGGAGCATCCGTCCGGAACCTCGTGGCATCCTGCGATCTTCGCGATGCCGCCACCGTTCCAAAAGCGCTGTTCGGCTATGTCGCATCGGTCATCGATCCGAGCGCGCCCAGCGTCTACATCATCGACCTGCTGCCGCCGTTGAGCACGGCCATGCAGTCCTTCCTCAACGGCATCGGCGCCTTCAACAGCGCACCGCATTCCCCACGCGAGGTGGCAGGGCGACGCCTCAGGCTGCTGGAATGCCTGGATGCGTTCATCGACGAGGCGCGGCTGGGCGAGGGGAGCCGAACGCTGAAGCGGAGCGTCGCCGACGGCGAACGTTCCTGACTGCACCCCTTCGGCGCTCAGGCACCAGGTGCCAGTGCCGGTGCTCGAATTCTGCAGCACGGGTGTGGCTATCGCGGCCGTCATTCCCATATGAGCCCGACGACAATCCGGCGGCTGAAGGCCGTTTCATGAAAAGGGCTTGAGCGGTGACGACTTCGCGGGAACAGGGACTGGCGCCGCTCCTCGAAGACCTGGCGAACCAGGCGGCCGGCGCGCCGCTCAGCCTCGGCGGTCTCCTGGCGCTGCTCGGCGAACAGGCAACCGCGCTGGTGCTGCTGGTGTTTGCCATCCCGGCGATCATCCCGACCCCCGGCATTCCGGCCGGCATGGTGTTCGGCACGGCGCTGGCGCTGCTTTCGGCGCAGCTGGTGATCGGTGCCGACCGCTTCTGGCTGCCGGGCCGGCTGTCGCGGATCGAGGTCCCGCAGAAGTTGCTGTCGGCGATGTCGGTGCGCCTCGGGCCGAAGCTTGCCTGGCTGGAAACCTGGCTGCGGCCACGATGGACCGGGCTGACGGGACGCGCCGCCGTTCGGCCGCTCGGCTTGGTCGTGCTGCTGATGGGCGTGCTGATTGCCCTGCCGATCCCGTTCGGCAATGTGCTGCCGGGTCTGTCGGTGTTCTTCATCGCGCTCGGGCTGGCGCAGCGCGATGGCATGGCTGTCGCCGGCGGGCTTGTCTTCGGGCTCCTCGCCGTCGCCTTCACCGGCTTCCTGTTTCTCGGCGGCTGGTGGCTGATCAGCGACTGGCTGGGCCTTGGCAACGCGGGCAACACCCCGGCCGCCTGACGCTGGCCGGTTGCTCATGCCTTGGGTATGGACACTGGAAAAATGGTGTCCACGAGAGGATTCGAACCTCCGACCCCAGGATTAGGAATCCTGTGCTCTATCCTGCTGAGCTACGTGGACAACGCTGCGGTACATACCGCAGGCTGGCGTGGCGGACAAGACGGAAGCCGGATCCGAGGCCAAGGTTTTGGCCTCGCTCGGCAGCGGATCCCGTTGCGCTCTCGGGGCGTCACGTCGATCGTCGCGTTCAGTCGTTCCCTCAGTCGCCGAGGCGCTGCTCTGCAAGCTTCACCCAGTAGGAGATGCCGTAGGCAAGCGCTTCGTCGTTGAAGTCGTAGGACGGATTGTGGAGCGCGGCCGTATCGCCGTTGCCGATCATGATATAGGCGCCCGGCCGGGCCTGCAGCATGAAGGCGAAATCTTCACCGGCCATGCTGGCGTCGACGTCGGTGTCGACATTACGCTCGCCGACGATGTCGATGGCGGCCCGGGCCGCATGTCCCGTCTCTTCGGCATGGTTGACGGTCACCGGGCAGGCCCGCTCGTATTCGACCAGCGCCACGGCGTCGTTGGCGGCGGCGATGCCCTCGGCAATCTGGCGGATGCGCCGCTCGGCAAGATCGCGCACCTCCTCATCGAGGCTGCGCACGGTGCCGGTCAGGAACGCCTCTTCGGGAATGATGTTGTGGGTCGTTCCGGCATGGAACTGGGTGACGGAGACGACCACCGAGCGCAGCGGGTTCGCATTGCGGGCGGCGATCATCTGCAGGCCGCTGACGATCTGCGCGCCGATGACGATCGGGTCGGCCGCCCGGTGCGGCTCGGCAGCATGGCCGCCGCGGCCGGTGATGCGGATGGCAAACTTGTCGGGCGCCGCCATGATGCCGCCCTTGCGGATGGCAAACGTGCCGAGCGGCATTCCCGGCATGTTGTGCATGCCGTAGACCTCATCGATGCCGAAGCGGTCCATCAGCCCTTCCTCGACCATCGCCAGGGCACCGCGGCCGCCTTCTTCGGCCGGCTGGAAGATGACCGCGACCGAGCCGTTGAAGTTGCGGGTTTCGGCGAGGTAGCGGGCAGCACCGAGCAGCATCGCCGTATGGCCGTCGTGGCCGCAGGCGTGCATCTTGCCGGGCGCCTTCGATGCATAGGACTTGCCGGTGATCTCCTGGAGCGGCAGTGCGTCCATGTCGGCGCGCAGGCCGATCACCCGGCCGCCGGTGTCGCGCCCGCGAATGATGCCGACGACGCCGGTGCGGCCGAGGCCGGTCACGATCTCGTCAACGCCGAACGATTTCAGCTTTTCCTCGACGAAGGCCGCGGTGTCCTCGACATCGTAGAGAAGCCCTGGATTTTCATGGATGTGGCGGCGCCATTCGGTGGCTTCCTGCTGCATTTCGGCTGCTCTGTTCAAGATCGGCATTGCTGTTCCTGCTGTTCACCAAGGCGCGGGGCGCATCGCCCGTCGAGCTGATATTGCGCCGCAGAATTGACGGAATCAACGTTCTTTGCCATTGCTTGGCCACAAGGGCGTTCTATCGCCCGCGCGTCTCCCGCGATCATGACGAGGTCCATCCTTGCCCCACAGGACAAGCCGTTTGCCTTCCGCATCGAAGATCTCTGCCGCCCTGCTTGCCGGCATCACGGCATTCACCGGTATCGCCGATACGGCATCCGCCAATCCGAAGGTGCTTGTCGATGTGCGCACCGGCCGCGTCATCGCCCACCAGGAGGCATTCCGGAAATGGTACCCGGCATCGCTGACCAAGCTGATGACCTCCTACGTCACCTTCCGGGCCTTGAAGAGCGGCCGCATCAACCTGGAAACGCCGGTGGTGATGAGCCGGAAGGCGGCCGATCAGCCGGCCAGCAAGATGTATCTGAAGCCCGGCGCCTGGATGACGCTCGATTCGGCGATGAAGATCCTGCTGGTCAAATCCGCCAACGACATCGCCGTCGCCGTTGCCGAAACCGTCGGCGGCACCACCGAGAATTTCGTCGAGATGATGAACGCCGAGGCGGCACGGCTCGGCATGAATTCGTCGCGCTTCATCAATCCGCATGGCCTGCCCGGCAAGGGGCAGTTCACCACCGCCCGGGATCTTGCGGTGCTGACCATGCAGCTGAAGCGCGAGTTTCCCGAATATGCCAGCTATTTCTCGCTCGAAGGCGTCAGCACCGGAAGCAAGGAATACCCCAACTACAACATGCTGATTGGCCGTTTCGACGGAGCCGACGGCATGAAGACCGGCTTCATCTGCGCCTCCGGCTTCAATCAGGTTTCGTCGGCGACCCGCAACGGCCGCACCGTCATCTCGGTGGTGCTCGGCTCCGACAGCCTTGCCGGGCGTGCGGATGAATCCGCCGACCTGCTGCAGAAGGGGCTCACCGCGCCGCAGGGCAATGGCGACCTGCTGTCGGCACTTGCTCCCTACGGTCCCGACCGTGACCAGGTGGTCGATATCAGCAACGACATCTGCAACCCGAAGGCCGCCAAGGTGCGCAGCGAAGGCCGCGACGATGCCGGGAGGATGATCGTTCATTCGCCTTACATCAGCCAGATGGTGAACCCGCCGCGCTACAGTCTCGCGACCATCAACCAGCCGCCGCAGCTCTCCCCGGAGCAGCGGGCGGAGGGTCATCTCGCCAACGTGCCGTTGCCGATCCCGCGGCCGGCCACTTTCTGACCTCGGACTGAGGACATCGCCATGGCTCTTGCGAGCGAACGCATTCCGGTTTCCATTCTGACCGGCTTCCTCGGCGCCGGCAAATCGACGCTTCTCAACCGCATCCTGAAGGATCCCGCCGCCCATGACACGGCGGTGATCATTAATGAATTCGGCGAGGTCGGCATCGACAATTTCCTCGTCGAGACATCCGGCGATACGCTGCTGGAACTGTCCAACGGCTGCCTGTGCTGCACCGTGCGCGGCGAACTTGTGGAAACGCTGGCGTCGATCATCGACCAGATCCAGACCGGGCGGCTGAAGCAGATCCGTCGCCTGGTCATCGAGACGACAGGCCTTGCCGACCCGGCGCCGGTCATGCAGGCGGTGATGGGCAACCCGGTGGTCGCGCAGAGCTATCAGCTCGACGGCGTCGTCACCGTGGTTGACGCCGTCCACGGGCTGTCGACCATCGAGCGGCATCCGGAAGCGCTGCGGCAGGTGGCGGTAGCCGACCGGCTGGTGGTGACGAAGAAGACGCTCGCGTCACCGGCGGCGGTCTCGGCGCTGATGGCACGGCTTGCGGATCTCAACCCGCGCGCCGCGTTGACCGACGGTGATGCAGAAGCGGCCGGACGCGTCTCGCTTCTCGAAAACGGGCTTTACGATCAGGATACCAAGATCGCCGACGTGGCGCGCTGGCTGAGCGACGAACGTGCGGCCGAAGTGCACCCGCATCACCATGATCATCACCATGATCACGACCATCATGCGCATGCGCCGGTCGGCGATCACGCACACGCGCAGCACGGCCACCACCATCACCAGCACGACGTGAACCGCCATGGCGCCGACATTCGGTCGTTTTCTATCCTCCACGACCGGCCGATTGAGCCGATGGCGATCGACATGTTCATCGACCTGCTGCGCTCGGCGCACGGCGAGAAGCTGCTCCGGATGAAGGCGATCGTCCAGCTCTCGGACAATCCCGAGCGGCCGCTGGTGCTGCATGGGGTGCAGAGCATCTTCCACCCGCCGGAGCGGCTGGCGCGCTGGCCGGAAGGCAGCGACAGGCGCACGCGCATGGTGCTGATCACGCAAGGCCTGTCGGAGGAGTTCGTCCAGGACCTGTTCGCCGCCTTCACCGGTCAGCCGCGCATCGATCGCCCGGATCGTGCCGCGCTCGAAGACAATCCGCTGGCCGTTCCCGGTCTGAGGATGTGATCAGTCGCGGTTGAGCCCATTGGCACCGCGGCGGATGACGAAGCGGTGGCCGTCCTCGGTGCGCTCAGTGTCCAGGAGTTCGTGACCGTCTTCGTTGCAGAAATGCGGGATGTCGATGCCGGCAAGCGGATCGGTCGTCTCGACGACCAGTTCCTCGCCCGGGACCATCGCAGATAGCTTTCTGCGGGATTTTAGAACGGGAAGCGGGCATTTCAGCCCGCGCAGATCGTAGAGGGTGCGGGTCCCGCCGGAGATCACTGCCGGCGCTACCACAGCTTCCAGAAGGGCTTCTTGCCGGTGGTTTCTGCAGCCGGCTGTACCGACGCATAGGCAAGAGGATTGGGTGCCGGCACCGGAACGGAGCCGGTGGTCATCGGCGCCTGCGGTCCAGCGGAGGCTGGCTGCCTGCCGGATGCGTTCATGGCGGTCGCGACGGACATCGAGGAACGGCCGGCCGGCGAGACGCCCTGGTTAGCCTGCGGCACGGCAGTCGCCACTGCGGCCTGAGGTGCTGGCTGCGAACCGACGCGGCCCTGCTTTCCGGCATTGCCCTCGGCCGAAGCAACGAGCATCGACCCGGCCGGCTTCGTCTTCGACAGGCGGGCTGCCATCAAGGTTTCGAATTCCGCCGGCTCGACGAGCTTTCCAGCTTCCAGCGACGTGCCGGTCGGCGCATAGGCGAGATCGCGGCCCTTGCGCTTGGCGGCAACCACCGCCTTGCGTTCGGCTTCGGTCGGCTCGTACCACACCTTGCCGCTCAGCTTGTCGACGGCCTTGGTATAGGCGAGCTGATAGTCTTTCTCGTAGGACGTCAGGGCCGCGGTCAGCGCCGGCGGCGTCGACATCGGCGGGCACGCGGCGCCCGGCGAGATGCTGCCGGCCCCCTGGACCTGCTGGTTGAAGACGTACTTCCGGTCGCAAACGTTCACTTCGGGCGGACGCTTGGTCACTTCGAACTGGTCGTAGCCGACCTTCAGCATCTTCCAGAAGTCGAGGTGTTCGCTGTTGCGGTGCCGGGCCATGTTTTCCGCGGTCATGCGGAACGGGAAGGCCTCGAGCTGGATGGTCGACTGGCCGCCCTTGAAGGCATCGCGGGCAAAGGCATAGATTTCCAGGATCTGCTCGTCGGTCATCGAATAGCAGCCGGAAGACGAGCAGGCGCCATGGATCATCAGGTTGGAACCGTTGCGGCCGTTGGCGGCGTCGTAGCGGTTCGGGAAGCCCGTGTTGATGGCGAGGTAGTATTTCGAATTCGGATTGAGATGGGCCGGCGTCAGGTTGTAGAAACCTTCGGGCGCCTGGCGGTCGCCTTCCTTGACCTTGGGTCCGAGCTTACCGGACCAGGCACAGATCTGGTACTGGGCGATCTTATCGAAGCGGTTGTCCGCCTTCGCCTTCCAGATCTCCATCACGCCTTCTTCCTTGAAGACGCGGATCATGATCGGCGAGTTGCGGGGCATGTTCTTCTTCTGCATTTCCGCGACGACGCGGGCAGGCAGAGGCTGCTCGACCTTGTTCTTGACCGTCGAAAGATCGATGGCGCCATCGATCGATTCGGTACAGCCGACAAGGGCGGTTGCCATCAGAAGAACGGAAGCAAGAATTTTCAAGCGCATCTGATACGGATCACATGAAATCGACCAACGGGTGCAGGCTCATCCTGCTTCTACCCATTCTGTCAGGAATAATAAAGCGGTAAGCTTTACATTCTCTTAACCGCTCAAGCCCGCAGAACAGCACGAGTTCGTGAAGAACGATGCATGCCAGTTCTCTTCGATCCGACTACTTGATCAGAGATTGCGGCCGATTTCCAGAAATTTCTGCCGGCGTGCCTTGCGCACGTCATCCGGAGAAAGCTGTCCGAGCTCGCTGAGCGCCCCCTCGATCACATCGCCGGCAGCGTCGATCACCGTCTCCGGCTCGCGATGGGCGCCGCCCAAAGGCTCGCCGATGATGCCGTCGATGACGCCAAGCCCCTTCAGATCCTCGGCCGTGATCTTCATGTTGGTCGCGGCTTCACGGGCCCGGGTCGAGTCGCGCCAGAGGATCGAGGCTGCACCTTCCGGCGAGATCACCGAATAGATCGCGTGCTCGAGCATGAACACCTTGTTGCCGGTGGCAATCGCGATCGCGCCGCCGGATCCGCCTTCGCCGATCACGACCGAGACCATCGGCACGCGCAGCCCCAGGCACATCTCCGTCGAACGGGCGATGGCTTCCGCCTGGCCGCGTTCCTCGGCGCCGACGCCCGGATAGGCGCCCGCCGTATCCACCAGCGTGATCACCGGCAGGCCGAAACGGTCGGCCATTTCCATGACGCGGATGGCCTTGCGATAGCCTTCAGGGCGGGGGCTGCCGAAATTGTGCTTGATGCGCGACTTGGTGTCGTTGCCCTTTTCCTGGCCGATGATCGCTACGGGCTGGCCGCGGAAGCGTCCGAGGCCGGCCTGGATGGCGGCATCCTCGCCGAACGTCCGGTCGCCGGCGAGCGGCGTGAACTCGGTGAACAGGCGCTTGGCGTAATCGACGAAATGCGGTCGCTGCGGATGACGCGCGACCTGGGTTTTCTGCCAGGCGGTCAGTTTGGAATAGATGTCCTGCATGGCTTCGCGAACGCGCACTTCCAGCCGCTGGATCTCGTCGGAGGTGTCGATGCTCTCATCTTCCGTCGCGAGTTTCTTCAACTCGTGGATCTTGCCTTCCAGGTCGGAGATGGGCTTTTCGAAGTCGAGATAAGTTTGCATGAGCTCCGTGTTCCGATCGTTCTTGCGGCCTGGCCGCGCTCCGCCCGGGCTCTAATCAGGTGTTTTGGCGCTTTTTGCAAGAGGGTGATGCGCTTCGACCACTTCTCGCAGGCGTTCATCCAGAACATGCGTATAGATCTGCGTGGTAGAAATGTCGGAATGCCCAAGCAGTTCCTGCACCACGCGCAGGTCAGCACCGTTCTGCAGGAGGTGGCTGGCGAAAGCATGGCGCAGCACGTGCGGCGAGATGGTTGCCACCCGGATACCGGCGCGGGCGGCGAGATCCTTCAGGTCGCGGGCAAAGACCTGGCGCGGCAGGTAACCCTCCTTGCCGGTCGACGGAAACAGCCAGGGGCTTTCCTTCTGGCCGGCGGCTTCGGCTGCGGCGCGTGCCTGTCCGTAGGCCTGCAACGCAGCGATGGCGGAACGGGACAGCGGCACGAGCCGCTCCTTGTTGCCCTTGCCGCGGATCATCAGGAAGCGTCCCTCCTGGTCGAGCACCTTGACCGGCAGCGACACCAGTTCGCTCACCCGCATGCCGGTGGCGTAAAGGGTTTCGAGGAGCGCCAGCATTCGCAACCTGGGCAGCCGGCCCGGTCCCTCCTCGGCCGCTTCTTCGACGGCGCGCGCAAGCAGCCGGCCGACATCCGCCTCGCTCATGGTCTTCGGCAGCGGCCGTGTCTTCTTCGGTGCGTCGAGGATCGACGTCGGGTCGTCGCCGCGCAGGTTCTCCGCATAGAGGAACTTGTAGAACTGGCGCATGGCCGAGAGCCGCCTGGCCTGCGACGACGCCGCAAGCCCCTGACGCGAAAGGTGGGCAAGGTATTCACTGAGATCGGCGGAGGTTGCGGCAAGCAGGCTCGTCTTGCGACCTTTCAGTTGAATGTAGAGGTCATCGAGGTCGCGCTGATAGGAGGACAGCGTGTTGACCGCAGCGCCACGCTCGGCGCTCATCATCTCCAGGAAGGCTTCCACATGCGCGCGCGACAGGTCCGTCATCGACATCCTTCAGGGCTGCGGCGGGTTCAGCCGCTCGGAGGGAATGCGCACGGTGATTTCCCGCTCGCGCGGTTCGACGAGGAACACCAGCGCGACCATGCTTCCGTAGATAATGCCGGCAATCACCGCGAGGATGAACAGGAAACGGAAAAGGGTCGGCATCGGGTGGCTCCGCAGGGTGGGCGGCACTTTATGAGGAAAGCGGGCGGGAAGTGCAAGAAGCGGCGCGCAACTGAGGTTTTGCGGCGGCGTGACTTGACGCTTTCCCGTCATTTGTCGATAGGGTGGGCAAAGGACTGCGAGAGGACAGCTTTCCACGACGATGCCCGATCTAGTCATACCACCGGCTGCACCCTTGACGTTGAGCGATCGGGCTCGCGCGGCGCTTGGCGGCCGCAACCTCGTGTTCGTGGGGCTGATGGGCGCGGGGAAATCTGCGATCGGTCGGATCGTCGCGCAGCAACTGAGGCTACCTTTCATCGACACGGACAACGAGATCGAGCGTGTTTCTCGGATGACCATTCCGGAACTCTTCACGGCTTATGGTGAAGGGGAATTCCGCGCGCTGGAGACGCGGGTTATCCAGCGATTGATGAAGGGGGGTCCCCGCGTCGTGTCCACAGGCGGCGGCGCCTTCATCAACGATCGAACGCGGGCGTGCATCAAGCAGCGCGGGCTGTCGCTGTGGCTGAAGGCGGATCTCGATCTCCTCTGGGAGCGGGTGTCGAAGCGCGACAACCGGCCGCTCCTCAAGACCGAAAACCCGAAGCAGACGTTGGAGACCCTGATGAACCAGCGCTACCCCATCTATGCAGAAGCCGACCTGACGGTGCCGTCGCGCGACGTGCGCAAGGAGACGATGGCCAGCGACGTGCTGACAGCCCTCGTCGCAATGACCAAGGAAGTCGAGGCCGATGAATACCGCAGCCAGCAATCCTGAAAATCCTGTGCCTGAACGCCTCGTACATGTGCCGCTCGGCGAGCGGGCCTACGACATCCTGATCGGCGCGGACCTGATCGGCAGGGCCGGTGGCGAGATTTCGGCACGCCTGAAGGGCCGGCGCGCCGCCATCGTCACCGACGAGCACGTGGCGCCACTCTTTCTCGAAAGCTTGATGGACAGCCTGCAGACGGACGGTATCGAGGCCGTATCGCTGACGCTTCCAGCCGGCGAGAAGACCAAGAGCCTTGAGCACCTGGCGACTGTCTGCGACATGGCGCTGTCGGCCCGCATCGAGCGCAACGACTGCATCATCGCGCTCGGCGGCGGAGTGATCGGCGATCTTGCAGGCTTTGCCGCGGGTATCGTCCGTCGCGGCGTTCGCTTCGTGCAGATCCCGACGACGCTTCTGTCGCAGGTGGATTCATCCGTCGGCGGCAAGACAGGCATCAATACCCGCCACGGCAAGAACCTGCTCGGCGTCTTCCACCAGCCGGATCTGGTGCTGTCCGACACGGCAGCCCTCGGCAGCCTCAGCGAGCGCGAGTTCCGGGCCGGATACGCAGAAGTCGCGAAATACGGATTGATCGACAAGCCCGATTTCTTCGCCTGGCTCGAAGCCAACTGGCGCGACGTCTTTGCCGGCGGCGCCGCACGTGCAGAGGCCATTGCGATCAGCTGCCAGGCGAAGGCCGACGTGGTGGTGGAGGACGAGCGGGAGACCGGGCGCCGCGCCCTTCTCAACCTCGGCCATACCTTCGGCCATGCACTGGAAGCGGCCACTCGCTACGACAGCAGTCGCCTCGTGCATGGCGAGGGCGTGGCGATCGGCATGGTGCTGGCGCATCGCTTTTCGGCGCGCCTGAACCTTGCCAGCCCCGACGATACGGCACGCGTCGAAGCACATCTGCGGTCTGTCGGCCTGCCGACCCGGATCAGCGAGATCCCGGGCGAGCTTCCGTCGGAGGAGGTGCTGATGGATGCCATCGCCCAGGACAAGAAGGTCAAGAGCGGCAAGCTGACATTCATCCTGACGCGCGGGATCGGAGAGGCTTTCGTCGCTGACGACGTGCCGGTCTCCGAAGTGCGCGCGTTTCTCGAAGAGGCAAGACGAGGCTAGATGCTGCTGGGCTTCCTGACGTTCTTCACCGATCACTGGATCACGCTCGGCATCATCGTCCTGCTGATCGTTGCATCCGGCTTCTTCTCGGGCTCGGAAACCGCGCTGACGGCTGCGTCCCGGGCGCGAATGCACACCTTGGAAACCAACGGCGACCAGAGGGCCGGTCTCGTCGCGCGACTGATCGAGCGCCGCGACAGGCTGATCGGCGCGCTGCTGATCGGCAACAATCTCGTCAACATCCTTGCCTCGTCGCTGACGACGAGCCTGTTCCTCGGCCTGTTCGGCAACAATGGCGTGGCGGTAGCGACCATCGTCATGACGATCCTGCTGGTCATCTTCTCGGAGGTTCTGCCGAAGAGCTGGGCGATCTCGGCTCCCGACCGTTTCGCCCTCTGGGTCGGGCCGGCCGTCAAGGTGTTCGTCGGCGTAGCCGGGCCGCTGTCGAGCGGCGTCAATGCCATCGTCCGCTTCATCCTGAGGCTCTTCGGCATCACACTGTCGCGGGAAGTCTCGATGCTGACCGCGCACGAGGAGCTGCGCGGCGCGCTGGACCTGCTGCATCGCGAGGGTTCGTTCATCAAGGCCGACCGTGACCGCCTCGGTGGCTTGCTCGATCTGGAGGAGCTCGAGATCTCGGACGTGATGAAGCACCGGACCGCGATGCGGGCAATCAATGCCGACGATCCGCCGGAGGCCGTCGTGCGGGCCGTACTCGAGAGCCCGTTCACGCGCATGCCGCTGTGGCGGACGACGACCGACAACATCATCGGCGTGGTCCATGCCAAGGACCTGTTGCGGGTGCTGGCGGAGCCGGACATGGAGCCCGAAAACCTCGATATCGCCAGGATCGCCCAGAAGCCTTGGTTTGTTCCGGATACGACGAGCCTCAAGGATCAGTTGAACGCCTTCCTGCGTCGCAAGGTGCATTTCGCCGTCGTCGTCGACGAGTACGGCGAGGTGCAGGGCATCGTCACGCTCGAAGACATTCTGGAAGAGATCGTCGGCGACATCGCCGATGAGCACGACCTCGAGATCCAGGGCGTGCGCCAGGAGGCCGACGGATCAATCGTGGTGGATGGAAACGTGCCGATCCGCGACCTGAACCGGGCACTCGACTGGCACCTGCCGGACGAGGAGGCCACGACGATCGCCGGCCTGGTCATTCACGAGTCGAAGTTGATCCCGCAGGAGCGGCAGACCTTCACCTTCCACGGCAAGCGCTTCACTGTCATGAAGCGCGAGAAGAACCGCATCACCAGACTGCGCATTCGTCCGGCAGAAGACGCAGCGGTTCCCGTCTGACCGGTTACCAGCGGGTCGGCTCTCCGGGCGCCGAAGGCTCGACCGCCAGCGCGTGCAGTCCAGCGTCCAGTTCAGGTTTCAGGAGATCGTTCACCAGCCGATGCCGCTGGAGGCGCGTCAGCCCCAGGAATCTGCCGGAAACAACCCGCACCCGCATATGGGTTTCGCCGTCGCCGGTCATGCTCGGCTGATGCCCCGCATGCTGATGGCTCTCATCGATAACCTCCAGCCGTTCAGGCTTCAGTTCCTCTTCCAGCGTCGATTGAATGCGCGTGCGGACCGACATTCGGGCCTCCCGGTGTGTCGAAAATGGCGTCCCACAGAACAGCAACAAAGGCCTTTGTCAATTCTTGTTCTGCCCCGTCCTGCACCCCATAATGTGCTTAAATGAAACTAGATTCCAAATATTTCGACCGCATCCGGACGCGCCGGAAACGGGAGCAGGATCCGGCGCCCTCGGCGCCGACCTGTCAGTGGGACGGTTGCGACAAGCCGGGCGTGCATCGTGCGCCGGTGGGGCGTAACGCCGAAGGCCAATTTTTCCTGTTCTGCTTCGAGCACGTCAAGGAATACAACAAGGGCTACAACTACTTCTCCGGCCTGTCGGATACCGAGATCGCTCGGTACCAGAAGGAAGCGATCACCGGTCACCGTCCGACCTGGACGGTCGGCGTCAACAAGGCGGCCAAAGACGCGCCGCTGCATGCGACCACTCGATCCGGTTCTGCCGCCAGCTTCAATCGCGTCAAGGATCCGTTCGGCTTCGTGCGCGAAGGTGGACCGGGCGGTGCCCGGAACGAACCGGCGGTGCGGAAGTTGAAGACACTCGAGGCGAAGGCCTTCGACACAATGGGCTTGACGGCAGGCGCAACCAAAGCCGAAATCAAGAGCCGCTACAAGGAACTGGTCAAGAAGCACCATCCTGACGCGAATGGCGGCGACCGTGGCTCGGAAGAACGTTTTCGGGCCGTCATACAGGCGTATCAATTGTTAAAGCAGTCCGGTTTCTGCTAAGCCGTTCTGGTGCAAGGCAACATGGCAGCGAAGGATTGCGGCCGGACCGGTATCCGGTTCGACGTGGAGTGGTGATGAGCAAAATCGATCTTGATATTTCAAACCTCCCGGACACCACGGTTTCGGTTCGGGACGTCTTCGGCATTGACACCGACCTCAGGGTTCCCGCCTACAGCAACGGCGACCCTTACGTTCCCGACCTGGACCCCGACTACCTGTTCGACCGCGATACGACGCTGGCGATCCTGGCGGGCTTTGCCCACAATCGTCGCGTCATGGTCTCTGGCTTTCACGGCACGGGCAAGTCCACCCATATCGAGCAGGTTGCGGCGCGGCTGAACTGGCCTTGCGTGCGCATCAACCTCGACAGCCACGTCAGCCGTATCGATCTCGTCGGCAAGGACGCCATCGTCCTGAAGGACGGCAAACAGATCACCGAATTCAAGGACGGCATCCTGCCCTGGGCCTACCAGCACAATGTGGCGCTGGTCTTCGACGAGTACGACGCCGGTCGTCCGGACGTCATGTTCGTCATCCAGCGCGTGCTGGAATCGTCCGGCCGTCTGACGCTTCTCGACCAGAGCCGCGTCATCCGTCCTCATCCGGCATTCCGCATCTTCGCAACCGCCAACACGGTCGGTCTCGGCGATACGACGGGTCTCTATCACGGCACGCAGCAGATCAACCAGGCGCAGATGGACCGCTGGTCGATCGTCACGACGCTGAACTATCTGCCGCACCAGCAAGAAGTGGATATCGTGTCCGCCAAGGTGAAGAGCTTCGGTGCGACGGCTGAAGGTCGCGAAACGGTTTCGAAGATGGTCCGCGTCGCGGACATGACGCGCTCGGCCTTCATCAACGGCGACCTGTCGACGGTCATGAGCCCGCGTACCGTCATCACCTGGGCGGAAAACGCCGAGATCTTCGGGGACGTCGCCTTTGCCTTCCGCATCACCTTCCTCAACAAGTGCGACGAACTGGAGCGGACGTTGGTCGCCGAGCAGTATCAGCGCGCTTTCGGCGTGGAGCTGAAGGAGAGCGCCGCGAACATCGCGCTCGGAGCTTGAAGGGCGAAGGCAGACTGACAAGGTGAGCGATATGGCAGGCCGCGGCGACAATACGAAGGCGAAGACGAGCGGGCCGGTTGATACCGAGCCGCTACGCCGGGCGATCACCGGCTGCGTGCGTTCCATTGCCGGAAACGCGGAGGTGGAAGTCTCTTTCGCCAACGAGCGTCCGGGCATGGCCGGCGAACGCATCCGCCTGCCGGAGATTTCCAAGCGCCCGACGGCTCAGGAGCTCGCCGTGACGCGTGGTCTCGGCGATTCCATGGCCCTGCGGCTCGCCTGTCACGATGCCAGCCTGCATGCGACGATGTCGCCGCAGGGGAGTGATGCCCGTGCTGTGTTCGACGCGGTCGAGCAGGCGCGGGTGGAGTCGATCGGCTCGCTCAGGATGGCCGGCATGGCCTCCAACATCGCCACCATGAATGCCGAGAAGTACAGCAAGGCCAACTTCGGTGGCGTCGAGCGGCAGGAAGACGCGCCGATCGGCGAGGCCATGGCGATGCTGGTGCGCGAGAAGTTGACGGGCATCCAGCCGCCTGCCAGCGCCGGCAAGGTGCTCGATCTCTGGCGTCCGTTCTTCGAGGAGAAGGCAGGGCCGGATCTCACCAGCCTGCGCACAGTGATGGAAGACCAGCAGGCGTTCGGCAAGCTGGTCCGCCACATGCTGTCCTCGATGCAGATGGCTGAGGATTTCGGCGACGACGAAGACCAGTCGGACGAGATGGAGAACCCCGACGACGAGGATCAGCCGCGCAGCAACGAGACCGAGAACGACGAAGTCGAGGAAGATGCCGGCTCCGACGCCGCACCGGCCGAAGAAAGCAGTGCTGCGGAAGAGCAGCTCGACGACGGCGAGATGGACGGCGCCGAGATCTCCGACGACGACATGTCCGACGACGAGGACGACCAGTCCGAGACGCCCGGCGAAACGCGGCGCCCGAGCCTGCCCTTCGACGATTTCAACGAGAAGGTCGACTACCATATCTTCACGCAGGAGTTCGACGAGGAGATCCTTGCCGAGGAACTGTGCGACGAAGCCGAACTCGACCGTCTGCGAGCGTTTCTCGACAAACAGCTCGCGCATCTCCAGGGCGCCGTCGGACGCCTGGCGAACCGCTTGCAGCGGCGGCTGATGGCGCAGCAGAACCGTTCCTGGGATTTCGATCTGGAAGAGGGCTATCTGGATCCCGCGCGCCTGGTGCGCCTGGTGATCGATCCGATGCAGCCGCTGTCGTTCAAGCGGGAGCGTGACACGCAGTTCCGCGATACGGTCGTGTCGCTGGTCATCGACAATTCCGGGTCGATGCGCGGTAGGCCGATCACGGTTGCCGCGACCTGCGCCGACATTCTTGCCCGAACCCTGGAGCGCAGCGGCGTGAAGGTCGAGATCCTCGGCTTCACGACCAAGGCGTGGAAGGGCGGGCAGAGCCGCGAGCAGTGGCTGGCGGGCGGCAAGCAGCCGACGCCGGGTCGCCTCAACGATTTGCGCCATATCGTCTACAAGTCGGCAGACGCGCCGTGGCGCCGTTCGCGCCGCAACCTCGGCCTGATGATGCGCGAGGGCCTGCTCAAGGAGAACATCGACGGCGAGGCGCTGATGTGGGCGCACAACCGTCTGATCAACCGACCGGAGCAGCGCAAGATCATGATGATGATCTCCGATGGCGCGCCCGTCGACGACAGCACCCTATCGGTCAACCCCGGCAACTATCTCGAGCGTCACCTGCGGGCCGTCATCGAGCAGATCGAGACACGGTCGCCCGTCGAACTGCTGGCCATCGGTATCGGCCACGACGTGACCCGCTACTACCGTCGCGCTGTGACGATCGTCGATGCGGACGAACTAGCCGGCGCCATGACGGAACAGCTGGCGGATCTGTTCGACGAGAATGGCGGCCAGCGCGGCCGCGCACGACGGGCGGGCTGATCTCGCTTGGTCCGGATCCGGCATCTCGTATCCGCCCTCCTGCTCGGCGCCGCGCTTGTGGCGCCAGCCGTGCGGGCGCAAACGATCGATGTGCCGGTGCAGGCAAGGCCCTTCGTCTTCTTCAAGCCGGGATCGCAGGAGACCCGCTTCGGCGAACTTGAGTTCGTTGGAGGGCTGGAGTTTACATCGCGGGAAGAGCTGCTCGGCTCGCTCTCCAGCATCAGGTTCCGCCCGGGCGGCCTGCAGTTCGTCTCGGTTCTCGATACCGGGCACTGGCTGACCGGGCGCATCTCCCGGGGCAGTGATGGACGCCTCGCAGCGCTTGAAGACGTCGCCATCTCGGCGATGCGTGATGGGCGCGGCGAGGAGCCGCGCAACAAGGGCGACATCGACGCCGAGGGCGTCGCGCTGCGTCCCGGCGAGGCGATCGTCAGCTTCGAGCGGCGCCATCGCGTGGATGTCTATCCGGATCCCGGTTTCGAGACATCACCGCCGCGCCGCAGCCTCGACATTCTCATTCCCAGGCGTGAATTGCGCGGCAATGGCGGATTGGAAACTGTCGTCGTCGCGCCTCCAGCAGGCTCTCTGAAGGGTGCCGTCGTGACGATCGCCGAGCGTAGCGTCGATGCGGACGGCAATCTCTATGCTGCCATTTTGGAGGGCCCCCGAAAGGGCCAGTTCAAGGTGGTGCGCAAGGCGCCCTGGGACGTCACCGACGGCGCGTTCCTTCCCGGCGGCGACCTGTTACTGCTGGAGCGTCGGTTCAGCTTCCTCGGCGGCGTGGGGATGCGCATCCGGCGGATTGCCGGCGAAGACCTGAAGCCCGGCGCGTTGGTGGACGGGCGGGTGCTGATCGAGGCCGATATGGGTTTCCAGATCGACAACATGGAAGGCATGGACGTCATCGACGGCGATGACGGTCACCCGCATGTGATCCTGGTCTCCGACGACAATCATTCGATCCTGCAGCGAAACCTGATGCTGGAATTCAGGCTCACCGACTGACCGGGAGAGGAGGGGCTTAGATGACCCGTATCCATGTCATGGGTGCGTCCGGTTCCGGGACCACGACCCTGGGAAGAGCCCTGGGTGAACGGCTGGGGCTGCCGCATCTTGATACCGACGATGCTTACTGGCTACCGACGGATCCACCCTACACGACGCCGCGCCCGGTGCCGGACAGACTGGCTGTGCTCGGTGAGCGGATGGCCGGCGCATCCGGATGGGTGCTGTCCGGCTCGGCGCTCAAATGGGGGCAGTCGCTGGAGCCGCTCTACCACCTGATCGTGTTCCTGATGCTCGACCCCGGGCTCAGGATGGAGCGCATCCGCCGGCGCGAGGTGGAGCGCTACGGTGAACGCATCCTGCCCGGCGGCGATATGGCGGAACCAAGCACCAGGTTTCTGGAGTGGGCCGCGGCGTATGATACGTCAGGCCCCGAGCAACGAAGCCTTGCCGCACACGAGGCGTGGCTTTCGACGCTGACTGCGCCGGTGCTGCGGCTCGATACGTCCCGGCCTGTCCAGGATCTCGTGGACGAGATCCTCCTGCATCCGCTGGTCGCGGCGAAGGGCATTGCCGCGCCCCGCTGAGGACTGCTCAGGCAGCCTGTGCGGGCGGCATCGGCTTTACGACGCTCATCAGCGCGCCGTAGGGCAGGAGCATCACGAGACCGACCAGCAGCTTGACGACGAAGTCGCCGAGTGCCCAGGAGATCCAGCGCGGCGCTTCCGTGGCGAAGATGCCGAGGATGGGTGCCTGGCTGATGGCAAACTCGTCATTGGCGCCGAGGAAGCCGAAAAGCGGTGCAAACGAGATCGAGAAGAACAGGACTGTGTCCAGCGCCGAGCCCAGCATGGAACCTGCCAGAGGCGCCTGCCACCAGCTCTGGCGGCGGAGCGTATTGAACACCGAAATGTCCAGCAATTGGCCGACGAGATACGCGGCGCCGGAACCGATCGCGATGCGCGGAATGGAGGTGTAGAAGGACAGCGTCACACCGACAACAAAGCCGGCAAGAACGACGCGGCGGGCGATGCGTGGGCCGAACTGACGGTTCGTCAGGTCGGTAACCAGGAAGGCCGCAGGATAGGTGAAGGCGCCCCAGGTCAGCAGATCGCTGAGCTCGATGCCGAAGACATGCCCGGCAACCGGGAACTGGACGAGGAAGTTGGAGGCGACGACGACGATCGTCATCAGCACTACGTAAACAATGGTCGCGCGAAAATACCGCATTTTTTTACCCTGGGTGATGCCACCAGCACGATTGGATGAACGGCAAGAGAAAGGGCTTGGACGGAAACCGTCAAGCCCTTTCCAAGCGATGATAGAGACAGAAAGCTTAGGCGGCTGCCTGAGCCACTTCGGCGGTCTTCTTGACGATCTGGCGACGCAGCAGGCGGGCGCGCATCGACAGTTCGGCTTCGTCAGCCTTCAGCAGGAACGCGTCAAGACCGCCGCGATGCTCAACCGAGCGCAGGGCGTGCGCGGAGACGCGCAGACGGAAACGCTGGCCGAGCGAATCGGAGATCAGCGTGACGTGGCACAGGTTCGGCAGGAACCGGCGACGCGTCTTGTTGTTGGCGTGGCTGACATTGTTGCCCGACTGGACGCCTTTGCCGCTCAATTCGCACATACGGGACATGGTACACCTTTATTCTTCTTTGCAATTGAACGGGTATTCGGGCAAAGCCCGGCCTGCCGATCCAATTGTCCTGATTGGAAAGTTGCGGTTCTATAGTCAGTGAGCCCGCGCGCGTCAAGTCAAACATCGTCCGGAATGCCGGTTTTGCGCCGGTGAAACCCGGCGTCTTGCTATTTTGTTGCCACAGTGGTTTGCCTATATCGCCGCTGTCATCATCCAGGTTTCAAGGAATGCCCATGCGCCGCAGGAGCCGTCCGCTGGTTCTCATCGCCGCCGCAGCGCTCGGCCTGTCGGCGCTGCCGGCCGGCACGGCGGGTATACGGCATGTCAGCGAGTACGACATTTCGCTCGGCCTTCTGCCGATCGCCAAAGCCTCCTTTGCCAGCGAATTCGATAGCAGCGACTACAAGATCGCCGGCTCGTTCAGATCCTACGGCCTCGTCAGCCTGTTCAGCAAGATTTCCGCGGCCACCAATGTGAGCGGCTCGGTGCAGGGCCAGAAGCTGCAGGCCAATGCCTATTCGCTGGTCTACACGCAGGGCAAGAAGACGCGCACCTATGACGTCGCCTACAAGAACGGCAACGTCGTCTCCTCGACGATCAAGCCTGAACCGACGAGCCGTCCCTCCAGCTGGATCCCGATTGGCGACGGCGATCTGCAATCGGTACTCGATCCGCTGTCCGGGCTGATCTTTCCGGATGGAGTCAAGATCTGCCCGAGCCGGTTGCCGATCTACGATGGCGAGTCGCGGCTTGATCTCGTCCTGTCGTCGAAGGGCAGCAAGGCCTTCTCCACAAACGGCTACAAGGGCGACGCCATCGTCTGCGAGGTTCGCTACGAGCCTAAGTCCGGCTACAAGCAGGGGCGCACCGACATCGAGTTCCTCAAGAAGGCGAAGATGGAAGTGTGGTTTGCCAAGGCGGCCGGCGTCAATGTATATGCTCCGGTCTATGCACGTATCCCGACACGCGTCGGCGACGTCTACGTGACGGCCGTGAAATACGGCGGTTGAGGCGGCAGAGGTCGATGCCGCTCGCGACAGGGGGCTGGTGTTGAAGGTCAAGGGCACGCTGATCGGCTTTGCCGCCATCCTCATGTGGTCGCTGCTGGCGTTGATGACGACGGCGTCGGGGCTGATGCCGCCGTTCCAGCTTTCCGCCATCACGTTCGCCATCGGAAGCCTGCCCGGTCTCTTGCTGCTGGCGGCTCGTCCGCAGCGGCTGGCGCTCCTGAAGCAGCCGGCCAAGGTCTGGCTGATCGGCATTGGCGGCCTGTTCGGCTACCACTTCCTCTACTTCACGGCGCTTCGCAACGCGCCGGCCGTCGAGGCCGGCCTTATCGCCTACCTGTGGCCTCTGTTCATCGTCGTCGGCTCGGCGCTGCTACCGGGCGAACGGCTGCGCTGGTACCACCTGGCCGGCGCACTGGCCGGACTGGCGGGCACGGCGGCGATCGTGTCGCGCAGCGGCATTTCCTTCGATCGCGGCTATCTCGTCGGTTACGGCGCGGCTTTCCTGTGCG
Organism: Rhizobium sp. 0TCS1.26; assembly: GCF_050455525.1. Classification (NCBI taxonomy): domain Bacteria; kingdom Pseudomonadati; phylum Pseudomonadota; class Alphaproteobacteria; order Hyphomicrobiales; family Rhizobiaceae; genus Rhizobium; species Rhizobium sp. 0TCS1.26. Next base: position 112,710 of record NZ_JBCIYV010000004.1, on the reverse strand, counting down.
CCTTCACCTGGTCGGGCTACTCGCTGCTGACGCGGCGGTTCGAGGCCGTCTCGACCGATGTCGTCACCGGCTTCTGTCTTGCGACCTCGGCGTTGTCGCTCATCTGCCATCTCGGCCTCGAGGCGACCGTCTGGCCGGCCAACGGCACCGAATGGCTGGCGGTGGTGGGGCTTGGCCTGCTGCCGGTGGGAGCTGCCTTCTATGCGTGGGATTACGGGGTGAAGAACGGCGACATCCAGATCCTCGGCGCCGCAAGTTACGCAGCGCCGCTGCTGTCCACCCTCATCCTCACGCTGTTCGGCTTCGCGGAGCCCAGCCTGCGCATCGGACTTGCCTGCCTGCTGATTACCGGCGGCGCCGTGCTGGCCGCCAGGGACATGATCTTTCGCAGTCGCACCCGCACATCCGCCGCGGCAGAATAGATCTCAAGTCTTCGGTTGCCATCCGGGCGGTGCCATTTCGAAGGAAGAGAAGGCGAACCCCGGCGCGACGGTGCAGCCGACCAGCGTGAATTCGCCCGTCGATTCCGCCGCCTGCCACTCGTTCGCCTCGACCACTGCCTGCGGGCGTTCACCACGGGCCAGATCTATCCCCAGGATGACCTCGCGAGCCGTCTCGCCATCCTTCGCCAGCCGCAACTTCAGCGGACTGCCGGCATAGAAGTGCCAGACCTCGACTGCATCCTTGACCCGGTGCCAGTGCGATCGCTCGCCGCGGCCTAAAAGGTAGTAGATGGATGTCGAATGGCCGCGCTCGCCGCCGTCCGCATCGCGGAACGTCTCCACATACCAGCCGCCTTCCGGATGGCGCTGCATGTCGAGGTGCCGGATGATCTCGTCTGCCGTCATTTGAAGTTGTCTTTTCGCTTGCGGATCTCGGCAAAGACCTCCTCGTTCGTCGCCCCCTCCATGACCAGATGCCGGCGGATGGCCGGGTCGGCCGGGCGCATGAAGGGATTGGTCTCCTTCTCCAGGCCGATCATCGTCGGAATGGTGAAGCGGCCTTCCGCCAGCAGTTCGTCGATCTGCCGCGCCCGGCGCTGCAGCGCCTCGTTGCCGGCGTCGATGCTGAGCGCGAAGCGGGCGTTCGACTGGGTATATTCATGGCCGAAATAAACGGCCGTCTCGTCCGGCAGGACCGCCAGTTTCTGCAGAGAATGCCACATGTCTGCGGCCGTGCGTTCAAACAGCCGGCCGCAGCCGAGCGCAAACAGCGTATCGGCAGCGAACAGGATCTTGTCCTCCGGGAAATGGTAGCAGATGTGTCCAGCGGTGTGGCCGGGCGTCTCGAACACCCGCACCGGGTGTTCGCCGAACAGGAATTCGTCACCGTCCGCGACCGTCCGGTCGATGCCGGGAATGGCGACCGCCTCGTTCACCGGCCCGATGATCTCGCAGCCATAGCGCTCCTTCAGCGCCAGGTTCGCCTCGACATGGTCGATGTGATGATGGGTGGTGAAGATGTGGGTAAGGCGCCAGCCACGACGTTCGGCGGCTGCAACGATAGGGCCTTCTTCCGGCGCATCGATCGCGGCCGTCAGGCCGCTTTCCGGATCGTGCACCAGAACGCCGTAATTGTCGCTGCGACAGGTAAAGACTTCGATTGCCAGAGGTTTCATTCGCCCGAACCCGTTCTATGTCTATGGTCAGCGCAGAATGTAGGGGCTGGCGCCTTGAAGTCCAACCTCCCTCTGATAGCTTTCGTTTCATGCACGCCGATATCGTCGACCTCCGCGAATTCTACCATTCCCAGCTCGGCCGCCTGGCAGAGCATTCGATCGCGGCCGCCTTGAGCTCGTTGTGGGCGCGGCTTCCTGAGGAGCGTCTGGTTGGACTCGGCTATGCCGTTCCGTATCTCGACCGCTTTCGTACCAACACCGAGCGAACCTTCGCCTTCATGCCGGCAGGGCAGGGCGCGGTGAACTGGCCGGTGCGCGAACTGTCGTCGACGGCACTGGTTTTCGAGGAGGAATTGCCGCTGCCGGACAGTTCGATCGATCGGGTGCTGATGGTCCATTCGCTGGAGTTTGCCGAAAATCCGCGGGAGACCCTGAAGGAGCTCTGGCGCGTGCTGGCACCGGGCGGACGCCTGGTGATCGTCGTTCCCAATCGCCGCGGGGTCTGGGCGCGCATGGAGCATACGCCGTTCGGGTCGGGGCGACCGTATTCGCGCCGGCAGTTGACGGCGCTGCTTCGCGAGACGAACTTCACCCCCGGCGCCAGCGCTGAAGCGCTGTTCTTCCCGCCATCGAAGCTGCGCGCCGTGCTGAAGCTGCGGCATGCCTTCGAGCGGGTCGGACGGCGCCTGTGGCCTGCATTTTCGGGCGTCCTGATCCTGGAGGCGCAGAAGCGGCTGTATCAGGGGTTGCCGGTCGCATCCCGTGCCTCACGCCGCGTCTTCGTGCCGGTGCTCGGCGCACAGGGTATCCCGGCCGGACGCATGTCCGCCGGCGGCCCACCGCACCGCCGTACCAGCGCAACCGCCTTCGCTCTCGACAAAAGAGGCTCGCAGGATTAAGGCCTCAGGATCGTTTTTTCGAAGGTCTTGTTCCATGGATGTTGCAGAGCTGAAGCCCGTTCCCCGGTCCGGAATCCTGGATATCGCCGCCTACGTTCCGGGCAAGGAACATGCCCCGGGCGTCGATCGCGTCTTTAAGCTGTCTTCCAACGAGACGCCCTTGGGTGCAAGCCCGAAGGCCATCGACGCGTTCCGCCAGGCAGCTGGTCATCTGGAGCTTTATCCTGATGGTCAGGCCACCGAGCTGCGCGCCGCGATTGCTTCGACGCACGGCCTGAACCCGGCCAACATCCTCTGCGGCAATGGCTCGGACGAATTGCTCGGTCTCATCTGCCACGTCTATCTCGGCGATGGCGACGAAGCGATCATCACCGAGCACGGCTTCCTCGTCTACAGGATCCAGATCATGGGCGCCGGGGCAAAGCCGGTGACCGTGAAGGAAACCGAATGCCGCGTCGATGTCGACGCGATCCTTGCTGCCGTGACCCCGAAGACAAAGCTGGTCTTCATCGCCAATCCCGGCAATCCAACGGGCACCTATGTGCCGGCAGCCGAAATTCGTCGCCTGCATGCCGGCCTGCCGAAGAACGTCATCCTGGTTCTTGATGCGGCCTATGCCGAATATGTGCGCCGCAACGACTACGAAGCCGGCATCGAACTGGTATCGTCGAGCCCGAACGTCGTCATGTGCCGGACGTTCTCGAAAGCCTATGGACTGGCGGCGCTGCGCATCGGCTGGATGTACGGGCCGGTGGACATCCTCGATGCGCTGAACCGCGTGCGCGGCCCGTTCAACCTCAATGCTCCGGCGATCGCCGCCGGCGCGACGGCAATGCGTGACCAGGCTTTCATCGGCGAGGCGGTTGCCCACAACACGCTCTGGCTGGACAAGCTGACGCATGCCTTCGAAAGCCTCGGCCTGAAGGTGACGCCGTCGGTCACCAACTTCATCCTCATCCACTTCCCTGACGTCGACGGCAAGCGTGCGCCGGACGCCGATGCCTTCCTCACCAGCCGTGGCTTCATCCTGCGCGCCGTGAAGGGCTACGGGTTCCCGAACGCGCTGCGGATGACCGTCGGTTCGGAAGAGGCCAATCGCGGGGTCATCGAAGCGCTCGGCGAATTCATGAGCCGCACCGCATGAGCAATGTCCTCTTCGATCGCATCGCGCTGATCGGCATCGGCCTCATCGGCTCGTCCATCGCACGCGACATCAAGGAGAGCGGGCTTGCCGGAACGCTGGTGATCTCGACCCGCAGCGAGGCGACGTTGAAGCGGGCAGAGGAACTCGGCCTTGGCGACCTCTATGTTTCCTCGGCGGCCGATGCCGTGAAGGACGCCGACCTGGTGATCGTTTCTGTGCCGGTCGGTTCGTCCGGCATGGTGGCGGAGCAGATCGCCGCCAACCTGAAGCCTGGCGCCATCCTGACCGATGTCGGGTCGACCAAGGCTTCGGTCATCGCGCAGATGGCGCCGCATGTTCCGGCTGGCGTTCACTTCATTCCCGGCCATCCCCTGGCAGGCACGGAAAAATCCGGACCGGATGCCGGCTTTGCCGGTCTGTTCCGCGGCCGCTGGTGCATCTTCACGCCGTTGCCTGACACCGATTCTGCCGCCCTCGAGCGGCTGCGGGCGTTCTGGATTGCGCTCGGGTCGAAGATCGACGAGATGGATCCGGAGCACCACGACAAGGTGCTGGCCATCGTGTCGCACCTGCCGCACATCATCGCCTACAACATCGTCGGCACGGCCGACGACCTTGAGGCGGTGACGGAATCGGAAGTCATCAAGTACTCGGCGTCCGGCTTCCGCGATTTTACCCGTCTGGCCGCATCCGACCCGACAATGTGGCGGGACGTGTGCCTGCATAACAAGGATGCGATCCTCGAAATGCTGGCGCGCTTTTCCGAGGACCTCGCCTACCTGCAGCGGGCAATCCGCTGGGGCGAAGGCGACAAGCTGTTCGAACTGTTTTCCCGCACGAGAAACGTCCGCCGTTCGATCATCGAAGCCGGTCAGGATGTTGATGCGCCGGATTTCGGTCGCCACGCGCTCGATCCGAAGAGCTGAGGCCGCTGAGTCCTCAAGCTCTCCGGCGGGAAGTTCTCGTCACAGCGGCGGGATCTCGCCGATGGCGATGAAGCCGCCGACCAGAACCCGGCCGCGGTTCAGCGTCAGATCGAGGCTTGCGCTATCTCCGCCGCCCGTCAGCGCCGACAGCATCTTCGATGCGGTGTCGATGGTGGATGCAGCCTGCGGCATGGCCGCCTTCAACTGCTCCCGCCAGGCGCCGATCTTCTCGACCTGCAGTTTCAGTTTTCCCGAAATACGGCCCTGATCGTCTACCGAGAAGGGACCGGCGAGGCTCAGCACCTGGCCGTTGCCGAGGTCGACCGCCAGCCGGCGCATCTCACCCTGGGCGTTGCGCAGGCCCGTGCCGATATCCCGGCCTTCGAGCATGGCTGCCTTGCCGGCCAGCGTGACATCGGCCGTCGCGGTGAAGCGCGGCAGGACCTGCGGCATCCCGTGAGTGAGGATATCCATGTTCTCCATGGTCACCGCAGCATCGAGATCGGCACCGTTCTGGCGCATATGGGCTTCGGTGCGGCCGACGGAGACGTCGAAGTTCTGCTGGGTCTGCGTGGAGACGATGGTCGTCTTCAACCCGTCGATCGTGGTGGAGCTGCGTTCGACGCCACGACCGGTGGTCTGCAGGCTCGACTGCAGCGCCTGCCACTGCGACGACGTCGCAAGGCCTTGACCGGTGCGTACTTCTGCCGGCCCATCCAGTTCCCAGACGATGTGGTTGGGATCGTAGACCTGGGCTGCCGACCGCAATGCGCCGAGTGTGACGGCGAGACCGTTGTCACGATCGTCGATGGCCACCCTTGAGCAGAAGAGACCTATGCGGAAGGGGTAGCCGCGGTAGTCGGCATCGCTGCATTCGGCGGTCACGCCGCTACGTTGCTGCTGGCCAAGCAGTGCCAGTGTCTTTTCCTTCAGCATGGACGCTGCGTAAAACCAGCCGGCCGTATAGACGGCGATGGCCAGGATGATCGCTGCAGCGAGCGCCCAAATTTTTCTGCTGACGCCGCTTCGGCTTGACGCTGCCATGATCATCTCCAATGGTGCTCGTTCGAGTGCATGCGGTGTGGCGTGGGATATGGACGAATTTTGGGTGTTTGGCTACGGCTCGCTGATGTGGAATCCGGGCTTTGCCTTCGATCAGCGCATGCAGGCGCGGGCTTTCGGCTACCGGCGCTCGCTGTGTGTCCGCTCCTTCGTCCATCGCGGCACGCCGGAACGACCCGGGCTGGTCCTTGGTCTCGACCGCGGCGGCTCCTGCCGGGGTGTTGCTTTCCGGGTCCGGCTGGAGGATCGCGACGATGTGCTTGAATACCTGCGCGAGCGCGAATTGGTGACCCATGTCTACCGAGAGCGGCATCTGCCGGTCGCGCTTTCGGACGGGCGGCAGGTCAGAGCGCTTGGCTATGTGGTCGATCGAGCTCATGCGCAATACGCCGGCGCGCTGGATGCCGAGGATGCGGCGCGCATCGTGCATGCATCCACCGGCAAGTCAGGGCCCAACGACGCCTACGTGCTGAACACGCTGGAGCATCTTGATCAGATGGGCTTGCGCGATGCGTGGCTGGAAAGCGTTGCCGAACATCTCCGCGTCCTGAGGAATGAACCGGTCGCCTGACGTTCGGAGGCTGAGCAGGCGTCTCTGTCCAGCCTCGGTTCCGGGTTAGGCACTCAGACCTCCGCCCGAGCCTTGAGTTCAGCAACCCGCCTGGCGGCGCTTGGCGGCAACGGCAGATCCGGGTTGGCCGCGACATCTTCGAGCAGCAGATCGTCGCTCGCCTTTTCCAGCGTCTCGACCAGATGCGCGAAGAATGCATCGGGATCCATGCCCGGCTGGATCGCCGGCAGGATGCGAACCTTGAAATGACCCGGATAGCGCATCGTGCTGCGGCGCGGCCAGAAGAGGCCTGGATGCATGGCGATCGGGACCACCGGAACGTCCATGTCGCGGTAGATGCGGGCGATGCCATAGCGGTACTGCGGATCATCACCCGGATTGCGCCGCGTACCCTCCGGATAGATGATCAACTGCCGACCATTCTTCATCTCGATCTTGGTCCGCCGCATCACCTCCAGCATCACCTTGCCGCGCGCGCCGCGGTCGACCGGGATCATTCGCTGTTTCATGACGTACCAGCCGAACAGCGGGATCCAGGTCAGCTCTCGCTTCAGGATGTAGACCGGGTCGTCCATCCACGGCAGCAGCGCGTAGGTATCCCAGAAAGACTGGTGCTTCGGTGCAAAGATGCAGCCGGTCTTCGGGATGTTCTCCAGTCCCTCGATCTCGAAGGTGGTGCCGACGATCTTCTCCATCAGCCAATGGTTGGCGCGTGCCCAGTCCTTGGGGATCCGGAAGGCCTTCTTACGCGGCAGGAGAAAATAGACCGGCGTCAGCACGATCATGCGCAGGATCAGATTGGCATAGAAAGCAACATTGAAGAGGGTCGAACGCAACATCAGCATGAAAGCGGTTCCGGAGTGGACTGGCTGGCTGTGCCTACACCATGCGGACGGAAGACGGAAGCAGCGCCGGCTCAGCGTTGCTGCGGCTTTACGCCTTCGCGCCGGATCTCGTTATCGCTTCGCAGGCCCGTTCCCTGCGGCATGCCGGCCATCCAGCGACCTGTCGCAGCCGCCATCTTGGCATATTCGGCCAGCATCGTGCGCAGCACGTCGGGCTCCGCAAACCAAGCCTTACGGGTCAGATCGGAATTGATAACCGGATAGGGGATGAAGTCGGTCTGGCGATCGACCCGGCGCAGTTCCAGAAGACTGCGCGGCATGTGGTAGTTGTTGGTGACGACCAGGACCGAGCGATACCCGTGATCGCCGATCCAGCGGGTGATCTCGTGGGCGTTGCCGATGGTATCTATCGCCGCGTAGCCGACATCGACGCAGCACTGGAAAAGGTCGGGGGAACCTTGTGTCGTGCGACGGATCTGCGCTGGCGAGGCGGAAGGGTGCGCGCCGGAGATCAGCAGCCGGCGGCCGGCGCCGTCGCGCAGCAGGCCCAGCGCCTGATCGATTCGCTGATAGCCGCCTGTCAGAACGACGATCGCATCGGCCTTGACGCCTTCCGGCGCCCGAAGCGAGGTGACTGTATCCGCAAACCAGAGAAAACCGCCGAACAGAATCGCGACGCAAAGAAACACGAGGATGCCGACGTACCGCAGGGCGCGCCGCAACGGCCCGCGACGACGGAACAGACGGTCCCGGCGGGGCGTGTGCGATGCGTCTTCGTTCTGGGTCGTCGGGCCAGAGGTCATGACCATTTCCTTAGAGCCTTCTGGCTCCATCCGAAAGGCTTGCGTCGAATGCGGGTTGGGGGTTGATCTAACATCGAAGGTCAGGAAGACGGGAGGCCGTCGGAGCGGGCCGGGTCAGACCGAATGAGGTCGATCTCGTCGATGGTCCGCATGACGGTGAAACGGGCGGTGAGCGTCGTCAGGAGAGCAATGACGATCATCGTCGCCAAAATGCCGAGGTAGCCGGAGAAGCCGATGGTGAAAGTGCCGAAAAGCGCCGTCGCCTGGTCACTCTCGGGGGTGGCCAGCGAATTACTTTGCCAGAGGCTGGCGGTGGCAAACAGCAGCGCCGCAAGTATGCCTCCGGCGGCAGAGCCCTTGAGGCTGATCTTCAGGAAGTGCTTCTGGAACTCGGTGGCGACGAAGCTGCTCTCGGCGCCGACGAAGTGCAGCACCTCGACGATGTGACGGTTGCCGGAGAGCGCGCCGCGGGTGGCGAAGATCACCGTCAGGATCATCGCGGTAAATACCAGGATCAGGATGCCGGTGCCGATCAGCACGGTGGTGCGGGCCATCGATACCAGCCGGTCCACCCAGGTCCGGTGATCGTCGAGGAACGCCTGCGGGACTTCCGTGCGCAACAGGTCGCGCATCGCGGCAAAATCCGGTGGATTGTTCTCGTCTATGGTGATGATCACCAGCCGCGGGACGGGCAGCTCCTTCAGGTCGAGGCCGGCGCCGAGCCATGGTTCCAGCAGCCGGGCGGTCGCTGCATCGTCCATGATCGTGCCCTGCCGCGTGCCGACGAAGGTGAGCGCCAGATCGCGGGCCTTGACGAGTGTCGCATCCATGTCGAGGCCATCATCAGGCTTGATCTGGATGGTGATCTCGCGGGAGATCTGGCTTTCCCAGCTGGACGCTGTGGCGCGCACCATGCTGACGGCGCCAAGCGTCAGGCATGCGAGAAAGGCCATGATCGAAATGACGACCAGCAGCGCATTGCCCTGGATGTTGGAGGGCGGCAGGATCGGGGCCGTCGGGCGGACGCGCATTTCCGCGCGCCGCTGCTGCGGGGGCGCTGTCGGGCTCTCCGGAACGGCGGGACCCTCGCGGCGAGGGCGGGTGATCTCATTCATAGATGTCGAGCCGCCCGTCTGTGAGGATCATGCGGCGCGCGTCGATCTGGTCCATCAGGGCCAGGTCGTGGGTCGCGATGACCACCGCCGTGCCGAGCCGGTTCAGCTCCAGGAACAGGTTGAGCAGACGGCGGGCCATGGGCGGATCGACGTTGCCCGTCGGCTCGTCGGCAAGCAGGATTTCCGGCCGGTCCATCAGTGCGCGGGCAATCGCGGCGCGCTGTTTCTCGCCGCCTGACAGCACCGGCGGCAGCACATTGATCCGCTCGCCGAGACCCACCCACTTCAACAGCTCGATGACGTCGTTGCGGTAGCTCGCCTCGTCCTTGCCGCGCACCCGCAGCGGCAGCGCGACGTTTTCGTAGGTCGTCAGGTGTTCCAGCAGGCGAAAATCCTGGAAGACGATGCCGACCCGGCGGCGAAGCATTGGCAGCTCGCTACGCGGGATCTGCGACAGGTCACGCTCGAACATGCGGATCAGGCCGCGGGTCGGCTGCAGCGACATGAACAGCAGGCGCAGCAACGTCGTCTTGCCGGCGCCGGAGGGGCCGGTCAGGAACTGAAAGGAGCGCTTTGGGATATCGAAGGTCAAATCCCGGAGAATCTCCGGGCCCATTCCGTATCGCAAACCGACATTTTCGAAATGGATCAACAGGTCATCCAGTCCAATGGGTGGTCTTGTGAGGCCGTTGGTAAACGGCAAGGGTTGACGGATGCTGAATCATCCCCCGGAAGGCGGCGGTTTCGGGGCCGCTTTTGCGAAGCATTAACCATTTAAATTTACGACTGGGAGGGATTCGTTTCAATGCCTCAGTTTCCGCCCTGTCGGAAACAGGCGGGAGAGGGCCATGAACGCATTCCGCCCGCGTCGCGACAAAGCACCCGTGGCCTATGACATTCTGCCACCGGAGGCAATCAGCCAGCCGCGTCCGCGCCAGCCGATCACGCCGCAGCCGGTCGAGGATGCGCATTTCGTCACGCTCGCCAATGATGGACGACCGTCAACAGCGCATCGCTTCCAGAACGATAACCAGAAGCGCCCCCACCGTCCGCGGATGCAGGTCGTCAACGCCGAGCCTGCGTCGCTGGTCGAGCGGCTGATCGAGCGGGTCGAAGGCATGCTGCTGCGTATGTCGGCCGATTTCTTTTCCGCGCTCGTGGCCTTCGTCTTCGTCCTCGTCTTCACCCTGGCCGGCGGCTTTTCCCTGCTGTCGGGAGATACCGGATCGTCGGCTCGCGCCGGCGGTCTAGACATCACCCACATCACGCTGACGTCCCAGGATGCGGGGGGAATGCAGGTGCTGCTGATCAACGGTATCGTCGAGAACCGCACCTCCAGGAGCATGGCGGTGCCTTCGATCCGCGTTGAATTCCTGGTGGATGGCAAGCCGGTCGCAACCAGCATGATCGCGCCGCCGATCGCCACGATCGATCGCGACAACAGCCATGGTTTCTCGGCCCGCGTCCCGCACCCTGGTGGAAAAACCCCGCAGTTGCGCCTTTCCTTCAGCTAAATGGATGCCACTGGGGACCGATTGTGCTATCGCCGGGGTTGAGGACACCCTGGAGAAGCCCATGCCCATCGTCCGCGGCAAGACCATCGAGCCGCTTTTCACCGCTGAACAGATCGCTGAACGCAATCGCGAACTGGCGAGACAGATCGCCTCCGGTCCGACCAGCGACCTGTTGGTCATCGCGGTCCTGAAGGGGTCGTTCATCTTTGCGGCCGATCTGTTGCGCGCGCTGCACGACACGGGTCTTGCGCCGGAAGTCGAGTTCATCACCCTGTCGAGCTATGGCGCCGGCACGGTCTCGCAGGGGGTCCGGATCGTCAAGGACATCGATTCCGATGTGAAGGACCGCGACGTCCTGCTGATCGACGACATTCTCGAATCCGGGCGGACGCTGAAGTTCGCAAAGGAACTGCTCTACGAGCGCGGCGCCCGCCATGTGACGCTCGCCGTCCTGCTCGACAAGCGGGTCAAGCGGCAGGAGCAGCTGGAGGCGGATTATGTCGGCTTCGAATGCCCCGACTATTTCGTTGTCGGCTATGGCATGGACGTCGCATACGCCTTCCGCGAACTGCCATTCGTCGGCGTCGTGACGGGTGACGCCGTGTCCAAAAGCTGATCGGGTTGGTCACGGGGCGTTAACCATCCCGCCCCGGTCTTGCCAAACGTTTACTCCTCGCAAAGGATATCGGGGTCATCTGGACCCCGATTTGATGCACGGAGTACCGACGACCATGGCGAAGATCCTGATCACCGAGGACGAAGATTCGCTGCGTTCGTTCGTCGCACGGGCCTTACGGTTGGACGGCCATGAAACGCACGAGGCCGCCGACGGCGCCGAGGGCCTGCAACTGCTGGAGGAGGCGTCCTTCGATCTGCTGCTGTCGGACATCCGCATGCCGGTCATGGATGGCATCGAGCTTGCTCACCGCGCTGCGGCGCAGTTTCCAGCCATGAAGATCCTGCTGATGACGGGCTATGCCGAACAGCGCGAACGGGCCGACGATCTGATGGCGAAGGTCGTCGACGTGGTCGACAAGCCGTTTGCCCTGCCCGAGATCCGCCGCGCCGTGGCGCAGGCCCTGTCGACGGCGCCGCGCGCCGCCTGACGTTCTCCGAAATCGATCACCGCAGGTCGAGCAGGCGTTCCAGATAGTGACGCTCGTCCTCGCCCGACAGTGTGTTGCCGAGCTTCTCGCGGATGGCGTCCAGGATCTCGCGCGCGCGCTGAACGTCGATCTCGTCCGGCACCTTCACCTGGTCGCCGAATTCCGGTCCTGAGGTTGCCCGCGGACGGCCAAGCGGATCACGTCCGTTCTGCCCGCCCTGATTGGCCATGCCCTGACCGGGACCTTCGCCTTCCTGGCCCTGGCCCTGTCCCTGCTGCATCGCCTGCATCATCTGCTGCATCATGCCCTGGGCCCCTTGGCGAAGCGCGTTGAGCGCGTTGCCCTGACCCTCGACGGCGTTGTCGCCCTGGCCCTGGCCGAGTGCCTTGCCGGCATTGCCCATTTCTCGCTCGGCCTCGCCGAAGCCTTCGCCGGGGTTCATGCCCAGTTCTTTCAGGCCCTTCTGCAGCTCCTGAAGCTTCTTGCCGAGACCTTCCTGCTGGGCCCGCAACTGCTTCAGCGCTTCGCGAAGCTGCTCGGCCGTCATCTGCTCTGTCGGCGACTGCCCCTGTTGCCCCTGCTGACCCTGCTGCTGCTCGCCTTGCTGACCCGGTTGCTGTTGGCCCTGTTGTGGTTGGCCTGGCTCCTGCTGGCTCTGCTCGTTGGGCTGGTCGGGATCGCCGCGCTGCATCCGGTCGCGCAGCGCCTGGTTGAGCTGGAAGGTCTGATCCATCAGGCGCTGCTGCTCCTGCATGATCTCGCCGAGCTTGTCGATCTGCTGACGCATCTGGCTCGGCTGCTGCTGGCCCTGTTGCGGGCGCTGCATGCGCCCGGCCTGCAGGTTGTTCATCATCCGCTGCAGTTCGGAGAGCATCTGCTGGGCGGCGTCGCGATTGCCGGAGCGCGCCAGGTTTTCGATCTGGTCCATCATGTTCTGCAGATCGCGCTGCCGCAGCACGTTCTGCGACTGCATGTCCTGCTGTGCCTGCGGCATGTTCTGCATCCGCTGCGCAAGTTCGGACATGAAGTTCTGCATCGCTTCGCGCAGTTCCTTCATCAACTGGGCGACTTCCTCGTCGGTTGCGCCCTTTTCGAGCGCCTCCGAAAGCGCCTGCTGGGCGTCTCGCAGCCGGCGTTCGGCGGCGGAAAGATCGCCGTCTTCCATGCCGAGTGCGATCTGCCAGAGGTAGTCGGCCGTGTCTTTCAGCTGCTCTTCGTCACGGGCCAGCTTCATGCGCTCCAGCGCCGAGCGGATCAGCAGGAAGTGGCTGAGATTGGGGATCGTCTCGTCCGGGCGCAGCGCCAGGGCCTCGTTGAGCGCGATGGCTTTCGGCATCTCCCGCGTGTCGAGCGCGAAAACCTGCCGCTCTTCGGCGACTGCCGCAGCCAAGGGCTCGGCGAACCTGCGCGCCGGCATGATCATCTCGACCGCCGGACTGCGACCTTCCTGTCCGGCACCATCGGTTGCTACAAGGGTGATGCGCACGCGCTTCCCCGACAGCGGATGTTCGCTGAGGTTCCGGCTCGTCAGTCCCTTGACCTCGCGGGAATTCTGCCGCGGCAGATCCAGCTTGTACTCGGGCAGCGGATAAAGCGGCCTGGCATCCTCCGTCTGCGGCTCGGCCGGTTCGATGAGCGCGAAGGCTTTCTGAATGCCGTAATCGTCACGGCCGGTGAAGCCGATCTCAAGCGCACCGTTGACGCTGCGGCGCGGCTGCTTGTCGAAGGCGATTTCCGGCGCGCGATCGGCAATCACGTCGAACAGCCACTGCTGTCCCTCGACGCTCAGGTCGCCGCTTTCCGTCACCTTCATCTTGTAGGTGCGCGGCGGCAGTGGTTGCTCACCAGTTGTCGGTTCCGCCGCGACCTGCGGGGCCGGCTGAGCCGCCTGGGCTGCGGTGACCTCTTCTGCCGCAAGCGTTGAGGCGGGACCGCCGGCGGACGGCGAGAAATCGACCTTCTCGCCGCCTTCGCCGCCGGTGACGCGGATCGTCAGTTCGGAATATTGCGGGATCTTCACCTGGTCGTCCGGCTGCGCCTCCCGTCCGGTGAGGAAGACCGGCGCCCGCCCCGTGTAGGGCGGTGGCGTCAGCCAGGCGTCGATCCGAAGATCGGGGTTGATCCGCGCCGCCGGTGCGGAGGGCTGGAGCACGTCGATCGTGCTTCCGCCGCCGTTCGAGAAGGAATAGCCGAAGGCGGCAGCCAGCAACAGCGCCGGCAGGGCACGCAGCGCGAAGCGGTCATGGCGCGCGATGTCCGGCCTCGGCAGACCCGCATCGAGCGCTGCAATGCGCTCGGCCATGCGGATCTGGTGCTCTTTCCAGAGCGCCCGGGCAAACGGCGTATCGAAGGCAGGCTCTTCCTCCTGCACCGCGACCGGCTGGTGGGGCAGGTTGTTGCGCTCCTCCAGCAGCCGATCGGCCTCCGGGCCGGCCGGCCAGCGCAGGCGGCCGAGCGGTAGGATCGAGGTCAGGAAGGCGAAGACGAAGAGACCGAGCGCGATCCAGCGCAGCAGATCCGGCATCTGTCGGAAGAGGCCGAACCACGCGGTGGCCAGGAAAAGGGCAAGGATGCTCAGCGGCGCCAGCGTCAACGGGGCCAGCCGCTCGCAGAACAGCACGAACCGCGCGAGCGATCGTTTGGTCGCAACGCGCCGCGCCAGGACTGGATGGCTCCCGAAGGCGCCTTTGCGGGTGAGGCTCATGCGGTCCGTCTCCTGTGGTGGCGGCGTCAACCGGCGTCGGCCACGCAACGCGCGAAACCGTTCCTTCTAAGATATCAGCGTTTGTGGCGAAGACGAGGGCGCCGGCACCAGACGGCCGGCTTTTCTCGCGGTTTCGCTTAATTGTGAACGGTCAGGAGGTCGTCAGGCCAGCCAATCGGGCAGCGAATCGAGGGCGATGAGGTCCTCGTAGGTTCCACGCGGGCGGATGACATGGAAGCGATCGCCGTTCACCAGCACCTCGGGCACCAGGAGGCGCGAGTTGTATGTGCCGGCCTGGACCGCGCCATAGGCGCCTGCCGAAGCGATGGCGAACAGGTCGCCGGGTTCGGGTTTCGCGATGTCGCGGTCGAGCGCCAGGTAGTCACCGGTTTCGCAGACAGGACCGACAACGTCAGCCTTGATACGACTTGCGTCATGGGCCGGCAGGACAACCTCGCGGATGCCGTGATAGGCGTCGTAGAGCGTCGGACGGATGAGATCGTTCATCGCGCCGTCGACGATGACGAAGGTCTTCTCGCCGGCGTCCTTCACGTAGACAACTTCTGTCACCAGAATGCCGGCATTGCCGACGATCAGCCGGCCCGGTTCCGTGACGATCCGGCAGCCGAGGCTCTTCAGCTGCGCCTTGACGACGGCGGCATAGGCCTCGGGAGCGGGTGGCGGCTCGTTGTCGTCCTTGTAGGGAATGCCGAGACCACCGCCGACATCGACATGCCGTATCTCGTGGCCATCGGCGCGCAGGTTTTCGACCAGTTCGCGCAGCAGGCGGAACGCGTCTTCGAACGGCTGCAGATCGGTAATCTGGCTGCCGATATGCATGTCGATGCCGCTGACGGTGATGCCGGGCAGCGTTGCCGCGTGGGCATAGACGGGCCGGGCGCTCTCATAGGAGATGCCGAACTTGTTTTCCTTCTTGCCCGTCGAGATCTTGGCATGCGTCTTGGCGTCGACATCCGGATTGATGCGGAAGGAGACATGAGCCTTCCGGCCCATCTTCAGGGCGCGGCTGTTCAGCACTTCCAGTTCGGGCTCGGACTCGACGTTGAAGCAGTAGATGCCGGCCTCGAGGGCAAGGTCCATCTCGGAGGCAGTCTTGCCGACGCCGGAAAACATGATGCGGTTGGCGGGGATGCCGGCAGCCAGCGCTCGGCGCAGTTCGCCGCCGGATACCACATCGACGCCCGCTCCCAGCCGGCCGAGCGTCTTCAGCACGGCCTGGTTGGAATTGGCCTTCATGGCGTAGCAGACCATCGCGTCGATGTCGGCAAATGCCTCGGCGAACACCCGGTAGTGCCGTTCGAGCGTTGCGGTCGAATAGCAGTAGAAGGGCGTGCCGACCGCCTTGGCGATTTCGGGAATGGCGACGTTCTCGGCGTGCAGCACGCCGTCGATATACTGGAAATGGTTCACGACAGGCTCGGCCTTAGAGAAGCGGATCGAGAACGAACGGCCGGTCTACCGTCGGTTCCTGTTGCTGGCCGCTCTTGCGGATGTTCTGCTTCTCGATCGGCGTGCTGGGCTTGTCGAGGTTTCCCTTGCGGCCGCAGCCGGTGACGGCGACGCCGGCAATGCAAAGCACGATCGTGATGCGGGCGAGGTTTCGCAAGGTCGACATTCCCATTCCTTCGTCAGCAGAGGAGCGAGCCCGTTCATAGCGAAGTTCGGGCCGCTTGTGCAGTCAATTCTCGTGATGATCAGTTGCGACCGCGCCACCAGGCGATCTGCTGACGCACCTGCGAAGGCGCGGTGCCGCCAAAACTGGTGCGGCTGGCGACCGAGGCATCCACCGACAGCACATCGAAGACCTTGTCGGTGATCGATGCATGGATGGACTGCAGGTCTTCGAGAGACAGTTCGCCGAGATCGCAGCCCTGCTGTTCGGCAAGCGCTACGGCGCGGCCCGTGACATGGTGGGCGTCGCGGAACGGCAGGCCCGCCTCGCGCACGAGCCAATCGGCAAGGTCGGTGGCGGTGGAGAAACCGGAGCCGGCTGCGGCACGCATGCGGTCGGTCCGCACCGTCATGTCGCGCACCATGCCGGCCATGGCAGCAATTGCCAGCTCAAGGTTTTCGGCAGCGTCGAAGACCTGTTCCTTGTCTTCCTGCATGTCCTTCGAATAGGCGAGCGGCAGGCCTTTCATGATCGTCAGCAGGGCGACCAGCGATCCGTTGATGCGGCCGGTCTTGGCGCGCACCAGTTCGGCGGCATCCGGGTTCTTCTTCTGCGGCATGATCGACGAGCCGGTCGAAAATGCGTCCGACAGCCGGATGAAGCTGAACTGCGGCGTCGACCAGATGACGATCTCTTCGGCAAAGCGCGACAGGTGGACGGCGCAGATGGCCGCAACCGACAGGAATTCCAGGGCGAAATCGCGGTCCGAAACCGTATCGATCGAGTTGCGCGTCGGTTCGCGGAAGCCGAGTGCCGAGGCCGTCATGTGGCGGTCGATGGCAAATCCGGTGCCGGCAAGCGCTGCGGCGCCGATTGGGCTTTCGTCCAGATGGTCGATCGCGTGGCGAACTCGGGCGCGGTCGCGGCCGAACATTTCGACATAGGCCATGCAGTGATGACCGAAGGTCACCGGCTGGGCGGTCTGCAGATGGGTGAAGCCAGGCATCACCGTGTCGGCATGCTCGTCCGCCTTGTCGAGAAGGGCTGTGATGAGGTCCGTCAGCATCGCTTCGGTCTTGGCCATCTCCTCCTTGACCCAGAGGCGGAAGTCGAGCGCCACCTGGTCGTTGCGTGAGCGCGCCGTGTGCAGGCGGCCGGCGGCCGGGCCGATCAGCGCTGCCAGCCGTGCCTCGATGTTCATGTGAATGTCTTCGAGCTTGCGGGAGAACTCGAACTGGCCGCTTTTGATCTCTGACAGGATCGTGTTCAGTCCGTCGACGATCTTGTCTTTATCTTCGGCGGAAATGATGCCTTGTTGCGCCAGCATGGTGGCGTGGGCGATGGAACCGCGGATATCCTGGGCATAGAGCTTCTTGTCGAAGCCGATGGAGGCGTTTATCTCCTCCATGATGGCATCCGGACCCGAGTCGAAGCGCCCGCCCCACATCTGGTTGGAGGAACCTGCATCCTTCGTGCCGTCAGCCATGATTACCCGTCCTGGAGTTCCCGATGCCGAACAAGAGACCGCTGGGTCTGCCGTCCGTCCGCCTGATCTTGATTGCCGCCGTCGCTGGTATTCTGGCCGGCGCCGTGGCGGTATACGTGAACCCCACCCTGTCTGGCAATGGTGAGGCGGTGGTGGCCGATCAGCGTTGCGAAGGAGCGGTCGACCAGGCGCGCAGCATCGACGAACTGGCCAAGGGCGAGCTTGCGGCACTGACCGCGACGCAGCCGCCGCGGCCGCTGCAGCCGCTCCGCTTCAAAGGTCCGGAAGGCCAGGAACTGACGCTTGCCGATTTCGCCGGCAAGACGGTGCTGGTGAACCTCTGGGCGACGTGGTGCGTGCCCTGCCGCGAGGAAATGCCGGCGCTGAACGGATTGCAGACGGCCAAGGGCAGCGACAGGTTCCAGGTGGTCGCCGTCAACATCGATACCGGCAGCGACGAGAAGCCGAAGACCTTCCTGGAAGAAACCGGCGTGCATGCGCTGTCCTACTACCGCGACAGCTCGATGGGCGTCTTCAACGCGCTGAAGAAGGAAGGCCTGGCGTTCGGCCTGCCGGTCACCCTTGTCGTCAATGGCAATGGGTGCCTGATCGGCTCGATGAACGGCCCGGCGAAATGGGATGGCGAGGAGGCAAAGAGCCTCGTGGACCGCGTCTCGTCGCTCTGATGCCGTCACGACATCTCCCAGGCCCTGCGGCCCGGGCGCTTGATCAGCGCGTCGGAACCGGAACTTCGCCGCGATAGTCGTAGAAGCCGCGGCCGGACTTGCGGCCCAGCCAGCCGGCTTCCACATACTTCACCAAGAGCGGGCAGGGACGGTACTTGCTGTCGGCCAGCCCGTCGTGCAGCACCTGCATGATCGACAGGCATGTGTCGAGGCCGATGAAGTCGGCAAGCTGCAGCGGTCCCATCGGATGGTTGGCGCCGAGCTTCATCGCCGTATCGATGGCTTCCACCGAACCGACGCCTTCATAGAGCGTGTAGATCGCCTCGTTGATCATCGGCAGAAGGATGCGGTTGACGATGAAGGCGGGAAAATCCTCGGCCACCGTGACCGTCTTGTCGAGCGATGCGGCGAACTGCCGGGCGGCCGAGAAGGTCGCCTCGCCGGTGGCGATGCCGCGCACCAGTTCGACCAGCTTCATCACCGGCACCGGATTCATGAAATGTATGCCCATGAACTGTTCCGGGCGGTCGGTCGATGCCGCAAGGCGGGTGATCGACAGCGACGAGGTGTTCGTTGCGAGCAGTGCCTCCGGCTTCAGGACGGGGCAGATCTGCCCGAAGATCTTGCGCTTGACGCTTTCGTCTTCGGTCGCCGCCTCGATCACCAGGTCCATGGGAGCCAGATCGTTGTGATCGACGGTACCGCTGATGCGGGCGAGCGTCGCCTTGCGTTCCTCGTCCGTCAGCTTGCCGTTGCTGACCTGCCGCGCCAGATTGCCGTTGATCGTCGCAAGTCCGGCTTCGATGCGCTGGCTGGAGAGGTCGTAGACCATGACGTTGTAGCCTGCGAGCGCCGAGACATGCGCTATACCGCAGCCCATCTGGCCTGCACCGACAATTCCGACGTTCGTGATCATAGCGCCTCATTTCCTATCGAAAGGGACCAGCCGCGGCGATATCCGCTCCGCCGACCGGTCGGAGAGCCGCGGGCGGCAAGCCTTTCGCTTCTCCTGAATTGATAAGGCCCACGCCACCATTTTGCCAGTCTTTAATGTCGCGCACCTTACGACGGCAACGAAAGGCAGGACGGCATGAGCCCTCGAAATGCAATCGGCCGCGCTGCATGCAGTGCGGCCGATCGAAGAATGGTGAACGGGAAGGCGTCAGAGAGCCTTTTCAAGTTCCGGCAGGATCTGGAACAGGTCACCGACCAGACCGTAGTCGGCCACCTGGAAGATCGGAGCTTCCTCGTCCTTGTTGATGGCGACGATGACCTTCGAGTCCTTCATGCCGGCGAGGTGCTGAATGGCACCGGAAATGCCGCAGGCAATGTAGAGATCCGGGGCGACGACCTTGCCGGTCTGGCCGACCTGCCAGTCGTTCGGTGCGTAGCCGGCATCGACGGCGGCACGCGATGCACCGACCGCTGCCCCCAGCTTGTCGGCGAGCGGCAGGATCACCTCGTTGAACTTTTCCGCCGAGCCGAGCGCGCGTCCACCGGACACGATGATCTTTGCAGACGTCAGTTCCGGACGATCCGAAGACGACAGCGCATCACCGACGAAGCTCGACAGGCCCGGATCGGCAGCTGCCGAGACCGGTTCGATGCTGGCCGAACCACCGGCATCGACGCCGGCAAAGGCGGCGGTCCGCACGGTGATGACCTTCTTGGCATCGCCCGACTGAACCGTCTGAATGGCGTTGCCGGCGTAGATCGGCCGCTTGAAAGTATCGGGCGACACGACCTCGGTGATTTCCGAGATCTGCATTACGTCGAGCAGTGCGGCAACCCGCGGCATGACGTTCTTGGCCGAGGCGGTCGCTGGCGCGAGGATGACGTCGTAGGCGCCGGCCATTGACACGATCAGGTCGCCGAGCGGCTCGGCCAGCTGGTTTGCCAGCGCCGGGCTTTCGGCGAGCAGCACCTTGGATACGCCGGAAAGCTTGGCGGCGGCCTCGGCCGCGCCCTGCGCACCGGAGCCGGCAACCAGCACATGGATATCGCCGCCGATGCTCTTGGCTGCGGTGACGGCCTTGGCGGTCTGGTCCGATACGCCTGCGCCGTCATGCTCGGCGAGAAGAAGAATTGCCATGTTTGTTTCTCCCTATCGTCTGATCAAAGCACGCCGGCTTCGACTTTGAGCTTCTCGACGAGTTCGGCGACCGAGGCCACCTTGACGCCGGCCTTGCGGCCACCCGGCTCCTCGGTCTTCAGAACCTTGAGGCGTGGCGCCGTGTCGACGCCGAAATCGGCCGGGCTCTTCTTGTCGAGCGGCTTCTTCTTTGCCTTCATGATGTTCGGCAGCGAAGCGTAGCGCGGCTCGTTGAGGCGAAGATCGGTGGTGACGATGGCAGGAAGCTTGACGTCGATCGTCTGCAGGCCGCCGTCGACTTCGCGGGTCACCTTGGCCGAACCATCGCCGAGCTCGATCTTCGAGGCGAAGGTGGCCTGGCCCCAGCCGAGCAGGGCCGCGAGCATCTGTCCGGTCTGATTGCTGTCGTCGTCGATCGCCTGCTTGCCAAGGATCACGAGACCGGGAGCCTCCGCCTCGACGACGCCCTTCAGCAGCTTGGCGACGGCCAGCGGCTCCACGGCTTCGTCGGTTTCGATGAGGATGCCACGATCGGCGCCCATAGCGAGTGCGGTGCGGATCGTTTCCTCGGCCTTGGCCGGGCCGATCGACACGATGACGATCTCCTCCGCCTTGCCGGCTTCCTTCAGCCGCAGAGCCTCTTCCACCGAAATTTCGTCGAACGGGTTCATCGACATCTTCACGTTGGCCAGCTCCACGCCGCTGCCATCCGCCTTGACGCGGATCTTCACGTTGTAGTCGACCACCCGCTTAACAGGCACCAGGATCTTCATGACTTCCTTCCTCAGCTCAACCAATTGGGAAAATGCGGCCTCAGCCCGGCCGCCGACCGTCAATGGGCGACATGGATACGCATTTTTAAGCCGAAGACAAAGTGATTTCAGCGAGCCAGCCGGTGCGTTTTCGTCATGCCCCCATTCCGTGGGTAAACGCCTGGATGCCTGGCAGCGCCCCTGCGGCCCCGTCGGCGACGAGACGCTTCAACCACGGCTGCTAGCGGTTCTTGCCCGGCACCCAGAGAATATCCGCCTTGCCGCCGCCATTGGCGTAACGGGCCGCGACGAACAGGAAATCCGACAGCCGATTGACGTATTGAAGTGCCGCTGCGCCCACCACTTCGCCCGGCGTTCGCGAAAGCTCCACCATCAGCCGCTCGGCGCGTCTCGATACGGAGCGGGCCATGTGAAGCGTGGCTGCGGCGGGCGAGCCGCCGGGCAGGATGAACGATGTCAGGGGGTCGAGCTTGACGTTCAGCGTGTCGATTTCTCGCTCAAGGCGATCGACCTGCGACTGGACAATGCGCAAGGCTTCCCACTCGAGCGGGCGGCCATCATCAGGCGTCGCAAGATCCGCCCCCAAATCGAACAGGTCGTTCTGGATGCGGAACAGCATGCCGTCGAGTTCGCCCATCAGCCCGGTGTGAAGCCGGGCGACGCCGATCACCGAATTGGTTTCGTCGATCGTTCCGTAGGCTTCGACACGCAGGTCGTGCTTGGCGCGACGCGGCCCGCTGACCAGGCCGGTGGTGCCGTCGTCGCCGGTGCGGGTATAGATCTTGTTGAGCTTGACCACCGTCAGCGGCCTCCGCCGGTTAGCCACAGCGTCAGCATGATGAGTCCGATGGCGATCGCCTGCAAAAACAGGCGGAGTTGCATGAGCTTGTTCGACTTGTTGCCGTCCGTGCCCTTCAGCATGTTGAAGAGGCCGCGGATCAGCACGATAACCACGAGACCCATGACGATGAGCGTCAGAATGGTGGTGAAGCTGGACATTGGGATGCCTTTGGTGAGGGTGTTCAGTCGAACTTACGGATGAGGCGGTAGAACAGATCGGCGGGGAGGAGGCGTTTGAGCAGGACGCCCTGCTTGGCCAGCCTTGTCACCAGGTAATGTGGTCGGGGTCGCCGGGCGTTCAAGGCGTGCAGAAGAACCTGATGAACGGCTTCCGGCCCCAGCTTGTGCCGGTTGACCGGTCCGGATCCATCAAGCCGTGCAAGCTGCCGCCGGTATTCCTCGGCATGCACCGAATTCTCCAGATCGATATGGGCCTTGGCGGCCGCGAGCGCGTTTGCCGTAAAGCGGCTGGCGATCGGTCCAGGTTCGATGAGGCTGACGAAGATGCCGCTGCCCTCAAGCTCCATGCGCAGAGTGATGCTGAGCGCCTCGATCGCGTGTTTCGAGGCGTTGTAGGCGCCGCGGTAGCGATAGGGAATGAGGCCGAGGATGGAGGAGCACTGGACAATCCGGCCCTGCCCCTGCCGACGCATGATCGGGATCACCTGCCGGGTAAGTTCGTGCCAGCCGAAGACGTTGGTCTCGAACTGCAGGCGAAGGACGTCGGAGGAAAGGTCCTCGACGGCTCCGGGTTGGCCATAGGCGCCGTTGTTGAACAGCGCATCGATGCGTCCGCCCGTGCGCTGCGTGACCTCTTCGACCAGCGAGTCGATGGTCTCGCGGCGGGTGTAGTCCATCAGCAGCGTTTCGATGCCGTCCTCTTCGAGGGCGCTGACATCCTCAGACTTGCGAACAGTGGCGAAGACCCGCCAGCCGGCAGCTTTCAAGGCGCGCGCCGAATGGGCGCCGATGCCGGAAGAACAGCCCGTTACGATGATGATCCGATTCTCAGGCATTCCCCCTCCTGTACAATCAGCCAGCATTTCCCATATTTCAGCTGTAGTGACAACGGAGTTGAACGTGGCCGAGACCAAACCGAAATGGCGGGCCTTTCGGCTGGCGTTCAAGGTATTCTACGACGCCTACACGCATTTCAACGATGACGACGGCTGGGCGATGGCGAGTCACGTCTCCCTGTCTGGCCTGCTGGCGCTGTTTCCGTTCCTCATCTTCGGCACTTCACTCGCCGGCTTTCTCGGCGCCCAGAGCTTTGCCGATACCGCCGTCCACCTGTTGTTCGATACCTGGCCGACAGACATCGCAGAGCCGCTGGCCGCCGAAATCCGGCGCGTGCTGGAAATTCCGCGCGGCGGCCTGCTGACCATCTCCGTGCTGGCGGCCGCCTATTTCGCCTCCAATGGCGTGGAAGCGCTGCGCATCTCGCTCAACCGCGCCTACAGGGTGACGGAGGATCGCGCCTGGTATGCGACGCGGCTTGCAAGCCTCGGCTATGTCATCGTCGCGGTGGTGATCTTTGCCGCCATCAGCATCGTGCTGGTCGCCGTGCCGATCGCGGTGAGATTTACCGGCTCGCACCTTCCCTGGCTTTACGACCAGCTCGACAACATTGCCAATTTCGGCCTGCTCGGAACGGCGATCATCCTGTTCCTCGGGCTGATCGTCTGCCACAAGGGGCTGCCGGCCGGCAACCGGCGCGTCATCGACATCCTGCCGGGGATCGTTCTGACCCTTGTCTGCTGGACCGGTTTCGGCCTCGCCTTCGCCTCGTACCTGTCCAGCTTTGCCAACTACGCAGCGACCTATGCCGGGCTGGCCTCCGTCATGATCGTACTGGTCTTCCTGTACATGGTGGGCGTCATCTTCATGCTCGGCGCAGAGGTCAACGCGGCGCTGATGAAGTACCGCGTGCTGTCGGCAGTTGCCCATTCGCGCCGGCTCGGGCGGTTCCGCCATCGGCACGGAACGCCGGGAAAGGCTTTGCCCAAGGAGGTTGTCTCAGAAACCCAGCCTGCGACGGATATCCGCAGCTGACAGGCCTTGCTCGCGCAGGACCGATAGCCCCGTCGATCCGTCGCTCTTCGACAGCTTGCGTCCATCCGGTCCGAGAACCAGCCGGTGATGATGGTAGAGCGGCACCGGCAGACCGAGCAGCTGCTGCAGCAGGCGGTGCACCGATGTGGCGTGGAAGAGATCCAATCCGCGCACCACATGGGTCACCTCCTGGACGGCATCGTCGATCACGACGGACAGATGATAGCTGGAGGGCGCGTCCGATCGGGACAGGACGACATCTCCCCACTGCGCCGGATCGGCGACCAGCCGGCCCGTTTCGCCGTCGCCGTCTTCCTGCCAGGTGAGCGGCTCCGACAGCGTCGCCAGCGCCTTTTCCATGTCGAGGCGCCAGGCGTGGCGGATGCCGCTTGCAAGGAGCTGCCGTTGTTCGTCGGCGCTCCGCTTCCGGTCGTCGGGCGGATAGAGGGGCGCGCCGTCCGGATCCCGCGGCCAGGGGACGCCCCGCGCCTCGGCGGCCGAGACCATGGCTTTGACTTCGCCGCGCGTCAGGAAGGCCGGGTAGACGAGGCCCATGCCTCGCAGCCGATCGAGCGCCGCCTGGTACTCCTCCAGATGCGCGGACTGCCGCCGCACCGGCTCTTGCCAGGAAATGCTCAGCCACGAAAGGTCGCGATAGATAGCCTCCTCGAATTCCGGGCGGCAGCGTGACGCGTCGATATCCTCGATGCGCAGCAGCAGCCGTCCGCCATAATCGCTTGCCATCGCCTGGTTGATCAGCGCCGAGAGCGCGTGGCCCAGATGCAAGAAACCGTTGGGACTGGGAGCGAAACGGAATACGGGCTTTTGACGCGCGGAGGGGAGCATGCTTTGTTCTGCCATGAATCGAGGGGCGTGACGATGGTTCTGATACGCGAGCGAGCGGACCTGGAGGAGGGGCTTCGGAAACTCGGCCGGATCGACCCGCTGTTGCTGCCGATCATCGAGCGGACTGGTCCTGTCCCGTTGCGGCTGGCCGAGCCCGGCTTTGCCGGGCTTGCCAATATCGTCGTCTCGCAGATGGTATCGAAAGCAAGTGCCGCCGCCATCTGGAGACGGATCAGCGCCTTCGGACCGGTCACGGCGCACCGCTACCTCGCTCATGAGCCGCAGATAGTCGCAGGCTTCGGCCTGTCGCGGGCGAAAGCCGCGACGCTCGATCGTCTCGCCCGGGCGATCCTCGACGGCAGCCTCGATCTCGACGCGCTGGTGGCGCTTGCGGACGACGAGGCGATGGCGCGGCTGGTGGCGCTGAAAGGCATCGGACCGTGGACGGCCGAGGTTTATCTTATGTTCTGCCTCGGCCGATCGGATATCTTTCCAGCCGGCGACGTGGCGCTGCGGGTGGCTGTCGGCGAGGGGCTGCTGCTCGGCACACGTCCGTCGGCGATGGAGGTTTCGGAAATCGCCCGCCGATGGAGCCCCTGGCGGTCGGTTGCCGCCTGCCTGTTCTGGGCCTTCTATGCCCGTCGCGGCCCGGCCGACGCGCTTCCGATCGGATGATCGCTGCGCCGTCCGGTTGTGCTATTAATTTGGCTTCACAATCCTGTAACAACGGACCTAATATAGAAGTCACATAAGCCGAATCGGTGAGGAGCGTCCGTTGACGATTGCAGTCTCCCCGCAGGCCCTGCCGGCGCTCGTGTTGAACGCTGACTACCGGCCGCTGAGTTATTACCCCTTGTCGCTGTGGTCCTGGCAGGACGCGATCAAGGCGGTCTTCCTCGACCGTGTGAACATCATCGCCGAATACGATCACTCGGTTTCCTCGCCCACCTTTTCCATGCGCCTGCCGAGCGTCGTCAGCCTCAAGACCTATGTCCAGCCGACGCGCAATCCCGCCTTCACCCGGTTCAACGTCTTCCTGCGCGACAGGTTCGAGTGCCAATATTGCGGTGCCCATGACGATTTGACGTTCGACCATGTGATCCCGCGGGCGCATGGCGGCGAAACGACCTGGCAGAACGTCGTGGCCGCCTGTTCGCCCTGCAACCTGCGAAAGGGCAGCAAGCTGCCGAAGCAGGCGGGCATGCTGCCGCACCAGAAGCCATACCAGCCGACGGTGCAGGATCTGCACAACAATGGCCGGCTGTTTCCGCCGAACTACCTGCACGAAAGCTGGATGGATTATCTCTACTGGGATACCGAACTGCAGCCCTGACGATCAGCGGCGTCTGACGAGAGCGCCGCGGAAGGCGACAGCGGCAATCAGCAGCGCGGCGATGACGTTCCAGCCGGCCAGCGACAGGCCGAGAATGCGCAGCGCCGCCACCGTGCAGGACGGGCCGTGCACGGTGTTGAGGTCGGAGAGAAGACTGCCGGCATTGGTGGTCATGCCGTTGGCGGTGGTCGAGCACGTCGTCGGGCCGTCCCAGAACCCCCATTCGACGCCTGCGTGGTAGACGCCCATGCCGGCTGCGATCAGCATCATGATACCGACCAGCCCCAGCAGTCCGCGGGTCAGCGCCGGCGGCAGCCGGAAGGCGGCCGTCAGCAGGGCGACAATCGCCACGGGGATGCCCCAGTAGTAGGGCTCGCGCTGCAGCAGGCAGAGCGCGCAGGGGATGTAGCCGCCGAGATGCTGGAAGCCGAGCGCCGAGCCGATGGTCGCCGCCATCGCCACGCCAGTCGCGGCCGCATAGAGCATCAGGGAACGGCGGGTTTCAACGGCGACGGACATGGCCTTCTCCTCGGCGACTATCGGAAGTCTGGTGGTTTCTGCTGTAGACACCGGCCACCCGCCTGTAAATGCGCGCGCAGTCTGCCGGAGCTTGGGCCCCCGCCAAATTTCCGTGAACCGCGACAGGCTGTTGGCGCTGCGCAGGCGTGGCTTGCGCGCCCCCGTGCCGCTGTGCTAGACGCGCTGTCACCACTTTCGATGCCCCGTTGGCGGAATTGGTAGACGCGCCTGACTCAAAATCAGGTTCCGAGAGGAGTGCTGGTTCGATTCCGGCACGGGGCACCAACACGATTTTTTAGCATTGTTTTTGCTAGATAATTTCGGTCCAAACGTCCAGAAAGCTTACACTAGGCGAAATTGCTGGACACAAATGTTCTCTTTTCAGTCCGCTGCTTCCTCTCCGAGCAGGCCCATAGCACTCTGAGCGAGCCGCTTCTGATTGGCGGCCTTGGTGTACCTGGTCACCTCTTTTGAGGTCGAATGTCCTGTGATGGACATGATCTGTTTCTCGGTGGCGCCTCGCTCGGCTAAGCGTGAGGATGCTGCCTTCCGCAGCCCGTGAGCGCTGCAGTGAGGAAGCCCGGCGGCATTGCACTGCCGCCGAAACCAGTTGCCAAATCCATTCGAGGTGAAGCCCTTACCGAACTCCGTCACCAGGAAGGTCATGTCGCCGCATGGAGACGCGTCGATCACCTTCCTGAGGGTTGGGTGAACCGGGATTTCCAACGTCACTGGCTTTTTCTTCCGGCCTTTGAACTGGGTGAAGCGCAGGCTCTCGTCGGTGACGTGCTGGCGCCCGAAGAGAACGATGTCGCTGCGGCGCTGACCTGTATAAAGGAGCAGCGCGAGTGCAAGCCGCGCTTTGGTGCCGATCGGGTGCGTCTGCTCGAACGTGCTGATTTCCGCGTCCGTCCAAGAATGATAGCCGTCGCCTTCGGAGGGGAAGAATGCCACATCCCGCGCTGGGTTCGAGATCATCAACTCTACGTCGCTCTTGCACGCCCACGAGAAGATCGACCTCAAAGCTTTCACGCGGCTGTTGGCAGCTTCAGGTGTTTCGACCTTACGATCTCTCAGCACCCTCACGGCTTTTCCGGTAATGGCATTGATAGGCATGTCTTCAAACAGCCTCTTGCTGTCAGGTTTCAGGGGCTCGGCCCACATGTGCTCGATAATGAGTCTGCGAACGTGCTGCGTTCGCTTGTCGAGGCGCTTGAACTCGGCCGCCTGAAAGTACTGCTCACACAGCCATCGCAAAGAGTTCTTCTCGGACAGCTTTGGTCCCTTACGCTCCTCGGCAACGCCATTCAGCGCGCCATAGTAGGCTTCGTTAAACTCGTCGCTTCCTGGAACGCCCGGCAGCCTGACCTTCTTCTGGCCGCGCCTGCGAAAGTAGAACCGCAGGACGCCATCCGTGCGGTCTTCAATCACGTATTTCTTCGCGAACTTCTTCGGCATTACACCTCTACCGACCAATCATCTGCGTCGTCAGGATCTCCACCGGGAAGACGCGTGAAGGCCCGGTCGAGTGCCATGCGGTCCCAGATCGTGCGGGCGTTCGCCTTCTTTGGCTTCGGCATTCTGCCATCGCCCACCATTTCGTCAAACAGACTGGCGGAGACGCCGATATACGCAGCCGCCTGCTCACGAGCCAGTCCGCGCGGGGGAAGCGATACAGGGAGAACCTCCGCCCTCTGTGCTCTCATGGCTGCGCCTCTTTCGGCTCGGGTGATGAAGCGCGGCCCCTGGCAACAAGAGCGCAGCGAAAGCTTTGGCCTTGGTCGCAGTATTGCTCTAGTTGTGACAGTTCACAGTGGAGGTGCTGGATCGCCTTTGACCACGATCCAGCACCTTTCATCCCCATAGGTCGCAACCACATGGAGACGATTTCGGTGGCCTCGGAAAAAACTACTAAACTGAAAGTAAAGGATCTCGCGCAGTTGCACGTCGTTGAAGATGCAATGTACCTCTTACTGGTAGGCGAGGATGGCGATCGCTTTTCACTGCAAATTCCGCCCGGCATCGATAGCGAGATAGTACACATCATGGCTGATGCTCTCCGAGAGCGTTCAAAGTCAGAATTCGACCCAAAAGCAGGTCATCTGTTGGTGCACTCGCATGTGCAGCCAGCCCGTTCGGAGTCCGCGATATCGCCACTTGGACTTCAGGAAAAATTTGTCCTGTCAGCGAAATCTGCAGGGATGACAACGATGACGCATCGGTTGTCCGAAGAATCAGTTCGCCGCTGGATTGACGACATGGAGGTGATGCTTGCGAAGAAAGGGAAGTCGCCTCGAAAAACCTCTTGAGCATCATTGATCAACTACCGCCTCCGTCGTTGAGGGCGCGGGGATCTCTTTCTCACCCTGCCGCACCGCAACTATCGCGCCTGCTCCGTGTTCGTTCACCAATCCGAGACGGTGCCTATGGACGACAAACTGGAAGATCTGCGCGATCGCTTGGCGAAATCTATTCGAGAAGCTCGCGAACTGCGGGCTGAGCTGAAGGACCAGACGGCTAGGACGAGAGCAATGATGGAGGAAATCCGCCAGGAACGCGAACGTCTTCGCAGTCTTGTGGCCGAGAGTAATCGGGCATTGGCGGGGAGAAAGGATCCCACCTAGCGCAGTATCTGTCAGTTGGGATGATGGGGGGAGCGCCAGAAGGTCACGCGCACCGCTCAAGGGGTGGATCTCGACGTTGAAGCCTTCCGGCCAGTCGCATCTTGACCACGAGCAGCCGCCGTAGCCGTCCACTTCGGGCCATGCCGCGACATAGTCATCCTGGCATTCTTCGCAGTCGCAGTGGCGCTCTTCCTTCGGGTAGAACAAGCTCTCCCCGCTGTAGCCGCACCGTCCGTTTCCGAAAGCCTCTTCTAGGTCCGTAAGAATGTTATCGGTGAAGTCGCCGAAGTTCGGGCCATCAGCGCTGTTGCGGTCCATGCAGCAGCCCCATGTGCTGCACCCACGGATCACCCAATATGCAGGCCTCTGGTTGATCGTCGCCAACGTAAAGAGTGCGCGACCGTCTCCGTAGATAAGTGGCAGGACGCGGGGCGTAAACTCGATGGCGTCGGCCGGAACCCAAAGATGGGCGCGTTCCGGCTTCTCGATCGCCTCAACAAGCTTGGCGTGGACTTCGTCACCTTCAATCGAACGACCATCAACCATTGTCCGAGCCCTCCGAGCTGGCGATCGGCAACGCGGAGCCGGTGGGCTTTGCCGCCTGCTTGGCGCGGATCTTCTCGACCTTCGTCCAGATGCGGGCAAGTTCGGTTTCCGCCGCCTCGTGCATATCGACGCCATGGGCGAGGCAGTGAGCTGCTAGCGTCACCATGACGCCGCCGACCTCCTGATTGATCTCGCCCTGATCCCTGCCGTAGACGTAGTCCACCAGCGCCAGCGCCCTTTCCTTCGGGTAGTCGCTGGCTTGAACAAGCTCCAAGGCTTCCTCAATGAACCTGTCGTTGCGCTCCAGCCGGTCTGCGGAGATCTCCGCGCCGAAGCAAGCCATCATCCAAGGCTGGACGCGCTCCTGAAATGACCCACCCACATTCGTTTGGGGCGATGGGACAGGTGGGTGGCCGCAACGTTCTGCCGCTCCCATGCTGCAATCGCACTTCGGAAAGTCGCAAAACTTCCGTTCGCCAGCTACGTGCGTACTCGTCTGCGGTGCGGGGTCAGGCGTCCGTGCTTGCTGCGGTGCAACTTTCCTGCTTTCGGTCTGTTCGTCATCCACCGAAACTAGATGGTGCTCATGGACGCCGAACTGGCACGCCTTCGCGATCAACTTGCCGATGCTATTGAGGACGCCCGGCGACTGCGAGCTGAGCTGAGGGAGCAAACCATGCGCACACGCGCTATGGTGAGCGAGGTCAGGACTGAGCGACAGCGCCTCCGGGCGATCGTCAGCGAGAGCCGAGCAATCCGGTCGCGCCGAAGCGGCTAACGTCTTCGGCTGGGGTGCGGGTGCGAACGGGTTATCGATGAACCCGTGCTGGATGCCGTACTGCCAGGCCTTCAGGCAGTGCTGCGCAGCCTTCGCGGCTTCCTTGGTGTCGCAGGGCATGCCGCTAGTCGGGCATACTCCATTGGCGTCAGCGCAGTCTCTGCACCGGCCTCCGTAGTGAAGCGCATAGACGATCGGCTCAAACTGCATCTTCTCGGGTGAGGGCGTCCGGCTCGCAAGTTCCCCCTCAAGCTGAGCGACACGTGCCAGGAGTTCGTCGCGGTGGTTCTTCCACATCGCTTCGAAGATCTCGGACGTTCCGTCCGTATGCATCTCGGGCGCTGGTGCGGAAGACAAGCGATCAACCGTCGCCATGCTGTCGGTCGGCTTGCCACCGGTGGCAATGTGCTGGTCGTACCAAGCGCGGCACTGCTCGATGGTTAGTGGGTCACCATCGTAATTTACGAAGCCTTCCGGCTCGTCCAGCAGGGCTTGGTAGGTGGGCGCGCATTTGCCGCAAAGGCTAGTGTCAGGACCCCAGAGATAGGGCTCACCTTCCTGGACATGCTTGCCGCAGGCTTCGCAGGTTGCGATGGATGTGTCGTCGCCTGTCAGCGGCAGTGTTGCCGCCGCTGCAGCCGCGCGGTAGCCGGCAAAGAACGCCGCGATCGGCCTGCGCTTGGCAAGCGCCTCATCGCGCCATGCCTCGTCGGCGAGCTGGATCTTCTCGTCGGCGCTCAGATCGTTCGTGCTGCTCTGGTCTGCCATGCTCATCGCTCCTTAGGCCATGATCTGAAATCGTTACACAAAGCCACCCACCGGCAGCTGTCGCCCGGCTCGGGGCTCATTGCGCAGCCTCGGCTTGTTCGTCATCCCGGACTGTCACCTGGTCGAGGAGGATCATGACGAGCTCGTTCGTCAGTTCGGTCGCCTGGTGGTCGTCGGAGGTATTGTTCGAGATCAGCATGCCCGCCGCTGCAGCCAAGGCGATGACCGCGACATGCGTGCTGAAGCCGGCCACCATCTGGTTGATGGCATGGGTCAGCTGAACGCAGGTCTGCTGGTCGGCATTGCTGAGCGTCTCGGGCAAGATGTGCGTCACCGCTGCGCCTCCAGCTGGCTGACGTACATCGAGATCCGCGGCAGGCTGATGCGGGTGATGCGGCGCGCGCCGGAGACCGGATCCATCTTCGAGCGATAGATCGACACGCGATCGGGCCGCGAGAGATCGCGCGGCGGCAGGCTGCTGCCGTCGGAGAAGGCGCTGAGATTGTGCTTGGCGCAGAAGGCGGTCATCGCGTCCGGCTTCATGCCGAACTCGGCGCCGATCTCATTGAGGCGTGCGCCGGCCAGAATGCGGTCCTGCACGTAGCTGACGGTGATGTGGCGGGCCATCGCTCACGCCCTCCCGTTTTCGCGATCGAGGAGCAGTTGCCGCATCGGGCGATCCTCGTTCTTGCAGCCGCGCAGCGTGATCAGGTGGAAGAGAAGTGCCTCGGCGTCCTGCTGAGCAGCGGCAAGGAAGGCATCGCAACCGCCGTCACTTTGAGCGGCGCTGATCAGCTGCGCGCCGGCGGTGACCGTGTAGCCCATGGCCGCGCCGATCTCGCGGGCAAAATGGCCGCCGCGCTGCTGATGCTGGCGCCGGACCGCGCCAATCGCCACGCGCGCCGGAAAGTGGAAGATCTGGGCAGTCTCGCTCATGGCACGTCCTCTTCTGGCGGGGCGATGATCCCCATGTGAGTAAAGTCCGGTCTGTCTGGCCCCGCAGGGCGGTGGTGCCGGTTGATCAGGTTGCGAGCGATCACCGCCGTCCACTGGTCGACGATGGCGCTCGCCAGGTCGTCCGGCGTGCGCCCCATGTCGGACGCGATGCGATTGAGCCGAGCGCGGGCCTGGTTGCTCAGCGCGATCTTTACGGGCGGGATCTGCTCCATTCGGCATCAGTCGCCGTCCCGGCCGCGCTTCAGGTCGCGGATCTCGCGGTACGCGGCGGCAAGCTTGAGCTTCAGCGTCATGACCGGCTCGGATCGATCGTGCCGAACCTCGCAGAAAAACCAGCCGGCGCAGGCGCATGCGAAGGCGAACCAACCGGAGACCATGGCGAGGATCGTGAGGGCTTCGCTGCTAGTCATTCGTCACCGCCTTTCGCAATGCCTTCGGCTACTGCCTTCGCCAAAAGGTCGTGCTTGTTGATGCGTGGGAGATCGAGGCGTCGGCGGCGGCCGTATTCCTTTTCGGCGTCTTCGATCGCTGCCCAGATGTCGAAGTCTTCCAGGATCTGGCGTGCGTCGGTGCGGTCCAGAAAGCCTGGGTCTCCGGCAAGAGCCGTAAGCAGTGCGGTCAGAGGGCCTGCATCCCACAGGTCGCGGTTATCGCTGTAGCCTTCGGCGGACTTGATCAGCTTCAGGGCTGCTGTGATGCGCTCGGCTCCGTGCTGGTCGATCACCTTGCGGAAGGCGTGCGGGCTAAAGATCTGTCCCGGTTGCTTCACACGATCGGAGGCGTTCGAGGTCATCAGGCGGCAGCCCGCATCCAGCGCGACCTTGTCCGCCTCGACAGCCCACGGATCGCCTGCCTTCAGCGCCGCCTTGAACAGCTGCACCGACGTCACCTTTGTGACGGCGCCGTTGACGGCCGCGAAGCTTTCTGCCTGCTCTGTCGTCGACATCTGGACGATCTGACATGGCACTTCTTCAAAGCCGCACAGAGCGGCGGCATGAACACGGTGCTGGCCGTCGATAATTGCGAAACGCCCGCCTTCGATCGGCGCGCAGAATACTGGCGAGAACCGAGACCACTTGAAGCGAGACGCGATGCGATTGATTGCCTTCCAGTTCTCGCCCTTCAGGCTGCGCTGGTAGCTGTCGTCGATGACCAGGCGGTCGATCCGCAGCCACTGCAGCATGGGTGCTGGGCCGGGGTCGACCACGGCCGGAGCCTTGTTCTTGACGATCAGGATCTCGCGCATCGTGCGGACCTCAGATCTGGAACGCGGCGTAGAAGCCGAGACCGAAGACGCTAGCAGCGGAGAGACCGTAAGCCAGCGCGCGGTTCATGAGGGCCACGCGACAGATGATGATCTCGCAGATGCGCGGGTCGAGGGCGGTGCGGTGATGCGTCTGGATGTGGGCCATGGTGGCAACCTCTCTTCCGTTTGCTGGTCCGGCGCTGGCGGGCGCCGGACAGGCAAGCGGAAGGGTCACGCGGCGATGCGGTCCGCCTGGGACAGGAGGCGGCCGGCGTCTGCGGAGTGCTTGTCGATCTCTTCGGCCGTATAGCCAGCGCCGAGCAGATCGGCGCGGGTCATGCCGCAACCGCGTTCGCGAGCGAACTCGGCCATTGCGGCGGGGATGCAACGGGCGCGTACGGGATTGTAGGTTTCGGTCTGCATGTAGCTCTCCATCCGTTGAGGGAGCCGGACCCGACGCCGTTGAACGGCGTGATCGGGTCCGGCATTTCCGGCGAGGGGTGACGCCGGCAAGATGGAAATTAAATCTACAATAGCTTTTGGTCAATCCCTTGGTAGATAAAAAATCTACAACCCGAAACCGACTCGACTCACTCGTTCTTCTCTGGATTAATGAGAACTAAAGGAGAACATAATGCAGGTCGAGCAAGCGGAACGTCAGCGAATTTTTGAATTGCATGCCCGTTGTCGCGACTGCCTGCGGGGTATCGTGCTATGTGTGGAGGTGGATCAAACGCCGACGTCACCGAGGACGCCGGAGGAGTTTGTTCGCAGCAAGTATCTATCGAGACTGAGCTACTCTTGCGATAGGTGCGGGGGTGTCTCCGCCCAGTTGTTCGCGGTCAACCGTCGGTCGGCTCCCGTGCTTCAATAGGGAAGGTCGTTTACCACCCTTCGCACCAAGCCAAGGATCTGCACGGAGATGCCATTATCAGCCTCCATGTCGCGTTCAATAACGATAGGCTTGTGGCGCGGATTGTGGGATCGCGGATGAAACTCCGTTCTGTCTTCGTAGATTTCGATCTGCTTAACAGACCATTCCCGAGTGAGGCCTCCGTCGCGAGACCGCTCCACTACGACGACCATTCCGTCCCTAAGTATCGCCTCACGAGCGACGTCCTCATAGGCCACGCACACTACTCGATCGCCAGGGAGTATAGGGCGCGGCCTGAGGTCGTTCATGGAATCGCCTGACACGTTGAACGCCATCAAGCGAGCGTGCGGAAAGCGGTCATCCGGAGGAAGTGACATGACTTCGGGTTCCGACTGGTCGAAGTCGTCGACCTCCCGAAAAGTGCCTGCTTCAACCGTTCCAACTACCGTCACTGGGGTGAAGCCAGACGTAGAAGGCACTGCTTCAAGGTCCTGAGGGTCGATGCCTTCGCGCAACCAGAGAGGATGTTTCTTCACAGACCTAGCCAGTCTGTCGAGGACGTCGCCGCGCGGCTGCTCAATCTTCCCGTTCAGATATTTGTTGATGTTCGCGTATGGGATGCCACTCTGGCGCGCCAATTCCTTGTCGTTCCAGCCGAGTTCAGCAATCCGTTCGTCCAGTCTTTTCCACCAAGTCGTCATCGCCGCATTCTACTTTTGGAATTTATTTCGGGAGTAGATTTCGCAGCGCTTGCATGTAGATTTAAAATCTATTACGCATGCGACATGGAAAACGCTCTGACAGTCTCCGACATCATCAAGTCGGCCGGTGGCCCTGCGGCAATTCAGGCCGAACTCGTGCGCCAAGGTCAGTCGCTCACCCGCGATGCTATTTACAAGTGGCAGAAGACGGGCATTCCTGATCGGTATTGGCCAAGCATCATGGCTCTTTCCGCGGTCGGTCCGGCGGACTTGTATGCAGCCAACTGTGTGGCGCGTCGTCCTGCTGCAGTCTGCGAGGCCGCCGAATGACGCGCCTTCGGTACCAGTTCCCCGCGCGGTCTTGCCTGGCTGACCGCGCCACCTGCCAGCCGGTGCCTCATGACCTGGCGCCGGCTGGCCTTTCCCTTTCCATGCGCGTGCGGCGCTTCCTCCCGGTCTCCCGCGCAAGCTCCGGCGGTATCCTCCTCCTCCCGTGCCGCCGGAGTGCTTTTTCCCTATCACGGCCAGCGGACTGCCTTTCGGCGGCCGTGAGGCGCGCCCGCCGGTGGCTTCCTCTCCGCTGGCGGGCGCTTTGTCCTTCTTCGTTGCTCGTGCTGCCGCGTGCATGCGGGCCTCCTTGATTTCCTGAGGCCCAATTCCTCGCAGTTCCACGCCTTTCCCACCATGGGAAAACCTCCGCCGATTTCCCGGCGCGGGAAAGCTTTCGTTTGTCCGGAGAATGGTCATGCAAGAGACGCTTACCAATGCCTGGTTCCACCAGTTGAAGGCGGCGACGCGCCAGCTGATCAAGAAGAACGGCGGGATCGAAGCCTCGGCGGATATCACCTCGCTGTCGAAAAGCCAGATCGGCCGCTGCCACTCCGACAGCGACACCGAACTGCTACCGGTTCCGGCGCAAATGCGGCTGGAAGCTGAGTGCGGCGAGCCTGTGGTGACGCGGGTTATGGCCGGCCTGCACGGGTGCAAGTTGACGGACCCACAGGCAACGGCCTCCGATGGAGCGTGCCTGATGCGCGAGAGCCTGGAGCTCGCAACGCGCGCAAACGAATACCAGCGCAATGCGGCTATTGCCTTTTCGGATTTGAAGGTCAGCCCAGTGGAAGCACGTAAGGCGATCGCGGATCTCTCCGCCATGATGGAGAAGGCCGCCGACCTTGGTCGGCTTTATGCGCAGGTTCTGGCCAGCGGCAAGGCGGATGCACCGGCGTTCCGCGTCGTTGCCGGGGGCGAGGACTGATGGGGATCCGCGTCACCACCGCACCTCACATCGACCAGCTTGCCGCTCGACAGGGCGGCATGTCTGCGTTCGAGGAATACTACGTCGACGACCACCGGCCGGAAGATCGCCCGGTTATACAGATGGTCGAGAGTGCCGACGACTGGCGCAGCCTCAAGGCGTTGACGGGAGGCCGCGGCACTGTCGCACGCTTCGAACGGTGGACCTCATGAGCCGCCGCAAGACCTTTCTCGAAAGCCGGACGAACTGCCCCGCCTGCAAAGCGCCGCGCATGCCGGCGCTGGAGGAGCTGGGGCACGCGCACTTTGAGTGCGGCCTGCACATCAGCCTGAACGCCGGCGCTTTCGCAGTCATCTTCCCGTGCCCGGTTCGCAGCCAGCAGGTGGCGCGCCACTGGAACCAGCAGTCAGCAGGAGGCGAATAGCATGGCCGGCACCGCCGCACCGAGAACCGACCTGCTGCGCAAGGAAGCGCTGTTTACCCGCGTGCTGGAGCTTTGGCGCAACGGCGAGGGCAGCCACAGCACCTTCTGCATCGCGGCCGAACTGAAGATGGACGAGCGCGAGGTGTGCCACCTCCTGGAGGAGGCCGATGGCCGCGCCGCTTCGCTGGCAGGGGGTGAGCGATGAACGCGCTGGTAACCATCCAGACGGCCGATCCCTCTGATATCGTCGCCACGGTGGAGCGCGCCCGTGCGCTGCTCGACGATGGCGACGTGCAGGCGGCATTGCTGCTGTCCGGCGGCGCCTACGAGCAGGCCAAGGCGGCGGGCGGATATGCGAGCAAGGTCAAGGCATCGCGCCAGTTGATCGACAAGTTCCGTCGCCTGCAGGCCGATGCGCTGTCCGTGGAAAGTTATGCGACGATTGCGCTTTCGGAGATCGTCGACGACGCGCAGGCCAAGGGCTCGATCTCACGCGGCGGACGGCCGGAAACGGTCCAAGCTTCGGACCGTTTCACACTCGACGATGTGGGGTTGGACAAGCGACGCCTGCACGAGGCGCGCAAGCTGGCGAAAGCAGAACGCGACGAACCGGGGATCGTACAGCGGGCGATCGAGGCGCGGGTGGAGGCAGGGCTTTCGGCCACGCGCGGCAATTTGAGCCATGCGATCGGCACCCAATCCCGTTCGAAGGAAGAGCGCGGCCAAAACGCATACTTCAGCCCGATCGAGGGAGTGCGCACCATTCTTGCTCTGGAAAGTTTCAGCGCGCGCGTCAAGGAACCGGCATGCGGGAAGGGTGCAATTTCGCAGCCGTTCGAGGCGGCTGGCTATGATGCGCTGATTGCGGACCTGGTCGACTACAGCACCACCACAAAGGATGGCGAGCTGCAGCAGGTGGGCGACTTTCTGCTGTCCGTTGCTGGCGACACTGTTGGCGACGACATCGTGACGAACCCGCCCTATGGCAAGCACATTCTCAACCGGTTCGTCGCGCATGCGCTGCGCGAGCACAAGCCGCGCAAGATGGCTCTGCTTCTGAATCTGAACTTCATGTGCGGGTGTACCGATCCTGATCGGCTCTATGCCATGCAAGAGAATCCGCCGTCGCGGATCTATGTCTTCACGCGTCGCCTGCCGATGATGCACCAGGACGGTTGGGACGGCGAAGAGGCCTCCAGCCAGATGAACACCGCGTGGTTCGTCTGGGAGCGCAACGAAGACGGAAGCTACGGTCAAGGCCATCCGCAGCTGATCCGCGTCGACTGGAAGAACTTCGAGGCAGCACCAGCCCTGCTGCCCGGTGCGGGCGGCAACGTCGCTCCTGCAGGGCTCTCCTTCCGTGCAGCCGACGACGAGTTTGCCCGCGAGACGCCTCGCAAAAGCCTTGAGCAGCGGGTGGCCGACTGGCGGGACGCGGTGCGGACGCACCTGACAGCACGTGGCGGTGGCGTGACGGCGGGCGAGCTGCGACGCGAGGTGGGCTTAAGGCCCTCCACTGTCGACGAGATCATCATTCAACTTGTGGCGGACGGATTCTTGAGTCCCGCCGATGACGAGGGACGGCACCAGGTGCTGGCCGGGAAGGGGGACGTATGAACGCGCACACGCTGTTCGGAGCCGCATCGACGGCAGATCTGATCCGCTCCTACGGACAATTGCCGCCGATGATCGTGGACAGTTTCGCCGGGGGCGGGGGCGCATCGACGGGGATCGAGATGGCTATCGGCCGGTCACCCGATATCGCCATCAATCACAATCCGGCAGCACTTGCGCTGCATGCAGCTAACCACCCGGAGACGCTTCACCTCTCGGAAAACGTCTGGAAGGTAGATCCTCTCGATTACCTTGCAGGTCGTCACATCGGGCTGATGCACTTTTCTCCAGACTGCAAGCACTTCAGCAAGGCCAAGGGCGGCAAGCCCGTCGAGCGCAACATTCGCGACCTCGCATGGATTATCCCGGGCTGGGTCGAACGCATCCAGAAAAGCGGCGGCAAGATAGACGTCATCACGATGGAGAACGTCGAGGAGTTCAAAGACTTCGGACCTCTGGTGGAGACGCCGCGGGGGCTGATGCCTGACCCGGAGCGCAAGGGAGAAACCTTCCAGAAATGGTGCAAGGCGCTGCGGAGACTCGGCGGAAAAATTGCCTATCGCGAGTTGAGGGCATGCGATTACGGAGCGCCGACTATCCGCAAGCGGCTGTTCATGATTGTCCGGTTCGATGGGCAGAAGATCATCTGGCCAGAGCCAACTCACGGCGCGCCAACAGATCCCGACGTCGTTGCAGGACGCAAGCTACCGTGGCGCACCGCCGCCGAAATTATCGACTGGTCGCTGCCTTGCCCGTCAATTTTCGACACGGGTGAGCAGATCATGGCAAGGCACGGCCTGCGTGCCGTGCGCCCCTTGGCCGACAACACCATGGCGCGTGTGGCGCGGGGGATGAAACGGTACGTTCTCGACGCGGAAAAGCCGTTCATTGTGAACCTCACCCACGGTGCGCGGACCGAGGCTACTGACGAGCCGCTCAACACGATCACGGCGGCGCACCGTGGCGAGAAGGCGGTCGTGCAACCGTATCTCACCAGCTACTATGGCCATGGCGCAGAGCGCTCCGAACGGACCCATGAGCTTGACAAGCCCGTCGCCACGATCCCGACCGAGAACCGGCACGCGTTGCTCGCGCCGTCGGTGATCCGCTTCAACACGGGTGCGACGGGACAGGATCTTCGCGACCCCCTGTCGACTATCACCGCAAACAGCTTCATCAAGCGCCCTGGCGGCGCTGCTCCGCTCGGTGTCGTTGCTCCCCATCTGATGACCATGCGCAACTCGGGCAAGCCGTTCAACGGCGCTGATGAACCGACGCATACGATAACCGCTGGCGGTGCTGGCCTGTCAGTAGTTGCGCCGCTGCTTGTCCAGACAGGTTACGGCGAGCGGCCCGGGCAGGAGCCTCGCGCGCTCGATCCACTCAAACCGCTGGGAACCGTTGTCGCAGGAGGCGTCAAGCACGCCGCAGTCATTCCAACGCTCGTTGGATGCGGCGGCCGCGCCGGCCAAAGCCGGCCTCGAAGTGGCGATGAACCATTGGCTACGATGACCGCGAAAGCAGACGTCTGCGTCGCGGCCGCCTTCATCTCGCGGCAGTTCGGTGCGTCTATCGGTCATGGTGCTGAAGAGCCGTCCGCGACGGTTACGGCGGGCGTCAACAAGTCGGCGTTGGTCGCTCCTTACCTGCAGGCCTATTACGGCACCGGCGACGGCGGTGAGGAAGACCAGCCGACGCGCACGATCACCACGAAAGACCGCCACGGCCACGTCGAGGCCTCGCTGCGTGCACCGCCCTTCACGGCCGACCAAATGGAACGTGCGCGGGAAGTTGCAGACTTCCTTCGCATCCATGGGTTCTGGGACGAACGTGAATTCGTAACGCTGACGATCGGCGGCGAGACTTATGTGATCGTCGATATCGGCATGCGCATGCTGACGCCCCGGGAACTCTACAACGCGCAAGGCTTCCCGCCGGACTATGTGATCGACGGCGGCTGGGCTGAGCCTGCGGGCGGTGGAGAGGCCGTTTGGGTTCCGTTTCCGAAGTCGGTCCAGGTCAGCTGCGTCGGCAATTCCGTGTCGCCCTATCCGTACGCGGCCATTGTTGCGGCAAATTGCCAGCATCTCGCGGTGCGGCTGGAGGCGGCCGAATGAGCCACAAGGCGACCATGTGGGCCGTGACGGTGCGCGGCATATCCTGCGCTGAAGCTCGGGTGCTGTGGCACCTGTCGGACTGCCATAACCCGGTGGAAGGTTGCTTTCCCTCGCAGGAATATCTTGCGGAGGCCTGCGAGATCGACGAGCGGTCTGTGCGCCGCCACCTGCTTTCGCTGAAGGCCAAGGGGCTGGTGAACTGGGCTGAGCAGCGCGAGGGCAAGTACCGGAAGAACAACCGCTATTCGCTCGGCTTCGAGGCGGGATTCATCGCGGCACCTCCTGAAGTTGAGGCGGACAATTTGTCCGGTTCAAATATCGGCTCTTCAACCGGACAAAATGAGCAGTTTGAACCGGACAAAATCGACGTTTTGAACCGGACACTGGAGTCCGCTAAACCTGTAATAGAACCTGTAAGGGAACCAGAGAGAGAGGGCGCGAGCGCGACTTTCGATGGTTCTCGGAAGGATCGGGAAAAGGTCGAGAAGGCATTTCGTCGGTGGTGGCCGTCCTGGGCAACGTACCCGAACGGCAGCGAGGATGCAGCCCGGCGAGCATGGTTCGAGCTTTCGCCGGAGCAGCGGCAGGC
The DNA here is from genome assembly GCF_050455525.1 of Rhizobium sp. 0TCS1.26. Taxonomy (NCBI): domain Bacteria; kingdom Pseudomonadati; phylum Pseudomonadota; class Alphaproteobacteria; order Hyphomicrobiales; family Rhizobiaceae; genus Rhizobium; species Rhizobium sp. 0TCS1.26. The sequence continues at coordinate 71,647 of NZ_JBCIYV010000004.1, read as the reverse complement.
GTGCATCGATCGCACGCCGGCCTTCATCGCTGCGGTGAGGGAGCGCAAGGGCGGCAGCTTCACCTACCCGGCGGTCTACCTCAAGGAACGGGCTTGGGAGCGGCTGGAAGATCCGCGCTCCGACGTGGCGCCGCCCTCGATGCACAACGCCTTCAGCCGGGCATGGATGGCACTGCGGCTTAACGAGCTGCTGAAGCCGATGGCCACCGCCTGGCCGGTGATGACCGCATTCCAGCGGATGAAGGCCGGACAGGACGCCGAAGCTGCCAAGGCGGTGGAGATGGAGCGGCGTGAGAAATACGGCTGGCCGAAGGTGAACTCGCTGCACGACATGGCCAGCAACGGCAAGGGCGCGACCGTGCTGCCGACCCTGATGGTGATCTCCGAAAGCTTCGAGAAGGTGCACCGCGACAGCGAACTGGCTGCGCGCTGGAAGGCGCTGCACGCCCGGCGAGGGTGGCCCTGGCTGCCGCAGACGGGACACGAATGGCTCTACTTCCCTTCGGGCGAACCGGAGGATGCGATGGCGGAATTCGAGGCACGGCTCAACGAGGGCAAGGGACATGATGATGCAGCATAGGACCTTCACCGGGCAACTGATCGGTGTGGCGAAGGACGGCGACCAGGACCGCGCCGAACGACTCACGCGGCTGCGTCAATGCTGCGAATCGGGTTTGCCCATGCGGTGGTTCGCTGCTCGGGTGATGACCGGCCGCGAGAAGGCTGTGGAAAACCAGCTGGCAGGTCTGGGTGTGGAAGCCATCGTTCCGATGCGAAAGGGGCCCGATAGGCGGCAACGAGGCCGAGTAGTCGAGGGCGTCCTGATGCCTGTCATCCACGGCTACGTACTGGTGAATATGCCGATCTCAGGGGTCCTTCTGGCTGGTCTCACCGGCGTTGAATACTTCCTTTCGGTGGTTGGCGGCTATGATTGCCCGATGCCCATAACGCCTGAAGAGGTAAGACGGTTCAAGGCCTTGGCGGAGGACGGCGCATTCGATTGGGACAAGCAGACCGGCAAGCGGTTCAGCCGTGGCGATCAGGTGAAGATATGGGACGGACCGTTCGTCGGCTTCAGCGGCGAAGTGGTCTCATGTCGCTCTGACGGAAGAGGCGACGTGGTGGTGACGCTGGACATGTTGGGCGGCAAGGTGCCTGTGACGGTGCCACTTGCAATCTGCGACAAGCTGTGAGAGTCATTTGGCACTGGATGAGCTGATGATCCTGCTAGTGAGCCTCTGAGAACGCCTAAACAGCGGGGAGAAATCCCGAGGTCGACACCGGTCAGCCCCCACCTTGACGCCTCGCACCGAGGTCGATTCAAGGTCAGTGCGCAAGCTATGACATTAAGGCGGACCTCAGAAGGCGACCATTGCGGTCGCCTTCTGCGTATCCAGATGGAGGGTTCCTTGGCTATCCTGCGCATCGTGAACGTCGCATGGGCTGATCGGGTGCTCCACAACTACGGCAAGCGCATCGTTCTTCTCCACCAGAAGTTTCCGCTGGTTTTGCCACGGATCGTCAACCAGGTGGGGGACAGAGCCAAGACGCAGGTCGTGCGCGGCCTGACTGTTCAAACCGGCCTGCCGCGTAAGACTATCGTCGCCGCTGTCGGCGACCCGATGAAGGCGAGCTTTGGCCGCCTCTCTTACGAGATCAAGACGCGAGGTGGGAACATCCGTCTCAAGTACCTGAACCCGAAGGAGACCGAGGCGGGTGTGGTGGCTAAGCCATTCGGCAAGGCGACGCTCTATCCGGGCGCCTTCATACGCGGTGGATGGTGGCCGGACCGTGTGGATGTCGAGAAGTTCGGCGGGCACGTGATGGTGAGGGTCGGCAGAACACCCGGCGTGAAGGGCGGCAGTCGTCACTACACCTTCGCCCGGTCAGGCGTGTTTATCCCGGTCGAGATGACCAGGGGTGCAACACTCGGCGCATTCAACAAGATCTCCGGTCCTTTGCTTCGGCAAAGGGTGGATGCCGCGCTGGCCAAGCTGGTTCCCTGACCGCCTTAACGCCCTGTGTCGAATTCGCAACACCCCGCACCCGCACCCCCCCATTTAGGGACCGTTTCGGGCCAAATCCGCCATACGGGAGCGCGCTACCGCGGGATTTCGCCAGTGCGCCTCATCGCAAGCGGTACACGAATACACGTGCAAGCACACGTGTTGCACGGGACGATGCACGATGGACGAGGAATGGATTTCGATCACGGATGCGGCGACGCGACTGACTGAAGCGGGCGACCGCATCGACCGGTCATCGCTCTCCCGGTATCTGAAACAACATTCCGAGGCTTTGCCTCTCAAGCCTGACGGCCGGTCGAGCCTCGTCGAGTTCGGAGCGCTCGCCGCACATCGCAGCGAGAACATCCGCATCCGGCCACTGCCGATAGCCGCGCCGCGCGGTCCGGCGCGATCCGTTGGACCATCTGCCGGCACCCTGCCGACGCGCACCCAGTCGGATGGTGCTGCCCGCAAGGCGCAGGCCGACGCGGAGCTGCGCGAGATGGACCTCGCCGAGCGTCGCAAGGAACTGACGCCATATGCGGAGGTCGACCAGGCCGGTCGCGATGCCGTCGCCATGATGCAAAGCGCCTTCGAGCGCGCCATCGACGCCGAGGCCAGCACGCTGTCCCTGAAATACGGATGGGAAGAACGCGTTGTTCGGCTCGCCCTGAAGAACTTTTCCAAGGCCGGCCTCACGGTCTTCAACCGCCAAGTCCTCGAAAAACTCGACGCCATGCGGCGCCGCGAAGATGCAGGTGCTGACGACATGCCGTTCCCGGAACAGAGCCAGTCGCTGCAATGACGGTCCACGACATCCGGGCCCGGTTCCCGGAGCTGCCCAACGGCGCCGTCGCGATGTATCGCGGCATGGCGGCCGCCAGCCGGCCGACCGAGGATCTGACGATCAGCGAGCATGCCGATCGCTACCGCGAGGTCTCGCCGGAATCAGGTTCGCCGTGGCCCGGCAAGTTCCGCACGGACCGCGTGCCTTATCTGCGCGAGCCGCAGGACTGCCTGCATCCGGACCATCCTGCACGTCGGGTCACGGCGCGCTGGGCGGCACAGCTGGGCAAGTCGACGGCGATCGAGAACTGGTTTTGCTTCATCGTCGACCAGGCTCCCGGCTCGATGATGATCGTGCTGCCCTCGATCGAGGAGGCGACCAAGTTCAACCGGGTCAAGCTACAGCCGACGATCGAGGCGTCGAAGCGCATCGCTCACAAGGTGCTGCCGGTCAGCAGCCGCGACGAGCAGGGAAGCACGACGTCCTTCAAGCGGTACGCGGGCGGCTTCTGCCAGATCGTCAACGCAGGTTCCTCGAAGGGCCTGCAGATGGTCTCGATCAAGTATCTGGCGATGGACGAAACGACCGGCTACCCGAAGGACGTTGATGGTCGCGGCAGCCCTCGTGACCAGGCGCGTGCCCGCCAGAAAATGTATGGCGACCTAGCCAAAGAATGGCAGGGATCGACGCCGGGCGTCGCTGGCGAATGCACCATCAGCGACGACTTCGAAGCGGGCGATCAGCGCTATTTCTACCTGCCGTGTCCGCACTGCGAGACGTTCCAGGCACTGGCTTTCGACATGATGCGCGGCCCGGACGCCCATCGCGATTTGCCGGTGCACATGCGCTGCCGCAAGTGCGACGAGGTCATCCTCGACGGGCACAAGCGCGAGATGATGGAGCATGGCCGGTGGATTGCTCGCCGGGTTGCGGATCATGATGATCCGGTTCCGATGGAAATTCCCGCCGCCGATATCGACGCGTGGGCATGCCCGCCCTGCGAAGGCAGGTGCCGCGATTGGCAGCCGAGCTACCATCTGTGGGCCGCGTATGCGCCGCGCGAAAAGTGGTCGGAAATCTGGAACCGCTGGCTGGATGCCGAGGGCGATACGACGAAGATGCGGACGTTCTGCCAGCAGGATCTGGCCGAGCCTTACGATCCGGGCGGCATTACCGTCGAATGGGAGAAGATCGTCGAGGCCTGCAAGGCAGAACTCTTGCCGTCTCGCGTCATCCCAGCCTGGGCGGCCATTGTCGTTTCTGCGGCCGACGTCCAGGGCTATGGCATCAAGTGGGTCACCTACGCGCTCGGCGCTCGCGACCAGATGCAGCTGATCGACCGCGAGATCTTCGAAGGTGCGCCGGACCAGTCCGACGAGCCTTGGATCAAGCTTTCCGACGCGCAGGCCCGCACCTATCCGACCGCGAATGGCGGGCGCGAGAAGGGCATCGATTTGAATGGCGTCGACTCCGGCTGGGCAACCGATCGGGTCTATCGCTTCTGTGCCGGCCGGCCGAACGTTTACGCGCTCGACGGCCGCGAGCCGATCGGACTTCCGTGGCTCGGCACACCGGTCAAAAAGGACATCAAGGACCAGCGCAAGCGCGTGGTTGCCAAGGTGCTGCTCTACCCGGTCGGCCTCTACGACGTCAAAACGGCGGTCACCGCCGCCATGGCCAACCTGGTGCAGGGCCGCTCCGAAACCGGCCACTGGCCTCGCAACACGATCCACTTCGCGTCGGACCTTTGCGACGCCGACTTCGCCAAGGAATTGACGGCGGAGCGCTTGGTCGATGCCGAGGAGGAAGCCCGCGCAAGTGTGAGCCGCCGCGCCCGGCGGCTGATCAAGCCCAAGGCTGGACGGCAGTGGAAGAAAGTCGTCGGGCGGATGAACGACTGGTTCGACGCCACGGTCTACGCTTTTGCCCTCGGGTGGCACCTGCAGAACAAGCGGCGCCTGACCCTCGATCGATGGGCTGATCTCGTTCGCGAACTGCACGGCGATCACGAAGAGCCCAAGGATCTCTTCGAGGCCGCCGAACAGAACCCGTTCGTCAAACCGAAGCAGGAACCGGCGCCAGCGTCATCGACGTCGGGCAGATCCCGGCCGCCGCGCTCAAAGTGGAAGTCATACTCGTGATCGAAGCAAAGCCGCGCATTCGCGTCAAAGCCAAGTCGGAAAAGGTTTCGGCTGCTCCGCCGCAGACCGCGCCCGCTCGCCGTCATGTCGCCCGCTATCTGCGCGGTGATCGGTCGGGTGTGCTGGGCATGCGAAAGGCCGTGACCCGCGATGCTCGGCATGACGTTCGCGAAGCGGCGGAACGCGCTGCGGCGCTCGCCGTCGACTTCATGCACAACAGCGGCTGGATCGCTGGCGCCGTCATGCAGATCCTCTGCGACACCATCGGCGAGGAACTGAAACTCAACTGCCGCGCCAAGCTTAAAAAGCTCGGCTACACCGATGATGAGGCAGCCGAATGGTGCCGGCTCGTTGAGGAAGAGTGGCGGCGCTACGCGTGGAACCCGAAGGAGTGCGATCTCGCCGGCAAGTCGACCATCGCAGAGATGGCTGACGCGGCGCTGCGCAGCTACCTGGCGTCGGGTGAAGCGTTCGGCATTCTCGACTTCATGGAGCCTGCCGAGCGGCGCCGGTACGGCGTCGAGACGGGCACCAAGGTGTCGCTCATCGCATCCCATCGCTGCCCGCGTGTAACGCGCGAAGTCGAGGGGCTTGAGCAGGGCATCTATCACGACGCGGCGACGGGGAGGGCGGTCGCCTACAAGTTCCGCGTCCGCGAAAGCGGTATCGAGCGCGATCGCGACATCGATGCCGCCGACGTCATCCACGTCATGGATCGCGGCGCCAATCTCAACAGCCCGCGCGGGATCTCGGAAGTCGCGCCGTCCCTCAAGGTTCTTGCGCAGTCCGATCAGCTGGCCGATGCGACGCTTGCGAAGACCCTGCTTCAGACGGTTTTTGCCGCCACCATCAAGAGCCCGGAACAAAGCGGGGAAGCGTTTCAGGCGCTGCAGACGCTGAGTGACATCGAAAAGCCTGAAGGCTTCGACGAAACCGGCGGCTCATGGGACACCTTCATCGGCGGCCTGCAGCAGGATCTCCTCGAAGTCTGGGACATGCGTCTCGGTGCCTTGAAAGATAAGGGCATCTCGATGTCCGATCCGGCCCGGATCAATCATCTGGGGCCTGGTGAAGAGTTCCAGCTGCACACGACTTCGACGCCTAGCAGCGACTATGTGGCGTTCTTCCAGAACCTGCTGCGCGAGATTGCCCGCTGCCTCGGCGTCACCTTCGAATCGCTGTCGATGGATCATTCGAACGCGACCTATTCCTCGGTCCTGATGTCAGTGGCGACGATCTGGCCGATCGTCATGCGTCGCCGCACCCGCATCGTGATCCCGTTCCTGCAGGCGATCTACGAACGCTGGCTGGAAGAGATGATCGAGACCGGCCGGATCCAGCTGAAGGGCGGCCGCGAAGCCTTCCGCCGTAACCGCGAAGCCATATTCCAGGCGGAGTGGCACGGTCCCGGCGCGCCATCGGCCGACAACTACAAGGCGGCGATGGCAGACAAGATCGAGCTGGAGCTTGGTGTTTCGTCGTTCTCCGACATCTGCGCCAAGCGCGGCAAGAATGGGCAGGAACAGATCGTCCAGCTCGGCCGGGAAAAGAAGCAGTTCGAGGAAGCCGGCGTGCCGCATCCATTCGGCAGATCGCAAGGTGGCGGCGGGCCTCAGGGCGCCGCCATGGAAGGCAACCGAGAGCCCGCAAAGGAGGCTGCCTGATGGCTGATGAGATCGATCCGCTCGCAATCGACTGGTGTGCGCGAGCCGTAAAGCTGCGCCGGGTCGAGGAAGCCCTTCTCATGGGTGAGATGGTCACCGAAGCACGGTTCGGCGAGGACATGTCGCGTTACGCGAATGCGAGCCTCGCCGACGTCAAGACGGCACTCGATGAAGCAATTCGCAAGTGCCAGATCTCGCGCGGCGAAACGCCGAAGCGGACCCGCTACGCAATGGTCGGGCGAATGCGCCCCTACTGAGGTTCAAACAAATGGCTGCAATTGTTGAAGACGGGAAGCTCCGGCTGACCGGCTATGTCGGCGACTATTACTTCGAGGACGGCTTCACCTCTCAGGACGTGGTGCTTGCCCTGGCGAGCATCGAAGACGCAAGCCCACTCGATGTGCATCTCAATTCGGGCGGCGGAATCGCGTCCGAAGGTGCGGCCATTCATGCGCTGCTGGTTGCTCGCGGTGGCGAGACGAACATCGTGGTGGAAGGGATCGCAGCCTCGGCTGCATCGCTCATCGCCATGGCCGGCCAGACCGTCACGATGTCGGCCGGCGCTGTGATGATGATCCACGACCCGGCCGGCTTCACGTTCGGCAACTCATCCGATCACAGCAAGACGATCGAGGCGCTCGAAGCGCTCGCGACTGCCTACTCCCGTGTCTACGCCGCGAAATCCGGAAAGACCGCGCAAGAGTGCCGCGAGATCATGAAGGCAGAGCGCTGGCTCACGCCTGAAGAGGCAGTGGCGGAAGGCTTTGCCGACGACACCACCGAAACGAGGGCCAAGCCGGTGGCGGCCTTTGATTATCGCCTGTTCGCTCATGCTCCAAAGCATCTGACGACCATGGCGAAGAAACAGAATTGGTCGCTCCCGGCGACCATGGCGGCGCCGGCCGCGCAACCCCGTCCAACTGAGGAGCCCTCCATGACGGATAAGGAACGTGCGGAACAGCTTGCCGCCGAAAACGCCAAGCTGAAAGCCGATCTCGAGAAAGCTGGTGGCGGCATCGAGGCGGCACTGAAGTCGGACCGTGAGCGCCGCGATGCGATCATGGGTCTCGATGAGGCCAAGGGCCGCGAGGGGCTGGCACAGCACCTCTTCACCCTCGGCAACACCGTCGACCAGGCCAAGGCGACCCTCGCCGTGTCGCCCAAGGCCGACGCGGAAAATACGGAGGAATTCCGTCCGCGTCGGATGAACGCCTCCGGCCTCAACAAGCCGGACAACGGCGGCGCCGCGAAGGGCGACCGCTCGGTGCTGTCGGCCTCGGTCGAACGCACCAACAAGCGCCGCTAACAGGAGACAGCTGAAATGGTTACGCTCGTTCAGGGCCTTCGCCCGACCGCCCACTACATCGTCTGCGAAGCCAACGGCTACCGCTCGCGTGAGCAGATCGTCATCGCGGCCGGAAGCGGCAAGCTGGACGCCGGTGCGGTCCTCGGCAAGATCACCGCCGCTGGCGCGACGATCGGCCAGTACAAGCCGTATGCGCCGGCCGCCAATGACGGCACGCAGACTGCTGCAGCCGTTCTCTACGAAGGCTGCGACGCCACTGCGGACGCTGTCCGGCGCACCGTCACCGCCCGCGATACCGAAATCCACGCCGACGTCCTTGTCTGGGCCGCCGGCGTCACCGATCCCCAGAAAACCACCGCGCTTACCGCTCTGGCGGCGCTCGGCATTGCCGCCCGCTAAGGAGGGGCAGATCACATGGCTCTTGTAGCAGACATCTTCAATCAGAATGCCTGGGGCGTCATCGAGGTGCAGGAGGAGATCGTCGAGAAGGTCGACTTCAAGCCGCAGCTCCTCGGCACCCTCGGCCTGTTCGCACCGATCTACTCGCGCTCCCGCACGATCGGCATTGTCGATCGCGAGGGCAAGCGTACCCTTATCCCGACGTCGGCAAACGGTGCGCCGCTGGAGGAGCTGATCCCCGCCGGCGCTAAGGTCCGCACCGAGCAGGCTGTGCGTCTCGCCAAGGGCTCGACGATCTACAGCGCCGAACTGGCCGGCGTCGCGGCCCTGCCTTTCGAAGAGCAGACGGTCGAGGCTGCAGACGAAGTCACGGACCGCACCAGCGCCATCAAGGAAGACATGGAGCTGACCTGGGAGCACATGCGCTTTGGCGCCGTGCAGGGCAAGGTTCTGGATGCTGACGGCGCGACCGTCCTCATCGACTGGTACAAGTTCTGGGGCATCGCCGAGCCTGCCGAGATCGATTTCGAACTCGACGATCCACTGACCGACGTCCGCAAGAAGTGCCGCGACCTGAAACGGTCGATGCAGAAGAAGGCAAAGGGTGTCTGGACGCCAAGCACCAAGGTCGGTGCGCTTGTCGGCGATACGTTCTTCGACATGCTGGTCAGCCATCGCTCGATCACCGAGACGAAGATCGGTACGGATCGTGCTGCCACCCTGGAGAACATCGAGGGTTACTCCTCGATCGAGATCGAAGGCATCGTCTTCATCAACTACCAGGGCACCGACGATGACGCCACGATCGCCATCGGGACCGAAAAGGCGCGGTTCTTCCCGATCGGTGCGCGCGGTGCATTCCAGGTCGGCTGGGCACCCGCAAGCGAGTTCAAGCCGTACCTCAACAAGCGTGGTCAGGAATTCTACGGCTTGCTTCTGAGCGACCCGTCCGGCCGCGACGAATGGGATCGCGTCGAGCTTTACAGCTATCCGCTGTTCATCTGCACCCGCCCGGAAATGCTGCTTCGCGCCAAGGCGAAGTAACGCTCCGGCGATGCTCGGTCGCCCGCGACGGGCGGCCGAAAACCTCATGGAGAGTGTCATGACATCCCAGCTTGTAACCGAACCCGGCTTCTATACCGGCAAGTACCTGAAGGCCGGCATGAGCTACGACGACGAGGGCATTTCCGACGGCGGCAAGGATGTGCCGCGCAAGATCGACCTTGCCTCGATGACGAAGGAAAAGCTGATCGAGGAAGCGAAGTTGCGGAGCGTCGAGATCGACCCTTCGAAGACCAAGGCCGAAATCCTCGCCGCTATCGAAGCCGGATCGAACTGATGCCTGTTGCCGCCCGCCATCACGAAATGCGCGATCGGGTCGTTGCGGACGTCGACTGGAAGTTTGCAGAGCCGGTGAAGTTGATCTTCATGAAGGATGGCTCGGTCGATCCAGCCCGGCTGACCGTCGAGTTAGACGCAATCCTGAGGGTGGGCGGCGGCAAGGAAAGCAACATTTCGCCCGGCTCCGGGCGAGCGTGGCGCTCGAAACTTGCAGCCGGCAAGGCTGAACTTCACATCGATGCGGCCCGCTACGAGGGGCCGGCATTCAGGAACGGCGACCGCGTGCGTGCGATCGCCCGCAAGGGACAGCCTCGCTTTGAGGTGCTGCGCGTCGACGATCGCGGCGAGACACGTCTTATTCTGGAGCTTGGCGAGCAATGAGCATGATGCGGATCGCGCTGCGCATTGCAGCCGTCGAAGCCCTGAAGGGAAAAACTCTTGTCGGCAACAATGTCCTCGATACTCCGAATGGCGCGCTCGACATTCAAGCCGATGGCAGCCTGCGCACGGACGAGGATAAGCCGTTCGTCTCGGTCTATACCGATCAAGGCAGGGCTGAGAACATCGCCGGTCGATCGCTGACCGAGAATGGCCTTTGCGACATCATCTTCGAGATGGGCATATCGACGGCAATGCTCGATATCGATGAAGAGACCGAAGCGACGGTGCTGGTCGGGATCAACATTCCGGGCTCCGATCGGAACCGGGAATTCTTCCTCGACATCGTCCAGCGCCAGATTGCCACGGCGCTGACGGATCCCGACAATGCTTGGGCCGACATCTATCGCGGCCTGCATCACCGGATCATGAAAATCGAATATGCTGGCGCCCGCAACACCGACGACGGCCAGCGCCTGGCAGGCCACCAGATGCGGCTGACGGTGGATCTCGGTGACGAACCGCAAACGGGTGTCGCGCTTGATCCACGTTCCGCCTTCATGCGGTTCCTGAAAGCGCTGGAAGCGTCTGACGACCGTTCCTATCGCGAGCAGGCGGCGGTGATGCGCGCGCTGATCACGGGCACGGCTGCAGACTGGGAAGCGCTGCAGCGGCGCAACGGCATGACGGCCGCCGAACTGCTGGCGCTTGGGCATGGCCCGCTTGCCGCCGACGAGGATCGGTCGACGCCTCCGATGGAAAGCGGAACCCTCGATGTCGAAGGCCTCAACAGCGTGACGGTGAGGGCGCCATGATCGGGGATATCGTCGCCATGCGTCTCGATGTCGAGATGCTGAAAACTGCCTTTGGCAACTCGCTGAAGATGGGACCAGTCGAACTGGTCGACGCCACAAAGGGCTATCGTCTTCGGCTCGGCGGCACTGACGAGGATCCTCACCTCTCACCCTGGTATCCGCATCCTGAGACCGGCAAGACCTCGATCCCGCTCAAGAAGGGGCAGGTGGTCGGGGTCGTCAATCCATCCGGCGACCCCCGCCAAGGGTTCATGATCCGGGGCGGCTATTCGGACGGCAACCCGTCGCCGAACGACAACGCCGAAGCGAACGTCTTTCGGGATGCCGGGGTGAAGGTTTCCGTCGCCGGTGGTGCCCTCGTCATAGAGGCTGCAGGCGTGACGGTGACCATCGGCCCGGACGGCATGTCCGTCAATGGCGGGCGTGTTGAGCATGACGGGAAGAACATCGGCTCCAGCCATGTGCATGGCGGGGTTCTTCAAGGTGGGCAGCGGACCGCGCCTCCCGCAAACTAACAGGAGAACATCATGACGACGAAACAGACGCTGTCGACGAAGGTCGACCAGGCGGCGAACGCGGCTGGTCCACGCGAGGATGGCCGCTCGGAATATCACCTGAAGCCGGGTGTGGCATGGATCAACGGCAAGCGAGCCGGCACGGCAAAGACCGTCTTCCTCAACGATGCGGAGGCGGCTTACGACCTATCGCTTGATCGGGTCGCTCCCGCCGACAAGGCAGTGCCCGACCACTGGGCGGCGTCCGATAAGAAGCCTCGTGCCGGCGGTGCTGCCGATGGCGGGGATTGATCGGCGCACTGGCGCAATCATCGACGACCTGTCGTCGACCCTGCAGGCGACCGTCTTCATCCTGTCGACCCGCCTGTCGACGGTCGTTCTGCTTCGGGAATTTGGTGGCGGCGTGATCGAGCTGCTGGGGCGTCGCATGACACCGACGCTCTTTGCGGTCTGGCAGCAGCTGATCGCCACGGCGATCGAGCTGTGGGAGCCGCGCTTTGCCATCCGCCGCGTGGTGCCGACCGGATCTGTCGAGCAGATCCGGATGGGCATCGCGGGACTACTGATCGAGGCCGACTTTCGGCCTCGTGGTCACCTCGGCGACTTCACGGTTGAACGTGTCGTCGGCTTCACCCTCGGCTTCGGCGGCAGCACAATAACGGCGGTAGCGGCATGACGACGACCTATGCGCCAACGGCGATCGACCTGTCACGACTGCCGGCGCCCGACGCGATCGAGATCCTGTCGACCTCGACGATGCTTCAGGGCTTCACAGATCGCTTCCTTGCGTTCTGGGAAGAGCAGCGGATCGCCGACCCGACGCTGCCCGTCTTCGACGAGCAGTCTCTGCAGACGAACCCGGCAATCGTCGTCGGCCGCGCCTGGACATATCTGCGCATCCTCGATCGACAGCGCGTCAATGATGGCCTGCGGGCTCTCCTGTCGCCGCTATCGACCGGCACCAATCTTGAGGCGATCGCCGCCGGCCGCAACATCGAGCGGCTGACAATCGTCCCGGCGACGAACGATCAACCGGCTGTGGTCGAAAGCGATGCAAACCTGCTTCGCCGCTACCTGCTGTCGTTCGACGTGCCGTCTGCCGGATCTGCGGGCCGCTACCTATTCGATGCATGGACCGCGTGGCCGCAGTCTGAAGATCAAACGCTTGGCCTCTGGGATGCCCGGATCAACGGGCACGCCATCCACGGCCGGCGGGGTGATACCGACGTTGTGGTCATCGGTCGTTTCGGCCGCGCTCCCACCGATGGCGAACTAGCGGCGGTGCGATCGCGCGTCACCAACCCGAACCGGGCGCCGGAAGCCGTTGCGATTTCCGTCATGGCGGCGACGCGGGTGGAATATGCCGTTTCGCTCGTTCTTGAGGTTCCGGGTGTCGGACCCTCTGCCGAGACGATCCGTGCCGAGGCGGAAGCCCGCGTCCGTGCAGCTGCGATCGGGCGAACGATCATCGGCGGCGAGATCCCGGAAGGCTTCCTTTCCGGCGCAGCCTACGGTCCTGGTGTGATCAGGGTTCGGGATCTGTCGCCGGTCGCCATCGCCCCGCATCCCTATCGGGTGCCCGTCATGGCAGCCCTCGTGATCACGACTGAGGTGCGCCAATGAGTGTCGTCGGACAGCTCCTGCCAAACGATAGCGCCGGGATCTTCGAGCAGGCGCTCGCGGCCGGCATGTCCGACAGCCTGCCGGTGCCTTACGAGCAGCTTCTCGATCCTTATGAGACCGAAGCACGGTTTCTGCCGTGGCTCGCTGCGCACTACTCTGTCGACCTGTGGTTCGACGACTGGTCCGACGACCGCAAGCGCGAGATGATCGCGCAGGCGGCCGGCCGGTCCATCCAGTTTCCGGCCTCGCCGATCGGCGAACTGAAAGGCATGCGGGCGGGCGCACAGCGCTATCTCGATTTCGTCGATGCCGAGATCGTCGATGTCGTCTCGCATCCTGCCCGCTTCGCCTTCGGCCGGGCGATCCTCGGCCGCACGCCGATCCACCACCTGCCGTTCACCGCGCACTATCTGGTGCGGGTAACGCTGGAGGCGCCAGCTGGCCGTTTCCAGATCGGCCGCGCGAACTTCGGGCGTGCAGCACTGCGCAGCGTCGATCTTGAGCCGCTGCGGCGCGCCAAGCGGGCGCTGGCGATCGCGAAGGTGCCGGAAACCCACTACTCGGTCACCTTCGCATGGCGGCGACCTCTCACCATTCAAGACGGCATCCTGATCGACGGCAGTCATGTCGTCGGTGGCTGGATGGACCGCACATCCCTCGACTAAGGAGCGATCATGAACCGCGTGGCTTTTGCTGATGCCGAAATTGCCGATCACGGCGACTTTGAGAATATCGGCCTCTACGCTCAGGAAGCGGCCGACAAGATCTGGCTCGATGCCATCGGCTATCCGGCGCACTGGGCAGCCTTCACGGTCGCCCGCAAGTCGGCGCAGGAAATCACGGTCTCCGCCGGGCGCTATGTGGCCGGCGAGATCGTTTATGAACAGGCCGCTCCGACCGACGTGAACCTGCAGCTGCGCATTCCGGCTGCCGCTTCCGACCAGCGCTGGGTAGCCATCCTGCTGCGCGGCGAGGAAACCGTTGTCAGTGAGAACCGGCCGTTCGAAACGTCCGAAGATCCGGAGACGAGTGTCATCGTCCAGCGCACGACGCCGAAGACGATCAAGCGCGTCGTGTCGCTGATCGTCCAGGCCGGCGAAGCAAACCCGGTTGCGGTCAAGCCTGTCGTCGCACCGACCGACGCCTGCATCGCATACGTGCTGCTGAACTCGTCGGGTATCGACGTGATCGAGCCGGGCAATGATAGCCGCGTCAAGACGCTTTACGAGGTCGAGGGTCGTGTGACGGCGCTGGAAGTCGATCTCAGCGGCTTGTTCCTCCGGACGGAAACAATCGAAACGCAGGTCGTCAACATCTGGGGCAAGCTGACGGAGATCCCTCGGCCGGCCATCATCCGCCAGATGCAGCGCGATATCGGCGCGAGCCGGCTGAAGATCGATCTGCCTGATGAAGCACGGGCCTATGTGTTCGACCAGGGCCTTGTCATGGACCAGTGGGACAACACGCACATCGACTGGCTTGCCCGGATCGAGGAGGGCGTGCGGTTCGGTTTTGCGGCCACTTCGCAGGCTCGTCTTGAGGTGCAGGCGGAAGACGATCCGAAGGTCCGTTTCCGTGGCCGGCGGATGGTGCCGGCCTTCGACGAGGTGACGCGCATCGCCAACACCTCGCTCGACGGCACGCTCAACATCTCGCAGCTCGTTCACACCGAAACGACGCTCGTTCGCAAGGAAGTCCCGCGCATCCGCATGACCTACGGCCCGACGCAGTGGGCCTGTGAGAACCAGGCGGGCTGGGCGGGTCTCGGCGGCGATGCACGCGTTGGCCAGATGCTCAATGTCGGCGGTGAGACGTTCGAAGTGGTCTATCCGGACGTCAACTATGGTCCTGGTCACCAGACCTATGGTGTCCGACAGATCCGCTACGAAATCTACGATGCTCCCTACTGGGAATATGTCACCGAAGACATTGGCGTGAACGGCTCGATCTACGGGCAGACGTTCCTGGTAGCGCAGCCGATGCAGATGACCAGCATCGACCTGCCTTTCGCCCGCGTCGGGGCTGACGGTGACGTGCATGTGTTCATCGTCGAGACGACAAATGCCGGCACGCCGAAGTTCGACGCGGTGCTGGCGCAGGGTGTCCTATTGCACGGCTCGCTGGCTGTTGGCTGGAACAAGTGCGAGATGCCGATCACGCTGCTGGAAAGCGGCAAGCGCTATGCGATCGTCACCGTCACGACCGGCGCGCACGCGCTCTATGTGTCGGCCGCCAACAAGTACACCGGCGGCACGCAGTTCCTGACGACGGACGGTGCCTTCGCGCAAGGGTCGACGGAAACAGACTTCTGCTTCCGGATCAATGCCGCCCGCTACCGAAGCCCGCGCACGGTCATTCCGATGCAAGCCCTCAACCTTGCGGACGGCATGACGCAGATCGACATGCTCTATGCCGGCTGGGTGCCGGGTGGCTGCCAACTCGCCTGGGAAATCCGCCCTTCCGGCTCGGATGTCTGGACGGAACTCGACGATGGCGATCCGGCGACCAATCCGCTTTTCGGCCAGCCCGCGTCGGTCGAGCTGCGGATGGTGATGATCGGTACGGCCGATCTGCAACCGATGATCCAGCTGGACGACAAAGCGATCTCACGCGTGTCGCGCAACCGGGCGACCATGGTGGGTGTCAGCAAGAACTTCGCTTTTGGCCTGTCGACGACTTCCATCGTCACGCAGATTACCGTCGATGCCTTCGATCCCGCGCGGCACACCTTCACGCCGGCCATCATGGTCGGCGGTGCGACGATCGCTCCCAGCACGACGGAAGTCACCATCGACCCGCTGAAGCCCACCAGGCGCACCTACCTGTCGACTTACGTGCTTGGGGCGGCGACGACTGGCGCCCGGATCAAGGTCGCCGCCAACACCAACAATGTCGTGTCCGTGCCGTTCGTGCAGGACGTGTTCATCTCAGCTCAGTGAGGCTAGCCATGATCATCGACCGGGAAAAACGCTACGCCGTGAAGCTCACGCGGGCGGTCAAATCGGGCGGCTTTACCCACAAGCCGCTCAACGAAATCGAGATGGCCGGAGAGATTCTGTCGGCCCTCTTCGAAGAGCACGGAGAGGATGCGATCCAATATGCCAGACCGCTCTGATCGCTACCAACTGCCGTCGTGGCCCAAGACGCAGTTCGATCGCGACCTCTGGAACGAGGTGTTCGGCGACATCGCCGAACGGCTAGAAGCCCGCGAGGGTCTTGAGGCATCTTTCGAAATGTTGCAGGCACAGGGTGTGCAGGCCTCGCTTGATTATATTCAGGCGACGGTCGCACCCCAGATCGCCACCCTGCAGGTGTCGATTGACCTTGCTCAAGATCAGATCGACAAGATCGTTATCGACGGGATCTCGCCGAACTCGGCAAAGCTCGGCGGTCAGCTGCCCGGCTATTATGCTACAGCGCAGGCGTTGGCGGATGGCCTGGCGGCGAAGGTTGCGAAGACGCGCAAGGTAGCCGGCAAGGAACTGTCGGCCGATGTGCTGCTGGAGAAGGCGGATGTCGGTCTCGGCAATGTCGACAACACGATGGACGCCGACAAGCCGGTCAGCACTCCGCAAGCGGCTGCGCTGGCCAAGCGGGTGCCGGTAGATGCTGCAGCCGGGTTCACTAAAACCGAGAAGGCGCAGGCCGTTGCGAATATCGGTGCGGGCCTGCTCGCAGGATTTCGGAACCTGATCATCAACCCAGCCGGGCTTCAGAACCAGAGAGGGGTGGTCGGTGCTGTGACGTTGGCGGCCGGCGCTTTTGGTCATGACCGGATGAAGGCGGGTGCCGCAGGATGCACCTACACTTATGCCGCTGGCGGAGGCGTCATTGTCTTCACGATTACTGCAGGCTCGTTGCAGCAGGTGATCCCAGCCTCCGAACTGGTGGGACGTGAAGGGGCTTACATGCTTTCATGGGATGGAACCGCGCAAGGCCGGATCAACGCCGGCGCTTACGGAGCATCCGGAACAGTCGGCGCGGTGCTCACGCAGGCCAGTAACCACATCGTCGAATGGACGGCGGGAACCATGTCCAAGCCGCAGCTGGAAAGGGACTTCGTTACCGAGTTCACGACCATGTCGACCTACGAGTTGACGAGGGCCTGCCATCACTACTTCCGCCGCATCAGCGAGCCGGCGCTTCATGGGGTGGTGCTCACAGGCTACGGGCCAGTCGTCTCCTACCAGATCGACCCGCCCATGAGGGCCGCACCGGCGCTGTCGTTCCCTAACCCGGTCCATATCTATGACGGGGCGGGTGGTGAAGGCGCAATCACCGGGGTGGCTTCTGTCAACGGCACAAACCCTTGGACGCTCTCCTTTCTCCCTAGTCTCGCTGCAGGGGGAGCGTTTCCGACTGCAGGTCGCCCTGTCATGACCCGCTTTGGCAACGGGGGTCGGATGGACCTCAACGCGGAGCTTTGACATGGATTACGCGTTTTTCAATCCTGACGGCTCGGTGACGGCGGGGCCCATCGATGGCCAGCAGTGGGCGGGCATCACTGAGGGCTCCGTATTCTGGCCACTTGTTGAAGAGTGGGTGGCGGAGGGCAATGTCATTTCCCAGCCTGTCGCGCCGCCCAGCGGAGCTGTCTTTGCACCACTGACGCCACGGCAACTGCGTCTTGGTCTCTGGTCGATCGGTATCGACGAGCAAGCCGTCGAGCAGGCGATCGCTGATCTGCCTGATGCTTCGTTCGCAATGATCGAATGGCGTCATGCAGGCACATATGATCGCACCCACCCTTTGGTGGGCGCGCTCGGGCAAACCTTCGACCTGCCGGTCGAGCAGATCGACGCATTGTGGACCTGGGCGGCCGGCCTATAGCGGCCGTCAGTTGCGCGAGCAAATCCTCTTGGATGCGCTCAAGCTGCCATCCCTGCACATGAACTTGCCGTTCTTCGTGCAGGAGGCAACGCCGCCCTTCTTTCCGGAACAAGGTTGATTGGCCGCCTCGGCGCCCGTGATGCCAAGCGCCAGAAGCGCCGCGATTACCATTCCTGAAATTCTCATAAGTTCCCCCTCCGGTTGAGTGGGGCACTGTCTCCCAGTTTCGCGATCTCAGCAACTGGGCGACCTCGTTCGCCTTGATCAGCCCTTCGGCAAGGCTTCCACGTTCACTAGGAGTGACAGATGTCCGATCCCATTTTCGGCATGACTTTTTCGCGCCCTGACGACGAGCCCGTGCCGGCGCTTGGCGCGGACTTCTCGAAGGGGCTGCTGGTCGAAGCGTCGACCGACGCCGACGCTGCGGCCTATCCGATGGGCGAGCCCGTCCGGATCTCGTCGGCTGATGCCGGCATGGTCGCCAAGCTTGGCACCGGTCCGCTGCGCGATGCAATCGACGGCATCAACGCCCAGCTGAACGGCCTCAATGCTGGCGCCGACGTGACGATCCTGCGCATCGCCGAAGGCGTCAATGCAGCCGCGACCGCCGCCAACATCGCCGCTGCTCTCGCGCCGACGAACATCGCCGCCATCCCCTCGGCCGTGAACGCCACGCCACGCTTGGTCTGGGCCGGTCGCGGTGCCTACCGGGTCGACATGGACACCGCCGGTCCCGTCTCGGCTGCGCTTCACGCGGCATGCGAACGGCTGCTCGCCGTAGCCGTCATCGATGTCGACGACACCTCGGCCGCGAAGGCGATCGATGCGCGCGAGACGATGAACTCCGAGCGCATCATGCCGGTCGGTGTCGCCGCCCGCGTCTACAGCGGCGAGAACTTGGTGACGCGGCCGATGGGCCCGCGTGTCATCGGTCTCTTCCAGCGTGTCGATTCCGAGAACGGCGGCAAGCCCTTCGAGCCCATCGCCAACCGTGCCATCTATGGCATTGCCGGCCTGTCGCGGCAGATCCCGTTCTCGCTCCTCGACGGCTCGACCGAAGGCCAACAGATGCTGGAAAGCGAAGTCTCCATCGTCGCGTCCGGCGAAAGCGGCGTCGACGGCGCGATCGCCGATGGCGGCTTCGTGTTCATCGGCACGGACAACACCACGACCGGCGAACTCTGGAAGCAGATCCACCAGGTGCGAGGCGCTGACTACCTGACCGTCAAGATGATGGAGATCACCCGGCAGTCCCTCGGCCGGAAGGTCACCGCGACACGGGCAGAAGCCTGGCTCAACAGCCTCAAGTTCATGCTGCGCGACCACAAGGCCGACGAGGACATCCTCGGCTACGATGTGAAATTCCGGGCCGACAAGAACAGCCCGGAAGAGATCCGCCTCGGCCACCTCACGGTCAACCTGGGCATCGAGCCGGCGCCTGCCTTCAAGGTGGCGCGCCACGAGGTCCGTCGCTACCGGCCGGCCGTCGAAGGCCTGGTCAACGACATCATCGCTCGCCTGAGCACCGTCAACTAAGCGAGATCGGAAGGATCATCGAACATGGCACAGATGCCTCTCTACCTGCTGACTGCTGTGGATCTTCGTCGGGTGTCGCAACCCGACACCATGCGCGGCATCACGATCGCCGGCCTCACCATTCCCGGCATCACATTCGCGACCGGCGAACACAACCCCGGCGGGGGCGTGATGGCTGTCAACTTCTCGCTGCCGCGCATCGAGGCGCCTGAACCGGCGTTCACGGCCAAGGGTATCGACACCGACATCTTCAACGGCATGGGAGAGGTCGATCGCTGGGTGTTTGCCGGCAGCTACCTCAAGCGCGGGCCCGGTGGCGGCGCCGCTGTGCCTGGTCGTGCGATCATCGAAGGGGTGATCAACGCGTGGGAGCCTGACGAAAGCGACCCTGCAGAATTCCAGGGGTGCACGCACAACTTCGCGGAAGTGACGCACTACGAGTTCGTCCTCGACGGGGTCGAGCTGTTCTATATCGATTTCTGGGAACGCATCCTGCGCGTTAACGGTGTCGATCGCTTCGCCCAACACCGCCGGGCTTTGGGCGGGTAATCAGCGGTCTACCATCTCGGCGATCACGAGCGCTGGAATGAGTATGACGATCGAACCCAGGATGACCAGGCTGATCTGTCGGCCTGTCATCTTCATCGCTCCGCCCGCTACGCCAGCTGTTACAAGCGCGATGAGAATGCTGAGAATTGCGCTTTCCGATGCAATCAGCAGCAGCAGCAGCTCGCTTGCTGCTGCTGCGAGGACGATAATCAGGAAGCCTTTCCAGAACGGCTGACCGCTGCGTCGCGCACCCCATCCCCCGCCAATGCAGGCGAGGACAGAGAACAACAGAACAAATTCGCTTTCAGACATGCATGCCTCACTGCCGGCCAGTCATCGCTGCCGGTCGCAAATTCACACGTCATAAGGGAAAATACAATGACGCAGGAAGTTACCTCGATCACCGTTCCGCTCGCTCGCCCACTTACTAACGGCGACAGCCAGATCCCCGAATTGACGTTCCAGGAAGCTGATGTCGGGCAGCTGATCGATGCCTCCGATGCATCCACTGAGATGGAGCGCGTCTCGCGCGTGCTGGCCTCGATGTGCGGCACCTCCTACGAGGTGTTTCGCAAGGTCAAGTCGAGAGACTTCAAGACAATCATGGAACGCTGCGGCCCGTTGATGGGAAACGAAGCCAAGGAGCCGAAGTAAGCGACTGGCTCGGGCTCTCGATCTACGTCGCCCACTGGACCAGCACGCCGCTCGATCTGATCTGGCGGTGGAAGCCTGACCGCCTACTCAGCACCTATCTTCGCGCAAAAAAGATGTTCGAACCGCCGAAGGGAAACCCTCGTGGCTAGCACTACCCATGAAAGTCGCCTCAAGATCACTCTGCTTGAGGATGTCACCCGGAAGGCGCGCGGCATTGGTGCGGCTTTGGGTGGCATCGAGAAGCAGGCGTCATCGTTCGGCGCGCCGATGCGCTCGATGGTCGGTCAGGCACTTGCATTTGGTGGCGCTTATCTCGGCGTCAGCGAGGGGCTGAAGGCGACGGCCGGCTCTGCGATCGCGTTCGAAAGCGCGTTCGCGGATGTCCGCAAGGTCGTCGATGCGAACGAAGAGCAGTTCGACAATATGCGACGGACAATCCGTCAGATGTCGACCGAGCTGCCGATCGCCGCCAATGACATCGCGGCGCTGTTTGCTGCGGCCGGGGAATCGGGTGTCGCCACCGGCGACCTCAAGTCCTTCTCGGAAATGGCTGCTCGGGTCGGTATCGCGTTCGATATGTCGGCCGGTGAAGCTGGCGAAAGTCTTGCCAAGCTCAAGACGCAGCTCGGACTGACTGTCGGTGAAACCGGCGACATGGCCGACGCGATCAATCACCTGTCGAACAACATGGCGTCCAAGGCCAAGGACATCACCAACTACATGCTGCGGGTCGGCGCCCTTGCTGAGATGGGCGGCTTCACGAAAGAGCAGATCGCCGGCATTGGTAGCGCGATGATTGCGGCCGGCGCCGAAGCCGAGACCGCCGGCACGGCCATGCAGAACGTGGTCAAGGCGCTGACGAAGGGCGATTCCGCAAAGAAAAGCCAGCGCGAGGTGGCGGAAGCCCTCGGTCTTAATCTGCCGCAGATCGCCAAGGATATGCAGAAGGATGCGCCGAAGGCCCTGCGGAAGGTGCTGACGGCGATCGGCAAGGCGCCGAAGGATCGGCATATCGCCCTCCTGTCGGACTTCTTCGGCGACGAAGCGAAGGCTTTTGCGCCGTTGATCGGCAATATGGGCCTGCTGGAGCAGGCGCTAGACAGCGTCGGCGATAAGACCAAATATTCCGGGTCGGCATTCCGCGAATATGTGGAGAGGTCGAAGACCGCCGCCAATGTGCTGACGCTGCTGGGCAACAAGGTCTCGAATGTCTTTTGGGGCATGGGCGATCGCATGCTTCCGTCGATCAAGGAAGCTGCGAGTGGGATCGGCTTTGTCCTCGATACCCTCGATACTCGCGTCACCATCTTCGACAGGCTGGAAACCAGCATCAAGGGTTTTAGCCAAGGGCTGGGCTACAGTGGCATCCGCGAGATGGTCGAAGGGCTGGGCAATCTCCTGGCTGGCGCCAGTGACAAGAACGCGGCCGACGAGATGGGCCGGATCTTTCTCCAGGCGCGGGAATGGGGCGCCTCTATCCGCGAGCTGAACGACGCGATTGCAGCCAACCCGATTGCGCAGTTCTTCGCTGATCTCGCGCCTTATGGCCTGCAGCTTATGGTGTGGGGGCTTGGCATAGCCTTCCTCGCAGGGACGGTTCGTAAGCTGGCCGGCGCACTGATGCTGCTAAGTGGCGCATCGACTGTTCTAGCTGCGCTCAATGCGGTTAAAGGAATCGCGGATGTAGTCAATGGCAAGGGCGCTCCTGCTGGTAAGGGTCGTGGTGGCGGAGCGGCGGCCGGGCAAGGCGGAAACAGCGCAACCAGTAAGCCGGGGGAAGCCAGCGGTCGCGGCAATAGCTTCGGGATCTTGGCGAACGCACTCAACTCCGCTGCCCTCATGTGGCAACTTCCTAGTGATGCGAAGGGGCTCCAAGAGTTCGTCGACGGTAACCGTCAGCGATCGGAGGGCTGGAATGCCTGGTTGGAAAAGAACGTTGGCAGCCCGAAATCATGGTGGTCGAATTACTCAGCGCCTGCAGCTGTTCCTACCAATGGATCGGTTGCTATCCAAGACGCGGTTAACGCAAGAGCTGCGGGTTTCGGCGGAACTACAGACAATCTGCCTGGCAAGACAAAGGACGATGTCGGATATGGCGAGCCTCGGCCACTGATCATCGACGCGGTCAGCATCAAGGCATTGAGTGACCAGCTTCGTTTGCCAGATCTCAAGCCGCTGGGCTCGGTTGACGCTGTGCCAGATGGCGGACGCATGCCTGATCGGCCGACGACCATCGACGCGGCGAGTATCGATGCCATGACGCAGCCGCGCGGGACGCAAGACGTGAATGTCACGAACCCGCCCGCTAGGCCGATCATCACCATCAGCCTCGGTGGCGTCCAGATCCACGGGGTAACCGACCCTCACGCGATCGCCGACAAGGTGGCGCCTATCCTTGGGCAGCGCCTGCGCGACGAGGTGGCTGGCATCTATGCTGACACGGGTCATGGAGCTGCCTGATGCTTTACACAATCGGAGCACTGTCGCTTGATACCCGTCCTTTTGGCATCGACGAGGTGCAGAGGACGGCCTCGGCCGACTTTGCGGAAAAGTCTGTCATGGGCGCCATGGTCGCCCGTGAATTCATGGGCGAGGGTGATGACAAGATTACCCTCTCCGGTCAGATCCTGCCGTTCAAGACGGGCGGCCTGACTGAACTGGAGATGGCGCACGCCTTTCGCAGATCCGGTCAAAAGCTTCCGGTGCTGCGTGGTGACGGGGTGCGCCTCGGCTGGTTCGTGATCGACAGCATCACGGAAAGCCACAGAGATCTGATGCAGGACGGCGTCGGGTTCTTCGTCAAGCACTCGATATCACTGACGAAGGTCAGCCCGGCCGGCGCCTCGTCGAACATCGTCGGAACGATCCTCTCCCTCTTCGGAAAACTGGGGTAGCCAATGCCGCAAACGATCCGGATCCGGCGCGAGGGAATGACCGTCGAGCTGCTGCTTCACCAGACCTATGGCGTCGATGGCCGGGCACTCCTCGAGGAGACGCTTGCCAAGAACCCCGGCATTTCCGGCGTGGGCTCGTTCCTGCCGCTCGGAACAGTGCTGACCATCCCTGATAAGCCGGCCGCTGCTGCGGCCGTCTTCAAGCCCGTCGTCTCTCTCTTCGGAAATTGAACATGCCCTGGACAGTAGATTGGAAGGTCATCGTCGACGGCGTTGATCTGACTTCGGCTATGCGCCCCTTCCTCACGAAGATCTCGATCTCCGACAAGGATGGATCCGCTAGCGATACCTGCAGCCTCGACTTCGACGACAGCGGCGGGCAGTTGAAGCTGCCGCCCGACAAGGCGAGCGTGCAGGTGTTCCTGCAGGGTTCGCTCGCTTTTACCGGTCAGGTCGACAGCGTTCGCTCTAACGGTTCACGTGGCGGCGGCCGGACGCTCTCGGTGACTGCCAAGGGGTTCGATACCAAGGGTAAGGCCAAAGAGCCTCAGTCGCACCACATGGATGATGCCACGCTGCAGCAGTTCATGGACAAGGCTGCGGAGAAGGCCGGGCTGAAGGGCATCACGATCGACCCGTCGTTTGCGAACATCAAGCGGGACTACTGGTCGGCGAACTCGGAAAGCTTCCTGCACCTCGGCCAGAAGCTGGCACGCGAGATGGGCGGAACGTTCAAGATCCGCGGCGATCAGGCGGTGCTTGCCAAGCGCGGCGAAGGAATGAGCCCGGCAGGTCAGGCTATGCCGACCGTGACGGGCAAGGTGGGTGCGCCTGAGAGCGAAGACGGTAACGTCATCAACTGGAGCATTTCGCCGTTCACCGGTCGGGCCAAGTTCTCCAAGACAAAGGCCCGGTACTTCGATCGGTCGGCGGCGAACTTCAAAGAGATCGAAATCGAGACCGGCATTGAAGCGGATGCGACCGACGAGGCCCGCACGACCGTCGCTGACGAGGATCAAGCCAAGGCGGTGACCGAAGGTCGCAAGGCTACCAGCGAACGCGAGGGCGGCGAAGGTTCGGTCACGCTTGATCTCGATGTGACGGCGCAGGCCGAAGGCACGTTCATCCTGACGGGCGCACGGCCGGGCATAGACGGCTCCTATCGGATTGCCGGTGTCACTCACCAGGCAGACCGGGGCGGCGGCTCGACGACCTCGCTGGACCTGAAGCAACCAGGTGGGGATGCCGGCAAGGACAAGCGCAAGCAAGGCGAAGGGAAATCCGGAGCCTCGTCTTCGTCCTCAGGTGAAGGTGCATCCTCCTCCTCAGGATCCGCCAAGCCGGGCGCTGCGACCAACAACCAGACTTTCGACAGTTATAACCGCCGCTACGGGCGCACTGACGAAAACTAGAGCCGTCGATCGGCGGCTCGCCTCTCTCCCAACTCAAAGGAAATCGATCATGGAACTCTCTGCAAAGGGGGCGGCCTTCACGCGTCTGCATGAAGGTTTCGTCGACCATGCCTATCTCGATGCGGCGACGCCTCCGGTGCTGACGATCGGGATTGGCTTCACGTGGAAGTCGAACGCGTTTCGCACCTGGTGGAACGCGAACCGGCCGGGGCAACCGTTCGACAAGTCGGCTCGCATGACGCGGGCGGAAGCCGAGGCCGTCCTGCTGCTCCTCTTCCGCGAGGAATACGGTAAGGCGGTGAACGCCTTCCTCGGCAAGTCCGTCCCGCAGCACGTCTTCGACGGCATGGCTTCGCCCGTGTTCAACCTCGGACCTGGCTCGCTGAACTGGAACTGGGCAAAGGCGGCCAAGGGCGGCGATTACGCCAAGGCGGCCACCCTGCTGAAGACAACGGGCACCACGGCCGGCGGAAAGAAGCTCGCCGGTCTGGTGAAGCGCCGTGCTGACGAGGCGGAGCTGATCCAGTTTGGTGACTACGAATATGGGCCGATGCGCGCCAAGCCGGCAGTGATCGCCAAGCTGGAAACCGACGCGGCTCTTGCCGACCGGATGCTGGTGCGCCGCGAGCGCGGCCCGGCCGTCGCAGCTTTGATCCGCAAGCTGGCCGACCTCGGCCACTACCACGGCGCCCTCGACGATCTCTTCGGCTACGGCACGGAAGCGGCCGTCCTCAAGTTCCAGCGCATTGCCGGCCTAACGCCTGATGGCAAGGTCGGGCCGAAGACCGGCCGGCTGCTGGGCCTGCCCTACTGGGATTAACGGCCCGGTCCCCTCCCTTCTCAATCTCCAACTCGAAAGGACGAAGCCATGTCTTCGAAATCGATCTTGCTCGCCACCGCCGTCGCAACGGCCATCTCCTCCACGGTTGCCCGGCCGGATGTGGATGCGAACGCCCAGGCTGTGCCGGCGCTCGTCGAGGCGGTCACCCGGGAAGTGACGCCGATCGTCGAGAACGCCACCAACTCCGAGCCCTGGTATCGCAGTCGCGTCACCTGGGGCGCGATCGCATCGATCGTCCTGCCGATTCTTGGCGCACTCGGTGTGCAGTCCGACATCATCGACGCGGATCAGTTCGTCGCGCTGGGCATCGCGCTTGGCACTGCTGCGGGCGGCCTGCTTACGCTCTATGGACGGTGGAAGGCGAAGCGGCCCATTGGCCAGTGAACCTTCTCCGCTAATCTAACGAATGAAATGAAAGGGCTCGGAGCTGATGGCGAACGGGAACACTGACATGCCCAACGGCAACACCTTCGACCCTATGGCGCAGTATGCCCGCTTGTCCGAGCGGGTAGAAAACCAGGGCAAGGACATCGTCGACCTCCGGTCGAACATGAACACCGGGTTCCAGAGCGTCAACGCGAGCCTGACAACCTTGTCGAACGAGCTGCGTAGCAACAGCAAAACGCAGTGGCCGGTGATCTGGACGGCCGCTGGCGTCTCGTTCACCGTCCTCGCGGCTCTCGGTGCGTTCGTCTACGGAACGCTCTCCACGCGACAGGATCGCACCGACACGAGCATCACCGGGCTCGTCGACAAGATGGTGACGCAGAAGGAAATGGAATGGCGCACTGCGCGTGGTGCTGAAGACCGTTCGCGTATGGAAGGCGGGATCAAGGAAGTTCGCGACGCTCAGGTGCCGCGCGAAGAACTTGACCGGGTATGGTCGAACTATGATCAGCGGTTCCAGGATCTACAGCGTCAGGTCGACGAGCAAAAGCAGCAGGCTGGCAGTGTCTACGGGGCGAGAGACGTCATCCTTGATACCCGCGAAAGGCTCGACCGCCTTGAGCGACAGCGGCTTTCCCAGCCGTAGCCTCCGTGGCTACGGCTCGCTCATTCGCACCACCGATTTCCCTTGTTGGGCCATTTCTGGGCGAGCCCTTCGCTTATCAGGACGCGACCGGCGTCCCGGCCATCCTTGAGGATCACGCGCACCAGGTCGCGTCGATCGCTCGTCCGGTCCTTCTCCCCCGAATTGTCTATCCGGTAGCCTTGGCTCATCAGCACGATCAGGCGCTTCTTCGCCGCCTCGCCGATCTCGCGTTCGTTCCCGCATGCGGCGCCGAACGTCTCGGGAGTGTCGATATCCAGCATTCGCATCTTCACGCCATTCTGCCAGATCGTGTCACCGTCAACGACGCATGTCAGCTTACGTGCGGCACGGTTGCCGCCTTGGCACTCTTCGATTGCTAGAGCATGCCCAGCGACCAACATGGCGGCTGATGCCATGACGGCAAAGCGTATCATCTATTTCCTCGTGTTGTTTGGCTAGAACCAGCCCAAGGTCGCGCCGTCTGCCAGACGGCACTCAGGAGCGCAATGCTCACGCCGAGCAGCAGCAGATGGATCCACCAGTTCCGTGGGACTGCCTATCGCCTCGTGCCTCCGTGCGAGCGCTTTGCTTGTCGTCAATCAGGGCGATTTGACAGGTTCCAGTTTTCCCGACAGCTGTTGCAAAGCTTCGGCGGCACCGTCGCGCATCAGGCGATCAGCGCCTTCATCCTCCGCGATCCGGCGCAACTCCGCGGCAACCTCGGTGTTCGTGACGACCTCCTGCTTTGCTTTCAGATCAACCACGACGTTGCTCAAGACGGTGGGCCACAGCGCACCCCTCGAGGTGTCTTGCGCGTTCTTTATCCTTGCTGGCAAATCAGCAGGTTCGTCCTTCTTCATACCTATCCTCCTGTCGTGGACTGCAATCGTCGCCCGATTCTGTCTTTGATGAGGATAGCCTAATTCTTCAGCTATAGCGGGGGAACAGGATTTAGTTCGCCGGTTGAGAAGGTGAAGGTTGATCCAGCATCTCCTCCAAGGTCCGCTGAACAAGAATGGCGAGGTGGTGGAAGCGCGGATTATCCGGCTGCAAGAAGTCGCCCACGAAGGGTATGACAGCATCAACGCTAAGAGGTACCCCGCGCAAGGAACACTTCAGTATCGCTTGATTGACTATTGCCGCGGCCGCGACCTTCTCAACAAAGCTATTGAAATCGTCGGCATTCATGCGCTCATCCATCGGCCGCTCCTGCTAAGGAATAAGCCTATACGTGTATCACAGGCGATGGATCGGCAAGAGGTTGAAACGTCGCCGGAAGGACGGAAGAAAAAAGGCTCGCCGAAGCGAGCCTAAGGAGATGTACCTAAGGAGATGTAGGAGTAGACGTCTCCGGGGAGGGGGCGTCTGCTTCTCGAACAGTGACATCGACAGAAAGTTCTCTCTCAGTCTGCTATCGTACACATCCGCGATCGAGATGTTCTTTTGGAGCGGCTAAAGGCTTAGAAGTGCGGAGACCGACGTCCGCCGGTCAGTTGAGTTGCTCGGAGAGTTGAGAGCGCGCACGGTTGACCCTGCTTTTCACGGTGCCAACCGGGCATCCAATTCGTTGAGCAACGTCCTGATAGGACTGGCCCTGGAGAAGGATCAGGTCGAAGGCCTCCCGATAGTGCTTTGGTAGGCCGAGCATCGCCTTGTGAAACTCCTGTGCGGCTATACCCCACTCCTGCGGCGCGCTTATTGCTGATCTGGCGGAGACGCATTCGTCAAGCCCGACCACTTCGCGTTTCGCTCGCCCGAACTTGGTGCAGAAGGTGTTGCGCAGGATCGTGAACATCCACGACTTCAGGCTGGTGCCCTCTTTGAACTTGTCGAGATTTGCCAAGGCGCGCAGAAGCGTCTCCTGTACGAGATCCTCGGCATTGGTCGGACTGTGCTCAAACCGACGCGCGAACGATCTCAGCGCCGGAATGAGTTCTATCATCTGTGCGCGCACGCGATCATTTGCAGGGATATCCGTCATGATGTCCTCTCTACCCAGATGCGGTCTCAACATGAGTTAGAGGCGTTTGTTCCTGACGTCTAAATTAACATCCCCTGATCTCTTGCAGTCCCACCCGTCTCTACCGACAGCGTCGGAAGCAGCATCAACTGCTCGTCAGGCAGCGGACGCTGCAAAGCCTTAGCTTCGTCCCATGGTGCGCGCATCCACATCTCGATCTCGTCTTCCGTTCGCAGGATGACCGGCATCGCCTTGGGATGGATCGGGCCGACGATGCCGTTGGGCTCGGTAGTCAGGAAGGCAAAAAGGTCCGTGTTGATCCAGCCTTCCTTCATCTTCCGGACGCCCTGCCACTGCGGCACCCACAGGCCGGCGAAGAACATCAGCGGCTCGTCAGGTCCGCCGGCGAACCAGGCATTAGGTGTGCGACCGCCTTCAATCTTGCTCAATGGATCCGGTTCGGCAAACCGGGTCAGCGGCACCAAGCAGCGGTTGCCAACGCCAAGCCATGGCCGCCAGTGCTGGCTCGCCGTATTGCGGATATTCGTCGTTCCGCCGTCCGGCTCCATCCTGAGGAGCTCATCGAAGTCCACCGGCTTTCCCTTTGCGCGCAGCTTGTCAGCGCGTTTGGATGCAGCCTCGAACAGTGCCCGCTTCGACGAGGGCATGCCCCACCGCACCATCGCCAGCTCACGTTCCTGTCCGTTGTTGCGGACGATGGGCGCTGGATAGTCGGGGTAGACGTCGAGGGTTGGTGGCATGTTGCCGAGGCGGTCCAGCGCCTTGGTCAGCGCCCTGATGGCGTCCTGGTTCGTCGAGACGTTGTAGAGGTTGCACATGCGATGACGCTCCGCGGTCAAAGCCAGCCGAAGCTGACGGCGGCGTGAAGCCCGAACGACGCGATCGCGACGAACACGGCAAGGAACAGCATCGCGTTCAGCAGCAGATTGCTGGTCATGTCGGGTCCTCCATCCCTAAGCTCCATCTCCAAGATACAGATCATAGCGTCACATCTCGCCAGATGGGAACCCGGCGCATCTCGATGCGCTCGAGGTGCCGCACGACCAGCCCCGGCATTTCTGTTGCAAGCAGGCTGACGAAGGCGATCGACACACTGTCTCGATCGTTGCAGCGGTCGCAACGGAATTGGCCGCGCAGCTGGAAGACGTTGAGGTCGCCGCACAGCTGCTGGATATCCGATGGCTGGTAGTGACGGGTGATCCTGCAGATCGGACAGTTCACCCGCACGAACTGGCCAATCTCGTGGGCCTTCGACAGGCGAGGGATCTTGTTGTCGCGATACGGGTGAGACCTTCCGGCATAGTATCCCGCAGGCATCAGGAGCGCTCAAAGCTCGGCCGCCAGCCGCGCGTCATGCCGCGGCTCGTGGCACCTTCTGCCAGCGCCAGCTGTAGCCGCAGATGTCGGCAGTCATCGAGCAGAGTTGCGACAGCGGCGCGGGCGTCGCCACCGTGATAAGCGAGGGCGGCCCCCACTTCGTTCTCAGCATGTTCCACTTCGGCTTGATTGGGCTCTGCAGACACGGCTTCTCCTTCATGCCTAAGCATAATCTTAACTTGTGTACACTCTGTGGATAACCGCCACGTGGCGGCGGTGATGTTCCTATTATGTTCTGGCAGGCGAAGGCGTCAACCAGCCACGACCTATTAAGGACGGCCTGCCGAGTGCGCGGATCGAAAAACGTTTCTCGCGAGCCAAGACGCTCCGCTGCTTATCGACGATGCACCGGTCCACAGAAGCGTCAGGCTGCTTCGCAGCAACAGCTGCGTCGATAGTGAGCCCGCCCCGGTGGAGAGCAGATCTCTCCGCTTTCCATTTTACAACCGCTTTGTTAAATCGCGGTGGGGGACAGTAACGGTTCAACGCCTGTCCAGGGGGATACATGGCTTTCTTGCTCCGCTTCAGCGGCATGGTCGACAGGATCAGCGAGATCATCGGAAAGTTTTCCGGGTACCTCGTGCTGTTCTGCTGCCTTGTCAGTGCCGGTAATGCGCTGGTGCGTTACGCATTCAACATTAGTTCGAACGGTTGGCTCGAAATCCAGTGGTACATGTTCGCCTTCATCGTCCTTCTGGGCGCCGCACATACTTTGCGACTGAATGAGCATGTCCGCGTCGATCTGGTTTATGGTGCCGTGTCGGAACGGAAACGGCTGTGGATCGACATCATCGGTCTGACTGTGTTTCTCATTCCCGCCTGCTTCTATCTTGCCTGGATCTGCTGGCCGTTCTTCCATCTGTCCTGGACGCAGGGCGAGACCTCGGCAAATGCCGGAGGGCTGATCCGCTGGCCAGTGAAACTCATCATCTTTGCGGGGTTTGCGCTGCTTGTGCTGCAGGGGCTCTCTGAGCTGGTGAAGCGAATTGCTGCCCTCAAGGGCTTGCTTGCCATCGACACCACCTACGAAAAGCCGCTTCAATAGCCACACCGTCTTCGGGGGAAACTACCCATGTTCGCTTTCGGTGTGATGCCGCCGCTGATGTTCCTCGGCATGGTCATCTTCATGCTTTACGGCTTCCCTGTCGCCTTCTCGCTGGCCGCCGTTGGCCTGTTCTTCGGCATTCTCGGCGTCTTCACCGGCCACTTCGAGCAGGTGTTCTTGCAGGCGCTGCCCTATCGGATCTTCGGCATCGTTTCGAACGACCTGCTGCTGGCAATCCCATTCTTCACGTTCATGGGCGCCATCCTGGAGCGGTGTGGTCTGGCTGAGGACCTTCTCGAAGGCACCGGTAAGCTCTTCGGGGCGATCCCTGGTGGTCTTGCCTATGCCGTCATCATCGTTGGCGCCATCCTCGGAGCGATTACCGGTACGGTTGCCGCCTCGGTGATCACCATGGGCGTGATCTCGCTGCCGATTATGCTCAAATATGGCTACAATCCGCGGCTGGCGACGGGCGTCATCGCTGCGTCCGGCACGATCACCCAAGTCATCCCGCCATCGCTCGTTCTTATCGTCCTGGCGGATCAGCTTGGCCGATCGGTGGGCGATATGTACCTCGGTGCCATCGGGCCATCGATACTGCAGGTGACAATCTTCCTCCTATTCATTCTCGCCCTGTCGATCTTCCGTCCCAAGGATGTCCCGGCTCTGCCGCCGGAGGCCCGTGGTCAGATGAACCTCTCCCTCGTGATGCGTGTGCTGTGGGGCATGATCCCCTCGGTCGTGCTGATCTTCCTCGTCCTCGGCACCATCTTCATGGGCCTTGCCACGCCGACGGAAGCTGGCGCGCTCGGCGTCGTTGGCGCCATGGCAATCGCTGCCTTGCATGGACGGCTGACGTGGGATCTGACGCGCCAGGGCATGCACACGACCATGCAGATCACTTCGATGGTCGTCTTCATTCTGGTCGGCGCCACCTGCTTCAGCCTGGTCTTCCAGGGCATGAACGGCGGCTTGTGGATCGAGCATCTGCTGTCACATGTGCCGGGCGGCGCAGTCGGCTTCCTGATCTTCGTCAATATCTTTATCTTCTTCCTTGCCTTCTTCCTCGATTTCTTCGAAATCGCCTTCATCGTCATCCCGATGCTGGTACCGGTCGCTAATGCACTGGGCATCGACCTGATCTGGTTCGGCGTGCTGATCTGCATCAACATGCAGACCAGCTTCATGCACCCGCCGTTCGGCTTTGCGCTGTTCTACCTGCGCTCGATCGCGCCGCGTTCGGTCAAGACCAAGGACATCTATCTCGGCGCCATCCCCTGGCTGGGAATGCAGCTGATCCTCGTCGCTATCGTGATCTTCTGGCCAGAGTCAGTCACCTACTGGCTGGACAAGGGGCCGGCGGTCGATCCCGACTCGATCAAGATCGAGATTCCCGGCTTCGGCAACGGCGGCGGCAACCAGATGCCGAACTTCGGACCGCCCTCTATGGACGGCGCCCCGGCTCAGTCCGGATCAGGCCTGCCGGGACAAGGACTGCAGGGCATGCCGAGTTTTGGTGACCCGCCGAAGATCAACCCATAGGTGGATGGATAGACACGGATCATCGCGGGCAGCCTGCTGGCTGCGCGTGTCGCTGCGCAGACAAAGGCAGAACATACTGCACGAATTTTGCACGGAAGGTTGAGCAGTTTCGTGCTTTGTTCTGCGCTCTCGCGCTTCTTTAAGAACCGGGGCTGGGCAGGCCCGTAGGTTAAGAAGCCCACAGAATAAGAGGAAGTGGTGGTGCTGCTAGAGAGATTTGAACTCTCGGCCTCTCCCTTACCAAGGGAGGACGTCGATCTAGATGCTTTTTTAGAACCGTATTCTGCCGACAGACTAATCCGTCGCGAGCCACTGCTTGTCAGGCCGCTATGCTAATCCCGGCCTTTGTGAACAGCGCGGCGACATCAAGGCCAGTCGCACCATCGTGAGCCAGGATGTTGAGGATCCGGACGCGGTCAACCGTTACTACGGAAGATACATAATCGGAATTCACCCAGTCACCGTCCGGCTGACGATAACAAACGGGAATGAAGAGCACTGCGTCTGGCTCAACAAGATAATCGAAAGATCCGCTTCGAGTAAAGAGCTGCGCCTCCTGACGCTTTCTCTCCCAGTTTTTCTCTTCTTCCATAGCGGCACACTGTCCGATCACGACCTTAAATCCGCGGGCGCTATCATTGAAGTTATACACTCCGACCAGGTCAATCTTCGCATCGCCGGAGGTGCCGAAGTTCCGTTCCCATCCGGGCTTTAACCCCATTCCCATAACAGCAGTCAGAGCGGGTAGCGCAGCGGAAAGACCGCCGGAAAACCGCGTTCTTCTGGCTACTGAGTTTGGCCCAAACATGAAAGCTTCACCCCACGGCGATATCATCCTGCCTAAGCAGACCGCGCATATCTCCTCAAAACAGCGCTACGCCAGCCACCAGCCTCCATGATCGACTTGACGTCGAGGCCCATGGAAAGGGTGTTGTTGGCAAAGGCATGCCGACCGCAGGTGTGCGATGGCTTGTATGTAAATGCCTGCTCGTTGGCAGACGGCGGCAATCCGCTCGTTCACGGAATGGCGGTTCCGGTAACCGAACACCGGAGAATCCGGATGCGCGCCGACGCTCATCTCGCGCAGGCGGGTCACCAGCTGGTCGGTCAAATACCGGGTCGAGTTGAACTCTGTCTTCGTCTTGACGAGCAGCGCCGTCCGTCCGGCCATGTCCACGTCGCGCCAACGCAGGGCAACGGCTTCAGAGACGCGGGCGCCCGTCTGGCTCATGAAGAGTACGATCGCTGCCACATGCGGCAGCCCGTCCCTGGCGCATTGTCGCACGAAGGCATGCACCCATGCCTGCGAGGCTGCCTTCTTCCTCTTCGGTCGCTCCTGCTTGAAGTTCCGGATGCGCACCTGTGGACCCCAGCCACGATCATAAGCGTGGTAGCAGACGGCGCGGATAGGGGTGATGACGCAGCGGTTGCGGGTGGCGTTTGTTTGGGACGGGAAGAGCGACGTCGCCAGTTGGCGAACATCGAAGGGGAAGATGTCGGGAATGGGCGTGATGCCGATGTGGGGCAGGATCCTTTCCAGATACTTCCTCTCGCCGCCATGTTCGATGTAGCTGGCTGCAGCTTCGCCGAAGGTTCTAGCTGCAGCGTTGACATGCGCCAGCGTCACGGCGCGCGTCGGCCTGAAGGTCATGTTCATGGTCAATCTCCAAAACGGTTTTCGCCTTGGGACGTCTGGACACTTCTCGAAAAAGCATAATCATCGTGTGTGCTGACCGGCGGTCCAGAAATCTTGTAGACCATTGGAAATACTGACTTCATGTGCTCCGGCACGGGGCACCAGAAACTTCAACCGATCAGCTTGTATCCGGATGTTGCGACGGCATCGTCAGCAGCAGCCGAGCGCCCCGGCATTGGCTGCCGAGGCACACGTTCAGCTGCTAGCGCTCAGGCTTCACGTTCCCAATACCAGGCGGCGTACATCTGCCGGCGGTCGTGGTTGCGGGCCTTGAGGAAGGCGCGGAGCGAGCGGACATCGTCCTTTTCGCAGGCGACCCAGACGAAGGTTCCAGGCTCCATGGCCTCGATGGCAGCCTTCGCCGACGCCATCAGCGTGCCGCGCGCGTCCGCTGCATAGTGGCTGCGGTGCAGCCACCGGACATCGACGGCGGTGCCCGAAACGAGCGGCTGTTCTTCCGCCTCATTCGCCACTTCGACGATTGCGTGGATGCGCGTGCCCGGCGCAACCTCTGCGCAGATGCGGGCAATTGCCGGCAGAGCGCTCTCGTCGCCGATCAGCAGGATCGATGCCGCGTCCGGCGCGTGACCGCCGCCTGGACCGAGCAGGGCCGCACTGTCGCCCGGCTGGGCATCACGGGCGAAATCGGCGCCCGGCGTCTTCACGCCCGAGGCCGGATGCTGCAGGAAATCCACCCACAGCTCGCCACGCTCCGCATCCACGGCACGAACGGTGTAGATCCGCACCAGCAGCTCGTCTTCGCCCTCCGGCCAGGCGATGCGGCCGTCGTCGCGGACGCCCGGCCAGACCG
Source organism: Rhizobium sp. 0TCS1.26 (assembly GCF_050455525.1). Taxonomy (NCBI): domain Bacteria; kingdom Pseudomonadati; phylum Pseudomonadota; class Alphaproteobacteria; order Hyphomicrobiales; family Rhizobiaceae; genus Rhizobium; species Rhizobium sp. 0TCS1.26. The sequence goes on along the minus strand of NZ_JBCIYV010000004.1, from coordinate 36,471 downwards.
GCGTCCTGTCCCGTGGCGGTACCAGCAGCCGCACATGCATGCCGCCTTCGATGAACGGCGTCACGTCGGCGCAGGAGAACTTGACCCGGCGCATGCGGGGGGTGACGTCTTCCGCGGAGACCACCGTCACCGCGTGGATGTTCGGCAGCGCGCCAAGCGGCGCAGGCTCCGACCAGTCGAGCGTCATCGGGTCTTCGCCGCTGAAGTAGAACAGATGCTCGGCAATCATCGTCCGGTTCATCTGCAGCTGCTCCTGCGTCGGGCTGACGAGCCCGATCAGCAGCCTGTTGTCCTGCAGGCGGATGTCTACGGTGGCGCTCTCGCTCTTCATGAAGACGAGATTATCCGTTCGCTTGACTTCGGCATGCTCGACGAAGTGCTCGCAGATCTCGTCCAGCATGCTGATGGGGTTGGTTGGCAGCGCCACGCCGGACAGACGGAATTCCTGGATGCCGTTCATCGCTGGTTCTCCTTGTGGATCTGTTGGTTGCCCTGATCAGGGCCGATTGGTTCGAATTGCGTGGTATTCGGTGCCATCCGGTGACGGCCGATCGGTAGCATGATCGGCTTGCCAGATGTCGGGTCGATGATGACGCGGCTCTCAAGACCGAAGACGGTGCGAACGTTTTCCACCGTCAGCACCTCTTCCGGCGTGCCGGACGCGTGCAGGCGTCCGTCGACCATCGCCACGAGATGATCGGCGTAGCGGGCTGCCAGATTGAGATCGTGCAGCACCATGACGATGGTCGTGCCACGCGCATGGTTGAGATCGGTCAGCAGGTCCAAAACCTCGACCTGATGGCTGATATCGAGGAAGGTCGTCGGCTCGTCGAGCAGCAGCACCCGGGTGTCCTGGGCAAGCGCCATGGCAATCCAGACGCGCTGGCGCTGGCCGCCGGACAATTCATCCACCGGTCGCTCCGCGAGGTCCTCCGTCTTGGTGGCGACGAGGGCGGCCGCGACTGCCTCCTCGTCCTTGCGCGACCAGCGGGAAAACATGCCCTGGTGTGGATGCCGGCCGCGGCTGACGAGGTCGGCAACGGTGATGCCTTCCGGGGCGATCGGCGACTGCGGCAGCAGCCCCAGCGTCTTGGCAAGGTCGCGGGGCGCCACCTTGTGGATGGACTTGCCATCCAGCACCACCTGGCCGGCGCGTGGAAACAGCAGACGCGACATGGTGTGCAGAAGCGTCGACTTGCCGCAGGCATTGGCGCCGACGATCACGGTGATCCGCCCGGTGGGGATTGGAAGATCCAGTCCGTCGAGAATGATGCGGTCGCCGTAACCGGCAGACAGCGCGGTTGCAGCCAGGCCTTGGGCGGTCATAGCGTGCCTCCCTTCCGATTGACGCGGATGATCAGGTAGATGAGGTAGGGTGCCCCGAGGGCGCCGGTGACGACACCGACCGGATAGCGGCTGGGAAAAACATACTGGCCGCAATAGTCGCCGGCCAGCACCAGCAGGGCGCCGATCAACGCGGACGGGATCAGCAGCGAGCCTCCGGTGCGGACCACCCGCGCGGCAATCGGGCCGGAGAGGAAGGCGACGAAGGCGATCGGACCGGCGACGGCGGTGGCAAAGGCGATCATGCCGACCGCGGCGACGATGACGATGATGCGGATGCGCGTCACCGGCACGCCGAGAGCCGCGGCCGTATCGTCTCCGAGGCGCAAAGCCTCGAGGTCACGCCGGTGCGCCAGCAACAGTGCGCCGAAGGCGATGACCGCCAGAAGTAGCGGCAGCGCCTGATCGAGCCGGGCGCCGTTGACGCTGCCGGTCAGCCAGCGCATCGCCTCCTGCAGGTTCCAGCCGCCGGCGCCGGAGAGGATGTAGGCGATGAAGCTTTCCAACATCGCCGAGACGCCGATGCCGACGAGGATCAGCCGGGCACCGGCCGCGCCGTTGCGGAACGAAAGGCCGTAGACCAGCATCGCGACGCCGAGACCGCTTGCCACGGCGAAGACGGACACGATCGGGCCGTTCAACTGAAGCACGACGATTGCGAAGACGGCGGCGGCACTGGCGGCCGAACTGATGCCGATGATGTCCGGGCTCGCCAGCGGATTGCGCAGCATGGTCTGGAAAGCGATGCCGCCGAGACCGAAGCTGATGCCGGCGAGGATCGACAGGACGGCGCGCGGCAGGCGCAGCTGTCCGACGGTGAAGGCGATGCCGGGAACGTTTTCGCCGGCAAGGAAGCGGATGACGTCGCCAGCCGGCGTGTAGGTCTGGCCGCGCAGCAGCGTCAGCACGAAGAGGGCGACGAGGCAGGCGAGGAGTGCGCCGACGAGCAGGACATGCTGGCGCGCCCGGCGGCGCCGGGTTTCGCCGATCGACAGGAGGGTTGGGGACAGCACCGTCACAGCTCGCGAACCTTCTGGCGCCGGACGATCCAGATGAAGAACGGCGCGCCAACAAGCGCGGTGATGATGCCGACGTCGATCTCGCCTGGCCGGGCTACGACGCGGCCGACGATATCGGCGATCAGCAGCAGGCAGGCGCCGGCCAGCGCCGAGAACGGCAACAGCCATCGATGATCGACGCCGGCCAGCAGCCGGCAGAGATGCGGTACGACGAGGCCGACGAAGCCGATCGGACCGCAGATGGCCGTCGTGGCACCGCACAGCAGGATTGCACCGAAGGCGGATATGGCGCGGGCGAGGGCAACGCGCTCGCCGAGACCGGCGGCAAGTTCGTCGCCGAGTGCCAGCGAATTCAGCTTGCGGGCAGACAGGAGACTGATGGCGAAGCCGGCGGTGAGGAAGGGAAGGACGTCATATAGCCGCTCGAACGTCGCTCCGCCGACGCCGCCGATCTGCCACGAGCGGATGCCGCCGGCAATGTCATTGCGCGGCAGAACCACGGCGATGACCAGCGAGGCGAATGCGATCGAGGTGGCGGCACCGGCCAGCGACAGCTTGAGCGGGCTGGCCCCGCCGCGGCCGAGCGAGCCGATGGCATAGACGAAAACTGCTGCACAGCCGGCGCCGCCGATCGCGGTCCAGACATAGGCGTTTGCTGAGGAGATGTCCAACCAGGCGACGCCGATGACGACCGCCAGCGAAGCGCCCATGTTGACGCCGAGAATGCCGGGATCGGCCAGCGGGTTGCGAGTGATGCCTTGCATGATGGCGCCGGAAAGTCCCAGTGCCGCGCCGGCAAGCGCCGCCAGCACCGTGCGCGGCATCCGCACCGCGACCGCCGCTTCGCCGATCGTCTCGACCCGGCCGCCCAGAGCCGACAGAATGTCGTTCAAGCCCACGTCGCGCGTGCCGATTGCGACCGACAGGCCGCAGAGCACCGCGAGCACTGCCGCCGTCGCCATCAGGCAGAGGCCTCGCGTGCGGTTCAGATGCCGATAGCCTGGCAGGCGATGGCGGTCGTGAGCGCCTCCGGCGATCATTTGTTCTTCTTCACCGCATCTGCCAGCAGGGTGACGTAATCGTCGAGCACCCAGGAAATCGACAGCGGCGTCGGGTTGGCAGCGGTCCCCAGCGGGTTCCTGCCGAGCAGCACCAGCGAGCCATTGGCAACCGCCGGCATGCGCGACATCAGCGGATTGCTTTCCAGCGCCTTGACCAGGTTCTGATCGCCATAGGTGACGACAATGTCCACGTCGTCGAATGCGTCGACCTTCTCGGCGCTGATGGAGCCCGAATAAAGGCCGGTGGTCGAGGCCTGGGTAACGCTCTTCGGCGCCTTCAATCCGAGATCGGCGAAGAACCTGACGCGCGTGTCGCTCGTCGTGTAGAAGTTAACGGTGCTGAGGTCGCGCGCATCGAGGTGGGTGATGAACATCGCCGACTTGCCGTGCAGCTCAGGATGTTGCGCAACCGTCTTCTCGATATCGGTTTCGATCGTCTTGATCAGCGCTTCGCCCTCCGACGCCATGCCGAGCCCCATGCTGTTCAGCCGGATCATCTCGCGCCAGTCAGTCGACCACGGCGCGCGCGGATAGGCGACGACCGGGGCAATCTGGCTCAGCGTATCGTAGTCGGCCTGTGACAGGCCGGAATAGGACGCGAGAATGACGTCCGGCTGCGTTGCGGCGACCGCTTCGAAATCGATGCCGTCGCCCTCGTCGAAGAGCACCGGCTTTTCCGCATTCAACTGGACGAGCTTTTCGGCCACCCAGGGCAGCAGGCCGTCGCCGTTGTCGTCGCCGAAGTTGGCGGCCGCGAACCCGACCGGCACGACGCCCAGCGCCAGTGGAACCTCGTGGTTCGCCCAGGCGACGGTCGCGACGCGCACGGGCTTCTTTTCGATGACAGTCGTTCCGAAAGCGTGCTTGATGGCGATCGGATAGGTCGTTGCCTCGTCGGCCCAGGCACTGCCTCCCACCATTACCAGCAGGCAGATGGCGGCCAATCGCACGGGCGCGCACAGCCATCGCATCATCGGCATGTCTCCTTCGGATTAAGTTGACTTCCAGTTTCAGGTTCACGCCGTCGCGTCAACTCTCAACGCCGCAGGGCAGGAATTCCCCGCCGAAGCTTCCGGGGTTTCCTACAAAAACGGTGTTTCCTACAATACTGGATGTATCCACTCAAGTTAAGGCGGATTCGAAGATTTGGGGACGCCTCGTGCCGGTCGTCGGCGGGGGCAATTTCAGGGTGACGGGTTCAGACATGCACATCAGACACATCGGCGACGACACGAGATCGGCGCGCATCCGGGCGCGGCATGCGGTCCTTCTCGGCTGCACGGCCTTGGGCACTCTGGCACCCAGCCTGTCCTGGGCCCAGGAACCTGTAACGGCAGAGGGAACGACCGTTCTCGAACGCGTCACCATCTCCGGAACCGGCAAGGATGACGATGCGCGCTCGATCGTCGCGACGACGACGACGGGCACCGGCAAGCTGCCGACCGACATTCTCGTCGCCCCCGCCTCAGTGTCCGTCATCACCTCCAAGGAGATCCAGGAGCGTGGCGCCGAGAGCATCGAGCAGGTGGTGCAGTACACCGCCGGCGTCGTCACCGACTATTATGGCTCGGATGACCGGTACGACTATTTCGACATCCGTGGCTTCACGCCCTACACCTACCGCGACGGTCTGGCGATCGGCCGCACCTTCGGCGGAACCCGCGAAGAGCCCTATGCCTTCGAGCGTATCGAGGTGCTGAAGGGCGCCAGCTCTGCGGGCTTCGGAGCGGCCGAACCCGGCGGCTCGGTGAACTACGTCACCAAGCTGCCGAAGAGCGAACGCTTCGGTGAAGCCTATGTCACGGGCGGATCCTACAATCATAAGGAAGCGGGCCTCGATTTCGGCGACAACATCACCGAGGATGACACGCTTTCCTATCGCCTGACGGGCAAGCTCCAGGGCGCGGATGCGGAATATGATTATTCGCAGGACAACAAGAAGTTCATCATGGGCGGCCTGACGTGGCGCCCCACGGATGCGACGAGCCTTTCCTTCGTCTTCGACCATCTCAACATGGACGGCGTTCCAGGCAGCGGCGGCCAGCCGCTCGGCACGGACTTCGACCGGGACCGCTTCTTCGGTGAACCGGACTATTATTTCCGCTCGACCAACCGCAATACCTACAGCGTCATGTTCGACCATGACTTCGGCAATGGCCTGAGCTTCGGCTCCAACGCCCGCTATACGAATTCCGATGACGCTTTCGGCGGCGCTTATCTGTCGAGAACGCGCACCGATGGCTCGAACATCGCCGACCGCTATTTCTTCGGCAGCGACAAGTCGACCGAACAATTCGTCATCGACGCCAATCTGATATACGAAACCAGCTTCGAAAACGTCGAGAGCCGCACGCTTGTCGGCGCCGACTATAACGATTTCGACTCCGTCAACTACGGTCTCTACAATCCGGCTGCTCCATCCATCAACTGGGTGAACCCGGTCTATACCGGTAGACCCGCCTCGACGGCGCCGAACTCCGGGACGTCAAACGACCAGAAGACCAAGGCGATCTACCTGCAGCAGGATCTGACCTTCTCCGACAGGCTGACTGCAAGCCTCGGCCTGCGCAACGATTGGCTGGACCTGAGCGAAACGAACCTGTTCACCGGCGCCGCGCGCTCCGACGATCATAGCGAGTTCACCACGCGCTTCGGCCTGAGCTACAAGATCACCGAGGAACTGGCCGCCTTTGCAAGCTACGCCGAGTCCGCGGCTCCCCCCGGCATCGGCACCGAACCGACCACAGGCAAGCAGTACGAAGTCGGCGTCAAATACCGTCCGGATGCCTTCCCGGCCCTGTTCACCGCGTCTGTCTACGATCTGACGAAGGGCAATATCACTGTCTTCGATAGCGTGACCTATCTGCCGCAAACCGTCGAAGAGGTCCGCCATCGCGGCATCGAGCTGGAAGCCAAGGCGGAGGTGACGGACAACATCGATATCATCGCGGCCTATACCTACATCGACTCCAAGATCAAGGAGCCGGGCGGCGCAAACGATGGCAACCGTCTCATGCGCGTTCCCGAGCATCTGGCGTCGGTCTGGGGCACCTATAAGGTGGCAGGCGAGGGCGCCCGGGGCGACATGACCTTCGGCGTCGGGGCTCGCTACATGGGGTCCTACTTCACCAACATTCAGAACACCATCTCGTCGGAAAGCGCCGTCGTGTTCGACGCGTCCTTCACCTACAAGATCCAGGAGAACACGACGTTCCAGCTGAACGCCAGCAACGTCTTCGACGAGAAGCATGTTGCGAGCCTTGATAGCGGCGGCGTGTACTACAACCCGGGCCGCGCCATCTACGCGACGCTGCGGCAGACCTGGTAAAACACGCTTCTCCGCTCGACCCCGTCGGGCGGAGAATACCTCTCTTAAGCGACCTGCTGCATGCGTCGCCATGCGGCAGGTGTTTCGCCGATCACCTGGCGGAATGCCTTTGTCAGGTGGGCCTGGTCGGAAAATCCGAGCTGGATGGCGATATCGGCAACCGTCAGCCCGCTGGTCAGCAGCAGCTTCTGCGCCAGGTCGATCCGTTTTCCCAACTGCCACTGCAGCGGCGTGACGCCGTTGGTCTGCTTGAAGGCGCTGGCGAACCAGCTTTCCGATAAGCCAACGACGCCTGCCATCTCGGCTACTGTGGCGCGGCAGTCGGCGCGCGCGGTGACAAAGGAAGCGAGCTTGTTCATCTGCGCCTGGGTCAGCCGTCCGCTGCCCTTTTCCGCTCGCTCCGAAAGATCCATGAGCCCGGTCACCACGCCGGACACCAGGCTCTCCGCGAAGGCCGGGTGCCGGGAAGGGTTGGAGAGTTCGTTGACGAGCAGGCTCGCAAGCGTCTCGACCGGCGCCGCGTCCTGGGTTTCCACCGGCTGCTGCAGCGCCGCCATCGCCGCAGACCGGCCGATGGATGGCGTCAGAAGTTTGAGCAGCCGGTCCTTGTGCAGATGCAGGTCGAGATGGGAGAAGCGATGCGGCGCCGTGAACCGGCTCCACATCGGCATGCCCGGCGGTACATAGATCGCACGCCTCATCGGCCGGAAGGACTGCATGGCCTTGTGCGCCTGGTTGGCGATGCGGATCTGCTCGGAAACGTCGTTGAAAAAGATGACGATGCGGGGGTCCGGCGACAGGTAATAGCCTTTGGCATCGGCCTGACCTTCCGCGTCCCAGAAGACGCTGACGGATCCCTCAAGCCCACGCCACTTCGCCGGTACCAGTGCCTGGATGCCTTCGGTCCGGCAGACCATGGAATGTCGATAGCTCACGCGCACATTTCTCTGTTCGTCGACCGGCCTGGCGTCTGCTGCGTCTCTTTCGGCGCGGACGATGTCTCTCGGTCGTCGTCGCCACCCGATCGGCGGCCGTCCTCGTGCCGGCGGCGAGCGTCTTCAAGGGTTGCGAGAATAACCAATCCGGACAATGAATAGCATAAAGGGATGACTTTTGTAATCTGCCGCTGCGGCGGCTCCAGCTGATGAATTCGAGACTGAAGATGAGCGTTGAACTTTTCGATCTGACGGGCAAACGGGCATTGGTGACAGGATCATCGCAGGGCATTGGCCTTGCGCTGGCGCATGGCCTCAAGGGCGCGGGCGCCGAAATCGTGCTGAACGGCCGCGACGCGGGCAAGCTGCAGACAGCCTCCGACAGTCTCGGCGGTGCCCGAACGCTCGCCTTCGATGCGACGGATCATGATGCCGTGCGAACGGCGATCGACGGGTTCGAGGCGGAGGTCGGGGCGATCGATATCCTGGTCAACAATGCCGGCATGCAGCACCGGGCGCCGCTTGAAGATTTTCCGGCCGATGCCTTCGAGAAGCTCCTGAAGACCAATATATCGACAGTCTTCCATGTCGGGCAGGCCGTCGCCCGTCACATGATCAAGCGCGGCGCCGGCAAGATCGTCAATATCGCCAGCGTGCAGACGGCGCTCGCGCGTCCTGGCATCGCACCCTATACTGCGACCAAGGGCGCCGTCGGCAACCTCACCAAGGGCATGGCGACCGACTGGGCGAAGTATGGCCTCAACTGCAACGCCATAGCGCCCGGCTATTTCGACACGCCGCTCAACGCCGCGCTCGTCGCCGATCCCGAATTTTCTGCATGGCTGGCGAAACGCACGCCTGCCGGGCGCTGGGGCCGGGTGGAAGAACTGGTCGGCGCCTGCATCTTCCTGTCGTCGGACGCCGCATCCTTCGTCAACGGCACCGTGCTCTACGTCGACGGCGGCATAACCGCCTCGCTGTGAGGCGGCCATGCCGAAGATGACGTCAGGCGTCAGTGCATGTTGATGGTGTAGGAGCCCATCGCGCACAGATCCTGCGTGTCCTCAAGGTCTTCGATGTTGGAATCCTCGGTGAATTCGAAGCGCATGTCGTATTTGCACACCGAGCGGCCGTCGCCGATGGTGATTTCCATGCTCTCGCCCGGCTCGATGACGTCGGCGCCGAACACGTCTTCTTCCCAGGTGCCGACGCCGACAGGCGACGTGTAGAAACGCTCGAGCGTGCCCTTGGTGTTGTTCTTCAGCGTGAACACAAGATCTTCGGCGTTCGACACCGATGTCATTGCTGAAAGCGCGATCGCCGCTGCGGAAAGCTTCAGGAGCAGGTTGGTCATCATGTTATCCCCGACCCATGATTGGGCAGGAGGGGGATAACAGAAAGCGGGTCTTGCGCAACGGGATGGTGAATTAAGGATTAACGCCGAAAATTCTGGCCCCGCTCAAGTATCCCGTCCGGCAAGTCCCATGATCTTCTCGCGCAGCAGACGGGCGATGTTGCGGGTATTGCGGTAGAGGTGCAACTGCGCCGCCACCTGGCGCACGTCGCGGTCGCTCGTCTCCTTCAGGCCGACGACGAGCGTCCCCATTTCCTCGCGCTCCATCCAGAACCGGCTCATGATCGGATGATCGGGTACAGCACACGAGTCCGAGCGGACGATGTTCGCGTCGTCGAGATGCCAGTCCGTCAGCTTCATCATCAGCAGCTTGCCAGGCGAAAAGCGCGCCAGGTCCTCGTCATAGGCGGTCTTCCACGTGTAGGCCTCGCCAGCCATGACGAACACCACCAGAGACGCAATCGCACGCCCGTCGAAGTCGAGCGTGTGGATGCGCACCGCGTCGACTTCGGCGAGGTTGCCGATGGCCTCGCGGGCAAAGGCTGCCCGGTAGCGGTCGCTGATCAGTGCCGAGCGCTTGCGCCCCTTCCAGCCCTTGGCCTCCAGCGCCAGGAATTCCTCGGTGCGACGGCGGATGTCGCCGGGCTGGCGTGCCACGTCGTAGGTGAGGCTGCCTTGCGTCGCGAGGCGCCGCCACAGGCGGCGCATCTCGCGCAGGTGATGGGCGGATACCGCCTGCTTCAGATAGGTGTCGCCGTCCAGACGGCTGTCGAGGAACGGCCGGCGGTAGGTGCCGGTCACCGTCACCGGCAGGTTGCGGGCGACCGCGACGGCGCGCATCAACTGGGCAAAGCGGCCGCCGAGGCGCAGTTCCGGCAGCACCAGAACCTCGGGCAGGCGCGCTTCGCGGCTGGCGAGCGCTTCGAGCAGGTTGTCGAGCGTCTCGGCGGCGCCCTCGGCATCGACGAGCGGCGTGCCGAGCGGACCGAAAGGGTTGGCCCAGACGCGGATGATCGAGGCGCCCATCGAGAAGCCGGGCTTTTCCAGCGAGAAGGGCATCAGCAGCCGCATGCGGCTGGAGCGGTCGTTCTGGTCGCGGATGAGCGCCAGCTGCACCTGACGATCTTCCACCCGCGGCATGGCCGGTGCCAGCATCCGGCCGGCAAAGAAGATGTTCGGCTCCATCACCCGGTTCGACAGGAAATCCAGCTCGTCCTGCAGTTCATAGCCCATCGTCGCCGGATAGATCGACAGCGATCGGCCGGGCCGTCCGACGGTGACGCTGATCGGCGCTTCGGGAATGAGCGGCTGGCGAAGGTGCGAAACCGGCGTTACAGCCAGCGCCTCCTTTGCGGGACGGGAAAGCGGCGGAAGCTCAGCCATGGAGATCCTACCTTTCATGCGCAGCAGCTGCGACGGGAGGTCGGGCAAAGGCGAACAGCACGATGTCCAGCGTGCGGCGAACGGCGATGTGCAGGAGGATCGCCTCGAGCATCATGGCGCCCGCTGTGGCCGCTGCGGCGCCGACGAGACCGAAACGCGGGATCAGGACGATATTCAGGCCGATATTGGCTGCGAGAACCGTGGCGTAGAGAGCGACGCACAGCTTCTGCCAACCGGCCATGTTCAGCAGAACCTCCCCAGGTCCAACCGAGGCTTTCGCGAGGATGCCGGAAAACAGCACGATCATCAGCGGATAGCCCTGCGTGAACCCGGGTCCGAACAGTCCGAGCAGGAATTCGCCGAGCGCCAGAACTCCGGCGCCGACCGCGAGTGCCGGCCAGAAGGACCAGCGGGCCGCCTGTGCGGCAAAACCTTCCAGCGCGGCATGATCCTCGTCCGCCATGATGGCGGAGAAGCGCGGTGCGGCGGCGGCCTTGACCGAGAAGTAGACGAACTGCACCAGCGCGATGGTCTTGGCGGCGGCAAAGTACACGGCCACCTGGTCCGGCGGCAGGTAGAGCCCGACGACCACCACGTCGGCATTGGTCAGCAGAAAGCCGATCCCATCGACGAGAAACAGCGGAAAGGCAAAACGGGTCCAGGTGCGAAGTTGAAAGCTCAGGCCGCCCGTGCCGTTCATCCGGCGCAGCCGCAGCGTTACCCGCAGGAACTGATAGAGCGTCGTCAGGTAGGTGGCCGCAAGCGCTGCTTCCATGGCGGTCCGCGCAGTATGCGGCTGGCCCAGCCAGATGGCCACCAGCATCAGCGTCAGGATGAGCAGCGGCCGGAGGATGTAGGTGGGGCTGAGGGCCGTGACAGCCCAGCCATTGGCGCGGGCCGTGCCTTCAAGCACGTCGCCGAGGGCGATCATCGGCAGGGCGAAAAGCCCGAGGAAGACCGGCACCATCCAGTAATCCGGGACGATATGGTCGAAGACCTGCATGAAGGCAAAGCCGGTCGCCGCAAGCGCGCTGGCCGAAAGCATGGCAAACACGCGCGCCGTCCAGTTCAGGCCGCGCACAGTGTCGATTTCGCCGCGCGCCCGGTGGAGCGGCAGGAAGCGGATGACGGCCGTGTGGAAGCCGAGGCAGGAGAGATTGCCGAACACGACCACCAGCACCCAGACGAAGGCGAAGATGCCGTATTCGAATTCGCCCATCAGGCGTGCGAGAACGATCTGCGAGACGAAGGCGATGGCAGCGCTGACGACGCGGATGACGAAGGCGACCAGCGCCATGCGTTGCGCCTTGGCGGTTTCATCGGTGCCGTTCAGCACGGGGGCGAGCTTCCGCAGCAACGGCGCGAGCCGAATCCGAAGGCCGAGCGGGAGAAGTTTTTCCGCTGTTTCGATCACCGCCGTGTGGGACACGCATTACTCGCTGAAACGCAAGACAAGATGCCGTCACTATGCCGACCGGGCGGTTAAGAAACGATTGCCTCGCGGTTCGTCCACAGGCGAGGCGGCCGCGCCTGCAAATGGAAAGGCCGCCCGGAGGCGGCCTTCTGTCAGTCAAACCTGTTCGAACGCACCATGGCAGTGCTTGTACTTCTTGCCCGATCCGCACGGGCAGGGCTCGTTGCGCCCGACCTTGCCCCAGGTGCTCTGGTCGACCGGGTCACGGTCTTCGGCAGCGACCGTCAGAAGTGGCGGCTGGGAGAACTCGTCCTCGCCGGTCGTCGCATCCAGATGGTGTGCCTGCATCAGCGGCGGTTCGGGCGTCTCGGGTGCATCTCGAACCAGTTCAACCCGCATCAGCTGGGCTGTGACGGCCTCGCGCAGGTTGGCGAGCAGCGCCTGGAAGAGCTCGAAGGCTTCAGCCTTGTATTCCTGCAGCGGATCACGCTGCGCGTAGCCGCGGAAACCGACGACAGACCGCAGATGGTCGAGGTTGACGATGTGCTCGCGCCACAGGCCGTCCAGCGTCTGCAGGAGGACCGAACGCTCGACATAGGTCATGACCTCGGGGCCGAACCGCTCGGCACGATCCTTGGCTACGGCGTCGGCCGCCGTCGTCAGGCGTTCGCGGATGTCGTCTTCGGCAATGCCTTCTTCCTGCACCCACTCCTCGATCGGCAGGTCGAGGTTGAGCATCTGCTGAACGCCCTGCTTCAGGCCTGCCGCATCCCACTGCTCGGCATAGGCGCGCTCGGGGATGTGCTTGGTCACCAGCATCTCGATGACTTCGTGGCGCATGTCCTCGACAGTCTCGGTGAGGTCAGTCGCATCCATCAGCTCGATGCGCTGCTCGAAGATCACCTTGCGCTGGTCGTTGGTAACGTCGTCGTATTTGAGGAGGTTCTTGCGGATATCGAAGTTGCGGGCTTCGACCTTTTTCTGGGCGCGCTCCAGGGCCTTGTTGATCCACGGATGGACAATCGCCTCGCCTTCCTTGAGGCCCAGCTTCTGCAGCATGCCTTCCATGCGGTCGGAGCCGAAGATGCGCATCAGGTCGTCCTGCAGCGACAGGTAGAACTTCGAGCGGCCCGGGTCCCCCTGACGGCCGGAACGGCCGCGCAACTGGTTGTCGATACGACGGCTCTCGTGGCGCTCCGTCGCAATGACGAAGAGGCCTCCGGCAGCTAGCGCCTTTTCTTTCAGTTCCTTGACGTCGGCCCGGATCGAGGCTTCCAGCGCATCGCGCTCGGGACCCGGCTCCATGCCTTCCAGCTCGCGTTCGAGGCGCATCTCGATATTGCCGCCCAGCTGGATGTCGGTACCGCGTCCGGCCATGTTGGTGGCAATGGTCACGGCTCCCGGCACGCCCGCCTGGCTGACGATATAGGCTTCCTGCTCATGGTAGCGGGCGTTGAGGACACTGAACGCCTCGAAGCCGGCCTGACGCAGCATGGTCGCCAGGAGTTCCGACTTTTCAATCGACGTGGTGCCGACGAGAACCGGCTGGTTGCGCGCGTGGGCGGCCTTGATCTCTTCGATGATGGCCTTGAACTTCTCCTCGCCCGACCGGTAGACTTCGTCATCCTCGTCAATGCGCTGGATCGGCAGGTTGGTCGGCACTTCGACGACTTCAAGGCCGTAGATGTTGCCGAACTCCTCTGCTTCCGTCGATGCCGTGCCGGTCATGCCGGCGAGCTTGTCGTACATGCGGAAGTAGTTCTGGAAGGTGATCGAGGAGAGCGTCTGGTTCTCCGGCTGGATCTGCACCTTTTCCTTGGCTTCGAGAGCCTGGTGCTGACCTTCGGAATAGCGGCGACCCGGCATCATGCGGCCGGTGAACTCGTCGATGATGACGATCTCGCCGTTACGGACGATGTAGTCCTTGTCGCGGCTGAAAAGCTTGTGGGCCTTCAGCGCGTTGTTGATGTGATGGACGATCGCGACATTCTCGACGTCGTAGAGCGATTCGCCCTTCAACAGGCCTGCATCGCGCAGCAGCTTTTCAAGCTTTTCGGTGCCGCCTTCGGAGAAGTTGGCCGAGCGCTGCTTCTCGTCAATCTCGTAATCTTCAGCCGACAGCATCGGGATGAAGGCATCGATGGTCGTGTAGAGATCGGAGCGGTCGTCGAGCGGGCCGGAGATGATCAGCGGCGTGCGCGCTTCGTCGACGAGGATCGAGTCCACTTCGTCGACGATCGCGAAATTGTGGCCACGCTGCACCATCTGGCCGCGGTCGTATTTCATGTTGTCGCGCAGGTAGTCGAAGCCGAGCTCGTTGTTGGTGGCGTAGGTAATGTCGCAGGCATAGGCGGCGCGGCGCTGGTCGTCGTCGAGCCCGTGAACGATGACGCCGGTGGTGAGACCGAGGAAACCATAGAGCTTGGCCATCGTCGCTGCGTCGCGCTGGGCGAGGTAATCGTTGACGGTGACGACATGCACGCCCTTGCCGGCCAGCGCGTTCAGGTAGACCGGCAGGGTCGCGACAAGCGTCTTGCCTTCACCCGTCTTCATTTCGGCAATCGCGCCATCGTGGAGGATCATGCCGCCCGTCAGCTGCACGTCGAAGGGGCGCATGCCGAGCACCCGGCGCGAAGCTTCGCGGACGACGGCGAATGCCGGTGCCAGAATGTCATCCAGGCTCTTGCCGTCGGCAAGCTGCTGCCGGAACTCCACGGTCTTGGCGGCAAGCTCTGTGTCGGTCAAAGTCTTCACGCTGTCTTCGAGAGCCGCGATATCGCTGATCCTGGACCGATAGGAGCGTACGCGGCGGTCGTTGGACGAACCGAATAACTTGCGGGCTATTCCACCAAAGCTGACCATGGACATGGTCCTTTCTGAACTGATCGTGGCATCACGTGACCGGGGTCGTCGGCTCATCGAAGCGCTCTGCCGCGTTTCACACTGACAAAATGCCTTGACCGCCCGGAAACTCTTCTGGACGCGAAGTAGCGTGACAGATAAGAGGGGGGTCGAATGATGTCAACGGTTCCGGCCGATACAGAATGGCCACAATCCGGTGTTTCTGAGAGTGTTCCGGCCGGCCTCAGCCGCGCTGAGACCGCAGTTCAATTCGAAAGGTACTTCCCTATGTTTCGCCACAAATTCCTTGCGACTGCCGCACTGGCCGTAGCGGTTTCCTTCCAGGTGCCGGCCTTCGCGCAGGAGGACGCAGTGGTGGCCAAGGTCGGCAATATCGAAATCCATCAGTCGGATCTCGATACCGCCATGGCCAACCTCAGCCAGCAGTACCAGCAGCTGCCGGAAGATCAGAAGAAGGTCGCCGCCCTGTCGCAGGTCATCGACATCAAGCTGGTCGCCAAGAAGGCTGAAGATGCCGGCCTGCAGAACAGCGAAGACTTCAAGAAGCGTATCGCCTTCCTGCAGGAGCGCGAGTTGCACAATGCCTTCCTGCGCACCCAGTTCGACGCCCTGAAGCCGGAAGAGGTCAAGGCGCGCTACGACAAGGAAGTCGCAGCCATGCCGAAGGAAGAGGAAGTCCACGCCCGCCACATCCTGGTCAAGACCGAGGAAGAGGCCAAGGAGATCATCAAGCAGCTCGACGCCGGCAAGGATTTCATCGAACTTGCCAAGGAAAAGTCGGAAGACACCAGCAAGTCTGACGGCGGAGACCTCGGTTACTTCGCCAAGGGCCGCATGGTGCCGGAATTCGAACAGGTCGCCTTCACGCTTGAAAAGGGCACCTACACCAAGACCCCGGTGAAGTCGCAGTTCGGCTTCCACGTCATCAAGGTGGAAGACAAGCGCGACGCGCAGCCGCCGGCATTTGACCAGGTCGAGCCGCAGGTTCGCCAGATCGTCATGCAGGAGAAGTACTCTTCGATCATCGACGAGGCGAAGAAGGAGCAGAAGGTGGAAATCACCGACGAAGCGCTTCGCAAGGGCTACGAAGACCTGACCAAGGGCGAATAATCCTTTCCGCATTTCAACAAATCGGCCCGCGTCTGCGGGCCTTTTCTTATCCAGGTTTTGAGGCAGATGTCCGCAACCGTTTCCCCCCTTGCTCCGAAGTCCTATCCCGAAATGCCGGTCATCCGGGGCCTGCGCATGGCCACGGCGGCTGCGGGCATCAAGTACAAGAACCGCACCGACGTGCTGCTCATGGTGTTCGACGAGCCGGCGTCGGTGGCCGGCGTGTTCACGAAATCCAGGTGTCCTTCGGCTCCGGTCGATTTCTGCCGGGCCAATCTTGCCAGCGGCCGGGCGCGGGCGGTGGTTGTCAACTCGGGCAACGCCAATGCCTTCACCGGCGTGAAAGGGCGGGCGGCGACGGAGCTGACGGCAAGTTCGGCATCTAAGGCCGTTGGATGTTCGGTGGGCGAGGTGTTCCTAGCCTCGACCGGCGTCATCGGCGAGCCGCTCGATGCCAGCAAGTTTTCAGGCGTGCTCGGTGACATGCACCGGGATGGCACCGGCGATTTCTGGCTGGAAGCCGCCAAGGCCATCATGACCACCGATACCTATCCCAAGGTCGCCACCCGCACCGCCGAGATCGACGGTATCACTGTGACCATCAACGGCATCGCCAAGGGTGCGGGGATGATCGCGCCGGACATGGCGACCATGCTCTCCTTCGTTGCGACCGATGCCGATATCGCGGCGCCGGCTCTCCAGGCGCTGTTGTCCGAGGGCGTCGCTCCGAGCTTCAATTCCGTCACCGTCGACAGCGATACCTCGACCTCCGATACGCTGATGCTGTTTGCCACCGGCAAGGCTGCCGAGGAAGGCCAGAGGCGGGTCGAAGCCGCTGACGATCCGCGGCTCGGCTCGTTCCGCACGGCGCTCAATGAACTCTTGAAGGATCTGGCACTGCAGGTTGTGCGCGACGGCGAAGGCGCCCGCAAGATGGTCGAGGTGACCGTTACCGGTGCCGAGACCCACACGGCTGCCAAGCGCATCGCGCTGTCGATCGCCAACTCGCCGCTGGTCAAGACCGCGGTCGCCGGCGAAGACGCCAACTGGGGTCGCGTCGTCATGGCCGTCGGCAAGTCCGGCGAGATGGCCGATCGCGACCGGCTGGCGATCTGGTTCGGCGATGTGCGCGTTGCCGTCAACGGCGAGCGGGACCCGGCCTATTCGGAAGCCGCCACCTCTGCCGTCATGCAGAAGGAGGACATTGTCATCCGCGCCGATATCGGACTGGGTTCGGGTACGGCCACGGTCTGGACATGCGACCTGACCAAGGAGTATGTCGCGATCAATGGCGACTACCGGAGCTGATAGATCGATGCAGGCAATCTCACCCGAAGGCAATCTGCCGCTGGTTCGGCGGCTGGAAGCAGTCGGCTTCCGGGCATGGCCGGCGGCTTCCGTGGTTTATGACGGAAGCTGGCAGATCCGCCTGACGGGCGGGCACCCGTCGAAGCGGTTGAACTGCGTCGTTCCGCTCGATCCCTCCGATCACCGAGACGCGGACCTGCGGATCGAGAAGGCGCGCAAGCGGTTCGAGCATTACGGCCGGCAACTGGTCGTGCGCGAGACGCCGCTGGCGCCGGCGCCGCTGATCGCCCGTCTGGAAGCGGATGGCTGGGAGGCGTTCGAGACGGTGTCGGTGATGACCGCCGATCTTTCGAGCCTCGAACTACCCGACATGATCGGCCACCTGCCGACCCACGACATGGGCCGCTTCATCGACGCCCTGCTGCTGGTCGAGGACGAAGATCCGGCATTGAAGCCGGTGCTGGCGGAAATCCTGACGGCCATCAAGCCTGCGACCGGCCTGTTCATCGCTGAAAATCCGGGCGAGCCTGCGCAGGCCGTGACGCTCTGCGTCCAG
The DNA here is from genome assembly GCF_050455525.1 of Rhizobium sp. 0TCS1.26. Taxonomy (NCBI): domain Bacteria; kingdom Pseudomonadati; phylum Pseudomonadota; class Alphaproteobacteria; order Hyphomicrobiales; family Rhizobiaceae; genus Rhizobium; species Rhizobium sp. 0TCS1.26. Next base: position 18,797 of record NZ_JBCIYV010000004.1, on the reverse strand, counting down.
GATAACGATCTTGCCGGCATCCTGTCCTTCGCCGTCGCGCAGCAGCGCCGTCGCCAGGGTATCGGCACGGAAATGCTGACGGCTGCACTTCGCTGGGCGGGCATCAGCGGAGCGCGTACGGCTTGGCTGCAGGTCGTCGTCGACAACGCGCCGGCCCTGCATCTCTATCGTCGTTTCGGTTTCCGCGAGGCCTACCAGTACCGCTACTGGCGTCAGGCAGACGGAGCGTGAGCGAGATGCGCAAGCTCCTGCTGGTCGCAGCCTGCGCGCTGATCGATACGGACGGGCGCATCCTTCTGGCGCAGCGTCCGGAAGGCAAGAGCCTTGCTGGGCTTTGGGAGTTTCCCGGCGGCAAGGTGGAAGCCGGTGAGACGCCGGAAGAAACGCTGGTGCGCGAACTGGAAGAAGAGCTCGGGATCGTTACGAAAGTGCCGTGCCTCGCGCCGCTGACTTTTGCCAGCCATACCTACGAGACGTTTCACCTGCTGATGCCGCTCTACGTCTGCCGCCGCTACGAGGGCATCCCCACAGGGCGTGAGGGGCAGGCGTTGAAGTGGGTGAGGTCATCGGCTCTGCGCGACTATCCGATGCCGCCTGCCGACGAGCCGCTGATCCCGTTCCTGCAGGATCTCCTCTAGAAAGCTTTAAGAGTTGTCCACATCCTTGCCCGCGGAGCGGCAACTCATCCATCGGCGTTAACAGATCGTTTAAGAGATTGGGACAATATGCGCGTTCGAGGTAGTGAATGCGTAAAGAGGTCCCTATGGACGAGGAATTCTGGAGGACTGTCCGCGCTCAGCAGCGAGCAACGGTCAGGTCCGGCAAGACCGGCGTTCTCAATATCGCGCTTCTTTTCGGAACGGCGGCGATCGCGCTGTCGCTGATCGTCACTCCCATGTTGGCCGGTCGTCAGGACCAGCGTCATCTTGCCCATGTGCAGGAAGAATTCGACATGATCACCACCGGGTCGATCAAGTCGGACGACGGGGGAACCAAACATTATACAATTCGGCGTAGTGTTCTCCAGGAAACCCCCGGATCGGTGTGCATCGTCCAGGGCTACGACGCAGCAAATTCCTGCTGAGTCTGCCTGAGGAGCGGCACCGGACAAGTCTGCCGAAGGACTGCCATGAGATTGCTCGCGAGATTTGTCTTGGACGTCCGGGGTGCGACCGCGGTGGAATACGGCATCCTCGGCGGTCTGCTGGCGGTTGCCATCATCGCCGGGTTCGGAATCTTGAGCGGCAGCATCGAAGAGGTGCTGACCACCATCGCCAGCCACATCACCACCAACTGACCGGTTGCACCGACCAGGTGCAGGCCGGATCAGGCGTCGTCGGAATGCCTGTCGACGCGAAGCGCATCCGCCAGCCGCACCTTGGCGGAGCCCGGCTTCAACGGCTTCTGCTGGCTTTCGTGCGGCGCCCAGCCTGACACATAGACGACCGAGAAGGTCGCCCGGATGCGGCCGTCCGGGTCGGAATAGCGCTCGGCATACAGCTCCGCGGCCCGGACGAAGAAACGTCGCGTCAGCGGTTTGCGGCTGCGGCCGACGAGCGGGTTGGTCATGCCCATGGCGCGCAGGTCGCGCATCAGGTCGAACAGCGTGTCGTAGCGCACGGTATAGCTTTCCGCATCGATGACAGGCAGGGCAAAGCCCGCCCGCTGTAGCAGGGCGCCGATATCGCGGACGTCGGCGAACGGGATGACCCGCGGGCTGGCGCCACCGGAAATGTCCGCCTCGGCAGACAGCAGAACATCGCGCAGTTCGCCAAGCGTCCCGGCACCCGGGATGGCGGCCAGGAACAGGCCGTCCGGTTTCAGTGCCCGGCGGATGCGTACCATCATGCCCGGCGTGTCGTTGGTCAGGTGGAGTGACAGCGGCGACAGGACGAGGTTGACCGACTGGTCGGCGAGCGGCACCTCCTCGAGGGCGGCGACGGCGAGATCTTCCCCGGGCCTCGCGAAGGCACTGCTCGTCTCGACCCGCTTGATGCTGCCGATCCGTCCGGTCGCCATGGCTTCGCGGGCCGCCGAACCGGTGCCGCCGTGCAGTTCGACGGCCTCGTCGAAGTGCCGCTCGACCACCGACAGCCGCTCAGAAAGCTCGCGCGCCGTGACGTCGAGCAGAAAATCCGCGCCAGCGGTTGCCTGCCTGAGGGCGCGTTCGCGGCGGGCCGCCACCAGCGGCAGGTCGAAGAGAATGTCCATCGTCAATACCCGTCTAAATCACCGGTCGCATGGGCGCCAGCGAAGGGTTAAAGTCAAGAGATGGGGGAAGAGTTGCGCGAAATCCAGGTGAATGGGCGACGAGCGCAGCCTCGGCGATGGCTCCGGCCGGTGCTTGATCTTCTTTATCCGCCCTGCTGTGCCGCCTGCGCGGTCCGCACCTCCGATCATTCAGCACTGTGCCCTGCCTGCTGGACGCAGATGCGCTTCATCGAGCGTCCGTACTGCGAGGTGCTGGGCATTCCGTTTTCCTACGATCTGGGGGAGGGGATGCTGAGTGCCGAAGCGATTGCCTCGCCGCCGGTGTTCGACCGCCTGCGCTCCGTTGCCTTGCACGAAGGGCCGGCACGGGCGCTGGTGCATGGCCTGAAATACCGGGACCGGACCGATCTGGCGCCGATGATGGCGGCATGGATGCGGCGTGCCGCCGGTTCTCACCTGGAGCAGTGCGAGGCAATCATTCCGGTGCCGCTTCACTGGACGCGCCTGGTCCTGCGGCGCTTCAACCAGGCTGCCGAACTGGCACGTGCCCTGTCGCGCCAGTCGGATCGGCCGCTGGTGGTCTCGGCGCTATCCCGTTCGAAGCGCACGAAGCGGCAGGTGGGACTGACCGCGAAGGCGCGAGAGGAGAACCTCAGGGCGGCGTTCAAGGTGGCGAAGGGCCATGAGAACGAGGTGTTCGGCAAGCGTGTGGTGCTGGTCGACGATGTCTATACGACAGGTGCGACGGTCGCCTCTGCAGCCCGTGCGCTGAAGCGTGCAGGCGCCACCGAGGTGACGGTTTTGACCTTTGCAATGGCTTTGCGCCAGCCTATATGACGACCATAGGCAGAGCGCCCGGAATTCCCCGCGGGCCCTCCAGTCCACGGAGAAAATTCATGGCCGACGTTGTTATCTACACCCGCCAGATGTGTGGCTACTGTGCCCGCGCGAAGTCGCTCCTTCAGTCCAAGGGCGTCGATTTTACCGAGCACGATGCCAGTCATTCACAGGAACTGCGCCAGGAAATGATCGGCAAGTCCAATGGCCGGTCGACCTTCCCGCAGATCTTCATCAACGGCACGCATATCGGCGGCTGCGACGATCTTCATGCACTGGACCGTGATGGCCGCCTGGATCCGATGCTTGCCCAGTAATCCATCGCCTTAACCGACGGAGAGTGACATGACGTTCAAGGCCGCCGCCATCCAGATGTGTTCGGGCGTCGATCCGCAGCGCAACGCCGATACGATGGCGCGGCTCGTCCGCGATGCGGCGGCCCAGGGTGCTGTCTATGTCCAGACGCCGGAAATGACGGGTGCCTTGCAAAAGGACCGGGTGGGCCTGCGGGCCATCCTGCGCGACGAGAGCGCCGACCTGATCGTTGCTCGGGCGGGTGAGCTTGCCCGCGAGCTCGGCATCCATGTGCATGTCGGTTCGACGGCCATCGCCCGTCCCGACGGCAAGATCGCCAACCGCGGCTTCCTGTTCTCGCCGACCGGCGAGCGCCTCAGCTCCTACGACAAGATCCACATGTTCGACGTCGACCTCGACAATGGCGAAAACTGGCGCGAAAGCTCAGCCTACGAGCCGGGATCGCAGGCCCGGGTGGTCGAACTGCCGTTTGCGACGCTCGGCTTTGCGATCTGCTACGACGTGCGCTTCCCGCAGCTGTTCCGGGCCGAAGCCATGGCGGGAGCCGAGGTGCTGACGGTTCCTGCCGCCTTCACCCGCCAGACCGGCGAGGCGCACTGGGAGGTGCTGCTGCGGGCGCGGGCCATCGAGAACGGTGCCTTCGTCATCGCCGCAGCGCAGGCCGGCATTCACGAGGATGGCCGCGAAACCTTCGGTCACTCGATGATCATCGATCCCTGGGGCAAGGTGCTGGCGAGTGCGGCCGGAACGGGCGAGGCTGTCGTGCTTGCGGAGATCGACGTCAGTGCCGTGAAGGCGGCACGCGGCAAGATCCCCAACCTCAAGAATGCGCGTGAGTTCACTCTTGAGCAGTCGGCCGGCAAAGCGGGAGGCGTCGCAGCTTGATCCGATACTCTCTGATCTGCGACAATGCCCATGGCTTCGAAGGCTGGTTTTCGGAGAGCGCCGAGTTCGACCGCCAGGTCGAAAGCGGGTTCCTGACCTGTCCGACCTGCGGCTCAGGCGCGATCTCGAAGACGCTGATGGCGCCGTCCGTCAGCACGGCCCGCACAAAGGAAGCCCGCCAGCAAGTGGTTATGGACGTGGTGCGCCAGGAGGCCATCGCCAAGCTGAAGGAAGCCGTCGCGGCGATCAAGGCGAATGCCGAGGACGTCGGCGAGCGCTTTCCCGAGGAAGCCCGCAAGATCCATTACGGAGAAGCGGATGCGCGCGGCATCGTCGGCCAGGCGAGCCTCGTGGATGTCCAGGAACTCATCGAGGAAGGCATCGAAGTTGCGCCGCTACCGGTGCTGCCGGACGATACCAACTGAGACGACGGGCTTCATCGCCTCAGCTTCGTTTTTCACACAGAACCGTCAGCCGTCTTCAGCGCCGGCCGCTTCGTCAGCATCATGTAGTTGACGTCCATGTCGCGTGACAGGTTCCAGCGATCCTGCAGCACATTGTAGAACACGCCAGTGCGGTGGATAACGTCCAGGCCCCCTGCGACCAGCGGCCGCTCAATTTCTTGCGGCCGCACCAGCTTCTCATAGCTGTGGGTCCCGCGCGGCAGCCAGCGCAACACATTCTCGGCGGCGAAGATGGCAAGCGCTCCGGCCTTCAGGGTGCGGTTGATGGTGGCGACGAACATCAGCCCGCCCGGCCGGACCATCGAGGCGCATGTGGACATGAACAGGTTGACGTCCGCAACATGCTCGACGACCTCCATGTTGAGGATGACGTCGAAGGTTTCGCCGGCCGCGGCCAGTTGCTCAGCCGGCACCGCCCGGTAGTCGACAGTCACGCCGCTTTCTGCCGCATGGGTTTGCGCGATGCGGACGTTCTTCTCGGAGGGGTCGGCGCCGACCACAGTTGCGCCCATGCGCGCCATCGGCTCGGACAACAGGCCGCCACCGCAGCCGATATCAAGGAAGCGGAGACCCTCGAAGGGCCTGGGACTTCTCGGATCGCGGTCGAAGTTCTCGCACACGCGATCGCGAATGTAGGAGAGCCTGACCGGGTTGAACTTGTGCAGAGGCTTGAACTTGCCCGTCGGGTTCCACCATTCGGCGGCCATGGCGGAGAATCGGTCCACCTCGCTCTGATCGATGGTGGTCGCGGCGGTATCGCTCATCGGTGCACTCCTTGTCGTCTGTCGAGCCTGAAGTCGTCTTGCTGCCGGCACTTGTCAAGCCTGAGGGGCGGTGGCGCCGACGCGTTTGCAGCGCCGGCTTGCGGGTCGACGGCTTTCATCTATATCTCTGAACCTGACTGACGGGAAAGCAGAGCTTTTCCCAAGGTTCAAATTCGTCAAGACATGAAAAGAACAAAATCCCGCTGGCGTTTGACAGCAGAAGGGACGTTGAAACCAAGAACAACGGGTTCCTGAGGAGGACACTTGTGAAACGTCAAATAATGAAGGCTCTGGCGGTCGGCATCCTGCTGGCTCTGCCAACCGTTGCGTCAGCTGCCACCAACGGCGTGGCGACAACGAATGTGAACATGCGCTCGGGTCCGAGCACGTCCTATCCCGCCGTGGTCGTCATCCCGGCCGGTGCGCCGATCTCCATCAACGGCTGCCTGAGCAACGTCAACTGGTGCGATGTCACCTTTGCCCGCGGTCGCGGCTGGGTGTCCGGCAACTATATCCAGGCGACCTACCGCCAGAACCGCGTTTATGTCGGTCCGCAGTACTATCGTCCGCTCGGCATCCCGACGGTTACGTTCGACGTCGACAACTACTGGGGCCGCTACTATCGCGACCGCGACTTCTACCGCGAACGGGATCGCTGGCGTGGCTGGGACTACCGCCGCGTCGATGCACCGCCGCCGCGCTGGGACAATCGCCGTCCGGATCCGGGCTTCGACCGTGATCGCTACCGCGACGACAACCGTTATCGCGACCAGGATCGTTACCGCAACGACGACCGCTATCGTAATGACGACCGCTACGGCAACGACGACGGCTACCGGGACGAGGAGCGTCGCGATCGGCGGCCTCGCTGGAGCGATGACAACCGCGATGACAATCGTGACAACAGCCGCGACCGCAATCAGCGGCAGCAGGAGCCCGATCGTCGTCAGCAGCAGCAACCTCCGGCACCGCAGCCGCAACCGCAGGCCCAACCTCCGGCACCGCCGCCGCAAGCGGGAGGCGATGATTGCCGTCCGCCGCAGCCCTGCCTGTTCCTGCGCGAACAGCAGCGCAACACGCGAGACTGACATGATCACGAACGCGGCGCTCCGGCGCCGCGTTCTGCCTCGTCCACACTGCCTTGCCCATTGCGCCTCCGCCCCCTTTTCGCTAAGAGGACGCCGCAATGCCTTGGGCTCAGGTCGCAAGGCGACCCGAGTTGGAGCCGCGCCCTGAACCGGGAGCGCGAAAAGGTGGTTTTGGTCGGATATGGCTCGCATTGTCATGAAGTTCGGCGGCACGTCTGTCGCCAATCTCGAACGCATTCATAACGTTGCGCGTCACGTCAAACGGGAGGTGGATGCCGGTCACGAAGTGGCTGTCGTCGTCTCGGCAATGTCCGGCAAGACCAACGAACTGGTCGCCTGGGTGCAGGATACGCCGAAGGTCGCCGGCGGCAACTCGCCGTTCTATGATGCCCGTGAATATGACGCGATCGTCGCATCCGGCGAGCAGGTGACTTCCGGTCTCCTTGCGATCGCGCTGCAATCGATGGGCGTCAACGCGCGTTCGTGGCAGGGCTGGCAGATCCCGATCCGCACGGACAACGCACATGGCGCCGCACGCATCCTCGATATCGACGGAAGCGAGATCATCCGCCGCATGGGCGAGGGGCAGGTGGCGGTGGTCGCCGGCTTCCAGGGACTTGGGCCCGACAATCGCATCGCCACACTTGGACGCGGCGGCTCGGATACCTCGGCGGTGGCGATCGCTGCTGCGGTGAAGGCAGATCGCTGCGACATCTACACCGATGTCGACGGCGTCTACACCACCGACCCGCGCATCGTGCCGAAGGCCCGGCGGCTGAAGAAGATCTCGTTCGAGGAGATGCTGGAAATGGCCTCGCTCGGCGCCAAGGTCCTGCAGGTCCGCTCGGTCGAGCTTGCCATGGTGCACAAGGTGCGCACCTTCGTCCGCTCCAGTTTCGAGGATCCCGATGCACCGGGCATGGGCGACCTCATCAATCCGCCCGGTACGTTGATTTGCGACGAGGAAGAGATCGTGGAACAGGAAGTCGTTACCGGCATCGCCTATGCCAAGGATGAAGCGCAGATTTCGCTGCGTCGCGTATCCGATCGCCCCGGCGTCTCCGCCGCCATTTTCGGCCCGCTGGCCGAGGCGCATATCAATGTCGACATGATCGTCCAGAACATCTCCGAGGACGGCTCGAAGACCGACATGACCTTCACCGTCCCGTCCGGCGATGTCGACAAGGCGCTGAAGGTGCTGGACGATAACAAGGACCGAATCGGTTTCGACGTGGCGCAGAGCGAACTCGGCCTCTGCAAGGTGTCGGTCGTCGGCATCGGCATGCGCAGCCACGCAGGCGTCGCGGCGCTCGCTTTCAAGGCGCTTGCCGAAAAGAGCATCAACATCCGGGCGATCACGACCTCCGAGATCAAGATCTCTGTGCTCATCGACGGCGCCTATTCCGAACTTGCAGTTCGCTCTTTGCATTCTGCCTACGGTCTCGATAAGAGTTGACGTTGAACCGGCGCGTCGCGTCTCCACCTTTGGAGGTGCGCCGTGGTCCGGGTAGATAGACCTGTTTTCGGGAGCACCTATGCCGATGAGAGACCTGTCGGCAGGCCCGCGCGTCCTGCTCAAGCGGCTACGGGAGTTGATGGCGGAACCGCTTGAGCCGCAGGAGCGGCTCGACCGGATCGTGCGGCAGATTGCCAGCAACATGGTGGCGGAGGTCTGCTCCGTCTATGTCCTGCGCTCAGACGGCGTTCTCGAACTCTATGCGACCGAAGGCCTGAACAAGGACGCGGTCCACCTGGCTCAGCTGAAGATGGGGCAGGGTCTCGTCGGCACGATTGCCGCATCGGCACAGCCGCTCAATCTCTCGGATGCGCAGGCACACCCGGCCTTCCGGTATCTCCCCGAGACCGGCGAAGAAATCTACCACTCCTTCCTCGGCGTGCCGATCTTGCGCGCCGGCCGCACTTTGGGCGTGCTCGTCGTCCAGAACAAGGCGCAGCGAAACTACCGCGAAGACGAGGTAGAGGCGCTGGAAACCACCGCAATGGTGATCGCCGAAATGATCGCGACCGGAGAGTTGAAGAAGATTACCCAGCCGGGCCTCGAGCTGGACCTTACCCGCGCGATCAGCATCGATGCCGACGGCTATAGCGAGGGGATCGGGCTGGGCCACGTGGTCCTGCACGAGCCGCGCGTCGTGGTGACCAACCTGCTGAACGAGGATACCGACCGGGAAATCGAGCGTCTCGTCGAGGCGATCGGCAGCCTGCGGCTGTCTATCGACGACATGCTGTCGCGGCGCGAGGTGTCGCAGGAGGGCGAGCATCGCGAAGTGCTCGAGACCTATCGAATGTTTGCCCATGATCAGGGCTGGGTCCGCCGCATGGAAGAGGCGATCCGCAACGGCCTGACGGCCGAAGCGGCGGTCGAGAAGGTGCAGAGCGACACCAAGGCGCGAATGATGCGCCTCACCGATCCTTACCTGCGCGAGCGGATGCACGATTTCGATGATCTTGCGAACCGCCTGCTGCGGCAACTGACCGGCTATTCCGGCCGCGCCTTCGATGATGGCTTCCCGACCGATGCGATCATATTTGCGCGTGCCATGGGGGCTGCCGAACTGCTTGACTATCCGCGCGAGAACCTGCGCGGTCTGGTTCTCGAAGACGGTGCCGTCACTAGCCATGTGGTGATCGTGGCGCGGGCGATGGGGATCCCGGTGATCGGCCAGGCGGCCGGCGTGGTGGCGCTTGTCGAAAACGGCGACACGGCGATTATCGATGGCGACGACGGGCAGGTGCACCTGCGGCCGGTGGCCGATCTGGTCAAGGCCTATGAGGAAAAGGTACGCCTGCGTGCCCGCCGCCAGGAACAGTTTCGCGCATTGCGCGACGTTGATTCGGTGACCAAGGACGGTCAGCGGATCAGCCTGATGATCAATGCCGGGCTGATGGTGGACGTGCCGCAGCTTGCCGAATCGGGCGCCGACGGCATCGGCCTTTTCCGCACCGAGCTGCAGTTCATGATCGCCTCGACGATGCCGAAGCTCGAGGAGCAAGAGGCCTTCTATCGCAACGTCCTGCGCCAGGCGGCCGGGCGGCCGGTAACGTTCCGCACGCTCGACATTGGCGGCGACAAGGTCGTCTCCTATTTCCGCAGCCAGGAAGAGGAGAACCCGGCGCTCGGCTGGCGGGCAATCCGCCTGTCGCTCGACCGGCCCGGACTGCTTCGCATTCAGCTGCGAGCCCTGCTGCGAGCGTCCGCTGGAGCCGAGCTGAAGATGATGCTGCCGATGGTGACGGAGGTGTTCGAGATCCGCGCCGTTCGGGACCTGGTGCAGAAGGAAGTCCAGCACCTGTCGAAGTTCGGCCACCCGCTGCCGCGCAAGCTGCAGTTCGGCGCGATGCTGGAAGTGCCGGCACTGATGTGGCAGCTGGATGAGTTGATGGCCGAAGTCGACTTCGTGTCGGTCGGCTCTAACGATCTGTTCCAGTTCTCGATGGCCGTCGATCGTGGCAATGCGCGGGTCTCCGACCGGTTCGACATCCTCGGCAAGCCGTTCCTGCGGATCCTGCGCGATATCGTCCGGGCTGCGGAGCGCAACAAGACGTCTCTGACGCTGTGCGGTGAAATGGCAGGGAGACCGTTGTCAGCCATGGCGCTGATCGGCATCGGCTTCCGTTCGGTTTCCATGACGCCGACGTCGATCGGCCCGGTGAAGGCGATGCTGCTCGGGCTGGACGCTGGCAGGCTGCAGGACGAGCTGAACCGGGTACTCGACGATCACGTCTCTACGGCATCGGTTCGCGAACTTCTGGTAAGCTTCGCCGACCAGCACCACATTCCCGTCTAGAACAACAACAAACATCTGGAGTGCAGCAGGGTGGCGAAGCTTCCTGTCGAAAAAATGCGTGAACTGGAACGCCGCTTCGGCGAGATCGAGGCGCGCATGTCCGAAGGACCGTCGGCTGACGCCTATGTGAAGCTGGCATCCGAATATTCCGAACTGCAGCCTGTCGTCGGCAAGATCCGCGAATACGAGAAGGCGGTGGCCGAGGAGACGGATCTGCGCACGCTGCTGGACGATCGCTCCACTGACCGCGACATGCGCGATCTGGCGGAGGCGGAGCTGCCGGGCGCGCAAGAGCGGATCGAGGCACTGGAAAAGGACATGCAGGTCCTTCTCCTGCCGAAGGACGCAGCCGACGAGAAGAGTGCGATCCTCGAAATTCGCGCCGGAACCGGCGGCAACGAGGCTGCTTTGTTCGCAGGCGACCTGTTTCGCATGTACGAGCGCTTTGCATCCACCAAGGGCTGGAAGGTCGAGGTGCTTTCCGCCAGTGAAGGGGAGGCGGGCGGATACCGCGAAATCATCGCAACCGTGACCGGTCGCGGCGTGTTCTCCAAGCTCAAGTTCGAATCCGGGGTGCATCGCGTGCAGCGCGTTCCGGATACGGAGACGCAGGGTCGCATCCACACGTCCGCAGCGACCGTCGCGGTTCTGCCGGAGGCGGAAGAAATCGACATCGAAGTTCGCGCCGAGGATATCCGCATCGATACGATGCGATCGTCGGGAGCTGGCGGCCAGCACGTCAACACGACCGACTCCGCGGTTCGCATCACCCACCTGCCGACGGGCCTCGTCGTCACCAGCTCGGAGAAATCGCAGCACCAGAACCGCGCCAAGGCCATGCAGGTGCTGCGTTCGCGGCTCTATGACATGGAGCGCCAGAAGGCCGACAGCGAACGCTCCGCCGACCGCAAGAGCCAGGTCGGTTCCGGAGACCGGTCGGAACGCATCCGTACCTACAATTTTCCGCAAGGCCGGGTGACGGACCACCGCATCAACCTGACGCTCTACAAGCTCGACCGGATGATGATCGGCGAGATCGACGAAGTGGTCGACGCGCTGATCTCGGACTACCAGGCAGGACAGTTGGCGCAACTGGGCGAGCCGCGGTGAGCGAGAACCTGGCTGCTCTGCTATCGGATGCCCGGCGTGTTCTCGAGGAGGGCGGATCGATCGATGCCGCCACCGACGCGCGGGTCTTGATCGCCGGTCTGCTGGATCTGAGCGTTGCCGATTTTGTTCTGCACGGCGACCGCGTGGTGCCGCCGGAACAGGTGCAGAGGGTGCGCGAGGCGCTGCAACGGCGGCTGCGTCACGAACCGGTGCACCGGATCCTCGGGCGCCGCGATTTCTTCGGCCTGACGCTGTCTCTGTCTCCGGATACACTGGAGCCGCGGCCGGATACCGAAGTTCTGGTCGATGCACTGATCCCGATCGCACGCGAGTTGGTCGCAAGAAATGGCGCCGCGCGCCTTCTCGACCTCGGTACCGGCACTGGTGCCATCGCGCTTGCTCTGCTCTCCGAAGTCGAAGGGCTGATGGCGACAGGCACGGATATCGCCCCGGGGGCACTTGAAACGGCTCTGAGGAATGCCGATCTGAATGGTCTGGGCGATCGCTTCGCCTGCGTCGAGAGCCGGTGGTTCGATGCGGTGGAGGGTCGATTTGACATCATCGTGTCGAATCCCCCCTATATTCGCAGTGCTGTCATCCCCGGACTTGATCCGGATGTCAGGGATTTCGATCCAATGCTGGCCTTGGACGGGGGCGCTGACGGGCTCGATGCCTACCGCGCCATAGCACTCGGTGCCGAAGCCTTTCTGAACGATCACGGCGTGGTCGCCCTGGAGATCGGATACGACCAGAAACAAGCCGTCACGGACATCTTCGCGGAAAAAGAATACCATTTTCTGACGGCAGTAACGGACTACGGCGGCAACGATCGCGGGCTCGTATTTTTTCGAGAAAAGCCATAGATTTCCTAGTCTTGACAGGCTTTTGCAGGCGCGAAAGAAAAGGCTTGGATTTCCGCGGGAAGCGCGATAGGTTGCGGTCACGCACTAGGCGGCTGGGAATGAACGGAGATTCGTTCGGGTTACGCTCAACCGGTCAGCAGCTTTCCTTGGAAGGCTTCTAGGTTGAACATTACCTAATGCGTGCATCAGTTAAACTGACTTCCACCAGCGGCAGGACGGATGGATCGAGCCTGTCCGCGGCACGTGAAGCTTCGTTGCGGCGTGATGCCGCCTGGCTACGTGGCCCCCTAATCAGCAAATATAGAGAATTCAGGTGAGAAATCGATGAGGCCAGGACAGCAAAATAAGCGTGGTCGGGGGCGTGGCAATAACAACAATAATAGCAACAGCGGCGGCGGTGGCGGTAACAACTTCAACCGCAAGGGCTCAAATCCGCTGACGCGGACGTATGATAGCTCCGGCCCCGATGTAAAGATCCGCGGTACTGCCCAGCACATTGCCGAAAAGTACAGCACGCTTGCCCGGGATGCGCAGAGCGCCGGCGACCGCGTGATGGCAGAAAATTACCTTCAGCACGCCGAACACTACAACCGCATCATTGCTGCCGCCCAGGCGCAGATGCAGGAACGCTTCCAGCGCGACGATCGCCAGGATTACAACGACCGCGACGGCGATGGTGACGACTTCGACGGCAATGACGGTGACGACAACAACAGCATGTCGCAGCCGGTCAGCCATGCACCGCAGCATCAGCCGGCGCCTGTTCGCGCTCCTGCCGCTCCGGTTGCTGCAGACAACAGCGCCGATGACGGCAGCGGTCCGCAGCCGGTGATCGAGGGAACGCCGGCCGAAGTGGCGATGGAAGAGGAAGGTGCTCCGGCCCGCGAGCGCCAGCCGCGCCGCCGCAACGCCAGCAATCGCCCGCGCCGTCCGCGCCGCACCGCTGAAGGCGGCGAAGGCGAGGCGGCATCGGACGATGCGCCAGCAATGGCCGAAGCCTCGTCCGAGTAAGCTTCACGGCAGATCGACATTTGAGACCCCGGTGGACCTTCCGCCGGGGTTTTTCTTTGGCCGATCTTTAAACGGCAAAAAGCGCCCACCATATTGCGCTGCAGGTGCTTTACCGCTCACGTGAACGGTGAAGCCGGGCTCGCCTTTGAGGGAGCTCAATCTCAATCATCGGCCTGTGCCTTATAAGGGCAGGTCGATCCATGGAGGTCAGGGAATGAACATCGAGAAATACTCCGAACGGGTCCGCGGCTTCTTGCAGTCCGCGCAGACCCACGCCCTCTCGGAAGGGCACCAGCAATTCACGCCCGAGCACGTGCTGAAAGTGCTTCTGGACGATGACCAGGGCATGGCCTCGTCGCTGATCGAGCGCGCCGGCGGCAATGCCAAGGAAGCGCGGATCGCCAATGATGCCGCACTTGCCAAGCTGCCGAAGGTGTCCGGCGGCAGTGGCCAGGTCTACCTGTCGCAGCCGCTCGCCAAGGTCTTCACGACGGCCGAGGATGCGGCGAAGAAGGCCGGCGACAGTTTCGTCACCGTCGAGCGCCTGCTGCTGGCACTTGCCATCGAGACATCCGCTTCCACATCGGCGAGCTTGAAGAAGGCCGGCGTCACCGCCCAGGCGCTCAACCAGGTGATCAACGATATCCGCAAGGGACGCACCGCCGACAGCGCCAATGCCGAACAAGGCTTCGACGCGCTGAAGAAGTTTGCCCGCGATCTGACGGCGGAAGCCCGTGACGGCAGGCTCGATCCGGTCATCGGCCGCGATGACGAGATCCGCCGCACGATGCAGGTGCTGTCCCGGCGTACCAAGAACAATCCGGTGCTGATCGGCGAACCCGGCGTTGGCAAGACGGCGATCGCCGAAGGGCTGGCGCTGCGCATCATCGAGGGCGACGTTCCGGAAAGCCTGAAGGACAAGAAGCTGATGGCGCTCGACATGGGCGCGCTGATTGCCGGTGCGAAGTATCGCGGAGAGTTCGAGGAGCGCCTGAAGAGCGTCTTGAACGAAGTGCAGTCGGAAAACGGCGAGATCATTTTGTTCATCGACGAGATGCACACGCTGGTCGGTGCCGGCAAGGCGGATGGGGCGATGGACGCCTCCAACCTCCTGAAGCCGGCACTGGCACGCGGCGAGTTGCACTGCGTTGGTGCAACGACGCTCGACGAGTATCGCAAGCATGTGGAAAAGGATCCCGCACTTGCCCGTCGTTTCCAGCCGGTGATGGTTGATGAGCCGACGGTCGAGGATACGATCTCCATCCTGCGCGGCCTCAAGGAGAAATACGAGCAGCATCACAAGGTGCGGATCTCCGATTCGGCACTGGTCTCGGCTGCGACCCTGTCGAACCGCTACATCACCGACCGTTTCCTGCCCGACAAGGCAATCGACCTGATGGACGAGGCCGCCTCGCGGCTGCGGATGCAGGTGGACAGCAAGCCCGAGGAACTCGACGAGCTCGATCGCCGCATCATGCAGCTGAAGATCGAGCGCGAAGCCTTGAAGAAGGAAACCGACAGTGCTTCCGCCGATCGTCTCGCCCGGCTCGACGGCGAGGTGACGTCGCTGGAAGAGCAGGCGGACGCGCTGACGGCGCGCTGGCAGGCGGAAAAGCAGAAGCTCGGCCTCGCCGCCGATCTGAAGCGCCAGCTCGACGAGGCGCGTAATGAACTGGCGACTGCCCAGCGCAGGGGCGAATTCCAGCGTGCCGGCGAACTGACCTACGGGGTCATCCCGGAGCTGGAGAAGCAGTTGACGGAGGCCGAAGCGCAGGACGGCTCGACCAATGCCATGGTGCAGGAAGTCGTGACGCCCGATGCCATTGCCCACGTCGTTTCCCGCTGGACCGGTATCCCAGTCGACAAGATGCTGGAAGGCGAACGCGACAAGCTGCTGCGGATGGAAGACGAGTTGGCGAAGTCCGTCGTCGGCCAGGGCGATGCGGTGCAGGCCGTGTCGCGGGCCGTGCGTCGTTCGCGCGCCGGGCTGCAGGATCCGAACCGGCCGATCGGCTCGTTCATCTTCCTCGGCCCGACCGGCGTCGGCAAAACGGAGCTGACCAAGTCGCTTGCCCGCTTCCTGTTCGACGACGAGACCTCGATGGTGCGGCTCGACATGTCGGAATACATGGAGAAGCATTCGGTCGCGCGGCTGATCGGTGCACCTCCGGGCTATGTCGGATATGATGAGGGCGGTGCGCTGACGGAAGCCATCCGCCGCAAGCCCTACCAGGTCGTGCTGTTCGACGAAATCGAGAAGGCGCATCCGGATGTCTTCAATGTTCTCCTGCAGGTGCTCGACGACGGGCGGCTGACGGACGGGCAGGGCCGCACGGTCGACTTCAAGAACACGATGATCATCATGACCTCGAATCTCGGGGCGGAATATCTGACCGGGCTTCGCGAGGACGAGGATTCGGAAAGCGTGCGCGAGCAGGTGATGGGCGTGGTGAAAGCCTCGTTCCGTCCGGAATTCCTCAACCGCGTCGACGAGATCATCCTGTTCCACAGGCTGAAGCGCAACGAGATGGGCGCAATCGTCGACATCCAGATGAAGCGGCTGCTCTCGCTGCTGTCGGATCGCAAGATCGCCCTCGAACTGAGCGACGATGCACGCGAATGGCTGGCGGACAAGGGTTATGATCCGGTCTACGGCGCGCGGCCGCTGAAGCGGGTGATCCAGAAGTTCCTGCAGGATCCGCTGGCGGAGCAGATCCTCGGTGGCAAGGCGCCCGACGGCTCGACCGTCAAGGTGTCGGCGGGATCGGATCGCCTGCTGTTCTACGTCAAGAAGGACGTCGCCGAAGCGGCATGATCAACCAAAAAGGGCCATCCTCCGGGGTGGCCCTTTTTCGTTTCCGCGCTGACTGACCGGTCTATGAACAGCGCTGGACCAGTGCTCAACTATCGAAAGCTGCGGCCAAGCGACGGGGTCTGCTTCGTCTCGCCGCGAGTACGCCCAATCGCGACGTCCTCTTCCGGCGGGTCCGCCCGCTGCAGGACATCGGATTGAAGGTTGAGTTCGCGCCGCATGCCTTGGCTGAGCACGGCTGGTTTGCCGGAACCGACGAGGAGCAGCTTGATGCGGATTGCCGGACGCTTTCGTGTCGTCCTGAGCAGGCTTACTTCGCTGCAACCTGGTTCGACTGGTTGTCAGGCGCAAGCAGGGCATCGATCCGCTTGCGCTCCTCTTCGAAACGGGCAAGCGCGGTGCCGGTGAGCGACTTGCCGCCCGGCAGGCGGACCTTCATCGCGTCGACCTTCGTGCCGTTGACGATCAATTCGTAGTGCAGATGGGCGCCGGTGGAGGCGCCGGTCGAGCCGACATAGCCGATCACCTGACCCTGAGTG
Organism: Rhizobium sp. 0TCS1.26; assembly: GCF_050455525.1. Taxonomy (NCBI): domain Bacteria; kingdom Pseudomonadati; phylum Pseudomonadota; class Alphaproteobacteria; order Hyphomicrobiales; family Rhizobiaceae; genus Rhizobium; species Rhizobium sp. 0TCS1.26. The sequence goes on along the minus strand of NZ_JBCIYV010000004.1, from coordinate 2,089 downwards.
ATGCGGGCACCTTCGCGCACGCCCTTGGCGATGGCGCTCTGGTGATTGTAGGAGGTCTCGTAACCGTTGGGGTGCTTGACGATCGTCTGGTTGCCATAGCCGGAGGCCCAGCCTGAGCGCTCGACAACCCCGTTGCCGGTGGCGATGATCGGCGTGCCGCGCGAGGCGGCCCAGTCGGTACCGGTATGCATGCGCGAGTAACCGAGGATCGGGTGGCGACGCATGCCGAAGCCGGAGGTCATCCGGCCGTTCGGAACCGGGTTGCGCAGCAGGAACTGGCGGATGCTCTTGCCGTCCTGGTCGAAGTAATCGACCGTGTTTTCGTCGAGGTTCTGGTAGCGATAGAAGCGGGTCACCGTGTCGCCGAACCTGGCATTCACGTAGAGAAGTTCGGAATTCGGCCCGGCGGCGCCGTTCTCGTCGGCAGCCGAGAAGAAGGCTTCGATGGAATCCGTCGGCTTGAGCTGCGCCTGGAGATCCACCGTGCTCGCCAGGAGCTTGACGATCAGGCCGGTCATGTCGGTGGTCATTCCATAGGAAAGAGCCGCCCGATAGATCCCGTCATAGATGCTCGGCAGGTCGCGTCCCGGCTGCACGACCGGGCTGTCATCGGAAAAGGCGCTGTTGATCGCATCGAGATGCGCCGGTTCGGCGCCCCGCACGTAATGCCGGTCGTCGTCGAGCGCAACGGTCGCCTGATGCAGGCCTTTCCGGTAGAGGGAGGCGCGAACGATCGAGACGAGATCGGACTCCTGAATGAGGCCGATCCGCAGGACGTCTCCGGTCTCCAGCGTTTCACTGCCAATCTCGGCACCCAGATCGCTGCTGATCTCTCCCGCCTGCTCGCTCGGATAGCCGACCGCCGTCATCGCCTCGGCAATTGACTGCGCCCGACGCACAGGAATAACGTCGTCGGCATAGTCGCGGGTTTTTGGCGTCACCGGTTCCGGGGACGATACCGACATGTTCTCTTCGACGATACGCGCCGACAGCGGAATGCCGACCGACAGATCGTTGTCGTCGCCTTCGAAGCGCTGTGGATCGACATAATAGAGCGAGGCGACCTGTGTCGTTCCGTCGGTCAGCACCGAACCGTTGGTGCGGACATTCTCCTCCACTTCGTCAAGCGACATGCCCGGCGCATAGGCAAGGTCGACGGATTTGGTGGGAAACGCCTGGCTCTGCAGGCTGACCTCGGATTCCACCTGCGAACCGTAGATGACGCCGGGGTTTGGAGCTGCCTCGTCGGCATCACGCTCGCCGGTGGAGAAGATCGTCAAGGGATCGAAGGCCGGGTAGTCGTCCTTCGGCGCCTGATGATAGGCGGCAAGCGTCATCAGCACGTGGGAGAAGGGCTGGCGGCGGACGATCTCCTTGTTGCCTTCCTTCACCAAGGTCGCGACTTCCATCACCTTGCGGCCGGTCGGCTTGGCCACGACCTTGCCGCCCAAGATGCGTTTGCCGCGGCTGACGCCATCGCTGCTGTGCGAGGGGAGGGCGGCGAAGGCTTCGGCGGGAATGGCAAGCTGCTGTCGCCCGTCGAGTGCTGCAAACAGGGCGACGCCCATCAGGATCGACGAGGTGATGCCGGTGAGGAAGGTGCCGGACAGCCAGCGCAGGGAGATCTCGCGGCGATCCGGCGCGCGTCGCCCGTCCGCCAGGATCGGTGCGTCGTTACCCAGCGATGACACCATGGCCTGAGGCGTCGTCATTCCTGTCGTGCCATCCCTGTTTTTGATCGCCGGTCTTGTGGCGGCTTGTCTGAAGATGTGCCCAATACGCGGGCCGAAGTCAAATCAGACGGTGTATCGGCAAGACCTCTCGACCCTTGCCGCACGCACGCTTCTTTAACTCCGGGACTAGTCGCCGATTGTGGAGAACTCGCGGCGACCGGTCCTCATCGGGTGCGAGCCTGTGGAGAGAGGATTTGTGCCCGGCATTCCCGTCGCCCTGAAGGGCGCTTTAGGGATGCCGAATGTCGGATTTCCAAAAATTGCTAGCAACACCAGCACCTTACGAATTTTCTGAAGTTTTTGCGACGGTGGTTGTTGACGTGTGGGAAGTGTGGATCTATAACCCCGATCACTGA